>DLCK01000005.1:38589-73479 GCA_002480565.1 Phycisphaerales bacterium UBA7800 | reverse complement strand
CTTTGTTTGAAAAATGGCGGAGAGGGCGGGATTCGAACCCGCGGTAGGGGTAAAACCCCTACGACGATTTAGCAAACCGTTGCCTTCAGCCGCTCGGCCACCTCTCCAGCAATTTCAGTTTGGCTCGGTATTGTCGCAATCCCTTTGCCCTGTGTCAAATAGCTTGGGGCAGGTTTTTTCAAATGCATCTGCATCAGCATCTGCATCACGTGTGGGCGATTTGTTATTCTGATTTTGGAATATTTCTATGCCTCCCAGCGGTTACTCTTTTATCATGAAACAAAACCAACACCCCATTCGGCTCGGATTCCTTCTGGTATTGCTTGCGTTGTTGCTGGTGGTATTCATTTCATCGGTTCGGCAGAATGACGGGATATGGGCCAAGGAGTTAAACATGCCAACGACACAACCTGCGTCTGATGTGGTCGCAGTCAAACTATTCAACAAGCAAGGCCAACTCGTCGGACCCGTCCGTTCGGATTACGTCTTTAAGACCCAAGCCCAATGGAAAGAACAACTGGGCAGCGAACGTTTTGAAATCCTCCGACATCAGGGAACCGAACGTCCGGGGACCAGCGAATTTTTGAAGAACAAAAAAGACGGTGTCTACGTTTGCGCCGGATGCAATCTGCCCCTGTTTTTTGCCAACACCAAATTCGAGTCCGGCACAGGATGGCCCAGCTACTTCGACGCGATCAAACCCAACCTTGCAGAAGACGTGGATACCAGCCATGGCATGCGACGCGTGGAAATTCACTGCGTCCGATGCAATGGTCACATGGGCCATGTCTTTGAAGACGGCCCCAAACCCACAGGATTGCGATACTGTGTCGATGGCCTGAGTCTGAATTTTGTAGAGACCAAGGATTACGCAACTTTGGCAGAAGACGCAGCAGAGGCCACACCCATTGACCAACTCGCTTCAGCCGTATTTGCAGGCGGTTGTTTCTGGTGCACCGAAGCCGTGTTCGAACCCGTCGATGGCGTCCTGGAAGTGGTCAGCGGTTATGCCGGTGGCAGCAAAGAGACCGCGGATTACAAAAAGGTCTCCGGCGGTTCAACTGAGCATGCAGAAGTCATCCGCATTCTTTACGATCCCAAGATCGTTAGCTTCGACACCTTGCTTGAATTGTTCTTCACCGTCGCACATGATCCGACAACGCTTAACCGTCAAGGCAATGACGTGGGTAAGCAATATCGCTCCGCTGTGTTTTACAAAGACGATGCGCAAAAGCAGCAAGTCCAGCAATACATCGACAAGCTCCAGGCCAGTGGCAAATTCGATAAGCCCATTGTCACCAAACTTGAGCCGTTGGAAGCCTTCTATCCCGCAGAGGATTACCATCAGGACTACGTGAAGCTCAATCCAAGTAACCCGTATGTGAGACACGTGGCAATCCCCAAGGTCGAAAAACTCTTCTCCAAACATGGTGAGTTGATCAAGGGCAAGCAGTAAGCCCCCCGGAAGTGTTGGAGCAATGCTGATCCGTATAAGGGCTTTATGCACGACGCATTTGCCAGTTGAGCATCGGATGTTAATACGAGGCTAAATTGATATCCAATTCAAGGCACCTGCGCCGGATTAATATCCAGCGCTCAACTTAACAACCAGTTATTTAATGCCTGACATAACACTATCTCTCACTGCTCTTGGATCACTACGCGGTCGAAGATGTCGCATGCCTGTTTATACAGATGCTTACCTGCTTGGGAAGTATCGCCGAATTGCATGTGTTGATCGGTCACATCATAGGTTGGCCAGTGGGGCAGGTTTGAACCGTTGGGATTGCCGGTGGTCGCAAAGTTGATCCAATACGTTCGCATTTGGTTAGCCAGTTGATGGTCGGTTTGGTCGTAGCCTGTGGGATGCCCGAAGGTGTCGAACAGGTAGACGATTTCGGCACCGTGGACAGCACCAAGTCCTTTGCGTTTGGCTGCTGGACTGATGCGGGTGAACTCATACAGATAAGCAGGTGTTGCGACGTTTTGCATGGCAGCAGCAAGTCGGCGTGAGGGCGCAGCAAAGGCTGAAACAGTCATTAAATCCAACTTGGCCTGCTTGATGTCATCATTGGTTTTTGCAGGAAAGAGATCAAAAACCGCAGGTCCATCTTTGCCAAAGAGTCGGTTGAGAATCCATTTGTATCCTTGCACACGTCGGATGGGTAAGGCGCTGGCATGGAGGATGCCGTCCTGTTGGTTACTGCCGATCATCAGGGGGATGGGATGTTGCTGGCCGTTGGCAAACATCTTCCCGGGGTTGGCGGGCAGGACATAGCCATCAATGACTGGGCCGAATTTAGTGCCTTGGAGTCCCTGTGAAATGAGTTGGGGGTTGGAAATTTCAAGCAGTTTTTGGGCGGAGACGTTGCGCAACTTTGCCAAGGCGTCGGTATCGCTTGCATCAATCCCCAGTTTGTCTGCGAGAACATTTCCTGTTGCATGTAATGACTTGGAACGTTTGTGCGGTTCGTTGAGTTGTTGGTAGATGGATGTTCCCGTGCCTGACTGCGCGATCGCGCGATGGAAAAGTCCTTTGGCTAACGGGCTGACCATCAGGCAGGTGACTGCAACCGAGCCAGCCGATTCACCGAAGATAGTGACACAGTTGGGATCGCCGCCGAAGGATTGGATGTTGCGTTGAACCCATTGCAGTGCAGCGATCTGGTCGAGCAGTCCGTAGTTGCCACTGACATGGTTAGGCGACTCCTTGGCCAATGCTTCATGGCCGAAGAATCCGAACGGGCCCAGTCGATAATTGATCGTCACCAGGACGACTTGCTCTTTGGCAAAGGCTTTGCCCTCGTAGAAGTCCAGTGACCCTGCACCAATGGTGAACCCGCCACCATGGATCCACACCATCACCGGCAATGGTTTTTTTACATCGGATGGCGCCCAAACATTGAGGTACAAACAATCCTCATCCATCGGCCCGGCTTTACCCAGCCAGGGGCGGTCGGACACATCCGGCTGTGGGCATCGAGATGAAAAGTTCTGACACTGTCGTGGTGACTGCCATGGTGCAACAGCTTGCGGTGCACGCCATCGCAAATCACCCACAGGCGGCGCCGCATAGGGAATCCCCTTAAAGACCCTAATGCCATCCGACACCTCACCGACCACCGGTCCAGCATTGGTCTTGATCGTGACCGTGTCCTGTGCTTTGACCATGGCATTGCACATGAAGACTAACAATACAAAGCCCATCAACCCACAGGTCCAATTTGAGGTTCGTTTTGACATGGTCAGATTATCTTTCATATTCGCGATTCACAGGTTCGCAATCCTTTGAATGGATAAGCACAACAGGTTTAAGGGTTCAACGCCCTGCATCAAGGCGTATTGCCCAGTGCTTGTTCACTCTATACGTGGTATCGGGATTGAAACTGGTTACAGGGTGAATTTCAGATGAATTAAACTGATGTATTGCACGATGTGGCTCATTGTTGCTATTGTGTATTACCTGAACAGATTAAGTCTAGCGAAAACGCAAGTAAAATGATCCGTTGAGGTTATATGCTGTTGTCTGCTTATATTCTGTAACTTCTGGAGTGTCTTGATGTCGCCGTTGCTGTCCCGCCTGGCTTATCCGTTTTCACCGCCATTGGCGACGATCAGGGATTACACTTTCAACAAGTTCCGCCGGGACATGGTGGCAGGATTGACGGTGGCAGTGGTCGAAGTCCCCCAGGCGATGGCATACGCCCTGATTGCTGGCGTGCCGGCTCAGTATGGGCTTTACACTTCCATTATCCAAGGTTTCATCGGTGCGTTGTTTGCCTCCAACGAACAACTCTCCAGCGGGGCAACTAACACACAATCGCTACTGATCGCAGCTACGGTGGCTCGTCTGGCAGATCCTGGTGATCCTGCGATGTATCTGCAGCTGGTTATTGGTTTGACGATGATCAAGGGGATCATCCAGATGATCTTTGCTGCTGCGCGGATGGGCAATCTCATTCGTTATGTCAGCCGCAGTGTGATCATTGGATTCTCAGCCGGTGCCGGAGTGCTTATTGCAGTGGGGCAGATTCCCAATTTACTGGGTCTCTCGCGTTCGGACCTGGGGACGCGTGTGGTGCCGGGCGTGGTGGGTGATGCATTGCGTTTGACACCTCATTTACATCAAACCAATTTGCACGCACTAGGTATTGGCCTGGGGACGCTGGTGTTAATTCTGATTATTCGGCGGCTATCTCGTTTGGCTCCAGGTCCGCTTATCGGCGTGGTCTTTGCCGGCGGGTGTGTTGCTTTTGCAGGATGGAATATGCAGACGCTGCCTTTGGTGGGCGAGTTACCGCATGGTCTACCTGACACGTTTATCGCACCTTGGCATATTGACTACCATCAGGCCGAATCAATGTTGGGTGGCGCCTTTGCCTTGGCATTACTTGGCATGATTGAGACGGTGGCAATTGGCAAGTCCATCGCATCAAAGACCGGCTCGACGGTTCGCCCCAATCAGGAATTTTTCGCTCAAGGTTTAGCCAACGTACTGGGCGCTGTCTGCCAGAATATCCCTGGGTCTGCGAGCTTTACTCGATCAGCTTTGAACTACCAGGCAGGAGGTCAGACACGCTTTGCAGGTGTTTACAGTGCCATCGCCGTTGCGTTGATCTATCTGCTTTGCGCGTCACTGGCATGGTATATCCCCATGGCATCCCTGGCTGCGGTCCTGTTTATCATCGCATACTCACTGGTCGATTGGCGGTACATGTTACGCATCGGCAAAACCAGTAAGTCCGATGCGGCGGTCTGCATGGTGACGTTCTTGGCAGCCATCACCTTGCCACTGCATTACGCCATTTATGTCGGAGTGTTTTTGAATATTGGTGTGTATCTTCAACAGTCCAGCCGACTGCGTATTAACGAGATGATCCGAACACATTCTGCAGGTTCGTTTGTCGAACGCCCGTTGCAGGAAAAACATGGCAAGCGAACCGTCATGTTTCTGCAAATGGAAGGTGATCTGTTTTTCGGCGTAGCAGACGAATTACGCGATCGACTAAACCGCATCGCCAATGGTTCAGCACGTGTGGTCATCTTCCGACTCAAGCGAACGCATTCGATTGACTCAACCGTCTTGCAGGTTGTCGAGGAGTTCGCCCAACGCATGCAGGAGACAGGGCGGTTTGTGATTCTCTGTGGCATGCGTGAAGAATTGATGGACATCATCCAGCATTATGGGCTGGACAAAATCATTGGCCAGCAAAATTTATTCCCCACCAGTTACGGTGTCTTTGCTGCTGCGCAACAGGCTTTGGATCGTGCCCGTGACTTGCTCGGTGGGTCCATCGACACGCAGGAACTGCTCTTGGAAGAAGATGACTCAGAAGGTTACACATATGACGTGGGTTAATGTTGGACGGCATGGATGATGATCGACAAGCATGATTGGAACAGCAGGCAAATTTGATATTGGAGTTATTTAATGGCATCGTTGTTATCCCGTATGGCTCAACCGTTGACGCCACCCATCGAGACACTCAAGACCTACAACTTCAAAAAGTGTTGGGCGGATATTCTCGCAGGGATTACAGTTGCTGTTATTGAAATTCCACAGGGGATGGCTTACGCCTTGATTGCCGGAGTCCCGCCGGAGTACGGACTTTATACCGCAATTATCCAGGGGTTTTTCGGGTCGCTTTTTGCATCCAATGAGTTTGTCTCCAACGGGCCGACCAATACGCAGGCTTTGCTTATTGCTGCAACGGTCATGCGTCTTGCTGATCCGGGTGATACCGCGATGTACCTGCAATTGGTTGTGGGTTTGTGTTTGCTTAAGGGGATCATCCAGTTGATCTTTGCTGCTGCGCGGATGGGTAATTTAATTCGCTATGTGAGTCGGAGTGTGATCATTGGTTTTTCCTCCGGTGCCGGTGTGCTTATTGCAGCAGGTCAGTTCAAGAATTTTCTGGGTATTAAAATCCCATACGGCGGTGCCAAGTTACCAGGCGTGATGGGGGATATTCAAAAACTCATACCGCATATAGGTGATATCAGCATTCATGCCGTGGGTGTCGGGATTGCCACGATTGCTTTGATCCTTGTGGTCAAGCGCATCTCCAAACTCTTCCCGGGCCCGTTACTGGGGGTGGTCTTGGCTGGGGCTGCAGTGGTCATGTTTGGATGGGATGAATCACATTTACCATTAGTAGGTGAAGTCCCAAGTGGCTTGCCTGAGAAATTGTATATGCCCTGGCATATTACCTATAAACAGGCCGAAGTCATGTTGGGCGGCGCCTTTGCCCTGGCATTATTGGGGATGATTGAGACGGTTGCCATCGGTAAATCCATCGCTTCGAAAACCGGATCGGTGATCCGCCCCAATCAAGAATTTTTTGCTCAAGGTGTCGCCAATGTCATTGGTGCGTTCTGTCAGAATATTCCTGGCTCTGCGAGCTTTACCCGGTCGGTACTCAATTATCAGGCCGGCGCCAAAACGCGTTATTCAGGTGCCTTTAGTGCAGTGGGTGTTGCGGTGATCTTTTTAGCGTGTGCAAAATGGGCCTACTACATCCCCATGTCCGCTTTGGCTGCCATTTTGTTTTTGATTGCCTATGCGCTGGTGGATTGGCGGTACATGCTGCGAATCTTCAAGACCAATCGCGCTGATGCTGCGGTGTGTATGGTGACGTTTTTATCTGCGGTCACCTTGCCGTTGCACTATGCGATTTATGTCGGCGTGTTCCTGAACATCGCTTTGTACCTTAGACAAGCCAGTCAGCTTCGCATGGCAGAGATGGTGCGATCCCCCTCTGGCCCATTTGTTGAGCGACCCTTGCAGGAAAAACACGGTCGTCGGACAGTGTTGTTCCTGCAGATGGAAGGGGACTTGTTCTTTGGTGTCGCTGATGAGTTGCGTGATCGATTGACACGGATTCAAAACGATGCATCGCGCGTTGTGATCTTCCGACTCAAGCGAACGCACTCAGTGGACTCCACGGTATTGCAGGTGATCGAAGAATTTGTCGAACGCATGAACGAGTTGGGGCGACACGTGATTCTCTGCGGTGTCCGCGATGAACTGATGGATGAAATGGGACACTACGGGTTGGTCAAACTCATCGGCGAAGAGAATGTGTTTCCGACAAGTTTTGGTGTGTTTGCTTCAGCTCAAAAAGCGCTCGACCGTGCCAAGGAACTCATCGGCGGGTCGATTGATGCCACGGACATAGCTGATCAGGATGACCTGGAATACTGGGCATACGAAATCTGATTTTGAATTACAGGATACGATTTGCCACCGTTGCGATGACGGGGATTTGCAGTGTAAAAGTCGCCCCAGTCCCCACTCCATCACTATGAACGGATAGTGTGCCCCCCAGTTCTCTTGCTGCATTGATACTGTGATGCAGGCCGAATCCATGTCCTGAATCGCGTGTGGTGAATCCATATTCAAATAGATGCTTAAGGTTCGCCGAATCAATGCCACAGCCTGTGTCGGTGATTTGGACTTGCGCCCACTGATCGACTTGTTGGGATTGGATGGTGATTTTGCGCAGCCCGCCATGCGTTGATTCGGCAATGGCATTACGCGCGTTGCTGATGAGATTGACGAGGATATGCATTACGATGGGGCGGTCGGTCTGTGCTTGGAGTTGCTCATCGAGTTGCAGGGACAGCTCAATTTGCAGACGTGCCAAGGCATTGCTGTATAGCTTCACCGCATCCTGAATCACTTCTGAGACATTGAAGTTTTCATGTTGATGTGCATTGGTTGCTGAGGATTGTTGCATGTCGATGATGTTGCGCATGTGATTGACGCCGTTGGACAATTCACGCAATTCCGTGGAGAGGAATTCAGCTTCCTCTTCACGGATTTGTTCAAGTTGTGCCAGAGCTTCGACAAGGTTCATGCCTCGTTGATCTGTTGCAATGAAGTTGGGCAGATTCTCACCTTGTTGCTGCATCAGTTGCACGATGCTGTTGAGTGCATCCATTCTTGAGTCACGTAACGATTGATTGATTTGTGACACACTGACGTTGACGCCGTTGAGAACATTTCCCACATTGTGAAGAATCCCCGTCGCCAGTTCCGTGGCACCAGCGAGTTGGGCAGCATTCTCCAGTTTACTTTGAGTCTGTTCAAGTTTGGTTTGAGTCGATTGAAGCTTGTTGCGACTGTAAAAAATTTCTGAACGCAATCCGCGAATTTGATGGTTGTTATGCACGATCAGACTCACAAGAACCAGAAACGGTCCCATGGCCAATAAAGCCGTCATCCAACTGATCGACGTGTTCTGGTCATGTGTCAGTAGGGGCAGAATCGCCACGCCCATGCCGATGAGACTCAGCATGCCCACAATCAGAATATTGAAAATACCTTTTGACCTGGTCATCACGTTGGGAGTTCCGTGTCCTGTTTGATTTTTCATACGTCGGTCAGATCGGGTTCTCAAATAAGAAATCAAGGATCAACCTTTTGTATTGCTGCGTATTGGTTTGTCAGTTTTAACCAGATGTTACAAAGCGATTTGAAATGACTGAAAAACAGTGTTTCGATTGGCTGATTCATGGAACCATATCGTTTGTTTGAACGGGTCTGCTGTTGTCTTTTGGATAACCGTTACAGACCGACCCGTTTTGGTTTTGAAATGAAAAAGAACATCAAGTACGCCAAATGCCTCGTCGATGACATGAGCAGGAAACCTCGAATCAATGACCTGCCAGAGGATAGGGCCCAATTCCACAGCAGGTTCAAAACCGACCCGAAAATGGGGGGTCTGATCGACAAGGTTTACAAAAGGTGCAGGCACAAGTGTGTCTGAAAAAGTTACGGATATACAAACAACAAACATTGCATGGACAAGTTAACTAGAGGAGCTATCAAAATGAACACTCGCAAACACACGCATAACGCTGGTTTCACGCTTGTTGAAATCCTGATCGTCGTGGTGATCCTGGGCATTCTGTCTGCGATCGTCATCCCACAATTCACCTCTGCATCCGATACCGCCAAGGCCAACGCTCTGACGACTCAGTTGCAGACCATCCGCAGCCAACTGGAACTCTATCGCGTACAGCACAATGACGACTATCCTAACCTTGCAGGCAATGACGGCTGGGACTTGCTGACCGAAAAGACTGATGCCGATGGCACATTGAACGCCAGCGGTTCCTTTGGTCCTTACTTGCAAAAGGCCCCGACCAACTCATTCGACAGTTCGTCAACCATCACTGCGTTGACCGTCGGTGCTGATCCCTCAACAACCGGTACCGCTGGTTGGGCATACGACAGCACGACTGGTGAAATCCGTGGTATCCTCAGTACCGCAAGTGCCACCAAAGTGGGTATGACCGAAGATGATGGCGACATCGTCCTGGTCACCGAAGAAGATGATGACTAATCAAAGCCGCGTATGACACGCGTTTGATACGATTAATACAAACACCCTGGCAGAAATGTCAGGGTGTTTTTTTGCGCGTTGTTACATTGTTATCGGATGAAGATGTCACATCAAGCCGCCAGATGAGGCTATGCGAATCTGACGGGTCGCATCGTACTCGCCTGTCTCACACAATTGGATACCCGTCAGATTCGTCCGCAAAGCCCGACTCATCTGGCGGCTTGGGATCTTGCACGACTGATTCATTACATAGACCAGAAGCAGGGCGATTCCCGCCAACTTACCTATTTTCACAACTTTTTTGCTTATCGGGCGCCTCTTGACCTCAGTTGGGTTCTGATTCTGCCGAATAAATCAGTGACAACGTGTCGCAAGATACGTGTCCAGGTCCAGGAGTTCGCATCATGAAGCCCATTTTCTGTCTCAATGGCTTTTCTTTGCGTTTCTCAAACTGGATCGAGTGATCGGGAATTGAGAAGCAAAGGAGACGGACGGTGCTCAAGCATCTGATCAAATCCAACAAATACCCCATCGGCATCGACATCGGTGCCTATGCCGTACGTCTGGCACAACTCGAAGAGCGTGGTGGCGAAGCGGTGGTGACAGCCAGTAGTGTCCAACACCTCAGCCCCAGCTTGCCAGTGAGTGGTGCCACTCGTGACAAGGCCGTGGTGCAAGCCATCCAGGACGCTATGGCCGATGGTTCGTTCAAAGGCAATACCGTGGTTACCTCACTACCTGCCCAACACATCATTTACAAAAACATCCGCATTCCCGCCATGCCGCCCAATGAAATCCGGGCAGCCGTGGCATGGGAGGCGTCCGACCGACTGCATCTTTCACTCGATGATATCGAGCTTCAGTACCTCAATGTCGGAGAAGTCCGTCAAGGTGACGAGAACAAGCAGGAGATCATTCTTCTGGCAGTCAAGAAAAAGCAGATCGACCAACACATCGCCTTGCTTGCTCAATGCAATCTGGTTCCAACTGCTGTGGAAGCAGCACCCAGTGCTCTGGCTCGATGGGCCAACTATCACCAAGACCCGCAGAAGCCTGAGGAAGCAGTCGTCGTATTGGACCTGGGTTATGCCAGTTCCAAGATTCTGATTTGTCGTCATGGCCGAGTGCTGTTTTACAAACAGATCGATGCCGCAGGCCGACAGATCAATGAATACCTTGCTACCAAGCTCAATCTTGGTGTCGAGGATATTGACGAAGCGCGAATCAATATCATCAAACGCAATGTTGAAAAGCAGTCTGAAGAAGCCCAGCAGTCCAAAGAAAATGTCGGTGAACCGACCATCGAACGTGTCCTCGTTGAAGCTCAACGGCAGATCGCTTCGGAACTCACCCGTGAGATTAATCTGTGTATGCGTTACTACAGCGTGACCTTCCGTGGTCATCGTCCCGAGCGTGCCTGGGTGACCGGGGGGCTGAATCGTGACAGCAGTTTCTTACGCATGATCCAGGAAAGCTCCGGCCTCAAACTTGATGCCCCGCCGACCCTCACCAATCAGAAGTCTTCTGACAACGAGGCTTTGGCGTGCGGTCTTGCGATGCGTTTGAATCAGCATGTGATGCAGAAAGGACAGGCAGCATGAATGAGATCAATTTCCTGCCACAGTCATTTTTGGAGTCACAGAACCGCAGCCAGCGTCTGTTCCGTGAGATCGCTATTCTTTGCGGGATGGTGTTGATTGGCATCGCACTTTTTGCCGGCCAGTCTGGCCAGGTAATGTCGATACGCAATCAAGTTGAACAGAAAAAAGATGAGTTGGTTGCCGCCGAGCTTCGCAGCAAGGAAGTCGCCAAGCTCAAAAATCAGGAACGTGAACTTAAACTCACCTTGGCGGTTCATGATGGTTTGACCATGCCGTTGGACCTCTCCTCGATTATGGCCACGATCGCTCAAGTGATGCCCCAGCGGATGTCATTAACCGAGATCGTCTGTTCATCTGATGAACCCAAGCTTGATCTTTCAGAATTCAAACCCCAGAAGAAAACCAAGAAGAGTTCATCCAAGACCAAAAAGAAGGTCAAGGCTCCCGAACGAGTGATGCAGATTCAACTCATGGGACTTAGTCCATCGGATGTGGATGTGGCCAACCTTGTCGGCGCACTTTCTGCCCAGCCGATCTTCCAGAATGTAAAAATGCGTTACTCCAAGACCACGCGCATTGGTAAAGCGACGGCCCGTGAATTCAGACTCGAAATGGAAGTCTCACTCGACTGCATCTATCAGGTTCCCCTCAAGGTGACCGACAGTGATGCGGACGATAACAAGGAGGTGGCACATGTCGATTAAAAAAGACATCATGATGACCATGGTCGGCGGCTTGGTCATTCTGCTGCTGTTCGTACTCGTGGCGTGGTTGCCGCATCACAAACGGATGTCTGCTGCCAGGCAAGAGTTGGCCACTGTCTCAGCACAGCTTGATGCTGAGGTGTCCAAAGCTTCAATCCTCACGCAGATCAACACAAAAGTACATGACATGCAGGCGGACATTCAATTGCTCGACACGCAATTGGTCGATCGGGGCGATCTATCCATTTTGCTACGCAAGCTCAGTAGTGAATTGCGTCGCCTGGGGATTGAGAACCAGACCACGCATACGCAAAGTCCAACGTTTACTTCCGAGTACACAGCGATCCCACTGACTCTGAGTTTTATGGGGCAGTATGACCAGACAGATGTGTTTTTACGATACATGGAAAATTTGAAGTACCCGATTTATATCAGTCGCCTGAGTATGCAACGCAGTCCGCGAGATGCCCAGAAGCTTATTTCTGTGAATCTTCGCTTGATGGTGTTTTTTGCACCTGAAGGAGACAGCGCATCATGAGTCCGTGGTTAAGACAACAAAAAGCCCTGCTTTTGCAGGACAAAAAGAAACTGGGCCTGATCATCGGTCTGGGTTGCGTGATGTTACTGCTTTGGGGGCGATTGATCCTCAAACAGGTTCCGCGCACCGCGGTGGCCAAACCTGCTGCAACGACTGCCTCTGCATCAGCAACACCTTCTACCGATGTATTACGTCGCAAGGTGTTCAGTGCTGATAAGCCTATCGTGGAAGTGACCTTGCCAACGGTGAGTCAGCGTGACTTGTTTGCAATAGATCTGACGGATTATCCAGTGGATGAACCTGAAGAGAAAAAGCCAGCCAAGGATACAACGCGCGAGGGCAAGGAGGTTGATGAAGTGGATTCACAACTCCAGGCCATGGTCGGTCGGATTCGTCTGCAATCCACAGTGATGGGTGCCCGTCCCTGTGCAGTGATCAATGGGCGCATCGTAGAAATTGGCCAATCCTTTGAAGGACTGGTGCTCAAAGAAGTCGCAAACCGTCAGGTCATTATGGAATTCCAGGGCCGAATGGTTCGTTTACGAATGGACTAAGAGAAACGCGAAGTCTCAAACGGACTTCAGGGAGATATGAAGATGTCTTTAAATCGAACTTACAGCACCGTTGTCTTACTCTCAGCATGGCTTGGCCTTGCAGGGATGCAGACTTCATTGGCGCAGAACACGGCCAAGAATCTCTTTGAGATGTCACCTCAGACTGAAGCGCAACCCGCATCGGTCGACACCGTCTCAGTGGATCAGGCTGGTTTAATCGACCTTGATTTGCGTGACCAGGACATTCGCCAGGTGCTTAACCTGCTAAGTCTCCAGTCGCAGCGGAACATCATCGCAAGCCCGGATGTGTCGGGAACGATTTCAGGTCGAGTCTATGGTGCTGATTTGTACGAAGTGCTTGATGGGCTGCTTAAACCTTACAAGCTCGACTATCGTGAAAGCGGCAATTTTATCCATATCTTTACCATGGATGAACTCAAGGCAACCAATGAAGCCAACCTCAAACCTGTGACGCGTGTGATTCGTTTGAACTATATCGCTGCTGAAAACGCACAGGAAATTATCAAGCCCGTCCTCTCTGCTGCCGGTTCAATCAGCTACAACAAGTTGGCCGACACAGGTTTTGAAGCACAGGAGTCCGATGGGGGTGCCAACGGTTTTGCACACTATGAAACACTTGTGATTCGTGACGCCAAGCCCAATGTCGAAGAAGCCATTGCGATTCTCACTGAATTGGATAAACGTCCTGAGCAGGTACTCATCGAGTCAACCATTCTTCGAGCCAATCTCACTGAGAACAATCAGTTTGGTGTGGACATCACCGCTGTTGCGGATATGACTTTAGCTGAGGCGACAACTCCCATCAGTGTGATTAATGATCTGGTGTCTCAGAATATCACCGGTTCAGCGACGGCAGTTCAGACCAGCTTTGGTAACTCCGGGAATATTGCCACCACTGGCGGTACACAGGTCGGCATTATCCGCGACGGCATCGCCGCCTTTATCCATGCGTTGGATAGTGTCGTGGATACCACCGTTGTAGCCAATCCAAAACTGTTGGTTCTCAACCGTCAGCGTGCTGAAGTCCGTGATACACTCGCTCAAGCCGTACTCATCACCAAGACCGTGGACACCACAACTTCCACGAGTGTCGAAACGGTGGACTCAGGTACCAAGCTGCGTATCCGCCCGTTTATCAGTTCTGACAACTTCATCCGCATGGAACTCAAGCCTGAAATCTCCAGCGGTAAACGTGTGGATCTGGGTGAAACACAAGGTATTGATAAAGACGAACAGAGCATGATCACCAACGTGATCGTCCGCAATGGCAACACGGTTGTCCTTGGCGGATTGATCCGTGAGGAAAATGTGGTGAGTCGTCAGCAGACACCCGTGCTTGGGGATATCCCGGTTCTTGGTGCGGCATTTCGCGATCAGGCCGATACGGTCACGCGAACGGAAACTATTTTCCTGATTACGCCGACGATCGTGCGTGATGATTCACTGTACGCCGAAGGTGAACAGATGAAGGACAACATCCGCACTGCTCAGTTTGGATCACGTCAGGGCTTGTTGCCGTTCTCACGCTCCAAGATGGTTGCCGATCACATGCGCAACGCCCTGCAGCATCACCAAAATGGTAATGACCGTCAGGCTTTGATGTGTATTGAAATGGCTTTGCGGTTAGACCCCAATTTCAATCAGGCTCGTGCATTGAAAGCCAGCATCCTCAACAAGCTTGATAAACCACAGCAACGCTTCTTCCTGGATGACTATTCCAAAGAATTGATCAATAAGGAATTGACACCTGTCGAAAAAGTCATGGATGTGACTCCTCAAGAGGAAGAAGAAGCCAAGCCGATCAAGGCGAGAAATCAGACAGCAGCTGTTCCCGTTGATGGATCGCACTGACGCACGCGATCCACGTTGACTTGACTCATCGAAAGCATTGGAAAAAGAAAAGAGAGCCTTCGGATGAATACAGCCCGTTACGAATTGACACACAAGCAACCGGCAGCACCGATTGTGCCGTTGAATCTTACAGATCGCATCGGCCAAGTACGAGATTGGTGGGGCGATGTGTCGGATCGCATGGGATTCAACGCTCAACTGAGCATACAGGATATGCTGCGAACCCTTCCTCAATGTTTTCTGGTTGCTTTGCTGGTGAGTATGACGGTGTGCTTTACCGGTTGTAGCAGTGGGCAGACCAATCATCAGCAGAATGTCCAGAAAGCCGAACAACGTTGGAAGGATGCCCGTGGCGGATTACTGCTTCAGGCCGCCCAGCGACAGTTTGATGCCGGTGATTTGATCCAGGCAAGTAAAACGCTTGATGATGCAATCAACTACGATCCGACCAATGCAAATCTGCATTTACTTGCAGCTCGTATCAGTCTGGAAAAAGGCTTGCTTGAACGCAGCTTTCGTCAGTTGGAATTAGCGGGCGAACTTGATGGCAAGCTCAGTCAGATTGCCTATTACCAGGGCGTGGTTCAACAGCGCTGGCGCAAATATGAAGCCGCTCGTGACTACTATCTCAAAGCCAGTGAACTTGAAGCGGATAATGTCGCTTACCTGCTTGCTGCTGCGGAGATGGATTTGGCGATGCAGCAGTCACAGGTCGCTTTGGATCGCCTGCTTGGACGTGTGGATTACTTTGACCAAAACGCCGGGATACGTGTGGCGGTTGGAGATGTCTATCGCCTGCTTGGGCAGTATGACAAGGCTTCGGAATACTACAGTCAGGCCGTCTTGCTTGACCCTGAATCCTTTACGACACTTGAACAACTCGGTCACACCTTGGTTCTTTCAGGCCGCAACATTCAGGCCATTGGCGTATTTGAACAGCTATTGATCAACGAGACATTTGCCAGTCGAAGTGACCTTAAACAGACACTGGCACGTTGTTACATGAGCAATGGTCAGTTTGAAGAGGCACGCAAGATTTTTGATGCGATGCGTCTTGCCAATGCCCATGATATTGATGCCTGGGTTGGTCTTGGGGATGTGGCGATGCAGCAGGGTGACTTCTCTGCTGCGATGCGTGTCGCCAGTCGTTTACAGAGTTTGGTATCGGATCGTCATGAAGGTTTTCTGCTTGCAGGTTTGTGTTATCACCAGCGTAACAATCACGAACGAGCAGCAAGCATGTTCAACAAGGCGATGTCGCTGATGCCTCAGTCCAGTGAGCCGGCGATTCTGCTTGGTCTGAGTTTGCAACAAAGCGGCAAGCTTGAGGCGGCAGCCCAGGCCTACGCCGAAGCAATACGTCGACAACCCGAAGATTTACGTGCCCGTCAGCTACTTGAACGACTGGCATCAGTGACTCAGTAAGACAGCCACGATTAACTTTTTGAGAACAGGACAAGGACATGGAGCGTTTACTGACAGGAAAATGGGCCAGCTTAGGTGTGATGCTGATCAGTGGCACCTTCGTGGGCGTTTTTCTGTTGTACGCCCAGGGTTCAGGTCTGATCATGGCACGTGGCAGCAGTGCCGAGTTATTTGCCGTAGCCGCATCGGTGGGTGTGGTGATTGGTTTGTCTCACGCCATTTGGATGAGTCGTTATCTAAGTGAAGTCAAACGTCTGACAGCTCATATTGATTCGATGGCATCGTCGGATGCCGTGCCTGCGTTACCCGGTCTTGCAATGGGACTTGATGAAGTGGTTCAGGCCGTGAATCGCTTGGGGATGAAGTATCACGATCGCATTGAAGTACTCACCGCCAAACGTCGTGAATTGGAACTGCATCTGCGGATGGCTGAAGCCGAACGTCAGCATGCCTTGGCGATTCTCGATTCAATTGAAGATGCCGTGGTGGTGACCGACTCGTTTAACGAGGTTGCATTAGCCAATGCCACAGCCGCCCGCGTCTTGGGCTTTGAACTTGATGAGGCGTTGAATCGTCCCATTGACCGTGTCGTCCGTGAGAAGCATCTTGTGGACATGATCAAGGATACGCGTGAATCAACGTTGCGCAAGCATCCGCGACATTCGGAGTATTACTTTGACAATGCCGGTTGTCGGTCAATTTATGACGTGACACTTACGAGTATGAACAAGCATCATGAGAGCGATGACCATAGCCAGTGTAATGAGGGTGTTGTGACGGTTTTGCGTGATGTGACCAAGGAAAAGCAGATCGCGGAAATGAAGAGCGATTTTGTGTCCAACGTTTCACATGAACTCAAGACGCCCTTGTCGAGCATCAAGGCTTACATGGAAATGCTCATTGATGATGAAGCAGGTGACGAGGAAACACGCGCCGAGTTTTACAACATCATCCAAGGTGAAACCAATCGTCTGCAACGGCTCATTGACAACATCTTGAATATCAGCCGCATCGAGTCAGGTGTGGTTAAAGTGCAACGTGAATATGTCGCAGTTGCGCCGTTGATTCAGGAAGTCATGGATGTGATGCAGCCTCAGGCTCGTGCCAAAGACATCAAGCTCATCGTGGAAAACATCAACCCGGTCTATCAGGTCTTTGCAGACCGTGACATGCTCTGGCAGGCGACCTTGAACCTGGTGGGTAATGCCATCAAGTACACGCTTAACGGCGGTGTGGTCGAAGTCGGGGCGAAAGTGGATGAGTCCAAGCGTGCGATCAGCTTTTACGTCAAAGATTCAGGCATCGGTATTCCCGAGGATGCCATTGCTCATGTGTTTAATAAATTCTACCGGGTTATCGGTCACAAAAAGA
This sequence comes from Phycisphaerales bacterium UBA7800, assembly GCA_002480565.1. GTDB lineage: Bacteria > Planctomycetota > Phycisphaerae > Phycisphaerales > Phycisphaeraceae > UBA7800. The sequence goes on along the minus strand of DLCK01000005.1, from coordinate 56,064 downwards.
TTGCCAAGGGGACCGGGCTGGGGCTGAATCTGGTTAAACACATCATAGAAACCGTACACAACGGACAAATCAGCGTCCAAAGTGAAGTCAATGTTGGAAGTGTGTTCATGTACACCCTTCCCATGGCCGACAACATACTGTAGCAGGACGTGCGCATTGTCGTGGTGACGTCCGATAGATGAGGCGAGGAAGATCATGGATCGAGAAAACCCGCTAATTTTAGTGGTTGATGATGAGACCCATATCCTTCACGTGGTGAGTTTGAAGCTCACGCGTGCCGGCTATGACGTCATCACCGCTGAAGATGGCGAGGAAGCATTGGAAATGGCACTTGAAGAGTTGCCTGATGTGGTGATTACGGACTTTCAAATGCCCATCATGACCGGACTGGAACTGTGCATTCAAATGCGTCAACACGAAACAACTGCCAATACACCAGCCTTGATGCTCACCGCACGTGGTTTTGGTTTGGATGATGACCAGTTACGTCAGACGAATATTGTCGATGTGCTAAGCAAGCCGTTTAGCCCGCGTGAAGTATTAAGCCGCGTGGAAAAATTACTCAGTAAGAATTCAGGAGTATCTATTACGTCGTGACTCGCATTGCACGTCCCATCACGGCTACGGTCCTTTCGGATCGGCTCATCGCACGTCTAAGTGCGCTGCAGATTTCAACTGCCATGGTTCATTCCGATGGCAGGTGTATCCCCGTGTATGATGTGCGACCCATTGAGCAACTGATTCTCGGGGCACCGGCATTTCGTGCAACGGTCGCCAGACTATGGGAGCAGCTTTCCGAACGTGCCGGCCAACCGGTCAAGGTTTGGCCAGGGGTTTACTTCGTACCGCTTCCATCACAACGCCGTCGTCGTTCACAGTCTGCTGAACAAACGCAAATACCTGTAGCAATTCTCTGTGGGCAGGACCTGTTGGATTCTGAACACATGCATCTGCTCTGCGATCAGCAGAAGATGGATTTGACCTACGCCTTACAACAAATCGACCGCACCAGTCTGATGGCTCCCATGGAAATCGAACGTCTTGCGTTGAGCCTGGGATGGATGAAGCAGGACTCAGTGGAACTGGATCGTCGCGTGCAGGAACTGCAGGCCATGAGTCAGCACCTTGCAGAGAGCTACGAAGAACTGAGCCTGATGTACAAGCTTAGTTCAAACATGATGGTCAACCAGACACCTGACAGCTTCCTGGGTAATGCCTGTACGGAATTGCAGCAGGTTGTCGGACTCCGCTGGATGGTGCTTCAGATTGCTGATCAACACGAAAATCTCTGTGTCCTTTCCGGCCAGGTATTCACAGCAGGTGAAATGCCCACCGCTCAACGTCAGTTAAAGCAGATCGGCCTGCAATTGATTGAAGAAGTCGGTCAGACTTCAGAACCGGTTGTGCTTGACGAATTAAGCAGTCTGAATATTCCAGGCCTCACGGATTTGGCGCACCACTTACTGGTTGTGCCGTTGGTTCGTGAAGGTGTTCCTTTTGGATTGATCTACGGGGCCGACAAACTCGATGATTCGCACATCAGCAGTATCGACTCAAAGCTGTGCAGTTCGCTGGCCAGCACCATGTCGATCTTCCTGCAGAACGCGATGCTCTACGAAGACATGCAGAGTATGTTCCTTGGAACACTTCATGCACTCACGAGCAGCATCGATGCCAAGGACAGTTATACCCATGGTCATTCCGAACGTGTGGCATTGATGTCCCGCAATCTGGCCAAGGCGGCAGGTTTGGATGACTTTACCTGTGAACGGATTTATGTGGCTGGACTGGTGCATGACGTTGGCAAGATCGGCGTGCCTGAGTCGGTTCTCTGTAAACCGGGACGATTGACCTTCGAAGAATTTGAACTCATCAAGCAGCATCCGGAAATCGGCGCCAAGATTCTTCAGGATATCCGACAGATGCATGATCTGATTCCTGGCGTGCTTTATCACCATGAACGTTGGGATGGTAATGGTTATCCCCATCGTCTAGTCGAGCGTGATATTCCACTGTTCGGTCGTGTGATTGGCTTGGCCGATGCATTTGATGCCATGAGTACCAACCGGACTTACCGACGTGCACTGAAACATGAAGATGTCATGGCTGAGATCGAACGCTGTGCAGGCAGTCAGTTTGATCCCGATCTGGCCGAAGTATTCCTCAAGCTTGATTTTGCACCATTCTTTGAAATGGTAAAGAAACATCAGGCAGCATTTGAGGATGATACAACTAGCGAGATTGACGAGTAAAGGACAGATTCATGAAGTGCTTTTTTGATGAAATTGAACAGGCTTGTTTGATGATGCTCAAAGGTGAGTTCACCGCTGAGCATGTGGATAATTTCCGCCGCAGTGTCCTGGCTCGTCTGGATGAACAACGCGTCGCCGATTTTATCGTCGATTGCAGTGAACTTGAATCGGTGGATTCACAGGGACTTGAAAGTCTGCTTTGGCTCACTGAACTTTCAGCAGAACGCCTGGGGCAGGTGCGATTGGTCTCGTTGCCAGATGACATCAAGACTGTTTTGCACATGACACGACTCAACAAACAATTGCCCGCACATGAGAATGTCCGAGGCGCATTAGCCAGTTTGCAATAAGACCCAGCAATGGGGGGGATAGACAGGTATATGTTTGCTCGAACCGACCAACCTGAAAGCAACACCGAGAATAAACCACAGACTGGCAAGCCTGTGCGTATCGGTGATCTATTGCTTGAAAAGGGATTAATCAGCCAGGAGCAGATCGCTCAGGCGCTGGACTATCAGCGTAATCGCGGTCACAAAAAGCTCCTCGGCGAAATTCTCATTGAATTGGAACTGGTCTCCGAAGAACAGGTCTGCGAAACCTTGGCCGAGGCCTACGATGTGCCCTTTGCACGGATCACCCCCAAGGTGTCCGACCCGAAAGTCATCGAGATGCTCCCACGTGAGTTTCTCGAAAAACACTTCGTATTGCCTCTGTTCTATGTTCAGGGAAAACTCACTGTAGCGATCAGCGAGCCGACCAATGTGTTTCTCATTGAGGAGATGGGGCGACTCTGCGAATGCCCCGTGCAGATTGTTGCTGCGACACTCAAAGACATTCAAGCGACACTTGAAGCACATCTGCCGAACACCAATATTTTTGTGATTGATGATATTGTCGATGACAATGATACGTCTGCTATGGAAATTGTCGACTCGCAGATGGCCGACATGCATTCGCTTGAAGCATCCGCAGACGATTCGCCCATCATCAAGCTCGTGAATTACATCATCTTCTCTGCCGTGGAAGAACGTGCTTCGGATATCCATATCGAGCCGGATGACAACACCTTTCGCGTGCGAATTCGTATTGATGGCAAGTTGTTTGAGAAGATGCGACCGCCGTATAACATGCTCCCCGCTGTGGTCAGCCGTATCAAGATCATGGCTGGAATGGATATCTCTGAGCGGCGTATCCCACAGGATGGCGGTATCACCGTCATGCTCAATAAGCATCCAATTGACCTGCGTGTTTCAACCATGCCCGGCAAGTTCGGCGAAAAAGTTGTCATGCGTATCGTCGACAACCGCAATAAAGTCGCATCCCTGGATACCTGCGGGATGGGACATGATCTGCTCAAGGACTGGAAGGAAATCCTTCACCGTCCCAACGGTATCATTCTCGTCACCGGCCCAACAGGTAGTGGTAAATCCACCACGCTTTATGGCTCACTGAACGAACTTAATGATCCGACCGTCAATATTTCCACCGTCGAAGATCCCGTGGAAAACTCCGTTGTCGGCGTCAACCAGTTTCAAACCAATGATAAAGCCGGTTTCACCTTTGCATCTGCTTTGCGTGCCTTGCTGCGTCAAGACCCTGACGTGGTGATGGTCGGTGAAATCCGCGATCCGGAAACTGCCAAGATCGCTGTGCAGGCTGCACTGACCGGTCACGTGGTGCTGTCCACGTTGCATACCAATGATGCGCCCAGTGCGGTGACACGGTTGTTTAATATCGGTGTCGAGCCGTATCTCGTGGCTGCTGCAATTCGTGGCGTGTTGGCTCAACGTTTGCTTCGAAAAATCTGTACACGCTGCAAAGAGCCGGTTGCGATTGATGATCACACCATGCGTACCATCAAACTCATTGCTGGCCCTGACTATCAGATTGACACGATTTACCAAGGCTCAGGTTGTAAGGCTTGTCGCAATACAGGCTACTCCGGTCGCGTGGGTATTTTTGAACTGTACATCCCCGATGATGATGCCATGGAAGCCATCGCCAAAGGTGCCGGTTTACAGGATCTCAAAAAAATCGCCAAGGCCAGTGGGTATCGCACACTGGCCGATGACGGTCTGGAAAAGGTCAAAGCAGGTGTCACTACCGTGGAAGAACTTTTCCATGCTGCGGCAATGCATTGATGTTCATTAGGGACTAGGGACTAGGGACTAGGGACTAGCGACTAGGATAAGACAGAAAGTCAATAGCTGCGACACTGCGTGTCGCTGATGATTCGGAGCAATCTCATGGCACGTTTTCTCTATCAAGCACGTGATGCACAAGGCGAACTGGCCACCGGTATGGTCAATGCTGCGAGTATGGATGAAGCGTCGCACCAGCTACGTTCCGAAGGTAAGTTCATTGTCAAAATTTCACCGATGAACGAAGACACCCCGGAGATGCGAGCCAGTACGCTCAAGGCACATGCCCGACGTGTTCAACGCAAACAGGTCATCTTCTTCTCACATCAAATGGCGGTGATGATCGAAACTGGCGTACCATTGACCGATGCACTGCAATGCTGTGTGGATCAGACAATGGACCCGCACTTTCGAGCAGTACTCGAAGACATCACGCAAACCGTGCAATCCGGCGGGCAGTTTTCCAGTGCCCTTAAAAAATTCCCCAAAGTCTTCCCACCGGTGATGACATCGCTGCTTCGAGCGTCGGAAATGTCCGGCACGATGTCCAGTATGCTCGACCGTATCAGCCAATACCTCAGTAAAGAACAGCAGACCGTCAAGCAGGCCAAGGGTGCGATGATGTATCCCATGTTCATGGTCGTGATGGCGATCGGCGTGACGATTTTCCTGCTTGCTTTTGTGCTGCCTCGCTTTGCAGGTATCTATGCCTCGCGCAATGCGGCCTTGCCAGCTCCGACGCAGTTGCTGATGACCATGTCATCCATTCTCGTGAACTACTGGTATTTCTGGGTCGGCGGGGCGATAGCATCCGTTGCGGGCATATGGGGCTCACTACTCACCACGCAAGGTCGACGCGCATTTGACTGGATCAAGCTCAACATGCCATTGATGGGCCGACTCTATCAACAGCTTTACATCACCCGATCCTGTCGCACGATGGGGACGATGATCAATGCCGGCGTGTCGATGTTGGATATGGTTGCCATCATCAAGCACGTCACCGACAACGCTTACTTTCACGATCTTTGGGAAGACGTGGATGACAAACTCCGCCAGGGTTCACAGCTTTCAGACTCACTGTTTACCAGTCCGCTGATCCCCCGATCCATCGGCCAGATGGTCTACTCCGGCGAACGTTCCGGTCAGTTGGGCAAAGTCATGAACCGCATTGCGGACTTCACCGAAGCAGAGTTCGACCAGACCGTCAAAACCGTCACCAGCATGATCGAACCCATCATGGTTGCTGTGATGGGCACCATCATCGGCTTCGTGGCCATCAGCTTGCTGCTACCGATCTTCTCGGTGGGCAAAGTCGTCGCCGGCGGCTAAACGCACTCGCAAGTTTCCAACCACCACCAACAATGATCCACATGCACACTAAAGCCCGCGGGACTTCAGTCCCCGGGGTGCTTAACTGTCTTGAAAGTGTCCGGACGTTACACCACCACCAGACTCACCCCTCCAACACCTGCAACATCCCCTTGGCAAACTCCGGCAGGTCATCAGGCTTGCGGCTGGTCACATGATTGCCATCCACCACCAACGGCTTATCCACCCATGTCCCGCCTGCGTTGTTCACATCATCCTTGATGCCCGGTGTGCAGGTATAGGTGACGCCTTTGACGATCCCCGCGGAGATGTCGATCCACGGACCGTGACAGATCGATGCCACCATCTTGCCTGCTGCATTGATCTCACGGGTGAGGCGGAGCACCGACTCATACCGGCGAAGCTTGTCGGGCATCCAGCCGCCGGGCACCACCAGGCCGACGAAATCTTCGGACTTCAAATCATCGACACACGCATCGGACTTCTGCGGGTAGCTGTACTTGCCTTTGTACACGGTGCCCGCAGGATCAAGTCCAGCGACGACGACTTCGTAGCCTGCTTCGAGGAGTCGGTACTTTGGATATTGCAGTTCCATGTCTTCGTAATCGTTACCCACGAAGATGAGAATTTTGCCTTTGCTGGTTGTGTCGGTCATGAGGTGTGACTCCTTGTCGGTGTTTGTTTGATTTGGACGATTTTGTTGTCAGGTGTCAGATTGTCATGTTTTGGGCTTGAAAATCTATGGATTTAACGCCGCGAATGGCTAAACTGATTAGACGTTTTTGTTCGCAGTCCATTCGACAATACTTTGACGCCTTTGATCCTAACAGGAGACACCCGATTATGGCAAAAGACCAAACCATGCGTAATCTGTTTAAAGCCCTTGACGGCTTTGCCATTGAGTTGCCCAGTTGGGGCTTTGCCGACACCGGCACCCGCTTTGGCAAGTTCTTCCAGGAGGCCGCCGCTTCGACACTCGATGAAAAACTCCACGATGCGGGACTGGTCAACCAACTCACCGGTGCCTGCCCGACCGTGGCCGTGCATGTGCATTGGGATTTTGCACCCGGTGAAGATCCACGCAACACCGCCAAGCTCGCCAAGAAGCATGGCGTGAAAATCGGCTCGATCAATCCCAACGTCTTCCAGGATCAGGATTATAAACTCGGTTCCTTCTGCTCACCCGATGCCAAGGCCCGACGTGCGGCACTGAAGCACACGATGGACAGCATCGAAATCGGTAAGGCCGTCGGCTCCAAACATCTTTCCATGTGGCTTGCCGATGGTACCAACTATCCCGGACAGGACAGCATCTACCGACGCAAGAAAGACCTGGAAAAAGCGTTCAAAAAAATCAATGACCAGATGGAAAAGACCTGGCGCGGCTCAACCCTGCTCATCGAGTACAAACCCTTTGAGCCGTCCTTCTATCACACGGATATTGCCGACTGGGGCATGAGCTATCTCTTCTGCGGAAAGGCCGGCAAACGCGCCAAGGTGTTGGTGGATACCGGTCATCACCTGCCCGGCTGTAACATCGAACACATCGTCGCGCTGCTGCTCTCTGAAGGCATGCTCGGCGGCTTCCATTTTAATGATCGCAAATATGCGGATGACGACCTGACCCTCGGCTCGATCGATCCCTATGCCGTCTTTCGCATCTTCGACCAGATTGCCCAGTTCACCTTCGACACCGGTAAAGATCCCAAACTCGCTTACATGGTCGATCAAAGCCATAACTTAAAACCCAAACTCGAAGCGATGGTGCAAACCGTTGACGAAGCCCAGAAGCTTTTTGCCAAGGCTCACCTGGTGGATCGCAAAGCTTTGGCCATCGCTCAGAAGTCTGGCGACATTACGGGAGCCGAACGCATTCTCAAAAATGCCTTTGAAACCGATGTCCGCCCGATGCTTGCCGACTGGCGTAAGAGTCACAAACTCCCCGCCTGCCCGCTGAGCGAATTGCGCAGCAGTGGCGTAATCGAAGAACTCGGCAAGGTTCGAACGCAAGCGTGCAAAGACCGCGGCGAAGTGCAAAGCTCCAGCTACGCGTAAGACCGTATTCAAATAAAAACGATCAAAATTAAAATACCAGATGGTGAAAGCTGTCTGGTATTTTTAATTTGACTGGCCAGGGAGCTTCGCCCCCCGGACCCCCTGTCTAGGTCGGAGCGAGTTTGTAATGTTGTCGCTTGTGTTGCAGCTAAATGATTGTCGGAAATTTTAGTTGGGATGCTATCCCAAACCCTGCCAGCGTTCCGCCGCTGGATCACGTCCCCCGGAAGGCAGGCCTTTGCTCGCTGGTTTAGCCAGAGTTTTGAAGAATTAAGTCGATGGTTTGGAATCCCATGACCAAGACTTTCGGGCACCAACGGTGTGCCTGTGATGCTTGTTGTTATGGTTTTTTCAGGTTTATCGTTTCGCGTTTGAATCTGTTTTAAAGATCTTGAACAGTCCATCTGCGGACTTCAATTGCACTTCCGGGGGCAGCGATCCAACGGCTGCCCGTTGGCGGGGCATGGGGCAGAGCCCCATCTAAAACAGGGCTTTTATCCTTTGGATGCAACACGGAAACTGACTTGCCATCATGCTCCAACCTAGACAGGGGGTCCGGGGGGCGAAGCTCCCTGGTAAGCAATATCCTGCTCTTTGAAAACAAAGTATGGGGCAGTTAGCTATTTACTTGACCACTTCGATCAGTTCAAGCCGATAGAAATTCCATGCGTTGGGATGGAGGTTTTTGACCTTGGCAGGATCGAAGACATCCAGCGTAACGTAATGAAAGATCGGGGCGATGGGTTGCTCGATCATCATAAGCGTCTCAGCTTGACGAAGCAGTTGCATTCGCTGATAGATGTCGGTTTCGTGACTGGCTTTGGCAAGCAAGGTGTCGTACTGCTTGTTGGACCACTTGGCATCGTTGTTGCCACCTTCGCTGTGATACTTATCCAGAAACGTGGTCGGGTCGCGGTAGTCCGCGATCCATGACGCACGGGCGATGGTGTAGTGCTGCTTCTTGAGCCGTTCGCGGAAGGATCGGACTTCCATACTCTCAAGCGGCACATTGATCCCCAAGTGTTTTTTCCACATGGAACTGATGGCTTGTGCAACAATTTCATGTGCACCATCGGTGTTCATCAGGATCGACAAGCCACGTAATGTTGACGGATCACTATAGCCAGCCTCTTTGAGCAGGACGCGGGCAGCTTCTGGATCAAACTCCGCACCTTCGGCTTCGGGGGGCAGGTATCCGGGAATCTTATTGGGCGGGATAAACGTCTTGGCGATGGGCTGATTCATCCGCGTGATTTTTGAGACGATGGTTTTGCGATCAATGCACATGGCCAGGGCTTTGCGGACACGCGGGTCAGCCAGTGGATTGGGCGATCCATCAGCAAGCTTAGGCAAGCAGTTGAAGCTGTAAAAGTAAGTGCCAGCCCAAGGCGTTGTATGCACATCCTTACGGCCGGTGGCTACGAGGTCTGCTGCGAAGCTCGATGCACTGGGTACTTCGGGAACCCAATTGGCATCCCCGTTTTCGTAGGCAAGCATCGAGGCCTGCGGATTTTCAATGATCTTCATGCGGATACTGGTGTTGAGCATGGAAGCTTTGTTCCACCAGTTGGGGTTTTGTGTCAGCAGTAAGTCCTGCTTGAAGCGATGTGCTGTCAGTTTGTAGGGGCCGTTGGTAATGAGTTTTTCAGGATTCGACCAGAAGCCTGCGGGAATCTGGAGCATGCCCGTGTCGGTGTTGAAGGTGGTTGCTTTGTCGAGGCTGGCAACGTGATTGGGCATGAAGGTCGCAAAGGCGCAGAGTTCCAGGAAGTAGGGCGTGGGGCGGGTGAGTTGGATGACCAGGGTATGCGCGTCGGGTGCATTGATCCCTACGGTTTTTGTAAAGCGTTCACGTGCGGTGCCCCATGCGATTTCGGCACTGGAGCCGGGTTTGTAGTTGGCCAATTGGTTCTGACGCCACTGGAAAAATTCCTCAGCACCTTCAATGCAGAAAAACAGTTGGACATAATCAGCGGTAAAGTCCGGGAGGATGGCACGTCGCCATGCGTAGACAAAATCGTTGGCGGTGACTGGATCACCATTACTCCATGTTGCTTGAGGTCTCAGATGAAAGGTGTAGGTTTTCTGATCCGCACTGATTTCCCATCGCGTTGCGACGCCGCCTTGAAGCTTTACTTCAGGCAGTTGGTAACGCATCAACGGTTCATAGAGTGCGTTGGCAATACGGATGTCATGCAGCCAGGACATTTTTTGTGGGTCAAGCGTGTTGGGCGACACGTTACAGATAAAGGTCAGGTCCGCAGCCTCGTTGGTATGAGACATGGCTGTTGTGGAAGTCGGTTCGGACTCTTTGCCACAGGCGGTGAGGAGCATCAACAAGGCGCATCCGACTGTGGTCAACCATCGTTTGTCCATCATCAACCCTTTCATGCGTGGATAGGTGTTGACAGTTTAGCTTGTTGGTTAGCAGGTCGCATGTTTGGGGTGATTAACGCGTCTGGTTTTTCTGGCTACAATGTCGCCATGAATACTATCCAGATTGCAGATGTGAAGATTGGACCTGATGCGCCGCTGGCGATTATTGCTGGCCCATGTGTCGCTGAGTCATTGGAACTTTGTCTTAAAGTCGGTGATGCGATGCGCGCTCGGTGTCGGGAGCTTGGGTTTGGTTATATTTTCAAAGCCAGTTTCGACAAGGCCAATCGTTCGAGTATTCACAGTTATCGCGGGCCGGGTCTTGAACAGACGATGCAGTGGTTTGAGATTGTCAAAAGTGAACTGGGTGTGCCTGTGACCACGGATGTCCATGAAGCTTCACAGGCCAAAACGGTTGGGGGCGTGTGTGATGTGCTGCAAATCCCTGCGTTTTTGTGTCGTCAGACGGACTTGCTTCAAGCTGCTGCTCAGACGGGTAAAGCGGTGAGTGTGAAAAAAGGTCAGTTTCTGTCACCTGAAGAAATGTCCAGCGTCGTGGAAAAACTCGTCGAAAGCGGCGCGGATAAGGCTGGCATCATGCTCATGGAACGCGGGACGTTCTTTGGGTATCAACGATTGGTCAATGACTTTGTGGGCGTGTCGGACATGATGAAACACGGATGGCCGGTTTGTTTTGATGTGACGCATTCGACGCAACTTCCGGGGGGCAGCAGCAGTGGTGACGGTCGCATTACCGGCGGACGCCCTGATTGTGCACCGATGCTTGCCAAGTGTGCTGTGGTGGCAGGGGTGCAGTGTTTGTTCATGGAAGTCCACCCCGACCCACGCAAGGGCAAGAGTGACTCAGCAACGATGCTGGGGATCGAGGAAGCCTGTGAACTGTTGGGGCAACTCAAGAAGCTCCGTGATGCGATGTGATTTGGATTCGCGTTGTACTCTTGAGCTGATGGCTCTTACCACAGAGTCTCAGAGATATAGAGCACTTCAACACAGCTTTGAGGTCGCAATCACATGATCAGCCCGTCAGAATCGCTACGCTCATCAGGCGGCTTGCGTGTTGGATTTTTTTTATCCAGCGTTCAGGTTCAAAGTCTCACTCTGAGTCTTTGCGATTCAGTGTTCAAGCCAATCCAGTTTGATTTGCATGTGCCTTTGATCAGTTGCCAGCGTATTCGCCGACGAGTTCGATTTGTACGCGGTTGATGGAAAAGCCCAGTTCGGATTCAATTTCCTTGAGGATATTATCCGGGAGATTGTCCAGTAGGCGTTTGCCCAGATTTACCGGAACGTCCATCAGTGATCCGGTGGCACGGTCGCGTAAATGTAAATGGTCATCGACGGAGGCATCGTACCGCGCGGAGGTTCCGCCATCGGCGAGCTTCTGGGCCAATCCTGATTTAACCAACGCTTCAAGTGTGTTGTAGACCGTTGCAAGGCTGATACCTGATTTATTGTCGGTGAGTTTTTGGTACAACTGGTCGGCTGTGGGATGGATGTCTTCACAGGCCAAGGCTCGGTAGACCGCATACCGCTGGCGGGTAAATCGCAAGTGATGCTGGACAAACAAGGTCTGTACAGCAGCTTCAGTCAGTTCATGTGCCTGTTGATGCATGGCGGGATTCCATTTATAGCGACATTAAGTTTTCTAACTTAGAACCATTACAAGTATAGGCGCCAATGATCTGTGTGAAAAGCATTATTCGCAAAGTTATGTTCCTGCGCACGCTTTGGAGGATTCAATCCACATGCGAGTTGCAAGATTCGTTTCCTTTGGACATGCATTGGGGTTTGAGTTTTGTTGGCAATCACAGCAGTCGTATAAAAAAAATCCAGACTGAATCGGAGGGGTGTCCGACCAGTCTGGATATGGTGTAGATGAGCAGTGGTAAAAGGTTGGTGTGATTTATTGGGCTGTGGTTTGCTTGCCTTCTTTGCGATTGGCTTTGCGTGCTTCGCGTGCGGCTTTGCGTTCTTCCTTGCTGAGTTTGCCATCACCATCGGTGTCAAACTTTTCGAGGAATTTGGCTTTGGCTGCTGCTTTTTCTTCTTCGCTGACCACGCCATCACCGTTGGTGTCAGCATGTTTTTTGCGAGCTTCCATTTGGGCTTTGCGTGCTTCTTTGGCAGCTTTGTGTTCTTCTTGGCTGAGTTGGCCGTCGCCGTCTTTATCGAACTTGGCGAGTAGTTCCTTTTTGTGTGCTTCGAATTTTGCTTCGGCTGCTGCTTTTTCTTCTTCGCTGATTACGCCGTCACCGTTGGTGTCAGCTTTCTTTTCCATGGCCTTTTTGTGCATTTCTTCACGCTTGGCTTTGGCTGCTGCTTTTTCTTCTTCACTGATCTGGCCATCGCCGTTGGTGTCGATTTCTTTAAGGCGTTGGGCTTTGAGTTCCTGCATTTTTGCTTTTGCCGCTTCGCGTTCTTCCTTGCTGATTTGGCCATCACCATCAGTGTCGGCTTGTTTGAGGAATTGATCGCGCCGAGATTCTTTGGCGGCATCTTCTGCAAAGGTGCTGGCGGTCATGAAGCTGCCCAGAGCAATTGCGGTCAGTAACGATAGTGTGGTCAAACGGGTCATTGTTTTTGTTCCTTGTATGGAGGTGTTTCTGTCTCGAACCCTCAGTTAAACGCCGCGGAGCATGAGCTATTGCATCGAGGAAAAAGAAATTGATGGTCAAGGGTTATAGGCGGGTTGCCATTTAGCAAAGGTTGAGTTGGCAGGCGCGTAAAATCATGCGTGTATTGATACAAGTGAATACAAGATGAGTTGGCTACAAGAGTTGATTAGCCAACGCGGTGATTTGAGTCTGTTAATACAGGGATAAAAAAAAAGGCGCCCCGTTTAAGGGACGCCTGGTGTGTTCTGAGGTGGCTCTCTGGTTTCTTAGAGTTTGCCTGCCCTGTTAAGGTTCGGAGCGAGCTGACAAACTGTTTTGAATTCCTGGGGCCGAGCGTTCATGCTATGCCCCACGTTTTTGAGACGTTGGGTTGTTATTTCTTCTTGGTGGCCTTTTTGGTTGCTTTTTTCTTGGCAACTTTCTTGACGACCTTCTTCTTGGCAACCTTTTTGGCTACCTTCTTGGCCGGTGCCTTTTTAGCAACCTTCTTGACAACCTTTTTCTTGGCTACCTTTTTGGCGGCTTTCTTCTTGGCGACCTTCTTGGCCGGTGCCTTTTTGGCAACCTTCTTCACGACCTTTTTCTTGGCGACCTTCTTGGCAACCTTCTTAGCCGGCGCCTTCTTGGCGACCTTCTTCACAACCTTCTTGGCGACCTTTTTGGTTGCCTTCTTCGCTACCTTTTTCGATGCTTTTTTCTTAGCCATGGGCTTATCCTTTCAAGAACGCCCTCAGAACATTTATCAATTAGACTTGGTGAGTAATTTTAAGTCAATAAAAATTACCTACCTTAACGCGAATTCTTATCGGCAATGAACGACACTCAGCTTGAGGATTCGCATCGAAGTTCTTTGAAATACTGATAACAAGACGATCAACTTCCATGCATATCGCAACGATGCCTCATCAATCTTCTTCATCTTGAGGCTTGTATAGTGCAACAATCTGTTGTTGGACGTGTGCAGGAACTGGTTCGTAATGACTTAATTCCATGGTGTAATTACCCACGCCACCGGTCATCGCTTTGACGGCGGATTGATAGTTGGATAATTCGGCAAGTGGTGCTTGTGCGCGAATGCAAAGCATGTCACCGGGCAAGGTGTCGGTGCCGGTGATGCGTCCACGCTTACCTGAAAGGTCACCTGCGATGTCACCCATGTTTACTTCAGGTACGTTCACTTCCATGTTCACGATCGGTTCCAATACAGCGGGACCGGCATTCATGACGGCTTTGATAAAGGCACGCTTGCCTGCGTTGACAAAGGCGACTTCTTTACTGTCAACAGGATGATGCTTGCCATCGTAGACACTGACTTTGATGTCCTGCATGGGATAGCCTGCGATGCATCCGGTTTCCATCACCAGTCGGATACCTTTTTCAATCGCAGGGATAAAGGCCGCAGGAATGGAACCGCCAAAGGTTTCGTTGGAAAATTCAAACCCTTCGCCGCGTTCTTTGGGTTCAATTCGCAGGAAGACTTCACCGAACTGGCCTGCACCGCCGGACTGCTTTTTGTGACGGTGGTGGCCTTCGGCCTTGCCTTGAATCGTCTCTTTGTAGGCGATTTTAGGCGGTTCGGTGTTGACTTCGACGTGGAACCGTTCCTTCATCTTTTCCAACACGATCCGTAGATGCAATGCGCCTAGCCCGTACATGACGGTCTGTTTGGTGGATGTGTTGCGTTCAATGATCAGGCAGGGGTCTTCCGCGGTCATGGAACTGATCGCCTTGGCCATTTTGGTTTCATCGCCACGACTCTTGGCTTCGATGGCAAGTCCGTCCATGGGTTTGGGGAAGTTAATTGGTCGCAGGTGAATAATTTCGTCTGCCGGATCGTCATGCAGGACGCAGTCGAAATCCAGTTCTTCAATCTTGGCTAACGCGCAGATGTCACCGGGGATACCTGCATCAACTTCTGCGTGATCTTTGCCATCGAGTTTGAAAAGGTGTGCCACGCGGATGGTTTTTTTGCTGTGACCGATAAACAGGTGTGTGTCTTTGGTGATGCGTCCTTGGTGAATGCGAAAGACGCCCAGTCGTCCGACGAAGGGATCGACGGTGACTTTGAACACATGGGCGATGACATGTTTGGACTCATCAGGTACTGCATGAAACTCAACGGCGTTTTCGTCTTCACCTTTGACGAACGGACGGGGGTTACCTTCTTTGGGATTGGGAGCCAGTGAGACAAGAAAGTGCAGCAGGTCATCAATGCCCGCGCCGGTTTCAGCGGAGGTAAAGAGAATGGGGACAAGGTGTCCTTCACGAAGTGCTTCTTCAAACGCGTTGTGAATCTCGTCGGGCTTGACGTCGCCTTCTTCGAGATATTTTTCCATGAGGTTTTCATCGACTTCAACGATTTGATCGATGATGGCGGTATGTGCGTCATGCACGTTGGAGAAATCCGCTTGACCTTCAGCTTTGGCGATGACGTCCACGACACTCTTGCCACCATCACATGGAAGGTTAAATGGCAGGCATTCACTGCCAAAAGATTCTCGGATTTGTTCGACGAGCATGGGCAGGTCGATATTGTCCTGGTCGATTTTGTTGATGATGATGCATCGGCAGAGGTTTCGGTCTTTACCTGCTTGCATCATGCGTCGGGTCATCATTTCGATGCCGTTGTGTGCATTGATGACGACAGCCATGGTTTCGACGCCTGGGAGGATGCTCAGGGCATGGCCCATAAAGTCGGGAAAGCCCGGGGTGTCGATGATGTTGAGGTGTTTGTCTTTGTAATCGCAGCTGACCACTGAGGCCGAGAGGCTGTGCTGGTGATGCTTTTCGAGCGGATCAAAATCGCAGACGGTATCGCCGCGGTCGATTGATCCCTTGTTCCCGATTTTCCCGGTGTGCTGCAGGATGGCTTCCACGAGCATGGTTTTGCCGCTGCTGCCGTGACCGACCAGCGCAAGGTTACGGATGTCCTCAGTGGTGTAATTAGGCATGATGACGAATACCTCCGAATGGATGTGAAAAAGATGTAGTGCGAACAAAAGACTTGGGTGTCAGTAGTATAAGCATGCGCGAATTTAACTGCACGTCATGTTGTGGTTTGAGGCGGGCTTTAGCGGGTTTGAAGGCTTGATTTACCTGTGGTTTGGCTCCTGTCTGCCAAGTCATGGTATGGATGCGTTGTTTGGATTTGGGATTGAACCTGGCAGGACATCTCAAGCGTGGTGGCAAATGAGCCAGATCGACGGGCGGCCTGCCAGATCGACACCCAGTTGGCGGCTTGATGTCCCAACGTGGCAGGTTACGTCTCTTGGCAACGATTTTGAAAATGGTCCCGGTCTCCTCTAAGTTGAGTTTAGGCACAGTTTTGTGGTTTGTCATCAAAAAATTTCACAAACTGGCATCTGGCGCCTGCCTTGCAACGTGAGAGGTGCCATGCAAAGCGTGCGTCTGGACAAGTCGACCCGCCTTAACGTGCTGCTGACTGAAGACCGGCCGCGCGGCGATGGGCATTGGTCGCACCACCTGCCTCGATTGCTTGAGCCGTTTGGGGTTCATACCCACCTGGCTCACACCGGCAGACAGGCCATTGACCTTGCTGAGCGACATCCGATTCATGCGGCGGTGATTGATCTGAGTACACCAATCGACACCCCAGGCATTCCCGCTGCGGATGCCAGTGATGGGATGTGGCTCATTGAGCTGCTGCGAAGGTTGCCCAACAAGCCGCCTTTCGTGGTCGTGACCAGCCCGATGGTGGATCAGGCGCAGCTCTCAAGAGTGCTTAGCCAGGCCCTTAAAGCTGGCGCGTTTAGCGTGCTCAACCGCCCGGCAAGCCTCAACGAGGTGTTGATCGTCTTTAAGAGACTCGTCGACACCTGCTATGCAGGAACGTGGCCTACCGGCTGCAATGACAGCAACAACAACCGGTTCTCGTGAATCGGTTTTGTAATTGGATAAGAACACGACCCAAACGGTCTGTTTGGAATTTGGAAACCATAAGCGAACCTATAAACGTTCAACGTATCAAAGGAGATTGAAGCATGAACGTGCGTCCACTCGGAGATAAAATCATCGTCAAACGTGTCGAAGCCCAGGAAAAAACAGCCTCCGGCATCTTCCTGCCCGAATCCGCCAAGGAAAAGCCCCAAGAAGCCAAGATCATCGCACTGGGTGATGGCAAAGTGCTTGACTCCGGCGAACGTGCAACCTTCCAGGTCAAGAAGGGCGATACCGTCCTCCTGAGCAAATGGGGTGGCACGGAACTGAAAATCGACGGTGAAGAATATCTCATCCTCACCGAAGAAGACATCCTCGCTGTCGTCGGCTAATCGTCATTCAAATTCAACCACAGAGGCGCAGAGACGCAGAGCCGGAAAAAACAAAACGAAATGCTCTGTCTTTGCCTTTCTCTGTGACTCTGTGTCTCTGTGGTTAAAAATGTCTCGAAAGAATTGAACACAAACCCCAATTTTTGGAGTCCTAAAAATGGCTGCTAAAAACATCAAATTCGACACCGAAGCTCGCGAAGCCATTCGCCGCGGTGTTGCCAAACTCGCCAAGGCTGTGAAAGTCACCCTCGGTCCCTCAGGTCGCGTTGTCGTCCTGGAAAAATCCTTTGGTTCACCCACCGTCACCAAAGACGGCGTGTCCGTTGCCAAGGAAATTGAACTCGAAGACGCACTGGAAAACATCGGTGCCCAGATGGTCAAGGAAGTCGCTTCC
>DLCK01000005.1:0-38316 GCA_002480565.1 Phycisphaerales bacterium UBA7800 | reverse complement strand
AGACAAGTTCGAGAACATGGGCGCTCAGATGGTCAAGGAAGTCGCTTCCAAGTCCTCCAAGGATGCAGGCGACGGCACCACCACCGCTACCGTCTACGCCGAAGCCATCTTCACCGAAGGCCTCAAAAACATCACCGCCGGCGCCAACCCCAATCAGGTCAAGCGCGGTATTGATGCGGCTGTCACCGCCATCGTCGCTGAACTCAAAAAGCTCTCCAAGCCCATCAAGGGACGTGAAGATGTTGCACAAGTTGGGACATGCGCTGCGAATCAAGATAAAGAGATCGGTGACATTATTGCCCGAGCTATGTTTGGGGATGAGAAAGGCACTCATGCTGTCGGTAAAGACGGTGTCATCACCGTCGAAGAAGGCAAGAGCCTGGAAACCTACGTCGACCTCGTCGAAGGCATGCAGTTCGACAAGGGTTATCTCTCCCCGCACTTCGTCACCGACACCGCTTCGATGGAAGTGGAAATGGATGACGCATACGTGCTGATCCACGAAAAGAAAATCAGCTCCGCCAAGGATCTGGTTCCCATCCTCGGCAAGATCGCCGAAGCCGGCAAGTCCGTCGTCATCATCGCTGAAGACATCGACGGTGAAGCCCTGGCAACCCTGGTTGTCAACAAGCTCCGTGGTGTGCTTAAAGTCGCTGCCGTCAAGGCTCCTGGCTTTGGTGACCGTCGTAAAGCCATGCTCGATGACATTGCCACCCTCACCGGTGGTCGTGCGATCATGGAAGAACTGGGCATCGACCTTGAGAAGCTCGAACTCTCCGACCTGGGCCGTGCCAAGAAGATCATCATCGACAAGGAAAACACGACCATTATTGATGGTGCTGGCAAGACATCGGATATCCAGGGTCGCATCGAAATGATCAAGAAGCAGATCGATGGCACCGCCAGCGATTACGACAAGGAAAAACTGCAGGAACGTCTGGCTAAACTTACGGGTGGTGTTGCTCAGATTAATGTCGGTGCTGCAACCGAATCTGAAATGAAGGAAAAGAAGGCCCGTGTCGAAGATGCTGTGCACGCTTGTCGCGCTGCCGTCGAAGAAGGCATCCTTCCCGGTGGTGGTACCGCCGTCCTTCGTGCCCGCAAAGCCATCGACAAGCTGGACCTTGCAGGCGACGTGAAGATCGGTGCCCAGATCGTTTACCGTGCAGTGACTGCTCCGATCAAGCAGATTGCTCAGAATGCCGGCCAGGACGGCTCAGTCGTCGCTCAGAACGTCGAAGCCTCCAAGGAAGCAGCCTACGGCTACAACGCCTTGACCGACGAATACGGTGACCTGATCAAGATGGGCGTCATCGTCCCCACCAAGGTTGAACGTGCTGCACTGCAAAACGCTGCAAGCATCTCCGGCCTGCTGCTCACCACCGATGCCGTGGTCAGTGAAATCAAAGAAAAGAAAAACGACGGCGGCGCGCCGGGCATGGATGAAATGGGTTACTAAATCCAACTCCCATTCATGTGAATACGCATTGCATTCAAACAACCCTCGTTCCTTGAGCGAGGGTTGTTTTTTTACGCGCGATGCGTCAAGGCAATCCGACCCCGGGGACTCAAGTCCCTCGGGCTTTAATGTGCATATGGACACATCACACAAGATAAGTATGTCAGCGCTGAACACGTTGGAACATTGAAATAAAGCCCGTGGGGTTTCAACCCCCGGGGTCAGGTTCCCTTGCTAACCTATTCACATCAAACAAGAATCCCAGTTTGATATGCCAGACCGCTGCCCCGTGATCGTTATGTCTCTTGATGTACCGGGCAACTTTGAGTTGATGATCCCGTGACCGGATTGGTTTACAACCCGGTCGCAACCCCCACACCGGACTTTGCGGTTTGAGTTTGCGTTGGCCTAGCGCATACGATCCAGCCTGGCGTGCGCGTCCGAGGTAATGTCTTGGTGCCGGATCGCGTCCATCATGGATGATGGCATCACTGTGTTGGTTGCGTTGGTTCATTTGCATGGGAACAAAACGTGCCAGCAGATGGAAATGATTGATCTCAATTGCAAGTGCGATGGGTTCACATTCGTCATCAAGCATGCGTTGAATCATGGCATGACAGAGGATCTGTCTTTGTATCACCGTGAGTTTGACCGGCGGATACTTGAGTTGTTTGAGACTGTATTCAAAGATGGGTGCGTAGACACCTTCGGGCGGCAGGTTTTTGTAATCACCATCGACATGGGTTCGGTGTTGGTAACTGCGAAAGCCACGCGGGTCTCCGCAGAGCCATGTGCCATAGGTTCCACCGACACAGTGGTAGAAATTATGCCACGCATTGGGGTTGATCCCGGACATGGGAGAAATGTATTTTAATCCAATGATGTTGTAAAGAAGTTTTTTAACAAGGCAGCCCCGGGGACTGAAGTCCCACGGGCTTTAATGTGCATGCGGACACAACATGCAAGTCACAAATATCTGCGCCCAAAACGCAACGAACCTTGAAATAAAGCCCGAGGGACTTTAGTCCCCGGGGCTGTCTTAACGTTTTGTGTCCATTAATCCACATGCGCGACTGGTAATTCACCCAGCGCCTTGTCAATGTTTCCTTGCGGCAAGTCATAATCTTCCAACTCACCAGCCAGGTACTTGTCATAGCTGTACAAATCAAAATGCCCATGACCTGAGAAGTTAAAGACGATGCACTTTTCTTCGCCGGTCTCTTTGCATTTGAGGGCTTCATCAATCGCTGCGCGGATCGCGTGATTCGTTTCCGGCGCAGGACAGATGCCTTCGGTGCGAGCGAACATGACGCCCGCTTCAAACGCAGCATTCTGGTGATAGGATCGCGCTTCCATGGCACCGAGTTTATGCAGCAGTGACAGTGTGGGAGCCATACCGTGATAGCGGAGTCCGCCTGCGTGGATACCTGATGGGACGAACGAATGACCGAGGGTGTACATGCATGCCATGGGCGCCATGCCGACACTGTCGCCAAAGTCGTACGCATATTTGCCACGTGTGAGAGTCGGGCATGCTGAGGGTTCGGAGGCAATGAGCTTGGGGCCTCGCCCGTCGAGTACATCTTTGACATACGGGAAGACGATGCCTGCAAGGTTTGAGCCGCCGCCTGCACAGCCGATGAGAATATCGACTTCTTCTTCAGCCAATGCCAGTTGCTTTTTGAGTTCCAGGCCGATGATGGTTTGATGTAAGCAGACATGGTTAAGCACGCTGCCCAGGGCATAGTTGGTGTCATCATGCGATGCTGCATCTTCGACCGCTTCGCTGATGGCAATGCCCAGTGAGCCGGTGGTGTCGGGATCTTTGGCGAGGATTTGCCGACCGACGTTGGTGTCCTGCGAGGGCGAAGCGACGCAGGTTGCATTCCACAATTGCATCAGGCTTCGACGGTAGGGTTTCTGGTGATAGCTGACCTTGACCATGTAGACCTTGCACTCAATACCAAACAGGTCGCAGGCAAATGCCAAAGACGAACCCCATTGACCGGCACCCGTCTCGGTGGCAATCCGCCGGATACCTGCCTGCTTGTTGTAGTAGGCCTGGGCGACAGCGGTGTTGGGCTTATGCGATCCTGCGGGGCTGACACCTTCGTTCTTGTAGTAGATTCGAGCAGGAGTCTTAAGATGCTTTTCAAGGTTCACCGCACGGATCAATGGCGCCGGACGCCAGATGGCAAGCTTTTCGCGGACTTCATCGGGAATTTCAATCCAACGCTCGGTGCTGACTTCCTGCTCAATAAGTGAGTCGGGGAAGATCGGCTTCATGTCATCCGGTGTCAACGGCTTACCCGTCGCTGGATGACAATGCGGGGGCACCAACTCCGGAAGGTCGGCGGCGATGTTGTACCAGGCGTGAGGGATATCCTGTGACGAAAGAATAAAACGATGGTCTTGCATGGTGCGTATCCTTGGGACAAATGTGGATATTTTATCTTACGACAAAAACATCTCTAACGCATCCAATGGTGCATGGTATGATGTTCACGTGACCACTGATACGCATTCCAATTCACGTAAAAAAATCATCTTCAGCATCCTGCTGTTATTGGCGATGTTCATTGTCGGGGTCACAGGATTTAAGCTCATCTCAACGGAGCGAACGGTTGGCGAAGCCATCTGGGTCACCGTCAACATTCTCACCACGGTCGGTGCAATCAATCTTGAACTCTCGCCCAACGAGCAGATATGGGCTTCGATGCTTATGGTGCTGGGCGTGCTGACCGTGTTCTATGTCGGTGGTAACCTCGTGGCATTCATCGTTGATGGTGAATTGCGACACATGTTCGGGAGACGTCACTTGGAAAAACAAATCAGTCATCTCAAAAATCACGTGATCGTCTGCGGCTTTGGACGCATGGGTGAAGCACTTTGTGATCGACTGCATGAACAAGGTCACAGCTTCGTGGTCATTGATCCTGACGGTGATACCAAAGACCGTGCCGATGCCAAGGGCTATCTGGTGATCCAGGGTGATGCCATGGTCGAACAGACACTTAATGAAGCACAGGTGCACCGGGCGATTGGACTGTCAACCTGCCTGCACAGTGATGCGGATAACGTGTTCGTGACGTTGACAGCTCGTGAACTCAATGAAGACCTTATCATCATCGCCCGTTCGGAAAACAAGGAAACCGAAACCAAGCTCAAACGTGCTGGCGTTAGCCGCGTGATCTGTACTCCCGAACACTCTGCCAACAAAGCCATGCAGATGCTCATGCATCCTGCGGTGGAAGAACTTGTCGAACTGGCAGTCAGTGGCGATGATCTGGAAGTCACCAAAGCCCAACTCGTTCAACTGCCCAAAGCCTGTGGCAAGACGCTGCGTGAGTTGGCGTTACCCAAAATCACCGGCCATATCGTCGTCGCCATGGTCAAGCCCGATGGCTCGCGAACATTTAACCCGCCACCGGATACCCAATTGCTTGCTGGTGATGAATTGATCGTCATCGGTCCCATTGGTGGGACGACCAAACTCTTTGACGCCTTTGGTGTCGAAGGTGTGCATCTGGTGTAAAATGCCAGTGACTTAATGCAGCATAATCACTGTCCGACCGAGTTTAATTTTCAAGGAGCATGACGCATGGGTTCATCACTGGCAACATGGTCCATTCTCTGCTTCATCATTGCGCTGACGTTATTTGCCTTTGAAGTCTTCATTCCTTCAGGCGGACTCCTTGGCTTGCTTGCGGTTATCTCTGCGATGGGCGGTATTGTTCTGCTGTTTCAAATCGACACCACCCTCGGACTCATCGGTGCGATTGTCTGTGTTGCAGCGGTACCTGTTTTGGTCATGACCAGTCTCAAGTTCTGGCCTAATACGCCCATCGGCCGATGGCTTTGTTTTAGCGAACCCAATGTTTCTAATGGGGGTAAGCCAACGCAAGATGACAAGCCCGATGCAGCCGATGTTGTCGATACCCAAAGCCAACTCGTTGGCAAGACCGGCATCGCTCAGACAGACCTGCGCCCCGTGGGTGTCTGCCGAATCGACGATCGCAAGGAGCCTTGCATGGCAGTCGGTGGTGTGATCGCCGCAGGCACGCCCATCAAGGTCATTGCCATTGAAGATAACAATATCAAGGTGCAATCCCTCGACGCTTGATCACAGTTTGTAATCTATGTTTTTGCGAGCCGGATCGTGTCGATCCGATGCCTTTCCCCAAGACGTGTGTGGTGTATCGCATCTCTAGTTTTCATGCCCATCAATGACGATGACGACGCTGCCGACTTTATGGCCTTGATCGACATACGCATGCGCCTTAGCCGTTTCTTCCAACGGATACGTTCGATCAATCACTGCTTTGTATTGCTTGTTTTCAATCAGCGATTTGAGTGTTCGTAAATCCTCAAGGCTGTCGCCTGCAACCGTGCAGATCATTTTGCGTTGACTTAAGACATTCACCAGCAGCATTTGAAATAGATGTCGAATCGCAAAGACTGCTTGAAGGTATCGGCCATTGGGTTTGAGAATGCGTTTGGCTTTGCCGAAGGTGAATTTCCCCATTGTGTCGAAAATCAGGTCATAGGGTTGATTGCATTGCATGATGTCCTGCTTGGTGTAGTCGATGACATGATCGGCTCCCAGCGATTGGACGAGCTCCATGTTCTTGGTACTGCATATGCCGGTGACCGTCGCGCCAAAGTGTTTGGCGATTTGAATTGCTGCAACGCCAACTGCGCCGGACGCCCCATTGATCAGCACGTTGTCGCCTTTGGCAATCTTGCCTGCCTTGAGAAAATGCAACGCAGTCAACGCTCCGAAAGTCGTTGCGGCCATCTCCTGATAGCTGTGACCTTCAGGCAGATGCGCGATTGTGCCTGTGCCTGAAACGCAGACATATTCAGCGTTGGCGCCCATGTTCATATCCGTCATGCCAAAGACTTTGTCCCCGGCTTTAAATTGCGTGACGTTACTTCCCACGCAGTCCACTTCACCTGCAAAGTCCAGCCCAAGGATCGGCTGCCTGGGTGTCCGAAAACCGAACATGGGACGCGCCAGTAATGCCATCGTCCAAGGTATGTTTTTGAAGCTGCGCATTTTCACATCACCGGAGTTCACCGTGGAGGCAAACACTTTCACGCAGACCTGATTGTCCTTGGGCAGAGGTTTTTCGACTTCTGCAAGATGCATCACATCCGGCGGGCCAAAGCGAGTATGAATGATGGCTTTCATGAGGTGTCCTGATTATGAGGTGTCGGGTAATCAAGTTTAACGCAGTGTAGAGGATCGGGAAACACCATGGATATGACGCTGCGTCGCTAATCAGGAATCCTCGATAGGATATGTGGTTTGATCATATGTTTTGAGTTTGTGGTTTTGCTTTAGCCAACGATATCGCCAGTAGCCAAAGCCGACACCGATGATGATATGTGATAGGGATAATCCCGAAAAAACCGACAATACGATCCAATCTGGCATCACGGGAAACGGTCTTAATTCCAGATACAATCGCACAAGAATGACACCAATTAGCGTGAGAAAAATGATGATCCCCCAAACCATCGCCGCCAAGACCGCATGCCAGTAGGCATCCAGTAGTGGATGTGCCAGCTTTGAGTCCAGTTTGTTACGCAGGGATGTGAACATGCTTGAATCGTTCGTTGGATTTTACGTGATCAGCATATCCATGTTTCACATTTTTGCCAGGGTTGCATGTATTTAGAAAGTTGGTTTGCTTTCTGGTTTGCTTGTTGAATTAACGGTTGTTCATATTCCAGCATATTCTGGATAGATTGGTTGATGTCACCCATTTCGATCAGTTTATTGCATGTTGGTGAGGTTTGTTCAAAATTGCCCGCAGGACTGTTGATCTTGTTTTTCAATAGCTGCAGGTAGACTTGCGCTGCGCGCGAACGGGTGGTGAGTCTCTGGAAGGTCAAACACGACTTGGTCAGAGATTGTTATTGGCCGTTTGATGTTGCTGCCCAATAGACGGCTTTGCTGATCAGGTCGTTGACGCCACCGGGCTTTTCAGGATGTGGACTAAAGCACATCACACGACCTTGTTGGTAATACGTTCGGGCAATTGCAGTGGTCCCAACCATGACGCCTGAGGGTGCACCATTTTTTGCAATTTCAGTTGCATAGGTGGCCAGTGTTTGAAACTTGGGAGCATCCGTACTGTCGCCTGGTGCAAGCAATGGGCCTTGGCCGTAGTAGACTTTGCTGGTGGGCTGGTTGTATTGCAGAATGCTTTTGCCGTTATCGGTGAAATCCAACGTAACTTGTCCTGTTCCGCGTGCCCAATGTTTGGTGTCGACGACTTTGGCGTTGATTAACCCCAGTGACCAGGAATAGTGATTGGTCGCCAGGTATGAGCCGGCACATATTCCAACATAGCCCTTACCTTGGGCGACGAAATTTTTAATCATTTGCTTGCCATCGCTACCAAGCGCCAATGCCTGTTTACTGCCTGAACCTCCGGGCATGATCAAGACATCCTGTTGATCCAAGGCGCCTGCGCGGATGGATTCGGGCGTGACATGTGTGGTGATGAATCCATTTTCAGGCGTCAGAAAGGCCTCCAGATTTTTTCTGCCACTGGAAGCCCCTTTGGTTGAGTGATCATAAATTGCGACCTTGATGAGTTTGGCTGATGGGTCTGTGGTTTGAGCTATCGTGGGAAGGCTACCGATGGTCCACACAAGCAGGCACATCGTGAACATGATTGTTTTGATTTGAATTTTCATAATCGCTTCATTTCATGGCAGGTAATAAAAATGGTTGTTATTGATCGGAGATTTCCACACTACTTGCGACATTACTTCGTCGGTCATCAGCCACGCCAAGGCTTGTTGCGTCTTTAAAGCCAATTGCATTGACGGGGCCAAAATACATCAAGCTGGTCTTGACCTGTTGGGCCTGCCATCCTTTGGCTGAAAGTTGGTCGAGTAGTTCGGGGGGCATCGTATTCTCCAGTTCGACGCGTTGGCGTTGGGTACTGTTTAATACGTGGAATCTGGGCAGTTGGACAGCTCTCTGCAAGGGCATGTCGTAGTCGATCACATCGGTGAGAACCTGCAGCACAGAAACGGGAATGCGTTGCCCGCCCGGTGAGCCCAGCGCCAGGAAGGGCTTGCCGGATTTAAGAGCGATGGTTGGCGACATGGTGCTTCGCGGTCGTCGTCCGGGCTTGGGCGCGTTGGGCGAGTTGGGTGTATTGGAGAAATTGTTCAAAGAGGTGTTAAGCAGAATACCCGTGTCGGGCACCATGATGCCTGTCCCAAAATGTTTGCCAAGTGATTGGGTTGCGCACACCACATTGCCGTATTGATCGGCCACGATGAAGTGGGTTGTGCTATGTGTCAGTTCTTGAGGATCAATGTCTCGCCGTGTCGAATTTTGCGAGGTTTGCAGATTCATCTGCTTGGCTTTGAGGTTGAGCTTGGCGATGGACTGAGGCGTTAGTGCTTGTCGCAGGAGTGTTCCTGAAGCCGGATGATCCGCCAGTTTGGATCGCACGACGCCATACACTTGCAGTAGTACACGGGCCATCTGGTCAATGCGTTCTACGCCGATTGGGTCACTGTGGGGTTGCTGTCGATTAAGGCATGCCAGACTCAGCAGGACGGTCGGACCACCCGTTGCGGGTCCATCACTACTATAAACCAGGGTGTCGCGATACTGCGTTTTGGGCGCGGGATAAATACGTGGCTTGTAGCGTTTGAGATCATCAAGCGTCATCCAGCCACCCTTGGCTGTGACATGATCGACCATCTTTTTCCCCAACGCGCCACCATACAATGCCTGGTATCCATCGGACTGAATGATGCGATACGTTTTTGCCAGTTGCGGATTGGTTTGCCTTTGTCCGGCAAGTGGCATCTCTTGATCGGGGATGAAGGTTTCGCTGGCACCACCCTGGATCAATTTTGATTGGGCATGCTTCAATGCAATGATGTCAAAGCGGTCGAGTGTGAAGCCGTTTTCAGCTGTTTGAATCGCCGGTTCAATGAGTTTAGGCCATGGCATCGTTCCCCATTTTTCATGAGCTTTTGCCCAGCCGATGAGCATGCCGGGGACGCCGATTGACATGGCGGTTTGACGATTGGTCGGGCGTTTTTCGGGCATGGTTTGGGAGGCCTGATCCAAGGCTTCGACGCAGTAGACCTGTTGGCTTTGAGCTTC
This sequence comes from Phycisphaerales bacterium UBA7800, assembly GCA_002480565.1. Classification (GTDB taxonomy): domain Bacteria; phylum Planctomycetota; class Phycisphaerae; order Phycisphaerales; family Phycisphaeraceae; genus UBA7800. The sequence goes on along the minus strand of DLCK01000005.1, from coordinate 28,708 downwards.
GTAGTAAAGCATGACAAGCTTGCCGCCAAGCCCGGACCCCCAGGCTTCGGCGACATTGAGCGTGGTGGCTACGGCAACGGCGGCGTCGACGGCGTTACCGTTTTCCTGGAGAATTTTTTGACCCGCAAAGGCCGCAAGTTGATGACCCGCAACCACCATCCCCTTGGAGCTTTGCATGGTTTGAGCAGCTTGGGTTTGCACAGCCAGCGTGAGTAACAGTGCCCCAACAGTCCATTGCAAAGTGCGTTTCGGGATCAAGCGGTGAGATTGTATCAACGAGCATTTCCTGTCTTGATATGGATACATGAAAGTAAAGACCGGGGACAGGAAGGCATTCCAACGCACACACAGTCGGAAAGCTCCATATCCCCGGTAAGTCCAAGCAACGGCAGTCCAGGTACAAATTCAGGGAAATAATATGCCGTTAAATTGGGGATGAGTAAGCGATCAATCGGTGATGGTATTATTCATTGGCTGGCAGGTTTTCCAGGCTCAACGTCTCAACATGTCCATCAAAGAAGGAGTAGTTGCGGGTCTCGCCAGGATGGGGTGGTCGGGTATCAGGCGAATCCAATCCGTAGGTTCCGGCACTGCTCCCGTAATTCACGCCGTCGATATCGCTGATCATCCAAAGTTTGCTGTGACCTTTGGTTTCATAGTCGTCGGTGCCTTCACGTCCTGCTGCCAGGACATCTTCCATTGAGCAGGGTTCGGCATCGCCGGGGATGTAACTTGATGGGATGGAGCTGGTGGAGGTGCGACCGAAAAAGTATCGCTTGGTCGTCGTGTATTGGTTGTTGATCAGGAAAACCATTTTGCCGCCTGAGACATGTTGTGTGGCCGCCAGATTGTCCGGGCAACGCCAGACGCCGTATGCCTTGCCCAAGTAGGACGTGAGATATTTTTCATGACTGAGGTATTTATCCCAGCCCCCGAGTCCTGCGATGGCTTCGGGATCGCGAACACCTCGATAGACTGCGCCGGGGACCGACTTGAAGTCCATTTCATAGGTCATGATCGCGCTGGTCATCTGCTTGAAGTTCGTTGAACATTGCAAGCGCATGGCTGCTTTGCGAGCAGAGGAAAGAGCAGGTAAGAGAATGGAGATCAGCAAAGAAACGATGCTGATGACAACCAACAGTTCGATTAGGGTAAATGCTTTTTTCATCATGCCTCTCTTTACTACAATTTCTGTGCCAAGGACTGTGTTGGGGCGTATTGTGGATAATTTTAGGCATGATTCTGCGGTTTTTCTCTGTTTATTGATTAATGCTGGGTTGTGGTGACAAAAAACTAAGCATGGTCTTTTGTTTTCGTTGACAAATTGACAACAACAAGGCATGATTGAATGCGATGCCTAATAATGCCACGATCATGATTGTGGATGATATTCCCGAATTCCTTCAACAAACCGCTCAGACGTTGGAGGCCCACGGCTATCGCCCGGTGATTTGTGATGATCCGCGTTTGGTTGAGTCCCGCTTAAGCCAAGAGCATTTTGATCTGATTATCACCACACTGGTGATGCGTGAAATGGAGGGCTTTGACCTGATTCGCAAGATCCGTGGCAGCGGACATGCTTTGCCAATTGTCATGATTACCGGTTTTGGATCTGACGAAGCGTCCGTGGAAGCTGTGCGCTTAGGTTGTGCGGATTACCTGGCCAAGCCCGTTGAGCCTGAAGAACTGGTGTCGCGGGTAAGACGTGTCTTGCATCAACAGCATCATCAACACGGGGCGATTTTACAGTTGGATCAGATGGTCAGTTCCGACCAGTCGATGTCCCATATTTTCCAAACTGCCAAACGCATTGCCCAGACCAACAGCCGTGTTTTAATTCTTGGTGAGACCGGAACAGGCAAGCAGCTTTTAGCCAACGCCATTCATTCTGCCAGTCGCAGGCATGATGGGCCTTTTGTCACCGTCAACTGTGCGGCGATCCCTGATAATCTGCTTGAAAGTGAATTGTTTGGTCATGAACGAGGGGCTTTTACAGGTGCCTATACACGTCGAATCGGCCGTTTTGAACAAGCTGGCGAGGGGACTGTTTTTCTCGATGAGATTGGTGAAATGCCTTTGATGCTTCAAGCCAAGTTGTTGCATGTGCTCGAAGATAACACGTTCACGCCTGTGGGTAGTTCCAAAGTCATGGTCAGCAAAGCACGGGTGATTGCAGCGACACATCGGGATCTTTTTGATGAGGTTCAGAAGGGCACGTTTCGTGCGGATTTATATTACCGACTGAATGTGGTGCCGATTCAGTTACCTGCTTTGCGCGAGCGTCCGTCGGATATTCCCACGCTGATTAATTATTTTATTGATCGTTATAGCCGTGCCGATGACATTGCTCCCATTCAAATCACCGCTCAGACAATGCACCTGTTGCAGACTTATCATTGGCCAGGGAACATCCGCGAATTGCAGAATCTCGTGGAGCGGTTGATGGTTCTAAATAGTGGGTCGACCATCCATCCCGTTGAGTTGCCGTTCCGGGTTCAGCACAATACACAGCAAAAACATGACGGCACCCTGATGTTCCAGGGACCCTTTCGCATGGCCAAACATCATTTCGAATCGGCTTATTGCCAATATGTCATCCAGCTGGCGCAAGGCAACATGGCTCAGGCGGCCAAAATCGCGGAAATGGATCGAGGACAGTTTTACCGGATGGCAAAACGCTACGGTGTATTGCCATGCAAGTGACAATTTTCGCAGCATAATCGCGTGACGTGTTGACAAAACGTCAACGCAAATAATTTTTGAAATTTAAAAATCCCTTGTTTTTGAACGCCAGCGTAATTTTTAGGCATGGCATCATCTTTGCATATGGAGAGCTTATATGACAAGAACCTTATCCAAACCGCTGATGCTTTTGGTCATGGCCATCTTGAGCCTAAGCGTCCAATCAGCCTATGCCCAGGTCCGAATTGATTCAATCGACCTTAAGGCATTCAAGATCCCTCTGAACAAAGCATTCAAAACATCCAAGGCAAGCAGCAGCAGTTGCTACGGCATCTTTGTCTTGATTCAAGCGCATGAGACTGTGACGCCTGGTCGCAAATTCACAGCCCTGGGGAGCATCCTGCCCCGAACTCTGGTTACCAATGAATCGCGGTCAGATGCCTGGGCAGGTGCGCTGGCGATGCGCCGAATCCTCATCGGCCGAACATTAGATGCCACCCATCTGGCGGGCGATATGGCTACGGTTCAAACATGGTTGGAGCACCTAAATGAGTTGGCAATAACACAAAAATTAACTTGGGAAAAACCACCCACGCAACCCCGACAATTGCGGGCGACACTCAGTGGGTTTGATATGGCTTTACTGGATTTACTTGGGCAGATGTATGACAAACCCATTTGTGATTTGTTTGATGATGGCCTTTCACGCAAGACGATTGTCCGATCTGCTCCGACTTACAATGCCAACGCCAAATCAACTTATCTTGCTTCGGCAGTGACAAAGCTGCATCAGGATTATCCTGCGATTCGTATCAAAATTGGTTTGGACTTTCAAAAGGATCTTGAGCGTTTAACGGCGGTCGCTAAGGCCATCGTCAAGTCGAAAGTGCCCAGTCGAACCATCTGGGTCGATGTCAATCAGGCATGGAAAGATTCACAAACCAGCTTGGAACATCTCAAGCAAATCGTAGACGCTTTGATTCAGGTCGGATATCAAGGTCAGTTTCTCTGTGAGCAACCCACCCAAGAAACCGACATGCAGGCTTTGGCAAATGTCACCCAGGCTGTGCGTCAATGGTCAACACAAAAACAGATGCCAGTCAAAATGATGGCTGATGAAGCAATCTGGACACTTGATGATATCAAGCTGGTTCTGGCATTGGATGCCGCAGATATGGTCAATATCAAAGTCCAGAAAGCCGGCGGGATTGTTCATGCCATGAAGATGGGGCAGTACCTTGCCGAGCATGCGCCCCACGTCGAAGTCTACCTTGGCGGCCTGGTCATGACCGATATCGGTTCGTGGGCCAATGTGCAGCTTTGCTTTGCCTTACCACGTTTGGACTATCAGACCAGTGGCGCCCCGCGTCGAAATTTCCCAATCAATCCAGCAACCCATCCCGTGAAATATGCCACCGGTCGACAATTAACTCGTCCGACGCGCCCGGGTTTGGGGACTGCTTTGGATATGCAAACTGTTGAACCATTTATTACCAAATCGCATTGACTCTTTTACTCATGGCAGTTGGACTGCTTTATACCCACGAAGGAAAACAACATGCAACCTATTCGCGTCGCTCAATTTGGTCTTGGCCCCATCGGTATCGAATCCATCAAGTATCTGGCAACCAAGCCCTGGGCTCAGATCATTGGGGGGATTGACATTGACCCTTTAAAACAGGAGCAATCGCTTGGTCGTTTAACTGGGATAAGCAGTTTGGATGATGTGAGTGTGTACGCTTCATTTGGGGATTTGTGCGAACATGCCAAGCCTGATGTGGTGTTGCATACCGCCGGTTCATCGGTGACGCGGAGTATTGAGCAGATCATGCCGATGGTTCAGGCCGGCGCGTGCGTGGCCAGCACCTGCGAGCCGTTGCTTTATCCTTGGCTTACTGCGCCTTTGGCTTCTGCCGAGTTGGATGCTGCCTGCATGAATGCCGAGGTTAGTGTGGTGGGGACCGGTGTGAATCCTGGCTTTGTCATGGACTTGCTCCCGGTGGTGATGACAGGTGTCAGTACGCGGATTGATTGCATCAAGGCAACCCGCGTGGTCGATGCGACGACGCGCCGTGGTCCGCTGCAGAAAAAAATCGGTAGTGGTTTGGATCCCGATGTGTTTCAAGCTTTGTTCCAGGAAGGCAAAGCCGGACATGCCGGGTTCTGTGAGTCGGCTGCGTTACTGGCTCATAGCATGGGTTGGCATGTCACTGCCGATGATATTGTCGAAACGCTTGAGCCTGTGGTCGCAGATAAGCCGATTAAAACAGAGTATGTCACCGTCGAGGTCGGGCAGACACGGGGGCTGCATCAAATGGTCAAGGTGATGTATCAAGGACAATTGGTCATCGACTTGGATTTAACGATGGCGCTTTGTGAAGAGAATCCTCATGACACGGTAACCGTCAAGGGGGCTCCGGAGTTGACATTAACCTTCCCCAATGGTGTTCCCGGCGATCAGGCAACGGTCGCATCATTGATTAATGCGGTCCCACGTTTGGTTCGTTCGACACCGGGCTTGCGGTTAATGACGGAATTGGCCTGTCCGATTCATGATAAGGTGAATATACTTGGTGGTAATCACTATATCATGCCAGCACATCAGACTGTCGGTTAAACATGGCGGTCTGTTGATTGGCTCGACTCTTGTTACGTTGCCCGTTGATCGGTGACGCAGATACTGGAAAGTCTCGTATGCACTCAAAACCATCGTCACTGCTGAAATTCACCGGACTCATCATTGTGCTCATTGGTTTGGTCGGAGGCTATATCATTGGCCACTATGTCGAGCCTCAATGGGAAATGCAATACACCAGTCTGGATATGGAGCAGGATGACAGTGGTATGTTCTATGTCTTCAAAGGCAAACGAACCGCGGTGGATCAGGCCTTGGAATCCGGAGGTGTCCCGACGATGCTGCCTCAGCAAGTCGATGGCAAGATCGTGGTCGACGAACAAGGTGACTACTACCGCGTGACTGCGACCAGACATCTTGGCATCTGGTCATTGCTCCCTGCGTTTATGGCCATTGGACTATGCCTGGCAACACGTGAGCCGTTGGTTTCACTGCTTATGGGGATTGTCAGCGGTGCGTTGATGCTCCAGCAATATGACTTGACCGAGGAAGTACTCATGCCTTCACTGGCAAGTACGTCGTCCGCTGGGGTGCTGCTGTTGTATCTGTGGTTACTTGGGGGCTTGATGGGAGTCTGGTCGCGAACAGGCGCCACGCGCGCCTTTGCCCAATGGGCGACACAGACATTAGTCCGTGGGCCGCGTACCGCCAAACTCGTCGCATGGGGACTTGGCATCCTGTTTTTCCAAGGCGGGAACATGAGTGCAGTCCTGGCCGGCACGTGTGTCAAACCCATTGCAGATGACGAAAATATCAGTCACGAAGAACTGTCCTATATCATCGATTCAACGGCATCACCGATTGCAATCCTCATGGCATTTAATGCCTGGCCTGCATATGTCCAAGCGTTGATTTATGTACCTGGTGTCGCCGTGTTGGCAACCGAGACCGATCGGCTGGGCTTTTTCTTCCGAAGTTTACCGCTGAGTTTTTATGCGATTTTTGCGATCCTCAGTACGTTTTTACTTTGCATCGACAAGCCCATCTTCATTGGCAAGCAAATGCGTGAAGCGATTAAACGCTCGCGTGAAACCGGTCAGTTGGATCGTGAAGATGCCCAACCTTTATCGTCGCCTGAGTTGCGTCAGACCCATGTGCCCGAGGGGTACACATCTTCGTTGATGGAATTTGTGATCCCGCTGTTGGTGATGATCGTCACCGCCATTGGCACGTTTATCGCCACAGGTTCACCTCAGGTTCGCTGGGCTTTTGCATTTGCTTTACTGACTGCAAGCGTCATGGCACTGGTTCGCGGGATGGCACTTGATGACTTGATGGAAGGCATTGCCACCGGTCTTAAAGGTGTCGTCATGGCGTCGGTGATTTTGCTTCTGGCAGTTGCATTGGGAAGTGTCACCAAACAGATGGGCGGCGGGGCATACCTTGTCAGCCAACTCAGTGGGACGTTGCCTTACTGGCTTTTACCGGTGGCATTGATGCTGCTGACGATGTGTATCGCCTTTGCCACAGGAACCAGTTGGGGGACTTTTGCGGTGACGTTCCCATTGGCGATGCCGTTGGCCTGGGCGCTTGCCAATGAAAGTGATTTGAATCGCCCGGTGTTGTACCTGATGATTTGTTTTGCCAGTGTCCTCAACGGCAGTGTTTACGGCGACCAGTGTTCGCCCATTTCCGATACCACCATTCTCAGCAGTATGACTTGCGGTGCGGACTTGATGGACCATGTGAAAACCCAATTGATTCCAGCAAGTATTGCCGCGTTTGCCGCGATGGTCTGCTGGGAAGTGATGGTTCTGGGTTTGTGCTGAAAATGGAGCAGTGACTTGCTTGCTGCTTTAAATGACATTTGAATTGAAAGAATAATAGATATGAAAAATTTATCCTGTCGACTTGGTACGTACGTCAAAATATTGCTGGTCCTGGTATGTGTTCTTGGATCGGTGCCAACCCTGTTGGCCAAAACCGGGCGGCCGTTGCGAACCCATGTGCAGGTGTCAACCGGTACGCAGGGGATGGTGGTCAGCGAGACTTTGGACGCCAGTCGGATTGGGGCAGCCATTCTTGCCAAGGGCGGCAATGCCGTGGATGCGACGGTCGCAGTGGCATTTGCCTTGGCGGTGACCTGGCCTGAAGCAGGTAACATTGCAGGCGGCGGATTTATGATGATCGCTCAGCCTGATGATGCCCAAGTCCACTTTGTTGACTACCGTGAAAAAGCGCCCGCAGCAGCGACCGCGGAGATGTTTATCAACAACACATCCCGTTTTTCATGGCAACAAGTCGGAGTCCCCGGCACCGTCGCTGGCTTGTATCTTGCTCATCAAAAATGGGGCAAACTCACTTGGGAACAATGTCTCATGCCCTCCTCGGAATTGGCGGCAAAGGGATTTGAAGTCGATGCGTATCTGGCGCGATCCATGAATTTTGTACTCACACGAAAGAACGTCCGTACGCAGGATAAGTTTTCAGAATTGCGAAAAGTCTTCGGTAAACCCGATGGCAAATTATGGGAGTCCGGTGATACGCTTGTACTTCCGGATATCGCCAAATCAATCGCCATGATTGCCACGCAAGGTCCCGATGCTTTTTACAAAGGCAGCCTCGCCCAAGCCCTTGCCATCGCAATGAAACAGGGCGACGGCATCATCACCTTGCAGGATATGGCGGACTATCAAGCCAAGCTCCGACCCTCGGTTCATGCGACGTTTCACGGGTACGATGTTTACGGGCCAGCTCTACCCAGTGCCGGCGGTGTGACCTTGGCGATGATGCTCAATCAATTGGAAGTTCTGCCTCTTAAACAGCAAGGCCGATTTGATGCACAGACCGTTCACCTGATCGCCGAAGCCCAACGCCGTGCCTACCATCAACGCGCGATGTATCTGGGGGATTCAGACTTTGTCACCATCCCCGATTTTCTGACCACCAAAACATTCGGCAAGCAAATGGCGCATACCATTGACCCATTGCATGCCACACCCAGCGATACCCTCACACCAACACCTAAATTAGCCGATGAAAGCCCCGACACCACTCATTTTAGTATTGTCGATGAGCAGGGCATGGCCGTATCCAATACCTATACCTTGGAGAAAAGTTGGGGCACCCGACTCATTGTTCCTGGCACCGGTATCCTTTTGAATAACGAAATGGGCGACTTTAATCCCATCCCCGGACATACGGATCGCAAAGGAAAAATCGGCACCCAGGCCAATCTCATCAAACCCGGTAAACGTATGCTAAGCTCTCAAACGCCGATCATCATCAAACACCATGGCAAGGTCACCCATGTCATCGGTTCGCCTGGCGGACGCACCATTACCAATACGGTTCTTAACGTGCTGGTCAACTGCCTGGTTTTTGAAATGCCCATGTCCCAGGCCGTGCAGGTTCCAAGACAACATCACCAATGGTTCCCGGATCGCATTGCTTTTGAGAATGTCGATGATCCTGCGTTTGCCTCATTGGTCATTCAACTCAAGCAAATGGGGCACACCCTTACCGGCGCATCCAAACAGGGTCAGGGATCAGCGCATAGCATCGCAATTGATCCCAACTCCAGCCAGCGCATCGGAGTCGCAGACTGGCGGCGTGGTGGTGCCGCTGTGCGTCAAACCAAACAAGAATCAATCTCGCAATGAGACCCTGTTTTTAACGACAAGCATTTGGACTGTTTTAAACGTACTGTTCGAATATGATTCTCGATGCTTTAAATCCTTTTACCAGTCGTTTGACTAAATGGGCATGGCAAGCTTTATCGACGGCCTTTGTCACATGGCACTGACTGTATGATTTTTTCATCAGTCGATCCAAACGGGGCAATTTCAATCCATCGCATTGTCGCTGATGATTCGTAACCCGAAGACGCGAGCCCCCAGATGCCCAGGATGGCTGTTAAATCGAACCGTCACTTGCGTTTGACCGGAGGTAATCTCTTTGGGTATCGCATAAGTCTGTACAAAAAAGTCGCCAGGTTTATTGGTTCTTAATTTCTGTGTCGCAATGTGTTGATCATTCACCAGGATGTCAAAGATGCGATGTTCCCATTCACCGCCCCAGTAGGTCACCTGTAGGGACATTTGATTCTGTGGCTTTACCTGCATCTCATAGCTGAACCAACCATCCTTAAGTGCTTCTCTGAATTTCAGATCATGATCATCACCGACTCTGCTGAGTTGAGATTTTACGTGATGTTCAACTTCCGGCTGCTGGTATCCGGGGGTGATGTGATCGACGGTGGCAGCTTCAAATGCGAGTTGCTGTTCATTCTGTTTGCGGATGTTGTCTTTTTCTTTGACCCATTGCGTGCCGGTAAGGTGTTGGAAGTAGACCGCATACTGTTCACGATCAATTTGATACAACGGCTTGAAAGTCAGATCGCAAGGCTGAATCACGCCAAAGCTTCTAAATTCTGCAAATGCATCACCGGTGGGGCGGAAGCTTGCGAGGATTTCTGTGGTATCAGCTGCAACAAACACCGGTGGCAGGGTGTCGGTCTTGCCCCGGGCTTTGAGATGCTCACCATAACGTTTGTGGGATGATTTGTTGATTCCCGGTTGATCAGGCACAACCGATGCCAAGAGTGTCGGCCCGAACATCACCGCGTTGATTTGTTGATCTGAATGAGGCAACGACTCGAGTCTTAGTTGCATTGGCAATCGCAAGCTGATGCTGTCTCCATCCTGCCAGGTACGCGTCAGTTCGATGTAGCTTCCGGGTTGACTGTCGAGTGTGACCGACTTGCCGTTAACCGAGACTTGCGGCATGTCACACCATCGCGGATGTCGAAGCTTGATCGTCAGTTCAGTGGGTTGTTTAACGTGAATATCAAAATCAACACTATCACTTTCCGGGAAACTGGTGTGTTGCTGTAACGTCAAATTTTTGTCGACCCATTGCATTGTGCTTGCCATGTACAGATTGACGAACAGTGCGTTGTCATCATGGGCGTAGATCAATTCACCGTACCGCGATGGGTTCTCCATGCCGGTGCCCACGCAGCACCACCAACTCTCAAATGCGGTGGAAAAAACTTTGACACCCACCGAGCCAAGTCCCAGAAAATAGCCGAATTCGCCGGGTTCTTGACCGATATTGGCAAGCAGATGATTGAGTAAGGCACACTCGACAAAGTCCATGTGTTGAGCTTGAGGTTCCCAGCTAAACAAAGAGCTGGTGAGTTTGAGCATGTTATAGGTGTTGCATGTTTCGGCGGTATAGGGCGTGAGTTTTTTGGGGAATTGTTCAACGGGAAAAAAGTGTTCGCTTTCCCCATGTCCGCCGTTGGCATAGGATCGCCGGTGGACAACATGATCCCAGAACGATTGGGCAGCATGTCGATACGCATCAGTCGCATCACATTCATATTCACGCGCCAGTCCCACGAGTTTGGGAATCTGGGTGTTGCCATGCAAGCCGTCGAGTTGATCCTTGCCATCAAGTAATGGCTTGAGGACCGATTGGTGATGGAAGTAGTGACTGGCCATTTTCAGATACCGTGGGTTGAGGGTATCCACACTTAAATCCGCAAGCACTTCGTTCATCCCACCATGCTCGGCTTCAAGCATGTGTTGGATCTGATCGTCGCTGAGTTTGCCCCATGTTTGATCAAGCCAGTCGGCCATCGCGGTGGCAACAGTCAACGCAAGCGAGATGTCGCAATGACGATACGCATCACGCAAACCAGCGAAGACTTTGTGCAAGGTGTAGTTGGGAACCCAACAGCCGTTTAGCCCAAAGGGTGAGGTTTCAATTTTCCCCGCACCGACGTCTTCGTAGAGCTTTCGCGGAACCGGTAGCACATAACCGCAGTCAGCATGATCCTGACATCGTTTAAGTTCATCGACAATATATTGCACGCGGCTACGAAAAGAATCATTGCCGGTTGCTGCATACATTTGTGAAACCGCAGACAGATAATGTCCAAGGCTGTGCCCTGCAATGTCAAGCGACTCCCATCCGCCGTAGCGTTCACCGCGCGGGGCAAGTCCTGCTTGTTCCAGAAAGCCTGCAAGCAAGCGGTCTGGTTCGATCATTTGAAGATACTGCGCATGAATCAGCTGTTGCTGTGCAAAAACACCGTCGGTTAATCGCACATCTTTGAGTGGAATAAACTGCGTCTGTGATGTTGCCGAGGTGTCAGGCAAATGAGTATTTGTGTTACAAGTCTGACACATGTCAGTGTTCAACTTTCTAATATAAACGTATTGTTATTTGTGGGTCGTTTGCGACTGCGTGACAATCTTGCGGACCAGCGGTGCTATGTCAGGTGTCGTGGTAAAGGCATTAAAGCGATGCCGTGATGCAACGCGCGTATCCACATGCGTGAGAAAAAAACCATACGTCTGTGTTTGACGGTCGATCCAAGGGTACGCACCTGCCCAGCTTGGACTGCTCAGTAGTGTTGCGTGATTGGTGGCATCGACTTCTTCGCGCCAGACTCCCAGGCCGTAAATACCATGGTGATGGGCGCTGCGAATCGTGCGAAGGAATGTTTCCTCTTGCGTGTTGGCATGCCTCATTTGGTCTGCATGCAGTTGTTGGACAGCTTCTTTGGAGAGAATGCGTTTGCCGTTAAAGACACCGTCGTGGGCGATCATGTTCAGAAAGTTCATGTAGTCCTGTACGGTTGATGCCGCTCCCCCGCCAAGCATCGGTGCGTGACCGGGGCCGGAGTCCACTGGCGTGAAGCGTGTTGATGCCATGCCCAATGGTTTTGCAATCCGTTCGTTAAACAGAGTTGGCCAATCTTTTCCGGACGCCAATTCTGCCATGCGTCCAGCGACCTGCATCGCCAATCCGCCATAGTCAAACCGTTGGCCGGGCTTGCATACCATCGGCAACGCCTTGAGATGTTCCACTGACAGCGCCAGTGTTTGATACGTGTCGCGCGGCTTGTTTTTGGGTTGATAAGTCGGATACCCGCTGGTGTGCGAAAGCAATTGGCGGAGGGTGGCTTTACCTTTTTCTTCTCCGAGTTGCGGTAGCCATTGACTCACCGGATCGTCCCAACTGAGCTTGCCTTCATCGACCACTGCCGCAATGGTTGCAGTGGCTAACCACTTGCCTGCCGAAGCTATGTACACCGGCATATCCGCGCTGTAGCAACCATAGGATTGGTTGACCACCAGACGATCCTTGCAGACGATCATCAGGTTCGCCCCCGGAAGTGATCCGGTATTGACCCATTGTTCAATCATCTGATGCAACGGCGAAAAATCGTACGCTCCACCTGTGAGGTCATAAGCGTGTATTGCCTTGGCGGCGATGTCTGAGAGGATTGGGCTTGCATAGAATCCACTGAACTTGTCACGGTGCATGGCCTTTTCGTTGGCCTTGCCCATGAAGACACCATAGATATTATTCTCCAAATCAATCCACGGGTATGAGCCAAGATAGCTCGGACTGCTGACGCGCAGGGCGTTGTTGTTATCGTCAATGTTCTCGCGCCATTGGCCTAATCCGTAGACGCTGGTGTGTTCACGGTTACGAGTGCGTCGGATAAAATCGTGTTCCATCAGTGCCGTTCCGACGTGATCGGCCTGCATGATTTGGATGGCATTTTCTGAGAGCACGCGTTTACCGCGATACATGCCACGATTATTGAGCATCTCCAGAAAGTGCAGATAGTCAGTTGCGTTTGAGGTTGGGAAGGGATCATCTTTGAGGCGTTTACCGACGTACCACCAGTTCATGCCGGTGTAGGTTTTGTACATCTTGCAGGGCTTTGCGATGTTTTCCGCGAAGACCAGTTCCCATGATTTACCGGTGACGATTTCGACGATGCGTCCTGCGACATTAATCGCGTTGCCGTTGTATTCAAAGCGTTTTCCCGGATCATCAGGCATGGACAGTTTGGCCAACTGGTTCACGCGATGGGCAATAGAGTTGGTTTGATCTTCGGGCAGATGACCGTGGATGCTGCCGATGCCGGAGGTATGGGCGAAGCATTGGCCGATGGTGGCAAAGGATTTGTTGCTGTCAAATTGCGGGAGATATTTGCTGATCGGGTCATCAAGTTTGATGAGTCCTTGATCGACGATGGTCATGAGCGTCGCTGCTTCAAGCCACTTGGTCATGGATGCGATGCGGATATTGGTATGCCGATCAAAGTTGCCGAAGTTCATTTCATGGAGAATCTGCCCATCGCGCATGACGATGAAGGTTGCCCCTTCGTAGTAACCTTTATCGACCCACTGACTGATGCGTTCGTTGGCCTCCCGGAAGTCCGGTTGATAGTCGGCGAGCGTCATTTGCGGAAAAAATGTCAAGACAAGACACAAGATGCAGATGAGATGTTTCACAGTTTGATACCAATTCATGGAACGAAAGCCCGCGGGATTTTAATCCCCGGGTTCCCTTGGGGCTTAATCACGTCACGCGTCAGTCACAACGCAATGACAATTCACTTCGTAATATAAAACTCACGGATCACCGGCAGCGCGGTTTTAACGCGCGGCTCGGCAGCCGATCCCCATTGGTAGGCTGCTACCATCACCTTGATAGGGAAGCTTGCTCTAGCGGGAATGTCGGTGAACGTGAGTTGATTGTCGGTCACTTCAATGGGGCCGCTCACCGGATAAAACTGCACGGTTTTCCCGGAACTTGCCTTGGCATTGAGTTGGATCGGTTTGAGTTGATGGACGGACACATCAGCAAGTAACGGGAAGTCGAGTGTCTGATCGGCACCGTTTTTGTTGACGGTCCAAACCCATGCATGCAAGGGGCGATCCGTTGAGCGGTATTCACTGTTACCCGGATGGTAGGCCAGAATCCATGGCTCCCATGGGGCGCTTTGTCTTTCGATCCAACCGCGATGCACGTGGACTTTAAACCTGTTGGGGCCGACCTGTTTAAGAGCGCCACTGCCTACGCGAAAGAGAACCGGTTCATCGACATGTCCAAGTGGGCCACCGCCGTAGAGATTTTTCGTAGGCGACTTGTCGAAGAACTGGGCTTTGACTTCAAAGGTTTCACCATCGGGTAACCATGTGACGCCGAATTGCGTGACACCTGCTTTTTCATAGGTGTCGAGTTTGCCCTTGTCGGTGATAAAGCCAATCATTTGAGGCTTTTTTTGCAGGCGTTGGAACATGTAGTCATTGGATGCTTGAGCCATTTCCGCATCGAGATACCAGTAGGCTTCGTTGGGATCACCTGGATAGTTATCCGCGGGATAGGTTTTAAAAGTATCAAAACCAAGGGTATCCATTTTGACGAGGACACCACTGTCGAAACTTACAGGATTGAGTTTAATCGGGCCATCGGTTTCTTGGGTTGGGATACGGGCTTCGACGGCTTTGCGGATAAAAACACTGATGACCGATGCGCTGTCGTGAGTCCAGGTGAAGTGTCCAGCACCCATATCAACAAACTCGCCGATCATCGCGCGCTTGCCGGTCTCTTTGCGGATACGTGCCAGGTGTTTGCGGTCGGAATTTTCCCATGTGTTACCCCAGGTCGGGTCCCATTCTCCCCATTCGGAGGAGACATGAAGCATGGGGATGCTATGCGGCGTTCGCTTGGGGAACCAACCTTTGTAGGCAATGACTGCAAAGACACGATCGGGTAGCGCGTTGCCTGCTTCCCAGTTAAACGGCGTTGCTGCGGAGTGTCCAATGGGCATGATTGGTGCGTGCGCGATTTCCGAATAGCCGGAGACCTGGGCAAGCTCATTGATGATTTTCACCAGCCGCATGCCTTGGTCTTTGCCGCTGGGTTTAAAGAGCATGTTGGCGGAGATATCGCCTTTACCCGTATGGCCGGGCATGATCCAGACGATGCCCATGTCCAGTTCAGTGAGGGTTTGGCGAATGGATTCGTCTTCAAGGAACGGTTTTTCGAGCATGTTCTGGAAGGCCACGATCAAGGCTTTGACACGCTGACACTTGGGGGGGACCCAGAGGAATGCGCGTTTGTGATCGTTATCCGCAACAGGGACTGACCATTGATAGACCGCTGCTTTGGAGATATTGGTTAATAACAGCATTGCAGCAAGTGCGATGACCGGGAGGGTGTGTTTAAGGTGTGTGGACATTGTGTAGTCTCCGGAATTTGGTATCGGAGCCCCGGGGGTTAAATCCTACGGGCTTTAATGTGTTGATGATTACTGAAGGTATAGGACGACAGTGGATCGTGGTTTAATATTTAATGTGTCGTTGGGTTTGGCAGTTGTTTTATTGACGAGTTCTTTGATGATGCCCGTATGTTGGGGGACGGTCAGGTCAAAGGTCTTGTTAGTGGTCATGTTCATGGCGATGACGTATGGGCCATAGCGGAGGGTGTAGAACTGACCTTTGCCAGCGAAGATATTTTCCTTGCCGGGTTTGAAGTTTTTCAATACATCATCAGGGAGTTTGGCGATGGGTTGTTCTTCACCAGCCAGCGCGTTGTAGAGTCCGAGTTGTTTGGCTTTGCGTTCATGTCGCCCTGAGTGCGGTTCGATGGTGTGGTCACGCCGTTTGTAGACCATGCCACTGTCGTCAAAGATGACATCCTGCGTGACGGTCGCATCGCGTTCGAGGGTTGGCGTCATGTAATGCACGCGAGCCAGAAAATTCACTGCATAACGAGCACGCCAGTACAGCGAGGCATAGAAAATCTCGTCACCGTTTTTAATTGCCACCACCCCGTCTTCTTCATCACTGAATACAAAGTCCGGCTGGCCTTTAGCCATGGGCAGGCGATAGGGTTGATCAGGCTGAGCCTTGAGCAGTTCCAATTCACCGGGCGTTTCAAGCAAGCCGCAAGTGACACGCACCATGCGTTCACCCATCTTGTGCTTTAGTGATGCGTAGAACTGGTTGTCTTCAAACATTTGCTGGGCATAACCAATGAGTTGCGGGTCCAGCGTCAAAGCAGCAGCTTGCAGGGATGACCCATCACGGCTGTCACGTTGCCCATACACGATGTAGCCTGGGTAATGTGAATCACGCCAGCCGACGGGGGTTTCAAGAAACATCGCATGATTGCCATCGGCATCGACACCGGGGTAGCGAAACACCGCGCGGGCCTTGGTGATTTTGACGAGTTGGGCCAGGATTTTAGGATCACCGGGCTGGTCGATTGCAGGGCGCGTCGCATCGTAAATGTGGGCAACCCAGTCGACGACTTCGCCGTAGTTGCCGACATAGCCTAACTCTTTGGTGAGTCCTTTCTCGGTGAGTTGCATGTAGTTGTCACCCAGGGGCTTTTGCAGACCGTTGTCGGTGACACTGCCTAGCCAGGGCTCAATGCCAACCGCGCCGTAGAGGTATCGCAAGGCGGTCGGTTCGTCCCATGCTTTGTCAGGTGTCAGGACACGCACGCCACGGTTGGCAAGGTACGTGTACAGGTCAATGATCATGGCCTGATTGGTGTATTGGCGGCGATGACGGATGTGCCAGTCGCGCGAATAGACAAGCATTTCCGACCAACCGGCGCGACGGGAGATGCCGTCGGCACCTTCAATTTTCTCATCAAGTATCGGCTTGAATTGTTCAGCAAGTAACATCACCGTCTGACCGTTGGGGCCGTACCCAAACCAATCGGGGTTCCAGGTGTCCTTGGCATACTCGGCATCACGGGGGTTGGCTTTGTACTTGACATATTGATGATCCAATTCCTTGGCCAAACGTTCGATGACCTCGGGCTTGTGATACGCAGCGGTCCATGGCGTGTGATATGCCTTGGCGATCATGACCATGTTCATCTGCCCCATGTTGCGATTCTTCTCAGCAAGGCGGCTGATCATGTCCTTGTTCACGCGTTCTTTGGCAACTTGCAGCACTTCAACACCCGGCGTCTTGCGCACTTTGCGTGTCGGGGCGACGCCTTGAACTTCACTGCTTGGTGGATTAAAGCAGGTGTCGGTGTGGGTGTAGGCTCCATAGATACCGCGTGAGGGTTTTTCGAGTACTTTCTGGAAGCGCTCCCAGGTGTTGCCATAACCCCAGATGCGACCCAGGGCGCGAATCTCAAGTTGGATATCCGTCTTGCCCTGCGTCATGGATTGGGGCAGGGGCAATGTCTTGTACACAAAGCGTCCGGGATACCGCGGCTCATCGGACATGACATCCAGAATGTCCACGTCACCGAGATGGCGTTGGCCGACTTGCTTGCCATTGGCAAAGAGCAGCAGGCGACCACGATCCAAACCATGATCGCTGCCCCAGAGTTTGACAGTGATGTAGGTGGTGACTTTGGGATCTACTTTCAGGTCAAAGGCGACTTTCCCGCCATCCCATGAGGCAGGAGTCAACGGCAGGAGTTGGCGGGCCGATTGCCCCAATGCGCCATCAATGACCTCTGAGGCGGTGGGTACAAGCTCATGAGCCTGTTCTGAAGCAGGGTGACCAAACTGAATCTGATCCAGGATGGGTGATGTCTGAGCCGCCAGAGACAGGGCAATGCACATCGTCAAAAGCAGGGGCAGAATGGATCTCATTACGATATTCCTTCCAGATTGCAGTCGTTTGGAGTCAACTAATCTTAGGCATATAATGGTAATTATCAATGAAACTTTATAAGTTTTTCACAGTGTTCCCAAATGGAGACGTAAGTTAACCTTCATGGTCTGGATTTAGACATAGAAGGTTAAGCTGTTCTAAAATATTGGATTACAGACGATTATTCAGGTTTGACAAGTACTGGTTCGATCAAAATCGTGATCCGGCTGGGTTCATCCTGATTGGCAAAACGCCAGGTGAGTTGTCGAACCGCCTGCCTGCCGATCATCTCAGTGCGAATGTCGATGGTGGCAGGTTTGGGATTCAGCCGCGAGATGATCTGTTTTTCGTTGTCACATGAAATGATGGACATATCCACCATCGGCTTGATGCCCAACTCCATCATGACCATATACAGGTCAGGCAACACGGCATCCGACGCGCAGCAGATGGCGGTGGGGCGTTGATCCTCGGGCATGGATTTGAGCTGCTCAATGTGAGGCCTCAGATTGCCCAGGGGGTCTGCCGCATGGTTTTGCGGTTCTTTGGTTTGCAAGTCAATGACACTGCCACCGGCGGATTCCATGGTCTCTTTGAAGTCTATTTGACGTCGGGCAAAGGCGCTGTGAAAAGTGTCGAAATTCAGAAATGCGGTGCGTTTGTGGCCAAGCTCCAAAAGGTGATTCGCAGCCATGGGACCGACGGACTTGTTATTGTAAATAACTCTGTCACAGACATTAATCACATCGTCATAGCCACGCATCAAGCCGACCGACGGGATGTTGGCAAGCTTGTTTCGGATCGCTTGGGACAGTGAGGTGACCTGCCCCATAAGCAGGATGCCATCCACCTGATCCGACGCCAGACCCGCGGGGAGGGGTTGGTTGGGATCATAGCCTGCAAGCACCAGGTTCAACCCCGTCTCACGCAGCGCGATTTCCACGCCATGTAGCAAGGACGGGAACACCGGCATGCGGTAGATTTCGTGTGGCTCAAATCCCATCACCAGCATCATCACGTTGCCGGTCCGGATGCCTTTGCGTGATATTGGTTTGGGGCCAGGCCGACGCACCGAGGGTTGATATCCCAGGCGTTCCATGGCATCCAAAACGTTTTGGCGGACACCTTCGGTGACGCCCGGCACGCTGTTAATCACGCGGGAAACGGTGGATTTAGACACCCCGGCTTCTTTGGCTACATCGATAATTGACATAATGAACCATTCTAGGCTAATTCCTGAAACAAGTCGCCTTGTTTCCCGAAATTTTTGCCGTTACTTGATGTCGGTCACTTCAAAAGCCAATTGACCTTCTGCACTGTCCAAACCGGATACCTTCACCTGCTGGGTGCGTCCGTCGAGCAGTTGCACCTGCACCGTGTTGGCATCGATGGCTTTGGCCGTCTTGATCACCGGCTTGCCCTGATGGACTTCGAGCACGGTGAGGTAGCGGGCATTTTTGCCGGTGGTGCGGTGACTGTAAATCCGACCCAGTTGGCTGGAATCTCCAAGGGGATAATCACTGCCGATGCGTCCGACGAATTTGACTGCGTTTAGGCCGGTCAGATCAATGCTGATCGTCGCATCCTGTTTTTGATCACTGGGATTGGCTGGGACGGATTTGGCAAACGGCTTACCGGCGATGTGAACTTCGCCACCATAATAGTCTTCGCCTGTCACCGGGGTGGCCACAATGTTATCACTTTGGATTTTCAGATCCGCCAGATACAGCGTCTTACCCTCGGCGGTGATGATGGCAGGATCGCCCCAGAAAATGCTCTTGTTGCGATAGCGTTTTTTGGGATCAATTTTCGTCTTGAGTGTCAGGATTTTTTTGCCAGTGATGTCGACATTGATATCACGTGCACCGAGCAGCCATGCGCCGGTCTTGTCATCGACAAGTGTCTGCCCATCTGCGACGACTTGATACCACAAATGCTTGGCGACACTTTGCGGGGTTGCCATGTGTCCGACGATCACTTCACGTTGCTGGGTTGGCCAGACGGTATAAGCATCAATGTGCAGTTGTTCGGTTGCTTTGTCACTGGGGGCTTTGACGGGAATGGGATTGCCCGGTTCGTAGTGTTGGACGAACTTGGCTAACGTCGTGCCGGTTGCGGTATAGACATCGTTATCCAACACGAGTTGGCCGTTACCCAATGGGTTGGTGTCGAACTGCGGGCGTTGTTCTTTGAATGTCACGTTCTTGCCGGTGACTTGAGTAAAGCCCTGGAATTGAAGCAGTGCATCAAAGCGATGTTCCTTGTCTGCCTGCACACTGTCAGCTAGCAGCACAAAATCATCGGTCACCACCATCGCTCGGCGGCTGCGGATCGGTTCAGAATAATCGTTGACTTTGCCATACCCCGGATCAACTTCCACATCCGGCAGGTAGCGTCCTTCATTCCACTGCTTGGCTTTGAAGTCGCCTTTCCACCAACTGTAGCACAGTCCACCATAAGGCGGGTTGGCCCATTGGCTGACATTCTCCACTGCCATGGCCTGGAATTTTTCCCCTTTTTTGTAGGCTAAAACCTTGGATTGGGCAGGCATCTGCATTTTGCCATCGACGATCACCATGCTATGGGTAATGGAGTTCTGCACGAAGAAGCGATACATGTAAGGGAAGTAACTCCACCAACTGGTTCGCGTGGAGGTTGCGATTTTCCCGAAGCGTCGCAGATACACCATATTCAAACGGTCGTAGTGTCCGTGGTAGCCGCCGTGCGTACCGTATTTAAGGGCGACTTGATATTGCTCATGCGGTGTTTGCGTTTGGGCTTGGGATCGGAGGATGGCAACACCTGCGTTATCACTTTTAGTCGTCGGGAGTTTTTGTCCCTTGGGCGTGACGGGCAGTTCAGGAACACCGTAAAGCAGGTTGCGCTTTTTGACATCACCACGCTGGACAATGTCTGCATAGCGTTTGTCACCATAAGCTGCATAGGCCAGGTCATAACGCGACGTGGTTTCACCCAGTTCAGGATTGGCATCGTTGATGCCGAACATCTTGCCATCTTCATTGAGCAGTTCGGTAAGGGAATTCCACATGTCTTTGATCTGACGACCAGGACGCGTATTGGGTCCCCAGAGATTGAAGTTAATGCCGTGTTCGCCTTCACCAACTTCATCGTTACCCACCTTGGCACCCATGCGAACGTCGTAGCTGAACACTGCGGGATAAGTCTTGTCCAGGAAGTTTTCACCCCATGGTTTAAGGGCTAAACCGATCTCGGTGTATTCCTGAGCACACCAGAGATTGTAGCCTGGGGAACATTCATACCACCAGCCATCATCCATGACGCCTCGGCGAAGTTGCCAAACCAGACAACACGGGCCGTTGAGATATTCATCGAGTTTATCCCAATCCTGCACAGCTAACGCACAGTACACCGCACCTGTCAAAGCGGAGATATCCCAGTTACCAATCCCTGCTGGGTATCGGGAAACAAAGTCCATGTAAATGCGCAGGCTTGCTTCGATTTGCTGTTGGTCTTGATCGCTTAACAAGCCACTGTCACGAATCGCATCGTAACTCCGCGCGATGTTCTGGAAGAAGTGTCCTTCCTGTACCCATGCTTGAGAACAGCCTTGAAGTGTGCTTGGATAGCCTTGCGTTGGATCACTTAACCGCATGAGAAACGTGCGGACTTTCTGGGCATATTTTGCATCACGGGTGAGCTGCCAACTGATCGCCGAGGCCACAAGGTTGTGTTCCTGGGGCGTGTAAAAGACATAACGCTGGCCGGTCTCTTTGTTGCGACGGTTCACGTCCAGTTCCGGGACGCGCCATTTGTCTGCGCGTTTGATCTGTTCATCAGCAAGATACTTGGCCCATGCGTGTGATGCGACTTTATCGCGCACATTCTGCCAACCGTCTGCGGTATGCCAGATCGAAGGTGAAGGCATGCGTGCGATGGTGGTCAGTTGAATCGATGCTGCCTGGTCTTCCCGACCATTGGGCGTTGCAACGACGGTCCATGTTTCGCGAGCACCTGCGGGCATGCGGTCGACCATCTTCGCTGAAAACGTCACGTTGGTGGATTGACCTGCTTTGAGTGTGACCTGTTCAACTGACAGATTGGGCGTGAGGACTTCCCAGCCGACGCGTTTGAGCCGAAGGTTAATCGCCTGCGTGGTATGGGTGCAGTTGTAAAGCGTCAGATCATACGTCACCGTTTGGTCTTTGCTGGCAGGCTTGGAGGTGATGTCCGCCATCATTGCCACGGTTTGGCCGCGTTGAAGTTGCACGTTGCGAAGGTTTAGTTGGGTTTGTCCTGAAGCGAGTTTCCCCTGCATGGAGATGCCGGTGACAAAGTTGAGATGGATCGGCTTGATACTTTCAGATGCGCGGAAGCTGTCCACGGGGATACTAAGCGTCTGCCAGCCTTTGCCGGTGATTCGTAGCTTGACGGGTTTGATGTCTTCCATCTTGTCACGGGTTCCGCCGGACGCCTGGGGCCAATGGAGCCTGACAGACATATCAAGCGTATCGCCTGCATCGGGGAGTTTGACCTCCATGGACAGAATCGGCCAATCCCACCAATCCGCCGAAGGATCAAAGCGTTCAAAGAATCCCAGCGTGGCCTTAAAACCTTTCGAGTCGGCATTGCCCGGATACATGAAAGCTGCCTGTTGGGATAAGTCCCAGATCGCGCCGTTGTCTGTTTGTTTTAAGCCCGTCCAACCTTCAAGGGTTTGGAGATTACCCAGGGGCTCAATACTCTGCGCGTTGCTCAACGTGCTGATGGACAGCAATAAGCAGCATGCGATTTTGAATAAACGTAATGAAAGCTTAAACATCTTTGCAGTCTCCGTGCGATGGTTCTGAACTGTGGATTACTTCATGCGCAAGGGGGGGGAATTCCTCAAGCCCCTTGCCCCGGGGGTTAAAACCCCGCGGGCTTTATTTCAAATCACGAACGATGTGGGTTGTCTTGTGTCAGTTGGAGTACAAATAAATTACTCAGCGACCGGTAATGCGTCTGCTACGATTGGTTCTTTGGCTTGCATTTTTGCAAACGGTGCGGTGTCGCGTTTACCGATGAGGTACAGGATTAACCCCAGTCCGCCGATGCTGCCCCCGCAGAAGACAAAGCACATGCGACCCCATGTCGGGTTAGGCAATAGCATCAATGCCAGAATGAATCCGCCGAACACCATGCAGAGAATACCGACCACGTGGTAATGCTTGCGGTCTTCTGACCAGCCGGCGATGTGTTCTTTTTGCGGGTCAATGGGGGCGTGCATCTGCGTGAAAAATTCATCGACCTGTTTGTGATACGAAGGCTTGCTGAATCGGGCAAAGGGGATCGTCGCGCAGAACCAGCCCAGACAGACCGAGAAAACCACTGCCGTAGTGATGGCAATATTCATATCCGTGATTTCGTTTTTCGTCAGGTCCGGGAGCCATGTCAACCACTGCTGCATATTTTCAGGCGTGAGCATGGGTCGCAAGCCAAAGCCTGCAAGCATCCCCACCAAGACCGTCGTCCAACCTGCCCATGGGGGAGTCCGCTTGATGAACATGCCAAAGAACAAGGGAACCGCCATCGGCATGCCGATCAGTGCTGCAAGAAGCAGAATCAAATCAAAGAGCGGCATCTGTTGGAAGGTCGAGAAGACCAGGCCGACTAATATTTGAGCGACCCCTAAAATCGCGGTGGAAATCTTGCCAATGAAAATCTGGCGACCTTCACCAGCATTGCTGTCAACATGAATGATCCAGAAATTGCGGACAAAAATGCCTGCACTGCGATTCAGACCACTGTCCATACTCGTCATCGTGGCTGCAAAAATCCCGCACACCAGCAGCCCCAGCATACCCTTGGGCAGAACCGCCATCGCCATGGCCACATACGCCGCTTCGGATGGATTTTTCAGTTCCGGGAATTGTGCAGCAAGATCAGGCAACACCTCGCGTGCGGCAATGGCGGGGATGATGAAGATCGGGAAAATGATCACCGTGCCAATGAGCGTGAACCACAACGCGCGACGGGCGTCTTTGCCAGTTTTGCAAAACACAAACCGTGAAGCGCCTGCAATGATGCTGTTGTTCTGGACCAGTTGATTGATGATCAAGGTGATGCCGAAGATCCAAAGCACAGCAGGGCGATCGAACTGTGTCCAGTCCAAATGTTCCGGTGGCATCTTGTCGATCAAGCCCGAGAGTCCGCCGACGGCAGGATGGGTTAACGCCAGAAAGCTGATGACCAGTGTGATGCTTAATATGGTGAGCATCTGCACGAAGTCCGACGCCATGACCGCTTGGGAACCGCCGACGATGGCAAGTGTCGTTGCGATGACACCCAGGACAATGATGATGGTGCTGATGGGCAGGTTAAAGACCACGGACATGAAGATGCCGATGGCATACAGGGAGATGCCCCCGAAGATGATGCCAAAGGGGACGGGAAGCCACGTGAAGAACTGTTCATTGGCGCGACCGAATCGTTTGGCGACGGCTTCAATGCCGGTGATCACACGCATCTGTCGAAACAGGGGGGCAGTGTAAAACGTGAAGATGGTGGCAATGGCGTTGGCAAAGGCAAGGATCAAAAAGAAGGTCCCCGTGGAGTAGGCTTTGCCCGCGCCACCGGTAAACGTCCATGCAGTGAATGAAGTCACCCATGCCGAGGCACCGACCATCCACCAGAGCATCCCGCCACCGCCGCGGAAGAAGTCGCTGGCTGTGTGCGAAAAACGCTTGTACGCAGGCCCGATGGAGAGGATCAGGCAAAGGTAGAATCCGATGACAAAATAGTCGACCAGTGACATACTTCTAAACCTTATGTCTGTGACGGCATGAAAGCGAATCAACCGTCAAAAAAATGACCCATTAAAAAGGACGTGGGGACTCACAGCATCATTCGCACGATTTTCAGAGAAGGGTTTGGCTGAAAGGTGCGTGCTGGGGTATCCCCCCCGTCCACAGTGCCTGCTGATTGATTGGGGCTTTGTGTGCCCTGTGAAGATCGTCCCAGACCGTTAAGCCGGGGACGATTGAGTGTGTATCGAAGTTGGGTTTATTGGTAGGCTTCGTTGCTGATAAAGTCGAAGATCAAGTCACCGGTATCCCAGCAGGATCGGACATTGTTGTTGTTGCCGCCGGTGGTCATGTTAATGGAGACCAGTCTTGCTGAACCGTCAAGGAAGAAGGTGGAGTTGGTGCCTTTGATGTGCGATTCAACACCCCAACCCGACCAGTAAGTGGAGTTGCTGTTGACTGAATCCACATGGGCGATCTTGTACATTTCTTTCCAGAAACGATAACGGGCATTGCGTCGAGCAGTCGTGGGAGTTTTGTCTTCGGTGATCCCAATGGTCTTGCTGGGTTTGGCGATACGGCCGTCGTCGGACTTGAGACCCTTACAGACGTAGGGGTAAGTTGCACTCAAAGCCGCACAGTCAGGACTACCTGACATCAGGCCGTTCATGCGGTAGGTGACTTCAGCGCCGCCACCGTCTTCGGGGATGAAACCAGAGTTGCGACGGATGTCCGGGCAGTAGTAATTCACGCCGTCTTTGCGGGTGCCCATGTAGCCTTTTTCATAGAAGTATTCAAACCAACCTGAGCCGTTGTAATCATTGTTGTTGCTCATCGCACCTGTATTGTGCATTACCATCGGAGGCCAGTAACCATGATCCGCTTCAAACGAGAAGCTTGCGGTGCCCGTCTGCTTCATCATTGTCAGACACGAAACACGGCGAGCCGAAGCTCTGGCTTTACCAAGTGCTGGCAAGAGAATCGCCACCAATAATGCAATGATGGAAATCACGACCAACAGTTCAATGAGGGTGAAACCGCGATGGCTTGATTTGCGGATCAGACGGTGCGAGTGGGACTTGTTCATGACCTGTTCCTTTTTGAAAGGCGTTGTTCTCTTCATGTTGGAATACGCGCTTTCTGGAAAATCCCGACTCACAATCAAACACTAACTTTTGTGCAATGCTTGTTGTCTATTTTACGATTTGAGTGGTGGGCATTTCCAGTTTTTTTGGTATTCCTGATTAATAGTATGACGCTCGAATATAATGTCAAGAAACAAATCAAAGAAATTCTCTGAATTAATTCCCGGTAATTTAATTGCAGGATGAGCCTATCCAGTGGGGGGTAATTGCCGTTGGCCTAAAGGTCATAAAAAAACCGACCTGTTTCAGGGCAGGTCGGCATGTCCATTATGGGTAAAAAAAGGGGCTGTTTGGGTCCAATTGGGGTGTTTTGATTGCGTTTGTTGCCCAAGATTAAATCTGATTGATCAGGGGTTGACCGCTGATATATCGACGCAGTTCCTGGAGCATGGTTTGTCCCATACGCTCACATTCACGACCACGCGAACCAGCGATATGGGGCGTGATCACCACGTTGGGCAGGTCCCAGAGCATAGAGTCTGCAGGCAGAGGTTCAGGGTCTGTCACATCGAGAATCGCCAGCAGGTCTTCGCGTTTGGCCAACACCGGATCGCAGCTTGGGTGATCAATGATCTGTCCACGTGAGGTATTGATGAGGCTTGCATCAGGCTTCATGGAGGACACGAGTTTGCCGGTGATCATGCCTGTCGTTTGTGATGTTAATGGGGTGTGTAATGAGACGACATCACTGGTTGCAAAGAGTTCTTCGAGACTGACATATTCAATGCCAAATGCTTCTTTAAGTTTCGCATCGCGATGGATGTCATAGGCCACAATTTTCACATCCATTGTAGCCAGGCGTTCGGCAACAAGACGACCAATCTCCCCCAGAGAGACAAGGCCAATCGTTGAGCCGTAGCAGGATGGCCCGTCGGGCAGTTGAGTCCAGATGCGTGTTGCCTTGAGTTTGCGAACATGATGCCACACGTGTTTAAGACACATCACAATTTGGGCAACCGTGAATTCGGCAACAGGCAACGAGTTTTCTGAAATGGCATTGGTCACCACGATATCACGCTTACGAATCCCATCACACATGAAATAATCACATGAGCCTGCACCGTAAAAAATCGCTTTGAGATTGGGTGCTGCTTCAAGGATCGCATCGTTAAAAACCGGGGCGCGCCAGCCAGAGAAAAGCAGCTCGACATCGTTTAGCAAAGTGGGATTCGCTTCGACTTGCAAGGCAGTGACAGGCGCGCCAGCACTCGTTACATGCTCCATGATTTGTTGCTGTAAGTGAATGGGGTAAATCCATTGCAGTGCATCTTCATCAAGTACGAAACGCGCTTTGGGTAAGGCGCAGCCGTTGCGATGATGCAATCCTGAAAGTGTTTGAATAGAGGGTGTGGCTAAATTACGTGTCACGCCCGTACTCCTGTAGCGTTAGTGCTGTTGGTTTGCAAAGGGGTTAAATGGTTAGTCAGTTCAAAGCAGTCAAAGTCCGCAAGCAATTGCTGTTGATCCATATCCACCGCGCACAGGCCAATAAAGGCGCCGGTGAAATGAAGTCCGTCTCCGTAGTCGTCTGAGAGTTTGCTGCCATCAAACACAGGGCCGATGGTTTGCCAGTTTTTGGCATCTTTGGAAACAGTGAATTGTAAGTTTCCCTCGGTAAAAGAAGCACAAAGATGGCATTTGTCCCAGTCGTTGACCGGGATTTGCACGTCGCGCAATTCTTCATATTGCCCATCATCACAAAACATGATGCACAGGACACGGCCATGTGTTTCGTCGTGTGTGAGATGTAAGAAAAAGTGTGTCTTGGTGTCGTACCAGCAAATCAAACCTGCCATCTGCTGATAGGTTTTGGGGGCTGCTTCGAGCACGGTCTTGGCTGTGCAAGTGGGTTCGGTCAAACGGACTGCTACGAGGCTTTGTTCAAAAAGGGATTGACAGGATTCACGCCCTCGCAGTCGCAGGTGCCCCGGACGCGCTGAGAGTGACAGCCATGATTCCTCGGCAGGAACGCGCAGTGTTGACCAGTCCAGAGCCAGAGTTGTGCTGTTAAAGTCATCGACAAAGCAGCGAGTTTTATTGTCCATGGCATCCTGTGACACATCTGGGATTTCGACTTCCAATGCAGGCAAAACACCGCCATCCGAAAGTCGCAGCCAGCCGTCGTGTGTCCATGTGACTTTCTGTATTGCCGTTTCGCGTCCCATCATGCAGCGTCGATTCTTGCCGACCGGCCGACTGCATAAATGTGCCATGTACCATTGGCCATCAGGTGCTCTGACCAACTCGCCGTGTCCTGCTTTTTGCAACGGATAGTCAGGGTGATCGCGCGTGGTCAATACCGCAGGTTGCGGGTCAAGTTCATACGGCCCAGTCACCGACC
This sequence comes from Phycisphaerales bacterium UBA7800, assembly GCA_002480565.1. Taxonomy (GTDB): domain Bacteria; phylum Planctomycetota; class Phycisphaerae; order Phycisphaerales; family Phycisphaeraceae; genus UBA7800. The sequence goes on along the minus strand of DLCK01000005.1, from coordinate 755 downwards.
GACTCCTCGCCATGGAGATGCCATGGTTCCAACCGGTACCGCCTTCAGCAAGCATCAGGTAGTAGTACTCGTCATGTTTATAAAGATTCGGGCCTTCGATGAGAAGGTCTTTTTCGAGCAGCTTATGGATGGGGCCAACTAATTTTTCTTGTTTCGCATCGAACTCCTGAAGGATAATGCCAGCAAAATTAGGGCGATGTGGTCGGTGATCCCACTGCATGTTTACGACCCATTTACGACCATCCGCATCGTGAAACAATGATGGGTCAAAACCACTGCTATTCAAGTACGTCGGTTTGGACCATGGGCCATGTATTGATGGTGAGGTGATCACAAAATTGTGGACATCCTTGTAGGCGCCGACTCGCGTCCGTACCAAGGTGTAAACCATATAAAAGAGTCCGTCAGCAAAACTGAGACTCGGTGCCCATATGCCAGCTGAGTCAATCATGCCTCGTAGATCAATCTGATCACTTTGGGTTAGCGGATGGCAAATCAGTTGCCATTGAACCATATCTTTGGAATGGTGGATTGCTATCCCAGGCAGCCATTCGAATGTGCTGGTGGCTAGATAAAAATCTTTGCCAATGCGACAAATTGAAGGATCAGGATTGAAGCCTTGCAGAATTGGATTTTTTATTTTTGCCATATCATTCTAATAATAGCTTTTAGCTGTGTAGAATTCCACTGTAAGTTTCAAAATAATTCCCATTAGTTTATTGTATGAGTGCCGTTATTGTCACGGCGATGGGTTT
>DLCK01000079.1:98597-99950 GCA_002480565.1 Phycisphaerales bacterium UBA7800 | reverse complement strand
GCGCTAAACCGCAAGCGGTTTTGTAGGCTTGTACGTATCCAGTTTGAATATTCCGGGAACCGGAAGTTCTGGGGGATTAGACGCCGACTTTTTCCTGGGCGAAGTGGTCTGACGAGTCGTTGGCATCGCGGACGCGGGCCTGGAGTCGTTCGATGGCTGCTAAGACTGCGTTGACGTTGGGGTTGATCTGGTGTGCCATGCGGTAATGAGTCAGGGCACGACGGAAGTCGCCCTTTTGGGTGTAGCAATGCCCAAGACCTGCCATCGCACCGAAGTGTCGGGGTATCTGGGCAAGGGCTTTCTGGCAGTATTTAAGGGACTTATCCCATTTACCAAGCAGGTAATAGACGATGGAACACTGGTTGTAGGCTTCAGCAAAATTGGGGTCGATGGTGGCTGCTTCCTTGAAGCTGACCAAGGCTGCCTTATATTCATTGCTTTCAAGTTGATCGACACCGCGTTTGAAGGCGGGCATCGCACCAGACTTGCCGGACTTGAACCAGATGGCCCAGAGTCCGTGTTCAGCCATTTTGTTGACCTGACGGTCTTCGTCCTTGAGTGCTCTAAACAGATAATCTTCGACGGATTGATCGCCAATGAGGCCTAAGGCTATCGCAGCCACTCGGCGCGTATCAATATCACCCTCATCGAGCATCCGACAGAGATCAGCCAAGGTACATTGTTCTTTTACGGTGTCCACGAAGGCTTGTGTGTCGCGAGACTGAAGTGCCTCACTGACAGCCGTCATAAACTTCGCTGTATCAAATTCCATATTTCTACCATCCTGGCGGAGTTACAAACAACGAACCGACTTAAACCATCCGGCAATCCCGTGATCGCCCGATTTGACCGTGCGTGGTCAGGATTTAACCTGCTGCTTCGTTGATTGAAACCTCCTAGTCCATCCAAATTAACCATAGTCACGGCAATGTCGGATGTAAACTGTTACGGTACGAATATCCTCATATTGTTGATATTTCGATAGCAAACGTTTGTTATACGACAGTTGTAACGCTCATTGTTCACTATAAATAAGTTATCGGGCAGATTTTGAGTATAAAATACCTCTATCTGAATTCATTACCAGACAGAATGTCGCATACAGTAAATGTTCGAACATCGATTCGGGTAAGCTTGAGATCATAAAAACGCTGTGAATACAGAAGCATGACCCAGTCAGAAATAGTTTGTAAATCCAGACGTTAGGCTCAAATGCAGATTGACCTCAAACACGATTCACAATCCAATCACAGGGCAAACGCATGCACATGTAGACCGTTGTGCCTTTGCGAGCCATCACGTGTTGCGACGAAATTCGTAGCTGGAGATAGTTTGGGTATCAAACATGTTGTT
>DLCK01000079.1:0-98221 GCA_002480565.1 Phycisphaerales bacterium UBA7800 | reverse complement strand
TCGCTAAGGCAAAAAAACGTACATTCGTTTACCTTGGATCCAATCAAATGAAGCTTGCTCAGAAGCTGCGACAATCGTATCCTGAGTAATCAGAGGGCTTATGAACAATCACGAAATATTCTCCGCAACGGTTGCCCATTACCTGGCACCTATCCGCAATTACCTTGAGGATGCGTCGATCACCGAAGTGATGATTAACCGATTCGATGAAATTTTCATTGAGTCCAACGGGCAACTCAAACGTGCACCAGCACAGTTTAAAGACGAAGATGCCTATCAGGCAGCAGTGAACAATATTCTGCAATTTACGGGAAAAAGCATCAATTCCAACCAGCCTCTGATCGACACCCGCCTGCCGGACGGCTCGCGTGTGCATGTGGCGATGGCACCGTGTGCCCGGTTTGGGACTGCGGTGACCATTCGTAAATTCAACAAAGACACGTTGGATATCAAGAAGCTCATGGAACTGGGGTCGATCAGTCGCCAATCCCGTGAGTATTTGAATGTCGCGATCAAAGCTGAACGCAATATCCTCGTCGCAGGTGGTACCAGCAGTGGTAAAACCTCACTGCTCAACGCCCTATCGGCTGATATCCCACCAGGGGCTCGTATTGTCGTCATCGAAGACTCAGCGGAACTGCAATTGCAGCAGGATCATGTCATCTCGCTCGAAGCCCGACGTGCTGACCGCTATGGCAGAGGTGAAGTCAGCATTCGCGAGTTATTCCGATCCTCATTGCGACTGCGACCTGACCGAATCATCATCGGCGAAGTACGTGGCGGCGAAGCGTTGGACATGATTCAGGCAATGACTTCCGGTCATGGCGGTTCAATGGGTACACTACATGCTAACAACCCTGCGGATGCCTTAAACCGCCTTGAGACGATGGCATTGATGAGCAAAGTGGAATTGCCACTGCACGCTCTTCGCGCACAAGTGTCGTCTGCCATTGATGTTGTAGTCCAGACCAGTCGACACATTGGTGGTCAGCGATTGGTCAGTCAGATCAGTGAAATCGACCCGATTGGAGCCGATGGCCGATATCAATTACGGGATATTTTTGCCATGCGACCGGTTGTTGATAAAAAAGGTCGAAAAGGCATGCAATTAAGACACACAGGTGTGCGTTCTGCTATGGCAGGACTGCTGCGAGGTAGTGCTGCACGCGTGGTTACAGAATTGACCAAAGAAATGTTTACCCCCGCCCAAGAGACCCCCACTGAGGGTGCATGATGAATCAATCCTCTACTGAAGATGAAACTCGAATCAAGCAGGATGAAGTGATTCCGTTGCTGGCTGACACCACAGGTGGGCCGACGATGGAGTGGACGTTGCTGCTGGGTTTCATGGCTCTTCCTGCGTATTGGATCATTCAAACACTCCTTGCCACTCTCACAGCCTATTACGGGCTGATGACCACGATCAACGCGATGCCATTGCCCTGAAATGTTCAGGCTGACACAACACAACTGATGGTTTACCAGACCAATATCATGCCTCGAGAAAGGAATCCCCAATGGAACGTGCAAAAGAACTCGCTCATAGCATTCGTCAGCAGGCCGTGCGTCTGTACCGTGATGAACAAGGTGCTGAAGGCCTCGAAAAGCTTCTGATCATCGGCGCGATCGTGCTGCCGTTGTTGGCAGCTTTATTCTTCTACCGTCGTGAAATCACCGACATGGTCAAGGGCAACTGGAACGATGTCGAATCTGACACCGGCGACCTGCCCAGCGACGACGGCACCTTCGACTCCGCGGGCTAAATTCTGCTAGCGGCCTTGCCTGGGGTAGCCACAGACACAAGCTGTCTGATATGACCCCAAACAGAGCAATGCAAAACAATGGGCACCGGGATGCGAACACCATCCCGGTGCCTGAATTTGCTTTTGTCACCTGTAGTAATATTGCATTGCAATGATGCAGTGAACAGCAAAAAATGTGACAATACCCACTGAGCATTGCCGTATCGAACATGACTTAAACGAACCCACATGGAAGCTTGCCTGTGAATGCCAACGTGCATGAGATTGTCAGTTTTGGAATTCTGATCGTGGTCCTTGCCACGGCCGGTGTGTGGGATTACCGCACGGATAAAATTCCCAATTGGCTCACACTTTGGTCGGCTGCATTGGGTTTTGTCTGGGCCGGTATTGCCGGGATGGCAGGTTTTGGATTTGAATCAACAGGTGGTGGTTTAAGCGCCAGCGCGATTGGCATGCTCGCCGGTTTTTTACCGATGGCCATTGTGTTTTTCTCAGGCGGTATGGGTGGCGGAGACGTGAAACTCTGCGCAGCCTATGGCGCGTTATGTGCCAGTTGGGAATGCACATTGGGATGCCTGGTTTACAGCTTTGTCATTGCAGCCTTGATGGGTGTGATCATCATGTGTCGGCACAAGATCATCGGTCGAACACTGATGCGAATCCTCTCAACCATGATGACCCTTTCTGCCAAGGTCAAACCCGACATGCCTACCGACAGCCCACGCGTGCCGTTTGGTGTCGCGGTTTGCGGTGGTGGACTGATAGCTGGTGTAGAGTTTCTGCTGCATGTCAAAATGCCGTGGAGTTAAGTGGGAGGGAGTCGTGATTAGGGAATAGGGATTAGGAAAAAGATAAGAAAGGCATTGACCACCCGAAAATGCCACTTGTTACATTTATTTGACTGTCTTTTCCCTAATCACTGCTCCCTAATCCCTGGTCCCTGAATCAATTGGAGACACACATGGACCCGTCGATACAACACGTGGAATCCTGGCTCCAGAATGCAATTGAGCATCTTATTTCCGGGCCACTGGTTTGGATCTTTGCTGTCTGTCTGCTTGGTGTGGGGTTGTGCTTCTGGCTGCTTTACCGTTTTGCCAACGCGACCAAACCCATTGAACTCGAATCTGAGCAAGGATCTGCCACGCTTGAATTCGTGCTGATCATCCCCATGCTGCTTTTCTGCACACTCACACTGGCTCAGACCACGTTGGTGATGGGCGGCAATGTGTTTGTGCATTACGCTGCCTTTGCCGCAACACGCAGTGCGATCACCACGCTGCCGATGGACTATACTCAAACAGGCGAACCGCGTAATTACCTGCTCTTACCCGATGGGCAAAAAAAAGAACGTGTCCGCCAAGCAGCAGTTTTCGCCCTGCTTCCTGTAGCTGGTAAAATCTTAGACTCCACCACCTCGGACTCCACTTTGCTTGTTGAGGGTTTTAAATCCTATTACCGCGAACTGGATCAGGAACCCCCCATCTGGATCGACAACTTCCTTGCTCAAAGACTCGCCTACGCCAACACCTATACGGACATCATTTTTTCACGCGTCGTCACCGAAAGTGAAGACGACCTGCTGTGGCTCCCCATGGAAGCAGGTATCCATCAATTCGGCCCACGCGAACCGGTCACCGTACAGGTGGAACATCAACTGAATCTGGCAGTCCCCTATGTCTGGCCGTTGTTTGCTGACAGCACTGCTGCAAAACACACACTCGTCAAAGCGTTTTACACGCTCAACAATGAAGGTGTTGATACCGAGCTTCCACCTTCCCCGCGCCAGCCGCTTGATTTTTCGCAACCCATGCTTCGGAGTAACTGATGAACCACAACGCAGACCATTCCGCAGCGCCCATCGCACCTGGTGATCAGGTGGGCAAGTATCGCATTGAACTTCAAATCGGCTCCGGTGGCGGTGCAATTGTCTGGCGGGGTATTGACCCCCTGCTCAATAAAGTCGTTGCTATCAAACAACTGGCTCCCTCAACACTGGATATGGATTCACATGTAGCCAGACAACACTTTGAAAACGAAGCACGAATCGGGCGTGAACTTTCCGACAAAGACCCCCGCCACCTTGTACAGGTTCTTGAGTACATCGCTGAACAACGCGGACTGTTCATCGTGATGGAATTCGTCAACGGCTCGTCACTTGAAACCATCCTCCGCAAACTCGCCGCTCCCATGCCCCCCAAACAGGCTTTGGGTATCATGGCAGCCACGGCAATGGGACTTCAACACCTACACGACAACGGCGTAGTCCATCGTGATCTCAAACCCGCCAACATCCTCATGCCCAATACGGGCGGCCTGAAAATCTGTGACTTTGGACTCGCATCACTCATCGGCGACATGGACACCATGGCTGCAGGCAGTGTCCGATACATGGCGCCTGAACTGACCAGCGGCGATCATGTCGACGGACGTGCGGACCTGTATTCCCTGGGCATGATCGGTTACGAAATGATCGCGGGTCGCGAAAACTTTGAACAGGCTTTTCGGTTTGTACTCAAGGATCAACGCAACCAGGCACTGCGATGGATGAAGTGGCACGCCAATCAACGCGCCAAAGCCACACCACTTAAGGAATTGGTCCCAGGTATCGAACCGACGCTCAGCGAACTCATCGAACGCCTCATGGCAAAAGACCCGGCACAACGCATCGCTTCAGGCAATGAGTTGATGCAGGCAATCAAAATGCACTTTGCAGGTGGATCAGATAAACCTGACGCTGGCAAAATGGGGCATGGTTCGCATCACGGCAAACATCACCATGCAACTTCCAAATCCAATGCTTCACCTCAAATCGCTCCTGATCAACCCACAGCGATGCTGCCCAAGAAAAGTAAGCTTCCCTACTATCTTGCTGCGGTCATTGTCGTGCTCTGTGGCGTGTTGGCGACTTTGATGTTCCAACAGACCAACCAAAAAGAAGAAGCTGCCAAACAACGTGTCGCCAATGCTCATGCGGTCTACAAAGCAGCCTTGGAGAAATTCAAGGACAAGGAATACGAGCAGGCGTCGAATCTCTTTTCCGAGTTGATTCAAGAGTGGCCAGCATCCACAAATCTTGGGCTCAAGAGTAAGGGCTACCAATTACTCTCCGAAGCCAATATCAATTTGAACAACAAGGCCTATGAAGCTGCAGTGCAATCTTTGATGGCTGCAGATGACACGGGCGCATTTGCGGCCAAACAGCGTGAACATCTCAAAGTCCAAATTCGTGAAACAAAACGCCAAGCCGCCTTTGCCAACCAGATCAGCAAAATCAAACAGCTCATGGCTGAACAGAAATACGACTTGGCTCGACAGCAACTCATCGATCAAAACACTTACTCTCCCACCAAAGAGGAACAGGAAACCCTCGACATCCTGGGAACACAACTCAATGCCATGGTTGGGCAAAGCACCATTCTCGGTGTACTCAACGACGCCCAGCAATTAGTGGACACCGGTCGTCCTGATGAAGCAATTGCACTGCTTGAAGAAAAGCAGCTGCACCTGTCCAATCACATGATCAGTCAGAAAATCAACGAACTCAAGCAAACCCGAACCTACGAACAGGCATTGCTTGATGCTCGTACCGCTCAACGTAACAACCAACTCTCGCAGGCGATTGATCTATACGCCCGCGCTCAGCAGATCAAGGAAGAGCCTGCAATTGCTCAGCAGATCAACCAGTTGCGTGCCCAGATGGCTTATCAGGCAGGTCAGGAACGAGAACGTGCAGGCGACCTGGCAGGTGCGACAACGCAGTACACCCGTGCATTGAGTTTTGCGGATATGCAACAGGCCCGTCGTGCGATTCAAAGGATCAATTCCGCCAACGCCCGTGCGACGTTGATTTCCGCTGGTGATGATGCCATGGCAGGACGCAACTATTCTGCGGCAATCGACCAATACAAAAACGCCCTAAAAATGGGCTCCGACACCAGTTTGCGGCAGAAGCTTGCCAAGGCAGAATTTGAGAATCATTTTGATGCCGGCCGTCGCGCCTTAAGTCAAGCCAATCTTGACGTAGCACGTCGTGAGTTGACCGCGGCACGAAATCTCGACAGCAATGATGCACGTGTGACTCAGAGTATGCAACAGCTCGAAACTCTTTCTGCCTACACCGATGAGCGTGATGCAGGTGACAAGGCGCGTAAGCAAGGTGACTATGGCGCAGCCAAACTCGCATACTACCGAGCCAAGAAAATCATCGACAACGACGAAATTCGTCAGCGATACGACGACACGGAATTCGATCATCTCGTCGCCCGCGCCAAGCATCAGATCAGTGTCCGTCAGTTTGACCAGGCTCGTATCAATCTCAATCAAGCTGCAAAGATCAAAACCACCCCGGAAGTCCGTCAACTGCTTGAGCAGGTTGGCAAGGAGGAATGATTCATGAATGCCTCCAATGCAAAAAATATATCCTCAGCATTTAGCCCACACGATCAACGACATCGTGGTGTCGTATTGGTCATCATGCTTCTAGCCATCGTGCTCATTGCGTCATTGCTTTACTACGTACTGAACCTTGGCAAACACGTGAACAATCGCATTGTCGCTCAGCACTCTGCCGATGCCGCCGCCAATGCCCAAGGCACGTGGATCGCTCGACAGTTCAACACGGTAGCAATGAACAACATCACCATCACGCGATACCTCGCTTCGATTCCTGTGATGGATTGCCAACCCATGATCGCCCATGCACAGTACGAAGAGTACCGCGACCTGCTTAACGGACTTCAGGAAACCTACGACCCCACCACGGGACGAAACAGCATTGCCAGCAACAATGCCCTGCTCGACAGCACCATCTCCGCGGAACTGTCACGTTTACACACGGAAATGATCGGCGAACAGCAGCAGCTCTACGATGTGTACAACACCTTCCTGGGGTATGACGTCACACAGGACACGCGCTATCCGGGCAACATCTGGGACGCCATTAGCAACCTCAATGAAATCAGCATTGCCTGTATGGATTCGCTGCCCGAAATGGCAGGGCTCCATGCTGAGAATGTCGGGCAAGTGAACATGGAAGCGGACAACAGTCCGAACATCTTCGTCACCACCATCCCCTCGATGGTCAATATTGCTTACCGTCATTCACGAAGTAATGACACCAGTATGCGAACGCATTTTGATGACTTCCGTAATCCGGTGATGGACGGGAATCTGCCTGACTATATGAATCATCGGATCATCAATCGTGGGCCGTTCGACACTATCTTTGGCCAACGTTCATTGACTTATTCCCTGTTCACCCCTCCTGCTGAAAGTCTTGAAAATCAAAACAACTTACTGCCGGGGATGACGAAGCCATCACCGGTTTTAGCCATGCTTGCGGGGATGAAGTTTGACACTGCGATGCCCGATTCGTTGTTTGCGTTGCATGACACGCATGGTGATACGTCACACAATTTCAGCGAAATGATCGTTCCTAAAGCAGAGACTTCGGTCGCAGTTTCGCAGACAACTTCAGACAATCCATCTAAGCAATCCGATGTAACCAATGCTTCATTGACACTGACCGGCCGTGTGGCTGAATCAGTCACATCATCCATTGCGACCTCGCCATTTGGCGGGGGATACCAAGGCCCACCATCGGATACCACGCATACGCCCCGAGCGGGGCGAAGTCCGTCGGCAAGCATCCCGACGGGTTATCGTACGCATGGCATCATCGGGCGCATTCTTAATGGCCTGCATTCAAACCCCAATCACCGAGCCATGCCGTTTAACAGGCATATTAATCTGTTCCGTCAAAACTATGCCCAGTGGTCCAAGTATGTAACGCGAAATGAACTGAACTATCTGTGGCCGGACCCGAATTTCAAACAACACGACCGCTTCGCCCGGCCGGTATGGACAGAGCGATATCCCGCGACACTTGATCCCGACGATCAGGTGATCGCGCGGACGGCATACCTGCGGATGCAGATCAAAAGTCGTTATCGCTGGGGTGATGGATTTATGGAAGCACCGTCGGATGGCTCCACATCGCCAAGCTATCGCGTGCAAACCAACTTTGGCCAGAATGCTTCGAATCAAGTGGAAATGCGCGATTCACGACTGTCAGGCAGTCTGTACATGATCATGTCACGTGGATGGTGGCTCGGTGATGTTCTCGACCCAATGGCTTTACATCTTGAACCTGAAGAACCCGAAGAAGATCCCAACCCGCCAGCAGATGACCAAGAAGAACCAGACAACACCCAGTTCACGATCCAACCCTTTGCTGAGGTGATCCCCATTAGTTCCAACAACCGTGTCTGGTTGTATCTGGATCATACACTCGTACGCCCCGTCCCCAATGGTGATCGGGATGTGGGCGTCGAACCCTTCGATGAAGAAGACCCCAACGACCATATCAACAACCATGTGGTCTACATCTATCAGGTCTTGGTGTATCTGGGGATCAACGAAAACCCCCTGTATATCGGCCTGGATAATCATCAACCGAATCCCCACGAAAATCGTGATCTGACCGATTCAGAACGCAGAAGGCTCCATCGTGAGAATGACAACACCTTCGCAGCTGACAGTCAATTGGCTTTGGCGTATCCCAATGCGATGCGCAATGAGAATTTTGTCGAGATCATCCCCAATCCTTATGAAGGACTGGATCACGATGAAATGCCTGGACCTGTCATCATGGATACCCGGACGCTTAACCGGACGGATGATTATGCCGAATGCGATGCTGCCCGGGCTGCGGTGCGTGATTATCAGGATGACAAACTCACGTTTATGGCCTTTGCCAGCCGTCAGAATCGAGCTGCATTCTGGCCAAGCAGATTCGACCGAACCAAACCCACCAACCGGACGTCGGCGGTTGCGCAAGTCGTGATTTTCAACAATCATTCATTTGATTTATGGACTCCCATGTGGCAATCCCAACTCGAACAAACCACCGGTTGGCAGAACTGGATCGATCGAGCTCAAGCCGATTTAGACGCTAATGAGCATCCATGGGCCACCGAATCACAACTTCAAGGCATGATTACCCACCTTCAAGCCATTACACCACTGGCAGAAGCGAGGCTATCACATTAGGATCATAGAGTTGTTTGTTGTCAGGAAACCTGTTTTGTTAACAAGAGGCACTAAGCCCACCCGCCAGCAGGCTCATTGCTCCTTGAGAAAGTTTGTCAGACACATGATCTTACTGAATGTATTTTCCAATCCAACCCACCGCCATCATGGCCGGCAAGGTCACGCGCTGGTGCTGACTTTGTTGATCCTCCTGGTCACGGCTGCGGTCGCCTTTGGCGTCCTGAGTATCGGTCGACATGCACGGGTCAAGGAAATGACCCATTTCAGCGCTCAAGCCGGCGCAGAGTCCGGCGCCAGTTGGATCGCCCGGAGTCTCAACACCGTGGCGATGAACAATAATGCCATGGCCCGACTCATCGTCCAGGCTGGTATGGTTCAGGAAATCCCCACAGCCATTGAGATGTATCACAATGACCTCAAAGCAGTCAATGACGTACTCCAAGAAATCGACGTCAAGCAATTACCCCGTGACTGGCAACCCATCGACGATGATAATCCCATCGCCTTGGGATTTGACCAACTCAAGAAAACCACTGCAAATGAACTGCGAGTCACCTACAACACCCAAAAGTACATCAACAAACAATTGAACCAAAAAGTTCTGGCTGACATCACTCACGTACAACCTGTTTCGCAAAGCAAACAGGCAGGTACCATCTGGCAAGCCATCAACTCCTTAGACCAAATCAATCAGGCGATTCTGGAGAACCTCGAAGTCCAAACCCAACTGTCCGTGCTGCGTGGCAGTATTCTCGACACCACTGCCCGTCAGACTGAGGCCTCGGCAATCATGCTTCCCACCAGACAACCGCTGGTCCAATGGAAACGTGGAAGCTTTGATGACTTCGCCCCGATCATTAAAAATGACCATGAATACCGAATCGCCAACGGTTATAGTGAGTACATGAAAAATCCCGCAGTTGATCAATTGCGTGAACTCACGGCAGCGGAGCCTGTAAAAATAAAAAAACAGCGAAACCGATCTGGGGATTGCCCCATTTCACAACTACGCGCTCTGCTTAAACCCAAAGCCAAACCATCACGTTCCCAAAACGAAGAGATGCCCTCGGATATAAATGATCTGCAGCAGATTGCTGTTGGTGATGATGCAGTGCTCAGAACATTGGGCGCTTTGGTATACCGACTAGAAAACCAACGCATCGTCAATCACATCGACATCTTTAGCAAGGCACACCTCAATGAACTCTGGCCTCAAGAGCCGGTTACGCAAATGCCGGTCTATGAATCAACATGGATTACCGATCCTCAAAAAATCTATGAGATCATGGATAAGAATCCGCAATCTATTCGTGAAATCGCCTACGTAACGTTGCAGAGTAAAAGTGCATTTGCCCCCACGGACCCCAAATTCCGCTCCAAAGACAGTTGGGCGATCATCAGTTCAGATAAGCAAAAAATATTAAACGTCGAATACTATAAATACCGCAAAGAGCTTGACCCCAGGACATGGGAAAAGCTCAAGATGCAGCAGCTTCACCCTCGTATCTGGCGAGAGATTTGGCCGTACCAGGTTTATTCCGACCGAACGCTGCACATCAAACCATTACCTGCGACAAAGAAGCAGAAATATCCACGTCAAACGGCATATCGAATTGATGACTACATGCTGTTGGGTATCAATGTAGGCAAGCAGATCAAACTCTCATCACCCTACAATTTCACGTCGCAATCCCCCAAACCTGCGCCGATTCTCTATGTCAACGATGATAAACATCCCCAAACATCTGACATGATCCAACGTACTGTAATAGCGCAAAACCATGTCCGTTCATTGCCATGGGCAACCCCTGTTGCACCCACGCAAACAGCTTCACCGATGCTCGCACCCTATGACATACTTGTGAATAATGCAGACAACAAAACACTTTGGTTCCAAGGCTGGATCGGCCGAGCAGTTCCTGCTGAGCAACCGAACCTTGCTGATGTTCAATCCACCGATCAACTCCAACCGCTTGTGAGTGGCAAGCTCTTTGAGTCGGTTGTCACCGAACTCAAAGCCCGTCGCGCCCAAGCCCTAGAGGAAGAAACCCAGGTGCCATAATGACACACAGCTGCACCCCTGCAAACGTTCGCGCTACAGCGATGATTGAAATGGTTCTGGCATTGCCGATCATCTTTATCACGCTGAGCCTGCTGTTTTTTGCAGGTCGCGGAGTTGTTCGCGTGCAGCATGCCTTGGTCATGGACCGTCACGATGCATGGCTTAAGGCAGCCCATCTATCCACCGACACCCCCACCAATATCCATGTCATGCTCCGGTCATATCGACATAGCGATGCGACGTTACGTGTCGGCCCTTCACAGGGCAACGAGCAACTTGACGAAGCTTTCATGGGTTCACGAAGTGAAATCGAGAACCTCGAGAGAAGCTACGTCGACGGGATTGATTTGGCTTATGACAGCTTTGTGGATTCAAGCAGACTCACTGGTGATGCGCTGCGAACTTTCCAAACCATGACCGATATCAGTCATACTGTCCAGACGTCACTTCGCACCGAATTTGATGTGGACTCAACACCACTTTGGCGAGACATGGCCGGCGACATCCAGCATGGCCATCGACGCGATGATACGACATGGTCATTCACTCGCGGATACACCCAATTCCGAGTCGAACGCGGAGACTTCATCCTCATGGAGTCTGCTGACCAACCATATGGCAACACACCCCGCCTGCTGCATGTTGCTGACACCATCGGCAACGAATACTACATCCGAACAGCTGATCTGGTCACACTTGAACCTGGCTATCGCTATGACATGTGGCAACCGCGCCCCGGGGCGATACTCGATCCCACCCGTGGCACCACGGCTGTTGACCTTGAAGTACTCTACACACGTCTGGATAGTCTGCCCTCAAACGGGTTGGCCAATGCCATCAATGGCGTGTACCGCGGACACTCACCTTATCATTACGCAGGCCCGACACCTTATTGGTTCGGACCTGATATTGCGCATCGTAGCTACGGCAACAGATGGAGAGCCTATTGAAACCACCACCACCGACAACTCATAATCCGCTGAATTTGAATAAGGAGGAAGAGCAGGTTGCCAATCGTGCAGCCATGATCCCGATGATCCTCGGACTCCTTGCCATCGGCGCCTTTGCGGTCTATACCGTCTGGGATGATGTCAGACCAAGACGTGTCCGTAAAGTCACCACCGGACAGATGCAGATGTACGGCACCATGGACTATTCCGCGGAAATGGAAGGCTCACGTGATCGTGTCGAAGACCTCATGACAGGCATGATTCCCGCATCCAATACCGGCAATCTGATACTCGTACGAAACAGCGATCAGGTCCTGCTCAGTGAACCAGCACAACTACCCCAACCCACAGGCGGAACCCGTGTGACTGGCTTTACACGTATCGACGGGCATGTTGCTGAAGAGTATGCCCTTTGGGATATTGCTGGCCAGACTCAGGAACAGGTCCAGGAGCATTATGCAGACGCCGCGATCAGCAAAGGCTTTTCAAAACTCAACACCAAGTCGACCAGTCAATCACAGGCGATCAATCAGATTTATGTCCGAAGTCCACACCTCCAAGGTGAAGCGACTCTCGCTCCGCCCGGCGAAGAGGTACTGGTAATCCGAACACACCTCACTGAAGACAAACAAGTCAAACTCCTTTTGTGGTTCAAATATCCTAAGAGTCAAGCCATGCAATAACTGGCATGTGATGTGATGTGTTGATTTGCGTTTGATGTAATCATAGACCCAAGCATTCAGCGAATGGTATGTTTGATTGATACAATTGCCACTACATATTTGCTGAAGACTGTTACTGGATACGAGAGAGAATTTCATGGCAGCAGAACAAGCCTCCCCCGGTACAAATAACCCACGTCAGGCGGGAAATACCAAACTCGTTATTGCTGCTGTTGTCCTGGCAGTATTGGCGGTGATTCTCACCAATATTTACATCATGCAGATTCGCAACGAAAACAAACTTGCCAGTTTTCCGGTCTACATTCTTCAAGTGTCCATGTCTTCGGGGGATCGTCTTCGTAAACGCGACATACGTGAAGTCCGCGTGCCGGACACGCCGACATTTCGTGAAGCATTTGATGAACAGATGGGCGCAATGGATGAAACAGGACTACGTGTCCGTTTGGATCAAAAGGAACCTTTGCAGCGGACTGCTCATGCGGGCGAGATCCTTCTTTTTCGTCACTTTACATCACCGGACTCTACTGCCATCGATCAAAACATCGCACGTGGCAAGCGTCTGAAAGTACTGTCCATCAATTCCAAGACGGTGCCAGGCGCTTTACGTCTGGGCATGTTCGTTGATCTTGAAGCAGCTTTTAACACACAATCTGGTGTCCAGGTTTTACCTGTGATGGAACGCGTAAAAGTCATTGCTCTGGGGTCGGCGACAAGTTATGAAGCATCATCAAGCCGCATGAGTCAATCACGTTTTTCGAGTATTACCGTTGAAGTCACCCCCGACCAGGCCACACAGATGAATCTCATCGAACGTGTCATGATCGGTAACTTTGACCTGACAGTCCGCAACCCCGGCGATACCGAACTATCCAAAATTCCTTCCGGTGGCATCAATCCGACGGTGGTTGAACTCGTCGAACGTCGCCGCCCCGCAGCTGGTGCCACGAATAACAACGATTAATCGGATCGCTTTTGCCTATGGAACTTTGGCTTTTTGATCATAGTCTCAACGAACAGTCCACCATCAAAGTGGATAGTGATACCGTCATGGTCGGCCGTGATGATGACTGTCACGTCAAACTGGGCAGTTCATTTGTTGCAAGACGTCACCTGAAAATTCAACAGCGGGGCAATCAGTTCTTCGTTGAAAATCTCAGTCGCGCCATGACACGGGTTGCCAGTCAGGAATTAACTTTCGGCCAATCAGTCAAACTCGACTTTGGCGATGAAATTCAAATCGGCCAATACTCACTGGCCATGCTACGCCCCGGTGAAAAAGACGATGCGTCGGCCAGCAAGCAACAACAGCAACAAAAAAACCAACGTAAACTCATGGAGTTTGAGCAAGGCGTCCACGGGCAATTGCTTGACCGCATGAACCTGCGCGCCACGGCTGATCTGAAGAAAACCGATGACTCCTACGTCAAGCAGATGATGTGGCATTTGCGCAGCATCCTTGATGATGCCATCGACACAATGGACAAAACGGTGATCAGTCACACGGTCTTTAGCTATCTGCATCGCATGGTACTTGCAGAAGTCGTACGTCAATGCCAGGGCAAAGTCCAGACGGATTACAAATTCATCGAATTGCCCGATGCCGACCCTTCGTTTGACCAGGCTCTGACGCAAACCGTTCAGGATCTCGTGGACACCATGCCCCTGCTCTTTGATGCAACATGTGTCGCAGAAGACGTAGCCATTGCAGAAGAAGTTTTCGAAGAACAGTTCGAAGAACTGCTCAAGGAAATCCCCAAAGACCTGCAGCATTACATCGTCCACCGCATTGTCAGCAAAGACCTCGTGGACATCATGCTCGGCCTTGGTCCGCTCCAAGACCTTTTGGAAATGGCTAACGTCACTGAAATCATGGTCGTGGGCAAAGACCGCATTTACGTCGAAAAGAACGGCATTATCCAGCGCACTACGCGTAGCTTTTTCTCCGACGAAATTCTCATGTCCGTCATTGAACGGATACTCACTCCCATCGGTCGTCGCGTGGATCACTCCAATCCAATGGTCGATGCCCGACTGGCAGATGGCAGCCGTGTAAACGTCGTTATCCCCCCACTGTCATTAGCTGGCCCGACGCTGACGATTCGTAAATTCAGTTGGATTCCGTTTACCATTGATGACCTTGTTGCACGTGGTTCAATGAGTACGCACGCAGCTAACTTCCTTCAAGGTTGTATTCTTGGTCGGCTAAATGTGATCATCTCCGGTGGTACTGGTTCGGGTAAAACGACACTACTCAATGTGCTTTCAACATTCGCCCGCCAAAACGAACGCATTCTCACCATTGAAGAGTCCGCGGAATTGCAGTTGCCTCAACCGCACGTTGTGCCGTTAGAAGCAAGACCCGCTAACGTCGAAGGACGCGGCGCCTACAGCATTCGCGACCTGCTGCGGAATGCTTTGCGTATGCGACCTGACCGAATTATCGTCGGCGAAGTCCGTGGTCCTGAAGCCTTGGATATGTTGCAGGCCATGAATACCGGCCATGACGGCTCACTGTCTACGCTTCACGCCAACACCCCCGCCGATGCTGCCAAACGCCTGGAAACACTCGTGCTCATGGCAGTGGATATGCCCGTGCGAGCCATCCGAGAACAGATCATCTCCGCGGTGGATCTTGTGGTACAGGTAACTCGTTTTTCATCCGGCCAACGCCGCGTCACCGCTATCAGTGAAGTGATTGGCCTGGACCTTGAAACCAACGAAGTGTTGCTTGAAGACATCTTCACACTCAAAGACTCCGAACAGCCATCGCTGCGACATACGGGTTATATCCCAACCTTCGCACAGCGATTGATTCAGAAAAACTTTTTGACCATTGACACGTTCTTGTGATTTAGAAAGTGAGGGATTGACATCACGGATTCTGGGTTGGCAAGTGAAAATTCACCTTGTGCCAATCCCTAAATCAAGTGTTACAAATCCCTGAAAGATCATGCCGAATAATATTCAATGGCTTATCAATCAACTCACTTCGCGTGATACTCTCTGGCACATCACACTGTCATCCGTGGTTGCCGTTGCCACATTACTTGGTGTGATCTATGGCTTACCTTGGACAAACCAGTGGCTCAAGCGTCGGGAAGCTGATTACGACCGTGTACTTAATCAACACCTGCTGCTGGATATCTCACCTAAGCTGGCAGTGGCTTTCTCTGTCATCCTCATTCTCGTTGGAGGGACGGTTGGATTTGGTGCCACCGAAGACATCATCGGCACCACACTCGGATCGCTAAGCGGGTTACTATTACCCACATTGATCCTCAAATATCTCAACACACAACGTAACGAAAAACTCGAAGCCCAACTCACCGACGGCATCAATGTCCTGGCGTCAGGTATGCGGGCGGGGCTGAACCTTGGCCAATCCTTTGAGCTACTCGTCAAAAATACCCAAGGTCCAATCCAACAAGAGTTCGGCCAACTCATGCGTGAATACCAGATGGGACTGGATCTCACCCATGCGATGCACAATGCAGCCAATCGCATCAAACTTCAGAATTACCGACTGCTGTTTACAGCCTTGGAGATGCATCGACAACGTGGTGGTGATACCGCTCAATCACTGGATCGTATCGCAGAAAGTGTCCGCGAAATCCAACGACTCGAAGGCAAACTCGATGCATTAACAGCCAAGGGTCGCAGTCAGGCATGGATGATGGCGGTCATGCCGATCGTGTTCCTGTTTATGATGCTCAGTATTGACAATGAGAGCACCATGCTGCTCTTTACCGAACCGGTTGGCCGTATCCTGCTCCTGATCGCAGCAGGCATGGTCGGCATGGCGTTTTTATGGATCCGAAAAATTATGGCGGTGGATATTTAATCCAGCGAGCCGTGTCGTGTCGACAGGGGTTGAGTAACGCTCAACACTTAAACTCGCGTGATTACAAGACAGTCATTGGCCTGTCATCAACCCGGATCGACAAGATATGGCTCGCTGAAATACACATGAACGAAATACTACTTCAAATTTGTATCACTGGCTTTTTGGGACTGAGCATCTTTTTCCTGGTGTTCTCAGCATTTCGTTATCGTCAGACGGATGTCGTGCCGATCCATCGTCAGTTTGCGCAGTCCATGGGGGCCAACACGCCCAAGACGTTGTTTGACCAACCGCTGTTCAAACCGTTTCTCGGTGCTGCCATCATCTGGGCACAACGTTTTCAGGTGCAATCGTTACGTGATTTTATCCGCCAGCATCTGGATGCTTCGGGGAATCCCAACAACTATTCGGTACAGGAGTACGTTGCCATCTGCCTGCTGTGTAGTCTGTTTACTGGCATTGTGACCATTTTCCTAAGTCTGCTGGTGCTGATGTCTCTGGATTTAATTATCGTCACGGGACTAGCAATTATGGGATTTTTCGTCCCGCTATTTGCCCTGAAATCCACATCCGATGGGCGCGTCCGTAATATCAGTAAGCAACTGCCCTACACACTGGACCTCATTGGCTTGATGATGGGGTCAGGTTCAACTTTCAACGAAGCTGTGACCACCATCATTCGTGATCAACCTGATGACGATTTCAATCAGGAGTTGGCATTGGTATTGGCGGAAATTGATTTAGGTTCAAGTCGAGGTGTCGCATTGAGCAATATGGCATCACGCATTCCCCTAGAATCACTGCGATCAATCATCGGCGCAATCAATCAGGCAGAATCTCTGGGGACGCCCCTATCAACAATTCTTCGCAATCAGGCGGACATGATGCGAATGCACCGTAGCGTTCGAGCAGAAAAACTCAGTGCCTCTGCCAGTCTCCGGCTGATGTTGCCCAATGTACTGATCCTCGTGGCTGTGGTGATCTTCCTCTTTGGCCCCATGATCATTAAACACATGCGTGGCGAGTTATTCTAAATCCTATCGACGCTAGTTTTTGCGTCCTTTTTGCAGTATCATCCTATCCATCACTTCGTCTCCAAATGGGAAGGGACACGTGGCTTTAATCCAGATTTTATTACTCTCAGGCCCGCAACAAGGTAAACGTCTGGAACTCTCAGGCGAAGAATTTCTCTTTGGCAGGCAGGCCGATGGCGACATCCCTATCAGCGGTGAATTCGTCTCGCGCGAACACGGCATGATTGCTATGATCAAAGGCCAATGGGTACTGCAAAATGCCAGCCCCAACGGAACCCAGGTCAATCGCAAGAAAGTCGGCCGCAAGGGATTCAAACTCGTGACACAGGACATCGTCCAAGTCGGTGGCGAAGATGTTTTCCAGGTCATTATCCCGGAAGCCACCGCCCCCCCGGAAGCTCAAGAAAAACCAGTTGAATCCTCTCGATCGACATCATCCAAACGCTCCAAAATATGGGGTGCCATTGGTGCTTATCTGGTTTTGATTCTGTTTTTAATGGTCTACCTTGGCACTCTTCGGACTAAGGATGCCAATACTATTGAAAAACCACGAGAGTTACAGGTCTCTGAAATAGAAGACATCATCCGCACCCCTGCCAAAGTCTCCGTGCCCGACCCGCGTGCTGCCGCAGATTTTTTACGTGAAGCCGAGGAACTTTACAGTCGACAAGACGCGTCCTACTCAGGAACTTATCGTGTCTATCATGCATACCAGTTGGCATTAGCGCATGACAGAAAAGCTTACTTTGAAGACGGCCTGCATCAATTGCGGTTTGACCAAATCCAAAAACAGCTCATTGATGAAGTCACCATTCGATACAACGAAGCCTTTGAACGACTACGCAGTCGAGAGTACAAAGCAGCTGAAGCACGATTTCGGAAGCTCAATGATTACTTCCCGGACACCACCACAGAACTCTTCGACAACTGTGAAAAACAGCGGCGATACATCTTGCTGATGATGAAAAAGTACAAGCGGTGATTTTCAGTGATTAGTGATTCGAAATGGTATCGAATAAAGATACCGGACAATCTTGTATGACTGGTATTTCACATCACAACAAACGCCCCACGAGTAACAATCCTACTCCCTAATCACTTCTGCATTATCACTCTCCGAACAACTGAATTCGAAATCTCGTCGCCGGTAGCGTAAAATGCCCGGCTATGACACAGACCTCAACCAATCCGACCTTGAGCCAAACGCCTGACTTACGCGGTTACTACGGTGACTTCGGCGGGGTATTCATTCCCGAAACTCTCAAGCACGCTGTCGCTCAACTTGATGAAGCATACCAACAGGCCAAAGCCGACCCTGCATTTAAAAAGCAGCTTGATGGCTTGCTCAAACATTACGTCGGTCGTGAGACACCGTTGTACTTCGCATCACGATTAACCGAGAAAGCCGGTGGCGCTCAGATTTATCTCAAACGTGAAGACCTTTCACATACCGGTGCCCACAAGATCAATAATGCACTTGGGCAGGCTCTGCTGACACTTCGCATGGGTAAGAAACGCATCATCGCTGAAACCGGCGCAGGTCAGCATGGCGTGGCTACCGCGACTGCTGCAGCCGTCTTTGGTTTGGAATGTGATGTGTTCATGGGCGTCGAAGACATTCGCCGACAGCAACCTAATGTCAAACGCATGGAACTGCTGGGCACCCGCGTCGTCGGCGTAGAGTCCGGCTCCAAGACGCTTAAGGATGCAACCAATGCTGCTATGCGCAACTGGATGGAAACCAGCGATGATACACATTACATCATCGGATCAGTGGTCGGTCCCCACCCATTCCCGATGATCGTCCGCGACTTCCAATCCGTCATCGGTATCGAAGCCAGACGCCAATGCCTTGAACAAATTGGCAAACTTCCTGACCACGTGGTCGCATGTGTCGGTGGCGGCTCCAATGCTGCAGGCATGTTCTACCCATTCGTCGATGATACGACAGTCAAACTCACCGGTGTCGAAGCCGGAGGTCGAGGCCCTGCAATGGGTGATCATGCAGCGTCTATCAGTCAGGGGAAGCCCGGCGTCCTGCACGGCTCACGCAGTCTTGTACTCCAAGATGACGATGGTCAAACCGCAATCGTCCACAGCATCTCCGCAGGCTTGGATTATCCAGGTGTCGGCCCGGAACATGCTTTCTGGTTCGCATCGCACCGTGCCAACTACGTCAGTGTCACCGACACCCAGGCGCTTGATGCCTTCCAGGCTGTCACACGACTTGAAGGCATCATCCCGGCTTTGGAATCCAGTCATGCAGTGGCATACGGCATGATCCTCGCTGCCCAGATGAAGTCCGACGAAAACCTCGTGATCAACCTTTCAGGACGTGGTGATAAAGACCTCGACGAAGTTCTGCGACTGCTGGCTGAAAAGTAAATCTGCCCAATTACTGGCAAATCGTTTGAAATAACAGTCAACTGTTTAACACTGTGCTCTCTATAATCCAGTGCATGCTGATGGTCCATCCGCGATAACATCTATCCACTGACGTATGGGAGTTCACCGTTGCGATCACTCTTTCTTGCCTTAGCCGTTTTGTTTTTGTCTTCAGGTTGTTCGACGTTACAGGCTGACACCACTCAACGAGTCAATCTACTCAAAGCAGGTGATCTGTCCGACACACAAGCTTATGTAAAGCATTGGCAAACACCTCAAACCACGATTGCTCAAATCACCAGTGTGGATGCTCCAAAAGACATCAACCATTACCTGCAAGTGAATACCGGCAATGAAGTCCGCCGACACTATGGCTACATCGGCCAAAAAGCAACCGTCAAACCCAACACCCTCTACACCGTCAAAGCAATGCTTCGCAGTGAGTCCAAAGACAATGGGTTTGTCCAAATCAAACGCTACAAGGACGGTAAGGAAACCCAACGGTTTAACATCGGCCAAAGTGATGGCCCGCGATGGAAGACATTAACCGACACCTTTAACAGTGGTGATACGCAAATCATCGAAATCCTTCTGCGTTGGAACGCGCGTCAATCCTATTTGAATCAGACCGTGGATTTTGCCAAAGTGAGTCTCATTGAAGTTGGTCCTGCCCCAACCGAATCAGCTTCCTATGAGCCGGTTGCGATCCCAACATTCCACAGTGTCGGACTCTATTGGAAACCCAAGGAAGCTGCTGCGGATAATCCGTGTACGGTGGCCTACCGTAAAAATGGAGAAGTGGATTGGAAGCAGGCGATGCCGTTATGGCTTGACCCCAATGACCATGCCTTCCCGGCTACGCGACATTCCGGTGAATACCGTGGCAGTATTGTCTACCTTGAACCTGCAACCCAATACGAAATCCAACTCACCTTAACCCAAACCAACACCACCCAAACCTTCACCACGACCACATGGGATGAAAATTTCCCCATCGCCAAACGCATCCAAATCCCCGATGGCAATGACACACTGAACATCGAAGAAGGTGGTGACAGCAAAAACGGATACGTCCTTTATGAACCAGCTCCAGGCGCAACAGGTATCCGTGATGCTCAAAACAAGCATGCAGTAAACATCTCGGTCTATGCGTCCTATGTCATCATCAAGGGATTCAAACTCAAAAACGCTGGACAACATGGCATTGACCTGCGTGACGTGCAGCATGTGATTATTGACGATTGCGATATCAGTGGTTGGGGACGTGTTCGTGATGTGGATGGCTATGGTGAAAATCTCAATTCCGCGATCCACTCACGATCAAGCAAGCTTCAAACCATCGTCATCCAAAACTGTAATCTCCACCATCCACGCAGTGACTCGAACAGTTGGAATCAAAAACGTGTCAACGGTTCAAAACATCCCGAAGGCCCACAAGGCATCAGCTTTGTTCATGGCAAAGGGCAATACGTTATCCGTTACAACAAAATTCACTCCGACATCGACCACATGTACAACGACGGCATGGGCGAACTGCACAACTTCAGCTTCGGCGGCTTCCCCAATCGGGACAGTGATATCTATGGCAACTATGTCTCGCACTGCTGGGATGACGGCCTGGAAATCGAAGGTGCGAACATGAACGTCCGCGTCTGGGACAACTACATCGACATGACCTACGGCGCGATCGGAGCAGCCTCCCCATCACTTGGGCCGGTCTACTATTTCCGCAATGTCTACGGCGTTTCCCGCAAGCATGAAGGCATGACCCAAAATGATCTACGTGGTCATTACCTGATTAAACTTGGCAATGAAAATCCAATCTGGACCGCTGGGAAAATGTACCTGTTTCATAACACCGCCCTGCAACCGCCCACTTTTGAAGGTGATAAACACTATCAATCCAGTGGCGCGCAGTCGGGCATTGTCTTTACTTCAAAAAGAAAGACCGCATCAAACATCACCAGTCGAAACAACCTGATACACACCCGGCATGACAACAACTGGGCCATCCGCGATACACAGATCACACCCAGCAATGACTTCGACTATGACATGTACATTGGTAAAGTCATGGCACGTGAAGGTGCTCAGAAAAACGGTGTCCGTGCAAGACCCCTGTACGAACGCGCCTCCGACGGACGCCTCTGGTTAAAGCCCGGAACTCCCGGCCATGACGCAGGTGAGTTACTACCGAATTTCAACGATGATTACACTGGCAAGGCGCCGGATATGGGGGCTGTGGAAACCCACTCCGTTACGCCCAAGCCTAAACTCTGGCCTGCATTTCCTGAAGAACCCAAGCTGCCACAACCGACTATTGAGGTGCCAAAGTAAATCGGATTTGAGCATGATGATTCAAAGACTGGATTTGTGTTTCAAGGAATGATGGATGTGCAATTTGCTAAGCGAATCCAATCAATGCGTCACCAAATCGTTTGCAGAGAGATTGTGATTGATCACAGCCGGGCCACTGGTTTCGCGTAATCCGGTACGAATGGATTGCGTTTTAAGTCGAATGGCTCCATCGCGGAATCGGAATTGGCGGATGATTGATTCACCTGGATGCAATTGCGAAATCAAGCGTTCCTGTCGTGAATAACCGGTCATGTTGGCAAATGAGTAAAGTGAAATAATCTCTGTCCCGCGATTGGCAATGCGTTGTGTGACGACAGCATCAAACGTGCCGGACTTGGGATTGCGTTCAATGGTCAGGTGTGAATAGAAGTCGATATCCTTAAGTCCGAGTTCCAGTGGCGTTGTAAAATTCACGTCATAACGCTTTTGCGAAGTGAACTCGACGCGTGCGACAAGCTGTTTTTCACCGGCAGTTTCTGAAACAGGAAACGAGAGTTGGATTGGGATTTCGTAATCCGCATCAGCAGCCATGGAGAAAAACATTCGCTTGGGTGTGATACGCCATTTTTTTGGTTCAAGAAATGAGATGTGTCCTGAAATCGTGTGGTTCCACGGATTATGTAATTTGACCACGCGATTGTGCGGAGTCTGACGGGACTCGATAAAGGGTTCGTTGATATGAAACGATGCTCGGAATAAAGCCAGATTGGTATCGATGTCTTCCATGAACATGGGTTCACGATCGACTTTAAATTGCTGCTTACCCTTATCATTAATCATAGGCAGGTGATTGCCCCACAGGTCATGCCAACGTGGATTGTCCCCAAGGTACATGCTGAGATTGGTTTGGGTGTCTGCAGCTGATTCATTCCAAAAAGCGAGCATTCCCCCGGCCTTACCATCAAGTATCAGACATCGCATCCCTCGTCCAATATTCATATGTTTAACCACGCGTCGCCCGCAGAGTCGGTTGGACAAGGATGTAAATACACCAAGTATCGGGTCCGGCATGAGCACTACGTTACGACGATCCGAAACCGTCCATGGCTTCTGGATCATCTGGCCTGTCTGCGTCACTTCCCAACTATTGAGCATCCGCAATGAAAGATCAATCACCCGGTCTTGTTGTGAAAGCTCAGTGGCTGGCGGAATCTGAAACAACAGTGGGTGCGACATCGGCTTATTCTGCTCCCACTCCTCGAGAAATTCTGATACATGACTGGGCTGAATACCAGTCGGAACATTCAGCACATACCCGACATCCTTGCCTAACGCTTCATGTTGCGGTTCAAGAAGTGACCAGGGCATGAGCAATCTTGGGTTGGGTGCAAGTGTCTGGAACTGGCTACGGATTCGACTGACAATTGATGCCAAATCTTTCTGGAACATCGCTGACGGAGCGCTGGCGGTCCCCAATTCCCACTGCCGGACACGTTGGCTATGCCGTAACACAACCGGCTTGAAGTATGCAGACCAGATATCAGTATCCAGTTCAAAAAGCATGTGAGCCTGTAAGCTTGCCTGTTGCAGTTCACTCTTTAGCAGGTCTGGAATGGGGAAGAGTGAGAAAGTCACATCGCGATTTTCCGCCATTAGAGGATGCAGTAAATCATCGAGTTGATTCTGTTGGAACTCAATATTTTTCAGGCTGGTATTGCGTCGCCACGGGCTAATGGTCACACCATAGATTCCCGACTGTTCAACCAACTGAGAAACCAAAGGCAGTTCGATATCTGGCACATCAATCGCACGGATACCAAAAAGCTTGGCATCACCTAAATGTGCCGGTTTATCCCCCGGTAGCCATAGAAATCCGCAGAGCGTTCGTGCAACAGGTTGATACACCTGCTCGCCATCCATGCCCTGCGTCTCAGAAACCATCAGGTCCGCCAGATACCAACCATAACCTGGGAGTTTGGGAACATGTGTCCATGCATTGGGAGATCCTGCACCGACGACCTGTTCTCTTTGGTCAACCAACTGCCGCCGGTAGTCATACACTTTTAATTCAGACACCAGCCGCCGACCGCTCAGATCCCGCACCTTCACAGTCATCTGCGGCTTGACCGGTGCGCGGAGTATATTCACCTTGCTCTGGGTGGATAGTGAAATATTGGGCAATTGCCAGATCGCGATATCGTCGATCCAGACCCCTCCATCAACTTCGTTGAAAATGACTTGCTGTTCACCAAGCAAGGAATCTTTATCATATCGTTCCTGAAGCAATTCGACCTGCATGCCGATCCATGCTGCTGGAGCGTAGTCCCCATTGAGCTTCAGCGATAGATCAATCCATTTGTCATTAGACCGAAACAAGCCAGTGGTGATAACGCTTTCATCGACGCGACGACCTTTGCCATCAATGAAATACACAGTAACCTTGGCTGAAGCATGTTCAAGCCTCCCGGTCATCACTCTTGCTGTAATACGGTAGTCACTGTTGGGGACAGCCGGGATCGCTCCAACTTCCAGATACGCACCGGCATTACCACCGTTGAGTCCCAGATATAAACTGTGATCACCTTTGACATGCTGGGGGATATTGAATCGAACCTGTGTATAGGTCGGGTATCCGTCAATAATCGACAGACTCTTGTGCAATGGCTGGCCATCAAAATGTGGCACGCCGATGTTCGGCGCCGTCCCGATGCGATGCCAGAAACCAGGCATGTCTTCAAAGTTGCCAAACCGACCTTCTTCAAAGTCGAACTTGTGAATCAAGCGTTGATGGGTGTACTGACGTTCATCTTTGAACAGTGACGCAGGCTGGGCTTGAACCCATGCGCAGGAGAAAATCAGGTTCCATGCGACGCATAAAACCATCACCAAGCGCAACCACAGCCCTGACAGTTGAACAGTCATTAGAGTAGTTATCGGATATTGAGGGGAAAGAACCTTAAAGGCAAGTCGATTATTTTGGCTCTTTAGGCCAATCACAACGCTGCAAGACGCTGAGCTTTATCATAACTGATCAAGGCATCGATCATATCCTGCATTTGCCCAGCCAGAAGTGACTGCAACGAAAACGAGGTATTGATGCGGTGATCCACTGCGATATTTTCTTTGTAACGATAGGTACGAATTCGTTCCGAACGCCCACCTGAGCCGATCATGTTCGACCGCTGCTCGGCACGCTGGGCATCCTTTTCCCGCTGATAAATACCGTAAACCCTTGTCCGCAACAGCATCCATGCCTTGACACGATTTTGCTGCTGGCTTTTGGACTCCTGCATGCGAACTTCCACGCCGGTGGGTTTGTGGATCATGTGTACCGCGGTGGCAACTTTGTTGACGTTCTGACCGCCGGGCCCTTGTGCAGTAGTCACATGGATTTCAACCTCAGAATCAGGGATGTCAATATCCACCTGCTCAGGTTCGGGCAATACTGCAACGGTGGCTGTGGATGTATGCACACGTCCTTGCGTTTCGGTGGCAGGAACACGCTTGACACAGTGAACGCCGCCTTCATATCCAAAACCTTGCCAGACACCTTCACCGCGGACATTAAAGACCGCATGTCGGAATCCGCCGACTTCACCGTGTGCGATATCGAGCAGTTCGATTTTCCAATTCATTGACGAAGCATACCGCTGATACATCTCAAAGATGTCGCCTGCCCAGATTGCTGCTTCATCACCGCCGGATGCTGAACGAATTTCAACGATGACCGAACCAATCGCCCGGTCATCCGCTGTCACCAACTCGCCGGTAACCTGATCCAACAACGCTATCGCCTTCTGTTTTAAGTCCGGCAATTCCTCTTGAGCCATCTCCACAAACTCTGGCTCATCGTTGGCAGCAATCACTTCCTGATACTCGGTAATCTGCTGATCAATAGCTTGATACTGCTGATACTGCGTGACAATTGGCAACAAAGCTGCACGCTTGACACTCAAATCACGCAACTGCTCATGGTCCTGCATCACGTCCGGCGACTGCAACTTGGCTTCAAGATCCGCAAACTGCTCTGCGATCTGGTCAAGCTTTTCAAGAAGTCGGGTTTGAAGGTCAGGCATGAGATTCAATGATTCAGGAAATTTACCACAGAGTCGCAGAGCAAGGCAAAAAACAGAGTACCAATCTTATCTGTTTTTAAACTCTGTGTCTCTGAGCCTCTGTGGTTCTTCGTGACAATTACTTTTGTAATTCAGGAGCTTCCAAGAGTGAGGGCGCATGAAAAACCGCAGCGCAATTTACGCTGCGGTTTGAATTTGTTCCAAAGGGCTTACTTCTTGCCGAAGTAGTTGCCAGCAAACTTGCGTTGGAATTTTTCAACGCGGCCAGCGGTGTCAACGAACTTCTGCTTACCGGTGAAGAACGGATGGCATTCGTTGCAGATATCCACGTGAATGGATTCCGTGGTGCTCTGGGTGGTGAACTTGTTGCCACAGGCGCAGCTCACTTCGCAGTCAGAATACTTGGGATGGATGCCGTCTCTCATGATTTACCTCGCTTAGGCAAATGAATTTTGCTGATTACAGTTACATTTTCTGCCTTCGCATCGGGACACATGCCCTCACGTTGCGATTTAGCAGAGAATCGGACATGATACACGATAATCACAAATTTTCAACTCCACGGAGCAGTAAAATCAAATGGATGTTTATCTCAACGGCCAAATGATCCCCGAAGAACAGGCGACCATCTCAATCCACGATGCTGGATTCCAACATGCGGTGGGGTTGTTCGAAACCATGTCCGCAGTGAACGGCAAGGTTTTCCGCCTTAAACAACACCTTGACAGACTTAAACTTAGCGCCGAATCATTAGGTCTGACCCCCAAGCTCGACACCGATTCGCTCATCGAAGCTGTTAACCAGACATTATCCCATAATCAGCTCACCGAGGCCAGGATCCGCCTGACGCTTACTGCCGGTAGCATCAGCATGCTAAAAGGCGCTCAACCCGCCCCACCGATGCCGACTTTGCTCATCGTCCCCAGCGAAGCCACTGCGTATGATCCAGCCTATTTTGAGAATGGGATCACCGTCCTGATCGCCCCAGCAGGTTCCAATCCATTTGATCCGATGGCAGGTCACAAGACGCTCAACTACTGGCCACGTCTGCGGACGCTGCGTCAGGCAGCAAGTGTCGGGGCTGGCGAAGCGATCTGGCTTAACGTCACCAATCACATTGCCTCAGGCGCGATCTCCAACATCTTCCTGGTAAGAGATGGCAAGTTACTCACGCCTATCGCTCGCGGCGAGGAGATCGATAAAGCCCTGGCTGCACCTGTCCTGCCAGGTGTCACCCGTGAAGCTGTGATTGAAGTTGCAGAGTCCAAAGGCATCGAAGTGTCTAAACAGATGCTGAGTATCGAAGACCTGCTTGCTGCTGACGAAGTCTTTCTCACCAACTCAAGTTGGCACATCCTACCGGTCGGGCATATTGAGAAAACCCCCATCGGTGAAGGTAAAGCCGGCCCGTTATCCAAGCAATTACGTGAAGCCTTGCTTGAACAGATTGCAAAAGAAACCAGCGATTAACACTTCGCCAAAACGTCAAAATAAAACAGCCGCGTCTGCATCGGACGCGGCTGTTATATTTCATAGATCAATCGTCTGAACACTTACTCAAAATACACCTTATCGCGGACTTCATCGCTGAAATGGCCTTGTTTGTAGTATTCAAGGTAGTGATCACGATGCGAAAAATAATGCTCGCCATCCGCTGAGTCGTTGTACGTCAGGAACATCTGCCGGCGGACATGATCCGTTTTGTTGGGCCCTGCTTCATGGGGTGTAAAGCAGTGAAACAACAATACGTCTCCGGGCTTGGCGATATTTTTCACCGCAGCAGCAGGATCAACGGCATCAGCGATTTTATGCTCAAACGTCCCCAACTCACCGATGTATCCATCACGTGGGTCACGCGGGTAGACCACCGTGCAGCCGTTATCTTCCGTAGCAGGATCAATCGACACCGCCACAGAAATCAGGCTGGTGCAATAACCTTGCCACCAGTTGTAATCCTGATGCAAGCCGTTGCCATGGGTATGGGGTGGTTTGTAAATCAGTTTATCTTTGAACAATCGCGGTTCACGTCCGCCATAGATACTTGCCAGCGCATCAAGAATCCGACGATCAAATACCGCCCGGCGAAAGACGATATCCAAATCATAAAACGGATCAATCTTCCAAAGTATCTGTTCATCCGTGTCCTTGCCCTGATCATCCTTAACGGTCGCAAAGTCATACCTTGCGTTGAACGGGTCAGCCAACTTGTCGTGGTAAATTCGATCCGCTGCATCCTGCCAGGCAAGTGCTTCATCATGCCTAAAGAGTCCGGGCAGTGAGACGTAGCCATTGGCCCAGAAAAATTCGATCTGATCAGCCGTTAACCCGAACTTCAAATCTCGTGGCCGAGGTCGGGCAAATGCGACACCTTCAAGCTGCTGAAGTGTCGGGTTTATCGGGGCAAACGTCGGGCGCAAAGCGGTGGCGGTGGCTGTTGAGGACATGAGGTATTCCTTATTCTGTCATCGGGTTGTCATGAGGTTGAATCTGTATCAGTCAGATTGCACAATCAGTTTATAGATCGTTATTGTCATATTCATGGTATATTTAACTCAATATATGACTGATTTTGATCTAAAACCTGACACACAGCAGATGCTCCAAGATGCAGTCTTCGGTGGGGCCAAGCCAAGTATCGCAAAAGTTCGCTCAATCGTTCGGGCTGCGAAATTGACCTGGCCGCATGAAGTTATGACCGTGCGTTTGCCAGCCGACGACTTATCATCAAGGCGATTGGCAGCACTTAAAAAACTCAACATCAAACTGCTGCATCTGCATCCGGGCCTGCTTTATATTTTCACGGATCAGCGAACCGACCGACTCGAATCCCAACTCGCAAAACAGTTCCGACTCCTTGGCACGTTTTATCCCTGTCAGTCACCAGCGTCATGGGTGCATGCGATTCAACAGTCCATCATCCTGCTGCGTTCAGAAGAATTGGCCCAAGTCCACGAGCAGCCAGACAGCTTGCCACCAAGTTTGCAGGATGAGATAGATGCGATGCGCATAGCGCTTGGGCAAATCATTCGCCATGAACCACATTGGCAAACGGCAGTTGATTTGTGGTTGCGGACGGTTTTGCTGCGACACCGACAACACCTACATGATGTCAGACGCAAGATCACTGAGTTCATCGCTGCCATCACTCGCACAGCAGACATTAACGCATCGCTGTCCTTCGTCTTCAATCGCGCGATGAGTCGGATTTATGCGACACATGCTTTTAGTGATTTCCCGCTGATGGTCCGCGAAGTGATCTCGGATCTGCTGGTGTATCTGCCCTCGGATGAAGGGCATGCCAATGCACAAAGTCCGATGGTGCGTGATGCGATTAGCTTTTTACATGAGCATGCAACCGAGCCGGTGAGTTTGTCTGATGTGGCTAAGCACGTTCATGTTTCAGGATCTCATCTTGCACGTGAGTTTCGCAGTCAGACCGGGATGTCTCTGATCCAATACCTGCATCGGCTACGGGTCTCATTGGCTAAGCGTAAACTCTATGAACATGATGACACCATCCTGACGGTCGCGCTGGATTGTGGGTTTGAATCCGTCGAACATTTCCACCGTATTTTCAAACGACAGGTTGGCATGACGCCTCACCGCTACCGCGTGATGAGTCAGCAGTAACAAGACTTAAAATGCGATACAATACAGAACCTGCCAGTCCTTCAAACCCGTTCATTTTGAATCGGAGCCCACTATGCATCGCACGTTTATTTCTTGTTTTGTTCTGCTCATTGGATTTGCCATGACAACTGCCAACGCTCAGTCCGCTCACCAACCCTTTGGCCACATCCAGACCGTCAAACCCTACGTCGCGTTGACGTTTGATGATGGGCCTGATGATAAAAACGTGATCAAACTTCTTGAACTGTTTAAACAAGAAGGCGTCAAAGCGACGTTTTATGTGCTGGGTAAAAACGTCAAAAAATTCCCGCAAATCACCAAACGCATGGCTGCTGAAGGTCATGAAGTCGGCAATCATTCCAACACCCATGCGAATTTGCCCAAGTGTGAGTCGGTTGAAAAAGTCCGTGAAGAAATCGTCACCAATCAGACCATCATCACCGACACCATCGGTATCACGCCGGTGACGTTTCGAGCGCCATACCTTGCTCATGATGAGAAAGTCTGGACCATTCTTGATGAATTGAAATTACCAAGTATCAATGCCAGCAAGTACACCAGTGACTGGGACAAGAACAAAGATGCTGCATACATTCTGGAGAAAGCGACCGAGAATATTAAAGCCGGTGACGTGATTTTAATGCACAGTTGGCGGGATGAGACACTGCAAGTCATGCCGGAGATGATCAAGCGCATCAAGGCAGCGGGTTTGGAAATGGTGACGGTCAAGACGTTGCTTGAAAGTGCAAAAAAATGACGTCCACGCAACATGCATCCCCACGAGCCAACCAACCGGTCACGCATATCTCAACCGATATGCCTTACGTCGCGTTGACATTTGATGATGGGCCCGACGCTGTGAATGTGCCCAAGCTTCTTGAGCTTTTTGCAGAGGAAAAGGTTAAGGCCACGTTTTTCACTATCGGCGAACACGTACTCAAATTCCCTGAAATTGCCAAGCAAATCATCGCTGCTGGACATGAGATTGGCAACCACTCACGGACACATCTCTATGCTCATGATTGCACCAGCTTCGAGCAGATGCAGGATCAAATCGTCAGCAGTCAACAAATCATTGAGCAAGCTACAGGTATCCGTCCTGTGATTTATCGCGCTCCGGGTTTGGAACATGACGACCGAATTTGGACGGTGATTAACGAGCTTGGTTTGCCCAGCATCAATGCTGCACAAGACAGTCGCGATTGGGATCGGAACCTTGACGCTCAGACCATTTTGAACAACGCAATCACCGACACCAAAGCTGGCGATGTGATTTTGTTTCACAGTTGGAGTGACAAAACAATATCCATCATGCCGGATGTGATTCGTATGTTCAAAGCACGCAACCTTGAAATGGTGACTGTGTCCGAATTACTTGAAGCACAGTCACATTAAACGGGTGATTGTTTTGCATCTTGCGATGCAACAGCAACACGCAGTGTCGCAGCTATTGTGATGCGTCTATTTAATCACTTCTGCTGATACTTGCAGAGTAGGTCGTAGACTTTGCCGCCTAGTGCGTTAGCGACGCCGGTGTCTTTGATCATGGCAATGTTCAGTGAATCGCAGGTGAACTGAGCGTTGAGATTACTTTCAATCGCGCGTCCCATGCCTTCCAAAACCACCAGATCGACATTCATCTCGTTGACTGCATCGACGAGTTCTTCACCGACATAATTAAGGTCAATGAGCGGAGCACCATTGCCCGATGGGACAACGCGGAGCGTGTGATTATCCAAGGCATCAGCGATGGTCTTATCCCAGTTGGCTATGCCGTTGATAATGGGGACCAATTCACTGTGGATAATATCATTCAATGCCGGGTAGGAGTTGGCGGTGAGGACGACATTGATATTGCGCTGAAGCAGGTCACGTACAAAAGGAATCATGCCCAGGATTACATCACAACCGGCATTGTCCACGAATACTGCGGCAGCGGTGTAAGGTTTATCACTGGAAATTTTCTGGTTCCATGCATCGAGTCCGTCGATGAGCCAAGGGCGTGGGGCAAGTTTGTTACGGACATCATGAAAGTCGACAGGTTTACCATCTTTGAATAGCTCGACGGTCTTGGTGGCACCGAGGTCGAAGATGTTGCCAGCAAAAGTGCCTCGCATGACCTGCTCTGCTTTTTGTGGATCAGGCAGTGCATCCAACTCCTCAAACAGTGCGGGGAGGAGTTTGAGTGCTGCATCATTTTCCCGAGCTTTAGCCAAGCGGTAAGGGTCCGCGAGTCCTGCTTCGCGCAGCGCTTTTTCACGGGCATAGCAGATTTGAATGATGTACAGCGTCCCAAAACACGTTGGGTTGGCTTCGATCTGATCCAGGTAGGTCATAAACAAATCGGAAGCAACAGCCAACTTCGGCAAAACCGACGCCTCGGATTCACCACGGTCGGCGGCTTCGGCAACGGCCTGCTGCGATAAGGATTCAAAGTGACTGCGAAACAAACCAATCCAATGAGCACGCTTTTCAGGATGCTCTTGTAAATCCCACTGGCAGGCAACGTATTGATATTCGGGACTTTCGGGGGCAAGCAATGGGAAAGCTGCATCACCCATGACCGGATGGGGTAAATCAAACAGTGACGGGCTGGTTAACATGTTGCGAAATTCTCCAACATTTTCAGGCCGATGCGTTGCGATTTTTCAGGGTGAAACTGTGTGGCCCAGAGGTTATCCTGCTGTATTGACGAACAGAACGGATCACCATAATCGGTGGTGGCAATGGTGATGCTCGCATCCGTTGGGCAGCAGTAGTACCCGTGCACAAAGTAGACATGTGACTGGTCTTCCAAACCGTCAAAGAGCTTCACGGGACGTTGGATGTCGATGCTGTTCCAACCCATGTGCGGGACTTTGAGCTTGCCGGGGCCGTAGGCATTACCGGCAAAGCGTTTGACTTGACCTTTAACCAAACCAAGCCCCAGGATCGGCTGATCGTCTGCGGGGGCATCTTCCTGTGAACTCTCAAAGATCAATTGCATACCAAGACAAATCCCAAGCATGGGCTTGCCGGTCTTGATAAATTGATGCATGGGGTCGATCCAACCGCGTTCACGCAGATGTGTCATACCATCACCAAACGCACCAACACCTGGGAGCACCAGATGTGAGACCTCTGCGTCCAACTGATCCGGGTTAGCAAGGATGGTTGCCTGGATATCCAGAGATTCAAAAGCTTTCTGCACACTGCGCAGATTGCCCATGCCGTAGTCGATGATGCCGATCATTTTTTTAGGGAGTAGTGAATTGGGAATAGGGAGTAGAAGAAGACAGGACGTTGATATTGCCTATGTAAACAGGAACAATGAAAACAAAGCGTTGGCTGTCTTACCTAATCTCTAATCACTAATCACTAATCACTCTCCTTAGTCATTTAACACAACCACGATTTCCACGCGGCGACTTTTTGCTTTGGATGAGCGAGGATGCCATTCACCTAAGCCCACAGCTTCGAGTTGGCGTCCGTTGATGCCCTTCTTCTGGAGATAGCGATGCACGGAAGCAGCGCGAGCCAGTGAAAGGTCAAGGTTGTCCGCCCACTTGCTCTTGCGGATGGGATCGGTGTCGGTGTAGCCTTCAACGCGAATGGTTTTGGAACCATAATCACGACGAATGACACTGGCGATTTTGTCCAAGGTTGACTGGGCCTGGCTTTTGAGCGTGGTCTTGCCTGAGGAAAAGAGCACGTCACCGGGCACGCGGACGGTGATGGTGCCGTTGCCGGTTTCGGTTTCAATACCTGCGATATTATCAAAGCCGGTTCTGGCCTGGACCACAGGTGTGACGACTGGCGTTGGTACTTCCACACGTTGGACAACCGGGGGCTTGGAACGTTCAACAGCGAGTTGATTCTGCAGACTGCTGATCTGGTTCATCAGGTTACCACGATCGCCTTCAGCTGAATCCATCGCTGCACGACAGCGGTTAAGCTCATCCTGCAGTTCTGTGTTTTGTGTGTAAAGCGCATTACGCTCATCAATCAGACGCTTGTTACAACCTGTCAAAGGCAGCATCGCTCCCGCCAAAGCCACAACCACCATCAATCCTCGGATACCCTGCATGTTTCGCTCCTCTTGGTTCGACCATTCAATTAACAGCGTGCAGACCTCCTGTCCACACTCATCGCTGATGCTACCAGAATACCAGAATTTTTAAGCTAAGACAGACCGAATGCTTAGAATTTGCTAACCCCCCGGAAGTTTTTTTCGGATAATCAGCTTAAGGCAGATTTATGGGGAGGATTGAGTCAGCCAATGATGTGTTCGAAAAATTTACCAGCGAACATGATCACCAAAGTCGCTCCCGCCAGATACGGGCCGTAGGGAATCACGCGAGCTTGCCCCTTGTAAATCCGAGCAACACCAAAGCTGATTAGAGCAGCCAGCAACCCGAAGAACGGTGCCAGGAAAAAGACATACAGCGGGTCAATGGGGCCAAGCACCGCCCCGATTGCTGCAAGTAAATGCACATCGCCCAGCCCCATCGCCTCTTTGCCAAAGGCATAGGAACCGAGGATCCGCGTGATCCAGATGACCGCCCCACCACTGATATAACCAAGAATCACCCCTGCCAGAGCACGCAGCCAATACATCCCTTCAACCTGCCCAGCCAGCGGTAAAAGGAAGTATCCAGCAATCATACATGCCAGTGGGATCGCCAGAAACAATGACTCCTTGGCCATCTCACGACGAGTGTGCGGGTATTGCAGATAAATGTCGATCGGCGTGTGATGATGTCCATCATCCGATGCGACGGGTTGGGATGTGGCTGAAGGCACATTGCCAATTGCGCCTTGCTCCTGCTGCTCTTTCTGAATCGACTCAAGCCACTGCTGTTCATCAGCAAAGCTGTAAGGTAAGACACCCACTCGAAGCAGTACATTGGCAAGGATCAACCCAATCAATCCGCCAAGGGCAATCCGAACACCACCGCCATGAGGTAGCTCCACCACATGTCGGAAGTCCACTCCCATATGAGCAGCAACCGGGTAAACCACCAATGCCAACGCAATGATCACGTAGGGGATACCCAACGGGATAATGTAATGTCGAATGTCGATCATCGTGGCAGCAACCAACGCAGCAATAAGCATCAAATGTACGATAAGGATCGGCCAACTGCCGTTGATACCGACCTCCGCAAAAGGCATCTGCATATCCGTATGGAAGTAGACCAACGGGCATGCCAGAAACAACAAGCCGGTGAGAAGTTCGATGGCAGGATATTGAAAACTGATGGGTGTTTTGCAGCGTGCACATTTGCCACCCAGGAAAAACCACGCCAAAACAGGGATATTCTCCCACATCCGTAGCGTCTTACCGCAATGCGGGCAGGCACTGGGAGGCGTGACAATACTTTTGCCTTCGGGCAGTCGGTAGATGACCACGTTCAGGAAACTGCCGACACATGAGCCATAGAAGGCTATCAGGAGATACCACGGCCAATCGCTCAAGGTTTACTCTCTCTCTTGGGGTGCCTGATCGTCAGATGGGGATTTTAGCTGTCCAGAACCATCGTCGGTCAGTTCGGTGATCCGAGCTTGAGCCCGATTCAAAATCGCCTGACACTTTTCGATGAGCTTGGAGCCCTTCTCGTACTGGGTGATGGAATCTTCCAGCCCGATTTCGCCGGACTCGATCTGCTCGATAATCTCTTCGAGCTGTTCGATGGATTGTTCAAATTTACCTTTACTCATATCCGTGACAGTTTAGCAGAAATTTGAAGGTGTAAAGGCGAATGTGATCGTTATTGACCTTAACCACAGAGGCAAGACAAGCGTTTGATATCCAATCAATACCTGACAAGCCGCCAGAGGAGTCCGGCTTTGCGGGCGAATCTGACGGGTAAGTTTTCAGTAAGCAAAACAATCATCCAAACAAACCGGGCTGATCGCCGTCTTGTGCTTTGAGTTTGGATCGACGCTTACGCGGTTTGGAAGTTGGGGCAGCTTTGGGTGTTGGCGGCTTTTGACCTGAATCACCCACCACACTTTGCACCTTGCCATCCGCCAAGACCGTGGTAATGGACTGGCCATCGGTCACATCATTGACCGAACGCAGCAACTTCCCATTGCTATCCGTGGTGTAGGTGTAGCCGCGTTCGAGTACCCGTTTGGGCCCCACTGCTTGAAGGGTGCGACTCATGGCTTTGACCTGTTGATCCGCCTGCGTGACGCGTCGTTGCATCACACGGGACAACCGCGCGACAGCTTGAGACACGCGCGTTGTCGCAGGTGCAAGTCGACCGGGCAGAGCCTGAGTCATCCGATGTTGAGCATGGGTCAATCGCTGTTGAGGCATTTCCAAAAGTGCTTGAGGCCGGGTAAAAATGCGGTGTCGGGAGATGGCTGTCAATCGCTGGTTGGCCATTTGACTCTGACGTTGCAGACTCATCCGCAACCGCCCTGCCATCTGCGTGACCTGATGATCCAAAGCCTTGCGGTCTGGGACCAACGTCATCGCGGCCTGCGTGGGAGTCGCACAGCGCATGTCCGCGACGAGTTCAGCCACCGTGGTATCCGTCTCATGTCCAATCGCTGCAACAATGGGTAACCGGCAGTTGAACACTGCATCAGCGACAATCCTTTCGTTAAACGCCCAGAGGTCTTCGATTGAGCCACCACCACGCGTGAGAATAATCGCATCAATGCCAAGTGCCTCACCCTGCTCGCTAAGTTGACGCAATGCGCGGGCAATCTCCGGGGCAGCATGTTCGCCCTGCACGCGGACATCCACGTGTAACAACTCACATCCTGCCCAACGCCGGTGCGCAGTATTAATCACATCCTGCAACGCCGCAGCAGAGCGACTGGTTACCACCGCGATCCGCTGACACATAGCAGGCATAGGCTTCTTGCGTTCAATGTCCAGATAGCCAAGCTCTCGCAACTGAGCGATCATTTCCTGGAGTTGTTGCTCCAAGCTGCCTTGCCCAACTTGTTCGATACTGTCCACGTAAATTTGCAGTGAGCCCTGACCTTCAAAGAAATCCACACGGCCGGTGATAATCACTTCCATGCCATCACGGACAGGGAATTTCACGCGTTTGGCATTGGATGCAAAACAGACACATCTAAGCGATGCACCTTGATCCTTGATGCTGAAAAACCAATGCGTGCGATTGGAGAGATTACTGATTTCACCAACGATGCGAATCTTGCCAGGGATGGAAACCGCTAAGACTTCCTTGACCAAAGCAGCAGCCTGGGTCACCGAAATCGGCGGATCGGCTTCACGCTTTTTCCGCGGCGTCTTGGCAGGTTGCTCTCCGGGGTCAGGGGAGAAGAAGTTGGCATCGAATGGGAGTTGGGACATCTGAGTATTGGAACAGAATATGTTTCTAAATGGAATTCACCACAGAGTCACAGAGGCTCAGAGCCAAGACATGAGTAAAGCAAACTGTTTTACTCTGTGTCTCTGTGACTCTGTGTTCAGCCCTGTGCAATCACATTTCAATCTGCGTTCCGGCTGCCACGCCATCGAGGAACCAGAGCATTTCGCCGTTGGACATTTCAGGATTGATACCCGTAATCGGCAACTTCCGGGGGTCGGGTTTGCCGGATGCAAATGCGTCGGAGACCTGTTGGAGCATGGCTGTTTTCTTGGCACCAACTGCTAAGACAACGATGCGACCTGCAGCATTAAGCAGCGGGTAGGTCATGGTCACACGGTCAGGTGGCGTGACCTTGGGGCCGCTGTTTACGACGATCCATTTGTCTTCGACTTCCTGAGCGTCCGTGCCGGGGAACAGGGATGCGGTGTGCCCGTCATCGCCCATACCAAGGAGTACAAAATCCAGTCGCCCATCGGGGAGCAGGTCGCGCATGTCCGCTTCGTAAGGTGTCGCTGGATCGTCTGCCATCACGGGCATGGGGTGCACATTACGCTTGGGCATTGGGATGTGGTCGACAAGTGTTTCGCGGATCATCTTGAAGTTGTTTTTTTCATCATCCTCAGGCACGCGACGTTCATCGACAATCCAGATGTGCATCTTGTCCCAGGGGATTGCACGGAAGCGAATATCTGACACCAGCCGCAGGTAAAACGGCTCAGGTGTGCTGCCACCGGAGAGTGCGATATGACAGACGCCACGTTTACCCACTGCATCGTTAGCAGTATTAAGGAGGATGCCGCCAAGATCATCTAAAAGATCGTCGATATCGTTTTGAACAATGATGTGGCCGGGAAGTTTGAGTGTTGAATTTTGCATATTATTCAGGGAGTAGGGAGTAGTGATTAGTCAGTTGTATTCAATCCGCTAAGTTCATCGGGGAGCGTTTGCAAGTCATAGCTGGTCTTTCCTACTGCCTATTCCCTACTCACTACTCCCTGTCAAAGCACCGCTTTGATCACTTGGGATTATGCCAGTAGCGGTTACTCTGGGCCATGAGGATATCGGCTGCTGAGGGTCCCCATGTACCTGCTGCATAGTTGGGCAAATCAAATTGCGGGTTGTCCTGCCAGTAGTCCAGCACCGGTTGCACTGCATGCCAGGCACACTCGATTTCATCGCGGTGTTTAAACAACGTCTGATCACCGAGCATCACGTCATAAAGCAACGTCGCATAACCGTCTGGTGGCTGAGCGTTCCACTGCTTGACATAATCGAAGTCCAGTTCCACGTCCTTGACCGCCAGCTTGTGGCCGGGGACTTTACCTTCAAATCGAATGCGGATGCCTTCGTCAGGTTGGACATTGATAACGATCTGGTTGGCCTTGCGTTGTTTGGCCATATCGCGGAACAAAATATGTGGCGTGGGTTTGAAGTACAGCACGATGTTGGTGACCTTCTTGGCCATCGCTTTACCCGAACGCAGATAAAACGGCACGCCGCCCCACCGCCATGTATCCACATACATCTTCATCGCCGCATAGGTGTCGCATTGACTCTCAGGATTCACACCTTCAGACTCACGGAAGGACTTGATGACCTTGCCACCAAGTTGGCCATCGCCATACTGACCCCGCACTGCAATATTGGGTACATCGTCATACTTGGGCACACGCATGGCTTTGAAAATCTTGATCTTCTCGGTGCGGATATCTTCTGCCTTGAGACTCACCGGCGGCTCCATTGCCATGACTGAAAGCACCTGCAACAGGTGGCTTTGAATCATGTCCCGCATCGCCCCACCCGTCGGGCCATCGTAATACGCACCACGCGATTCCACGCCCACCGTTTCGCTGGCAGTGATCTGCACATGGTCGATATAACTTTGATTCCAGATCGGTTCAAAAATCGCATTGGCAAAACGCAAGACCATCATGTTCTGAACCAACTCTTTGCCCAGATAATGATCGATGCGATAGATTTCAGTTTCTTCAAACACATTGGCTAACACACTGTTGAGATGTGTCGCGGACTTGGGGTCTGAGCCGAAGGGTTTTTCGACCACGATCCGCTGCCAGGGTTTGGATTGACGATCCAGTGAGCAGTATCGCTTGCCTTCGGTGACCATTTCCGCAGCGGAGATATTCTGAATCGTCGGCTCAAAGAACTGTGGCGCCATCGAGAGATAAAACAGCATGTTCTCGCCGGTCTTATGCTCATCAGCAAGTTGCTTTAAACGCGCTTTCATATCACCAAAGTCCGCCAGCTTCGTGGAGTCGGCAGCGTGATAATGAATATGATTACTAAATGCTTTCCATTGATCCGCATCAGGATAGTTGTCAGACTTAAAGTCGAAAAGCTTCTGTCTAAAATCATCATCCGAAAACGCAGTCCGACTCACACCCACAATTGCAAAATGCTCAGGCATCTGTTTGCGGGTGTACAGGTCGTACAACGCAGGGATGAGTTTACGCTTGGTGAGATCGCCTGATGCGCCAAAAATGACGATCATGCACGGATGCAGTTGTTCTTTATTATCCATCATGGTCCCTATCAAACAACAAACCAGCTCACATCGCAAGCTGGTTTACACAACATTGTGTCAAAAGAATATTTCAGTCGAATATCGACCCCGTTTATCGCCTGCCCAACGCCACGCTCAAGACCATTAAATCCGCAGGTGTAATGCCTGCCAATCGTGATGCCTGCCCCATCGTGCTCGGACGGAACTTGTCGAGTACCGCCTTGGATTCATTGCGCAATCCGACAACAGCATTGTAGTCAAAATGCTCGGGCAAGATCACTTTTTCCTGCTGCTTAAGCCGTTGGATATCACGTGTCTGGCGATCCAGATAACCATCATACATCACATGAGCCAACACGTGATCCACCAACAGAGGATGTTGCCTGAAAGTTTCAGCAATCTCATCAGTGGCATGTTCAATCAACCATTGTCGATTCACTTCCGGACGCTTGCACCAGTCGATGAGTCGCATGCCCTCATGAGCCGTCTGTGTGAGGGTCTGGCGAATGGCTTCAACCGTTTGCTTGCGATGTTCAAAACGTTCCCATCGCGCGTCATCCACGAGCCCCAGTTCCCGTCCCAGTGGTGTGAGTCGATCTGCTGCGTTATCCGAACGCAACTGCAAACGGAACTCCGCTCGTGAGGTGAACATGCGATACGGTTCGCGAGGCGTTTTGGTAATCAGGTCATCCATCATCACGCCCAGGTAAGCCTGCTCTCTGCCGAATCGCACGGGCTCTTTACCTTGCATGTAATGGATGGCATTGAGTCCTGCGATGAGTCCCTGTCCTGCTGCTTCCTCG
The DNA here is from genome assembly GCA_002480565.1 of Phycisphaerales bacterium UBA7800. GTDB lineage: Bacteria > Planctomycetota > Phycisphaerae > Phycisphaerales > Phycisphaeraceae > UBA7800. The sequence continues at coordinate 57,785 of DLCK01000079.1, read as the reverse complement.
TAGCCGGATGTACCGTTGATCTGCCCTGCTAAAAACAGACCGGGAATTTTCTTGGTCATGCAGGTCGCGTCAATCTGGTGAGGCCAGACCATGTCGTATTCCACCGCATAGCCATACTTGAGAATCACTGCGTTCTCGCAGCCGGGCATGTTCCGCACAATCACATCCTGCACATCGGCAGGCAGCGAAGTCGAAATCCCATTGCAATAAATCTCATTGGTGTCCAATGACTCAGGCTCAAGGAAGACATGATGCGAATCGCGATCGGCAAACCGCATCACCTTGTCCTCAATACTCGGGCAATAGCGCGGGCCGACACTGCCCTTTTCAATCTGCCCGTTAAACAAGGGCGCGCGGTCAAGGTTGGCCTGAATGTGTTCGTGCGAATCCTTGCAGGTTTCGGTAATCCAGCAACAAATCTGCTGCTGTGGAGGGAAGCTGGCCGGATCAGTCATGTCCGAAAACGGTATGGGATTCTCGTCTCCGGGCTGCTCCTTAAGGACCTCAAAATTGATACTCTCAGCAGCAAGGCGCGGCGGTGTACCTGTCTTCAAACGTCCCAGTTCCAAACCGAGTTTGGTGAGGTTGCCACTGATGCCTTCAGCCGAACCTTCATTAACGCGACCACCTTTGGTCTGATCCTGGCCGGTGTGCATCAACGCACGCATGAAAGTTCCGGTGGTGAGGATCACAGCCGAGGCATGGATCGTATGATTGACAATCCCGCGTGACGGGTCGGAATAAACCACGCCGTTGCACTTGCCATCATCGACAAGAATGTCATCGACCGTCCCTGCGATGAGGTCGATATTGTCTCGTGTTTTAAGCAGGCGTTGCACTTCGCTGGCATAGCGGTACTTGTCCGACTGACACCTCGGGCCACGAACTGCAGGGCCCTTGGAAGCGTTGAGAATCCGAAATTGAATCCCGGTTGCATCCGCTGCCAACCCCATGAGTCCGCCCAGCGCGTCGATCTCGCGGACGATCTGCCCCTTGGCCAAGCCGCCGATAGCCGGGTTACAACTCATCGCCCCGATTTTGTCGAGTTCCATGGTGATCATGGCAATATGCGCACCAAGATTGGCACACGCCCAGGCTGCTTCAGAGCCGGCATGTCCGCCACCAATCACCACAATGTCAACAGCTTCGGCGGGCATAGTCGGGCGATTATACAACAAATGACGTTGGAGATTAACACGAAGGCGCGAAGGACACGAAGGTACGAAGAAAAGGCAAATTTATAATTTGAGCAAGCGAAACTTCAACCTTGCTATGAAATCCAATCCAAAACAGCAAAACAAAACTCTTTTCCGGCCTTCGTGACCTTCGTGTCCTTCGCGCCTTCGTGTTAAAACCTAGCCACCAAAATCCCATTCAATCTCTGCTATCATGTGGGATATGCAAGAAGAAATGGATTTCGATGACAATCCACTGCCACCGGTGGAGGATGTGGACCCGCTTCTGGAAGGTTTGACCCAGCCACAGGTGCAAGCTGTCACGCATGTTGACGGCCCGCTCTTGGTGCTTGCTGGTGCCGGGTCTGGCAAGACGCGGACGATCACCCGCCGGATTGCTTATCTGGTACAGCGCTGTGACATCGCGCCGTGGAATGTGCTTGCCATCACCTTCACCAACAAAGCCGCTGGCGAAATGCGCGAACGTGTTGGGCAATTACTCACTGAACGCCAAGCCAATGCGGTGACCATCGGCACCTTCCATAGCCTATGCAGCCGGATTCTTCGCAAGTATGCAGCGACTTTGAATCTCTCGCCGTCGTACACCATTTACGACACGTCCGATCAGACCCGCGCGATGAAGCAGGCGTTAAAAGACCTGCAGATGAATTCCAATCACTTCCCGCCGGGCAAGTTCCTGCATGCAATTTCCGATGCCAAAAACCAACTCATCGGCCCGGATGATTACGCCAAGACCGCTTCGGATTTCTTCTCCAAAAAGGCAGCCCAGGCTTATACCAAGTATCAAGCGATTCTCACCAAAAATAAAGCGATGGACTTTGACGATCTGATACTCAACACCGTCAAGCTCATGAAGTTTTTTCCTGCCGTTCTTGATGAACTCCAAGACCGATTTCGGTATATCCTCATTGACGAATATCAAGACACCAACCACGCCCAATTTGTCCTTGCACATGCCTTGGCTCAAAAGCATGGCAACCTCAATGTCACCGGAGACCCAGACCAATCCATCTACGGTTGGCGGGGTGCGAACATCAAAAATATTCTGGAGTTTGAACAGCACTACCCCAAAGCGCAAATCGTCAAACTCGAACAGAACTATCGCTCAACCCAATTGATCCTGGCTGCTGCCGATCATCTGATTCAAAACAACTCAGAGCGTAAGCACAAAGCCCTTTGGACGGAAAACGAAAAAGGACAAAGCATCCGCTGCTTTGCATGTGCAGATGAAAGACATGAATCCAAGGTAGTCGTCGAAGAGTTCGACAAACTCAAAACGGAGTTGGGACTGTCCTGGAACGATTTTGCCATCTTTTATAGGACGAATTCACTCTCACGTGTCGCTGAAGACGCTCTGCGAAACGCAGCGATCCCCTATCAGATCGCGCGAGGTACTGCCTTCTTTGACCGCAAAGAAATCAAAGATGCCTGCGCGTATCTGCGAGCCATCGTCAATCCTGATGATGAAGTGAACCTGCTGCGAATTGTGAACATGCCCCCTCGTGGGATCAGCGACACCACGGTCAAAGCACTCCAAGCTCATAGTGTCGGCTCGCATATCCCTGTGTATGAACTGATGCGTCAAGCAGAGAGTGTCCCTTCGCTAAACACCCGCGCGGTGAGTAGTGTCAAAAAATTTGCTGCCCTGTTAGACAAATGGCGTGCGACTTTAGAGCAAGGCGGCTGTGAAGAATCACTGCGAAGCTATGTCGAAAACATCTTACGAGAGTCCGGCATTGAGGAGCGATACCGCAATGACAACTCGGACCCCGATGGTGACCGCATCGAAAACCTTGGCGAACTCATCAGTTCCGTTCAGCAGTTTGAAAACGATCAGATCACCGACTTTGATGCACAAACCACCGAAGTCTCGGGCTTATCCCTTGAAGCTAAAATGCTCAGCTATCTGGAACAGGTCGCACTGGTCAGTGATACCGACAGCATTGAAAATGATGAGGGTTGCGTGACGCTGATGACGTTGCATGCAGCTAAGGGATTGGAATTCCCGGTGGTTGCCATTATTGGCATGGAAGACGGATTACTGCCTCATGAACGGTCGTTCCAGGAGAAGACCATTGAGGAAGAACGGCGACTGTGCTTCGTGGGGATCACCCGCGCGATGCGTGTACTGCTGCTAACCAATGCGCGGTTCCGCAGTGTGTTTGGCAAATCGTCCTCCACGATCCCAAGTCGATTTTTGACGGAACTGCCTCGTGAACTGATGCAGACCAACAATGTCGCGGATCAAGGCGAACGCGTTGGGGGTTCGGGTTATGGCAATAGTAGTGTGAAGACCGAAAGTGATGATCCATTTCTGGCTGACTACCCGCCGGGGACAATGGTTCGTCATCCACAATTCGGCTTTGGCAAAGTAATCCAAGTCCGATCCAGTGGCGCTCACACCCGAGCGACCGTCGGCTTTGAACGAGCAGGTGTCAAGACATTGATCCTGCAATATGCCCGGTTGGAAATTGTGGATTTTTGAAAGACATTTTTTACCGCAGAGGCGCAGAGAACTCAGAGATAAGAGAGGTTACAAGACAAAAAATATTTGATTTCAATTCAATAAGTTTGAACTGAATTAAATAGATGCCTTACTTTCTCTCTTAACTCTGAGTTCTCTGCGCCTCTGCGGTAAATTTCAGGTTTAAAAAATTTGAGTAAACCTGACAGGCATCAAGAGCGTAGTATCTGACAGATAGGTGAACCATGAAACGTGTTCGAATTAAAATCTGTGGATTTAAGGATGCCAATCCTGCTTTGATGGCAGTGGATGCAGGGGTTGATGCGATTGGATTGAACTTTGTGGGTAAGTCGCCACGTGTGGTGACTGTCGAGAAAGCCAAGGTTATCCTCCGAGCGTTACCTGCGTTTATTGAGCCGGTGGCATTATTCTGTGATACATCGACGGAACAAATTATTTCGACAGTCAAGGAACTTGGCATCCGTACCGTGCAATTGCATGGCAAGGAGCCATTGAGTTTCGCCAACTATCTCGCGCCTTTGCGGATTATTAAAGCCCTGCCGTTTGATGACCAATTTGCACAGCAGATTGAGATATGGTCTGAGCAATGCGAGAACCTTGCAGGGATTATTGTCGACGCCCCGCCCAAGGATGGATTAACCGGTGGGACGGGCGTGGCTATTGACTGGGATAAACTCGCGATGATGAAGCGAAGCCATTGGCCGGCATTGATCCTCGCAGGCGGACTCTCGCCGAAGAATGTGGCTAACGCGATTGCGAAAGTTCAACCGTTCGGCGTGGATGTAGCCAGCGGTGTGGAAGTGACCAAGGGTGAAAAAGACGAACAGTTGATGCGGGCGTTTTGTGATGCGGTCTATAGCGTCCAACAATAACGCATGGCAAGTTAAGGGGGAGCTATTATGGATGCCATCGAACAAGCAAAACAGGCAGGCGTGACACTTGATGACCAACAGGCGATCAGTGAAGACCTGCCCTGCGTAGGCTGCGGGTATCTACTGCGGAGTCTAAAACCCAGTGGCGATTGCCCTGAGTGTGGGCGAGCAGTCAGTGATACGACGCGCGTTCAGCGCCTTAAAAACTACCCAATGATTTGGCTCAAACAGATGCGTCTGGGTTTACGATTGATGCAGATTACCTGCGTCCTCTTTGCGATGGCGGTTCTGATTTTTGCGATCAATATTCAACAGAACATGCGGATGACTTCGTCGATGACACTGACCGCGGTGGACATATTATTTGTTGCGGTTTTATTTCCCGGCGCTGCAGGTTTCTGGCTATTGACTCAGCCGTACCAGTCAAAAGAAAAGCTCACGACCGCACGACGCATCGCCCGATTCATGACAGTCAGCAGTGTTGTAGGATTTGTGTTCTGTCTGGTGATCCCACCGATCACCGAAAAGATCGGCTTGTTTGAAACAATGAGTCTGCTGACTGCCTGGTTTGCGATTGGTGCGTTTGCAATGCTTTGGCATGCTTCGTCCATCGCGTCGATGATCCCCCACCGGCGGATGTCGAACCTCAGTCGGCGGTTGAGTATGTTGACTTTTTTATTCCTGATCGTCTGCGCGAGCTATAGCAGTTTTCTATCAAGCAGTTTGAATACCATTAAAGCGCCCATCGGCTTACGGCTGATGCTTTACAACGTTGGCCCAATGATTGGTGCGATTGTGTTGATGCTCATCTGCGGCGTGTATCTGCTGATCCTGCATTGGTATCGCAAACGCTTTAGCGAAGCGATTAAACAGGTAACAGGCGAGTAAATTTCTGCGATTGCGATGTGGGTTTGAACCAAGTGAATTTTAAATCACGGTTCAACGCGACCGCCGTAAGCCTGCCACATTTCAATCCCACCCCGGAAGTCGTAGACATTTTTATAGTTCATTGACAGGAGTTTCTTGGCAGCTGCTGGGGAAAGATACTCCGTCCAACCAGTGGCATACACCACGATGTCGGTCGCATCTGCCAGCTTTGGATCATTAGGGCGCAAATCAGGAATCGAAATATTGATTGCACCGGGAATATGTCCCGTGGCATAGCGTTCTGCGGATCGTACATCGATCACAACCAGACGCATTTTCGGATTGGCCTTCATTTCCAGAAACCGCGGATACTCAAGTTGCGTGAGGTCTTGGTCGCTGGTTGTAGGATCAGATTGACATCCTGTTAAACAAGTGAGAATGCCTGATAACACAAACAGACCGATAAAAGCGGAATTGCGAAGCATGTATTGGACCCTCCTGGCAGTTGACTGCTGAAGTTGTTGACTCATTAGCAACGAACATGTTAGCAGGTTCGGAAAAATTGTGTGAAGTGCGATTAATCTCGTGACGATGTAAGGATTACGGGACAGCCCTGCGCATGGTTGCATGCCGATGTCCGTAAACTCTTTCGGGGGGCCGGGGGAGAGTATTCTGTGAGTCAATCCAAGCCCACCCGCCCTGTCGATGCCATGATCGCCCGACTTCTTTATCAACTGCCGCTTTATCAAGCATGGGACGAAATTGAACTGCCTGCGGATCTTAAATCTCAGATAGATGAAGCTGGCCAGCAGCGTCTGATGTGCATTGCTGCCTACAGTCTGCAGCGGCTGATGGTCAATGAGCAAGACGACGAGCACAAAGACTGCGCGTAAAATCATCACTATTTTATTTGGACACGCATCAACGGCATCATCAGTCAATACGGATGATTTGTTGCCATTGATCCAACCAAGCCATGCATTATCAGACGTGGACGGCGTGGTTTTTCTTTGTGTCCCATAACCAATTGAACATCTCAAAAAAGTTTGAAGCAGCAACTCCGGTTTGCCTTAAGCAGTCACCTGATTATGCCGAACGTAACATCTGTGCGGGTTATTCGGATTAGTCCGCCACAGGAAACCAAGCAGATGCGTACAGAGTCCCTGACATTTTCACAGACTGCAAGTCTTGCCCCTGACTGTCGTCATTACCGCGGTGACAAACCGTGTTTTGCCAACCGTCTTTGTGGCGGCTGTGATCACTATGCTCCGTTTGATGCTCGCATTTGCATCATCAAGCTTGGTGCGTTGGGTGATGTGGTTCGTACGCTTTGCATTTTACCTGAGCTTCGTCGCCAATATCCAAACAGTCAGATTACCTGGGTGACCAAACCCAATGCCTCACGGATGCTTCAAGGGCATCCTGACATTGATCGTCTGATGGTGTTTGATGCGATGTCTGCAATGACATTGAACCGCGAAGCTTTTGATTTGATGATCTGCCTGGACAAGGAAGCTGAACCTGCGAGTTTGGCCATGTCCATCAATGCCAAGAAGAAACTCGGTGTCGGGCTAAGCAGCTTTGGCACGCCGGTTCCTCTAAATGAAGAAGCGGTCGGTTACTTTGAATTGGGCTTATCCGACGAATTGAAATTCAACCAAAATACCAAGACTTACCCGGAGCTGATTTACGATGCTTTTGGGTGGAAATACAAAAAACAACGCTACACCCTTCCAATGAACGCAGACGAACGTGCCAAGCATGTTGCACGTCTAAGTGATCTGGGATGGGATGAATCTCGCCCGACGTTGGGAATCAATGTTGGCGCAGGGAAAGTGTTTGCAAACAAGATGTGGCCTGCTGGGAAACAGGCTTCATTGATCCAGAAGCTAAAAGTTCATGAACCTGATATGCAGGTTCTGCTTCTGGGTGGCCCGGATGAACGCCCGATCATCGACGAGATAATGAGAAAGCTTGATCTTGCAGGTGATGCCAACGGTGTGTTTGACGGAGAGACGCATCATAAGGAACCGGCATTTGTGTCGCTGGTTGACTTATGCACTGTGCTGCTTAGTGGGGATACCATGGCCATGCATGTTGCCATCGCGTTAGAGAAAGGCGTGTTGGTTTTGTTTGGTCCTACCTGCGAGCAGGAGATTGCCCTTTATGGGCAGGGAGAGAAACTTGTAGCAGGCGTGCCGTGTGGCCCCTGTTACAAGCGGGTTTGCGATCAGGGTGACGTTTGTCTCGACGCAGTCGAGTTGGACGATGCCGTGAAAGCGGTCCGGCGTATCCTTCAGCAAAGATTATCAGGTCTGCGACATCACAAGACTCGGGAGCTATCGCTTCCGGTGTTGCGTTATCGCCAGGCAGGTTAATCATCAATTGCTGAGTTTGCGCTAAGGAGTGGGAGAAAGGAAGGAAAACTCGATGTTCGAGGAACCGTTTCGTATGAAACACATGCTATTCCTAGCTTGTGCAACGCTGCTTGGAGGTCTTGGTGCGGTTTACCATCCGTTCTGGGGCATCCTGCTGTACTACACCTTGGCGGTGCTTCGTCCACAGTACCTTTGGAACTGGGCTTTGCCGATGCAGTTGCGCTGGTCACTCTTCGCTTCACTGATTGTATTCGTGAGTCTGATGATCAATGCAGGCCGCGGCTTTTTCCGTTTACGGCTTCACCTGATGCCCTGCCTGATCCTGCTTTACGGCTTGCTTCTACTGGGCAGTATGCTCAACGCCTATTTCCCGCAAACCGCTCAATTCTGGGGAATCGAATATGGCAAGATCATGCTCATGGCATTGATCACCAGTCTGATTCTCGATCGCCTCTGGCAAATCCGCGTGATGTTAGCCATGATCGTGATCGCCATCGGATACGTTGCATGGGAAATCAACTATCTTTACCTGGTTGAAAACCGTCTGGATATCTACCATCGTGGCTATGGTGGTCTGGACAACAACGGTGCAGGTTTGATGCTGGCTATGTGTCTCCCCTTGGCATACGCCTTTGCCACCAGCGCCAAGAGCAAGATGATAAAACTCGGTTGTTGGTTTATCACACTGCTGATGCTTCACGGGACACTCATGAGTTATTCCCGTGGTGCCATGCTTTCAGTCGTGGCGGGTATTCTGTGGATTCTAATTAACCATCGCCCGCGATATCAAGCTGCAATGATGCTGCTTCTAGTGGTATTGATCGTCCCAGCTCTTGCGGGGCAGGAAATCCGCGAACGCTTTTTCTCTACCAGCGATTTCGATGCTGACCAAAGCGCACAATCACGTTTTGACAGTTGGAGCGCCGGCTGGGCCATTGCCATGGAAAATCCGATCACCGGCCAAGGCATTCGCAACTCCGCTTACTTCATTCAGAACTATGGTGCAGACCGCGTAGGTCGTACGATTCACAGTCAGTACATCCAGATTGCCGCCGACAGTGGTGTCCTGGCCATGCTGACCTATATTGCCATTCAGATTACCGCCTTTTGGAGTCTGCGACGTACAAGGCTTTACTGCAAAGAGTATGTCAAAGAACGTAAAGCCAGGGCGCCAGATGCTGAGATGGACCATCTCACCGAACAGACAATTCAGTTAACCCGTGGTTGTGAAGCCGCCCTGCTGATCTTCTCCTTCGGTGCCATCTTCCTGTCAGTGGAAGTTGTGGAACTGCCATGGTTGTTACTGGTGTTGGCTTCAGTCATGCCTCATATCAGTCAGCAGCATATTGCCCGACTTCGTGGTGCTCATGCTCATGAATCCGAAGACGCACTGGTCCATGCACACAACAAGATCAAACAACTTGATAACCCGCCCATCTCAGGGCCTATGCCTGAGTTGATTCGAGGACTCATTACGCCATGACCACACTAAACGTCAACATCAATGCCCAACTGGCTCGTACGGTTGCCTATACACAAAGACTCAAAGAGACGCCTCGTCGCTTCAAGCCTTACGCGTGGCTGCTGGCAACCATCGACTTCATCGCACGGGGTGTGTTCTATATGTGGCGTAACCGTCGCTATCTGAGTACTGTCAAGCTCCTGAACATGGCCATGGTCAATGTGCAGTTCTACTTCAAAACAGAACATGTCCTTGGCATGCCCTACAAGATGAAGATTGAGTCGACGAATATCTGTAATACCAAATGTCAACTCTGCCCTACCGGACTTGGAATTCAGGGACGCCCCAAAGGTTCCATGACCTTTGAACAGTATCAAACGCTCATCAACCAAACCAAGCGCACTCTTCTGAGTCTTGATTTGTCCATGTGGGGTGATCCGCTGATCGTACCTGACATTTACAAGATGATCCGGTATGCCCATGACAAAGGTGTTTGGACCTACATCAGTTCAAATCTCCATGCATTCAAACCTGGTAAAGGGCAAGCCAAAGAAATCGTGAACTCCGGTTTGGACCTGCTCACCTGTTCACTACATGGTGCATCACAGGAAACCTATGAATGCTATCAGCCTGGTAAAACACTTGAAGACTCTGTCGAAAAAATAAGAAACATCATTCAAACACGAAATGACATGGGCTCAACCACACCGCAGGTGCAGTTGAACTTCGTGGTCACCAAAAAGAATGAACACGAAAAAGAAGCCTTCCAATTACTCGCAGATGAACTAGGCTGCAAAGCTGTCTTCTCCACCGCTTCTTTGAATATCCGCTTCCAGGACAAGGATCAAAAACTCCAACCCCTGGGATTGGCACCGGATATTCTGGAAAAGAAAGTCAAAGACCATATCGAAGAATGGATTCCAGAAGATGACAACTACACACTGCCACAGTACCGCGACATCGTCGAAGGCAAGTCCGTCAAAAGCGAAGAATTCAATGGCAAGAAAACCATGAACTGCGATTGGCCCTGGCGAATGAGCGTCATCAATTGGGATGGCGAAGTCTCCACCTGCTGCGGTTCATTTGAACAAGCTGACGACATGGGCAACGTGTTTGAACATGGATTCAAAAAAATCTGGAACGGCGAGAAATACCGCAACTCACGCCGAAGCTTCAAACACAAACTCACAGACGAACAAAGCAAAGACAATCCCTGTGCAAACTGTCCTGGATTTATGCTGTAAAGAAAAGTGATTAGGGATTAGTGAAAAGGGATTAGAAAAGAACACTAAAGTAAATTCATTGAAAATCAGGGGACAAATAATGAGTCCCCAAAACGGGTCCGGCAACCTGAATCGATAAAAACCCTGCGCCACAGGCGGCGTGGAGAAAGCTTTAAACCAGCCCATCACTCAATCGTGAGTATGGGTCTGGTTTTCAGAATACCGGAGTCCGAACATGTACACCATGCCACTACACTTGATCAAACCCAATCCCAATGCCCCCAAGGTGCTGCACGTTCGCGTGATCGCCAACGCAGGTGGCGGCCCGGATAAAACCATCATCCGTAGTGCTCAATATCTGGACCCTAAGCGATACAGTATGCAGACGGCATACATCTACCCCAAGGGTTCCAAAGATTTTAAAACCTTCAAAACCCAAGCAACCAAACACCGCTGCCCAATCATCGAAATCCCCGAAACCGGCGCGGTAAGTTTCAAGACCTACAAGTCACTTCTAAATATCTGTGACAAGCAAAATATTGACGTTTGGCATGGACACGACTATAAGTCCAACCTGCTGGGCCTGATGATTCGTCGCAAACAGCCGAACATGAAACTGATCACCACCGTGCATGGCTGGACCTGCGAAACACTGCGAACCAAGCTTTACTATCACATCGACAACTACTGTCTTAAACGTTATGACGAAGTGGTCACGGTCAGTCCCAAACTCTACGAACACTGTCGCGATAAACTGAAAATCAGCACCTCAAAGTTGACCTACATCCCCAACGCCATCCGACCTGAAGAGTATCAACAGACACATACGCAAAGCCAGGCACGCAGTGAACTGAACATTGACACTCAGCGCACCGTCATCGGCATCGTCGGACGCCTGAGTGTGGAAAAAGGTGTCGATCGCGCAATTGATGCCATCGCCAAATTACCTGACTGCGAACTGCATCTTATTGGTGATGGACCGGAGCGAAAGAACCTTGAAAAACAGGCTCAAACGCTCAACGTCACCGATCGTGTGACATTTTGGGGTTGGCAAACCAACTCGCAAATGTACTACCAGGCGATGGACATGCTGCTGCTACCTAGCCATACCGAGGGACTTCCCAACGTGGTGCTCGAAGCCATGACGATGGCCATCCCCGTTGCTGCAACAGACGTCGGTGGCGTGCGTGATCTGCTTGATGATGGACGCTGTGGGCTGATCCTGCCAACCGAGCAACCAGTCGCGTGGGTTGGCATGATTCAAAACTATCTCGCTAACGAGAACCAACTCCAACAAACAGCCCTGCAAGCCCGTCAACGCATTTACACCCACTTCACTTTCGAGTCTCGCATGCAACGCATGATGCGCGTGTATGACAAACTTCATTCCATGCAATCCAAGCAAGAACGCATGGCAGCATAAAACTCAGCTGATTGGTTTTTGCATCACAACACAAACTTGCTGAGGTCTTCGTCCTGCACGATGGATGCAACCTGCTGACGCACAAAGTCCGCGGAGACGCTAAACGTCTCATCACCCTTTGCAACGCGCTCTGGGGCATCAAAGTTCACTTCCTCGAACACCTTCTCCACGATGGTCATCAAGCGACGAGCGCCAATATTTTCCAACGTGGTGTTGGCTTGAGCAGCAAGCTCGGCAATGGCGTCAATCGCGTCATCATCAAACGTCACCTTCAATCCTTCAACACCAAGTAGCGCCTGTTGCTGTCGCGTCAAAGCATTGTCCGGCTCGGTGAGTATGCGTACGAAGTCTTCACGGGTCAAAGCAGAAAGTTCCACGCGAATGGGGAATCGCCCCTGTAATTCAGGCATCAAATCACTGACCGATGCCACATGGAACGCGCCAGCTGCGACAAACAATATGTGATCCGTATGCACACTGCCATAACGCGTATTGACGACGGAACCTTCCACGATGGGCAGCAAGTCGCGCTGGACACCTTGACGGGATACGTCCGGCCCGCCCTGCTTGCCACCGCTGCTGTTGACTGCAATCTTGTCGATTTCATCGAGGAATACAATGCCGCTGTTCTCCGTGCGGTTGATCGCTTCGGTGGTGATTTTGTCCTTGTCCAGCAGCTTGTCAGTCTCCTGTTCAATGAGCACGTTGCGTGCATCCTTCACTGAGAGCTTGCGCGTTTGAGACTGCTCAGGAATCATGCGTTCGAACATGTTGGCCATGTCCGGGTCCATTTGATCCAATCCCATGCTGGCAAACATCACCGAGGTCTGAGGCTTGCTGCTGACGGTCATTTCAATTTCACGCTCATCAAGACGTCCGGCTTTGACCTGTTCAAGCAGGCGGCTGCGCGTATGCTGACGGCGTTCCTCGGACTGCTCGACAGGGACGTAACCACTGTTGCCTTTCACATCACTGTTGAATCCTGGCAGCAGCAAATCGACCACCCGTTCGTTGGCAGCATCGGTGGCTTTGACGCGGACTTCTTCTGCCATCTCCGCGCGGACCATGTTGATCGCCTGATCAAGCAGGTCACGAATCATCGACTCCACATCCCGGCCGTGGTATCCGACTTCGGTGAACTTGCTGGCTTCGATTTTGATAAACGGGGCGCCGGTGAGTTTGGCAAGACGACGAGCGATCTCCGTTTTGCCCACACCTGTGGGGCCGATCATGATGATGTTCTTGGGATAAACTTCGCGTGCCACTTCCTCTTCAAGTTTACGGCGACGCCAACGATTGCGAATGGCCACCGCCACAGCACGCTTGGCGCCGTTTTGCCCAATGATGTACTTGTCGAGTTCAACAACGATTTCTTTTGGTGTCATGTCCTGCATAGGTTGTGCGGGCCTCAATGATTTTAAGTTGGTATCTGCACCCATCAAACCAACAGGGCGCATCAGCAGATATGGTAACAACTCATCCACAACCTGCATCGGACAAATAACTTCTTTGTGTTTGGCAACTGTCAATGGTAAAAATATTCTTACGCATGCTTGATCCAAGTCCACAATATGGCTTGCGTTGAATAATTATTCACCGCAGTAGTGAACATACTTCACCGGAGGAAATATTGATGCAATCCAATAAGTTTGAATTTTTGACCAATCGATGGCACTGGTTGATGGTGGGCATCACAGTCGGTTTAATTGGCATTCTGGTTGGTTTTGTGGACCTAAAGCCCCAAGTCGGGCAAAACTTTTTCTTTGCGACCGACAACCCGGCATTCCAACAGGCTCAAAAAATTGAAGAGACTTTCAAGTCTCAGCAGTTTTTGATCATGACCGCAACGTCCCCGGAAATTCAGTCCGACTGGTACATGAATTCCATCGAAAAACTTTCCGACCGTCTGCTTGAACTTGATCCGGTCATTGGCGTCAAAAGCATCAGCCATGGGCCCAAGAGTCTCAAAGCAGCAGTCAATGGGCCGATGTGGAATCGACTGCTCATTGCTGACGAAGGGAAAGCGACCAATATTCTGATCATGCTTGAAGAAAATGATCCGGCAACACTGATCCCAAAAATCGAAAAGATCATGGTTGATGCCGATTCAGGAGAATTTGAACTGCGCATCTCCGGGCCTCCCTATATCGTGGAGATGATCCGTCGGAACCTTGTGCGTGATTTTGCGTTGTTCTCCTCTGCTGCGGTCATCCTCTTTGGATTGATGATTGCAATCCTCTTTAAATCTTGGCGAATCCTTCTGGGCACCATGTCTGCCTGTTTATCAGCAGTCATCCTAACCTTGCTGATCCAACAACTCGTGGGACAGAAAATCGGCTTACTCACTGCGAACCTGACCACCATTGTCTTTGTCCTCACGTTATCCCATATCATTTTCATGACAGGTAACTGGCAAAAACGCCAGCCCGACGATAACGATTCGAGCATGACATGGCAGGCATGGAAACGAACAGCCACCGCATCAAGCTGGTGCATGCTCACCACACTCCTGGGCTTTGCAAGTCTGATGATGGTTCAAGCCAAACCACTACGTGAACTGGGGATCGGCGGGACCATCGGTACATTCGCTGCCATGTTCTGTGCCTATCTGCTCTACCCGCCCTTCCTGGCTTGGATCGACCAGATCGACAAACACCCCAAACCAAAAAACCAAAACGACACGCAAGCTAAATGGACTCAAAAACCACTTTGGCCTGTCACCGTCGGACTCATACTGCTGGGAATTGGATTGGGTATCGGCATCAAACAGGTCAATACCGACCCAAGCCTGCTGGCTTATTTCAACGAAGGCAGTAACCTTCACGATGGACTCAGTTACATTGATCGCAACGGTGGTTCAAGCCCACTTAAATTTGTCGTCCAACGTAAACCCACCGGTGATGATAAACAATCGGATTCCCTGCTAAATAATAAACAGGCATACGAACAACTCTGGGACGCTCAACAACAACTCGAAAAAGACCCATCAGTCGGAACCATCATCTCCCTGCCTGTCCTCATGGCACAAGCCAAGAAGGCGCCGCTGGCAATCCTGTTACCCTTCGAAATGCTACTGGACATTCTGGAAAAACCATCCTACGACCGAACCGCAAAAAGCTTCATTACCGAAGACCGAGTCAAAGGCCTGTTCATGATCCGAATGGTCGAACAGAATCGGGAAAAAGTCCGACTTGAAGTCATTGACCGACTTAAAGAATCTCTCAAGTCCAATGGTTTTGAAGTCTCCATGGTGGGCGGACTCTATTACCTTCAAGGTGAGTTGGCTGCACTGGTCGAAAAAAGCCTCATCCAAGGACTGCTGGGGATTGTCGGATTGTTCGCGGTCATTGCCCTGTTTGTTTCACGCAATATCCGTGCGACTGTTGGCATGGTCATTGCCGTAAGCATTGTCCCTGCTGGCATCCTCGGACTCATTGGCTGGTTGAAGATTCCACTGGATGTCATCTCGGCACCGGCAGCGAACGTCTGCATCGGTATGGCAGTGGACGCGATGATTCATCTGACCATTGCTGCACGTAAAAATGAGCACTGGAAAACCAATCGCTGGCAGGCATGGTGCGAAGCGCGCAGCCAACAGTGGATATCAATCGTCAACTCCGCGATAGTCGTCGGGGCAGGTTTTGGTATTTTTGCTGTCTCAAGTTTCCCACCAACCCAACGCTTTGGCATCGCGGTGGTCTTGGGAACCATCATTGCCGCCGCTGCTGCGCTTTTTGTTCTACCGGTGTTGGCTGGTTATCCAGTGCTAAGCAAACCAAAAATCAATACAGAGAAGTAGTAATTTTCTGTCCTGATTTAACACTTGGCCAACGCCAAATCCCAGATCAAATATCACAGTTCAATGTACTGATATTCTATTTTAAACGTATCCAATCAGCCTCATTGCAATAACGATATTTCAACTGTAAAATAAGGTCTTTCACATCATACGAATCACCAAAGGAAGCTCGCATGAAATTGTCGTTTTGCCTACTGCTTGGGTGCTTACTCGCATCTGTCGTTAACGCCAAAGAACTTCCAGCGGATCAACCGATACCGACCCATGCCGACATCTCATATGGGCCGCATGAACGCCATGTATTGGACTTTTTCAAGGCAGACTCCGACAAACCGACACCGGTGCTGGTCTTCATTCATGGCGGCGGTTGGCTGCATGGCAACAAGGAAAAAGAAGCGCATATTTATCGCAACAGCTTGTTGCCGATGCTCAAGCAAAACGGCATCTCCGCAGCGTTCATTAATTACAGGTTCACCACCGAGGCGATCCTCCCTGCACCAGTGTTTGATGCTGCTCGCGCGATTCAATTTCTGCGTTACAAAGCTGAGCAACTCAACATCGATAAATCCCGCATCGCAGCCACCGGCGGGTCAGCAGGTGGATGCACCAGCTTGTGGTTAGCCACCCATGACGACTTGGCGGACCCCAATGCAACGGACCCCGTGCTGCGTGAATCCACCCGGCTTTGCGGTGCACTGGTTGGCGTTGCACAAACCACCATTGAACCCGCAACGATTCGTGCGTGGATAGGTGAACGTGGCATATCGCACATGATGATCCGCCAGGCTGGTGGGTTTAAAAGCAATAAAGAGATGGATGCCAACTATGCCACAAAAGCGGATCTTTACCGGGAATTTTCACCCGTCACGCATTTGACCAAGGATGACCCACCCATGCTTCTGCGGTACCACCAGCG
Source organism: Phycisphaerales bacterium UBA7800 (assembly GCA_002480565.1). Lineage (GTDB taxonomy): Bacteria > Planctomycetota > Phycisphaerae > Phycisphaerales > Phycisphaeraceae > UBA7800. The sequence continues at coordinate 41,164 of DLCK01000079.1, read as the reverse complement.
ACTTGATGATCAAAAAGAAGGTATCCACCACGCGCTCTTTGGATTCCATTTCATGAATCATGCGATGCAAGTCGGAGCCCCCTGTTATCTGGAACTGCGTCAACATCCTGACATCTTCCCCGGCTCACCATCAGTCAATGATTTTTTATTAAACGTACTCATAGACCGACCACTTCCTTCTGCAAAGTAATCCGATATTCAAACTCAGAAAAACAATAACCAATCTCGAATCCTGAGACTGGAATTGTGTCACGATGTGCATCATGGTTAAATATGTCTATGCTTGCACAGGTCCATAGCTTTGTGCTCCAGGGGATTGATCCTGTAGCGTGTGAAGTCGAAGTCGACATTGCTGACAAGGGGTTGCCTAAGACCACCATCGTCGGCCTGCCAGACACGGCGGTCAAAGAGTCCATTGAACGGGTTCGTTCAGCGATTACCAATAGCGGCTTTCCCTTCCCGATGAGTCGGTTGCTGGTGAATCTGGCACCGGCGGACATCCGCAAGGAAGGGCCGATTTTTGATCTGCCCATTGCCATTGGCTTATTGCTTGCAACCAATGTCATTCAATCTCAAACGCATAAACGCCTGCTTTTTGCAGGTGAATTGGCATTAGACGGTCGCCTGCGTCCGATCAATGGCGTGATTAATCTGGCGTTACTGGCTAAGCAACTCAAGCTCGATGGTGTTGTCGTACCAATGGATAACGCATCCGAAGCCGCAGCCGTCGGGGATATCAATGTCTATCCTGCGGACTCGCTTTCGAGCGTGATCGGCTTTCTCAATGAAACACATGAGCTTGAACCGCACTGTGAGATTGATGTCGAACGGTTACTCATTGAAGAGCAGACTGCAATCGACTTTGCGGATATCAAAGGACAGGAAGCAGCCAAACGTGCGATGCTCGTTGCAGCAGCGGGAGCGCATAACATTTTGATGATCGGGCCAGCAGGTTCGGGCAAAACCATGATGGCTCGCGCGATGGCAGGTGTCCTGCCTCCCCTGTCTCGTGATGAAGCACTGGATGTCACCCGCATTTACTCAAGTGTCGGACTGGTCCCCAAAGGTCAACCCATTCTCACCCAACGGCCTGTACGCAGCCCACATCACACGGCAAGCAGCGTGGCCATGATCGGCGGAGGAACCATCCCGCGCCCCGGCGAAGTGAGTCTGGCACATCATGGCATACTCTTCCTCGACGAAACGCCCGAGTTCCCAAGACAGGTTTTAGAGACACTGCGACAGCCCCTGGAAGATGGTAAAGTCACCATCGCTCGATCCCATAGCAGCATCGCGTTCCCTTCACGGTTCATGCTTGTTGCTGCGATGAATCCGACACCCAAGGGCGACAAACCGACGGATGATGTGTCGCAAAGAGAAATGGATCGTTACTTAGCCAAGCTCTCCGGGCCGCTGATTGATCGCATTGACATTCATGTGGAAGTCCCCCCGGTTCCGTTTACGCAATTGTCCAACCAACGTGATGGTACCGACTCCAAAAGCATGCGCAACACCATCGTCAATGCACGACAAAAACAAATCAAACGCAATGGCGGTCCCCTTAAACCCAATAGCACACTCAGTGGTCGTGAACTCAATACAATTGCAGCAATGGATGGCCCGACCACCGAGTTGATCCGTCAGGCGATGAACGAGTTGAATCTGTCTGCACGTGCGTATGACAAAATCCGCCGGGTGTCACGAACAATTGCCGATGTCGAAGGCAGTGAAGAAATCACCATCCAACATGTCGCTGAAGCGATTCAATACCGACTGTTGGATCGGGCGCGGTGAGAAGTCATACTCGTTTGGATGAACCACAGAGACACAGAGAAAGGCATCGAACCAATATGTTCTTGTCTTCTTACTCTGTGTCTGTGTGGTAAAAGCCTTGCGATAACCTGATCTCATGATGCGCCTTGATTTACAGCCATTTTTTATATTTGAACATACCGAGCATACTGACGGTCACGGTGATGATGATGCCCCAGAACACGAAGTATCCGTTCTTGTAATGTAGTTCGGGGATGTTGTCGAAGTTCATGCCATAGACGCCGGCAATAAAGGTGATGGGGATGAAGATGCTCGCGAAGATGGTGAGGACTTTCATCACTTCGTTCATGCGGTTACTCACCACGGTCATGTGCATGTCTGCCAAGCCTGATGCCAGATCGCGGTAGGTTTCGACGATTTCGATAATTTGAACCGCATGGTCATAGACATCGCGCAGATAGGTCCGCGTCATATCGCTCATCAGTTCGGATGTCACGTCTTCGTGTTGAAGTTGTCGCAAGACTTCACGCATCGGCCAGACCTGTCGGTTGACCATGATCAACTCACGTTTGATGCGGTAGATTTTTTTGACGATCTGTTTATCCGCATCCTCCATGACCTTTTCTTCGAGTTCTTCAAGCTGTGTACTGAACATTTCAAGTATTGGGAAGCAGTGGTCGATCACCGCATCGAGCAGTGCATAGACCAGAAAGCTCGCATCCTGTACTCGCAGACGTGAGCCGTCGTTGCTGATGCGTTCGCGGATGGGATCCCAAATATCGCCCGGCTGCTGTTGGAAGGTCAACACCGTATTATGCCCGAGAAACAAACTGACCTGTTCGCAGTGCAGTTGACGATCGACCACATACAACATTTGCATGACCAAAAATAAACGTGCTGAGACATCAGTGGTTTGCGGGTAGGTTTCAACCTTGGGACGTTGGGGAACATGAAAGACGTCTTCAACTGCCAAGGGATGCAGTTTGTATTTGCTGGCAAGTTTCTGCACGACGCGCGGATTGGATAACCCATCAATGTTAATCCATCGAACCGTAGTCCCCTCAGGTCGCGAATTGGAGAGAAATGCTTCAAGGTCGTCCAATTCGATTTCACGTGTCTGCTGCCAGTCTTTGCAGTAGTCAATGCAATGGATGGAGACTTTCTGATCGCCGACGGGCATGTTCTGCAGGTCTTCGTGAGTCAGTCCAGGCGAAGATCCGGGCCGTGATTTGGACACATGCATATGAGGCAGCGTCAGCAGGTGACGTCTTGCAAAACCGAGCGTATTCCCTGCCAGATTAAACGCCTGTCCGGCCATACCTTTGGCCTGGTTAAGCGTCCGGCCGATGACTTCCTGTGTTGACATATTCATCTCCTTGACGAGCTCAAGAAACCGGTTGGATTAACCATTCTGCGACGACTCAACCATTTTGATTTCAAGCGGCTTAAGGGTATCCAAATGCACATCACGTTGCGGGAAGGCGATACTGATATTCGCTTCCCGATACCGTTTATCAATCTCAAATCGCAGATCGCTGCATAGCTCTTTAATCTGGCCTGCCTGGGTGGCATGCATCCAGAAATAGACATTAAACACCAGCGAATTATCGCCAAAGGAGTTGAAGAACACTTTCACTTCATGCATCGGATTGTTCTTGATAACACGGTCTTCGGCATCGGTAATCTCCAGCAAAATCTGTCGGGCCAACTGAGTGTCCGAGCCATAGGCAATGCCCACTTCCACATCACCGCGAACAATATCATCGGTCAGTGTCCAATTAATCACACTGTTTTCCAGCAAGGTGCTGTTGGGGATGAGCACGTCAATTCCATCGACACGGCGAAGACGCGTACATCGTGAATTGATGGCAGCGATCTTCCCCAAATGGCTGTCGACTTCAATCATGTCGTTGACGCGAATAGGTCGTTCAATGAGCAGGATCAAACCGGAGATGAAATTATTGACAATGTTCTGTGCACCAAAACCCACACCGATAGCCAAAGCACCACCGATGACAGTCAATGCAGTAATCGGAATACCTGCCACTTGCAGACAACTGATCACCAACAAACTCAAGAGTATGTAGTAGGTGAGGCGTTGGATCACGACCGCTGCCTGGTCATTGATGCGACTTCGTTTGACGACGGCATTGAAAATCAACTTGGTTAGAAAACTGATAACCATCAAGCCCACAAGGAGCATCAAAACGGTAATCACAAGTTGGCTGACGGTCACTTTGGTATTGGCGTCCCCAATACTGAAAAGTTCGGTCTCCCAGAAGCCCTTAACCTTATCCCAATTAATTTCCCAAGCAGCGAGTATGAGGTTGTTAATCGTCATGAAAATCCCTTGCAGATGGTAACCGTCCAAGAGTCCGTTTGAACGTCTCCATGATAGCGTATTGTCATGCCGATTCAGCAAGAACATGCATATAAAAAACAACGAGCATTGCCGTTAGACTCTGCTCGTTGTGAATGTTTGAATTAGGTGAATGTTTACCCGACTTGGGCTGGCGCACCAATCGCAGCGATAATGGCATCCAAGTCATCTGCGACGGGGATGGGTTTGTTGGCGATACACCCCTTGGGTTCAGAGCGTGGGGCGGACTCCTGCACGGCTTTCATGTCGATACCGGTGTGGTATTTGACGGTGGCATCGGGGTCTTTGAGTTCGTGGCCGGTGAGAATGCAGACCACCTTGTCACTTGCACTGATGAGCCCTTCCTTGCGGAGCATATGGGCACCGGCGACACTTGCAGCACTGGCTGGTTCACAGCCAAAGCCATAACGGGCGACCATCGCGCGGTATTCAAGGATCGTCGGATCATCGACCTGCCGGACGACGCCATCCATCACATCCAATGCACGCAGGGACTTGATGAGGTTCACCGGGCGACCAATTTCGATGGCAGACGCCACCGTTTGAGCGTGGTAATTGTCATCATCCATCTGCTTGTAAAACGCGTTGATCGTCGCATGATCGGGACGACCATCATTCCAACGAATGCCCTTCTCGTTGTAGAGCACATGCAATGGATTGGCACCGGCTGCCTGGATCACTGCCAAACGCGGGATGCGGTCGATGAGTCCCAGTTCCTTGAGTTCCATGAAGGCTTTGCCGAATGCTGAGCAGTTCCCGAGGTTGCCGCCGGGGACGACGATCCAATCGGGAATTTCCCAATTCAACGATTCGAGTACGCGGAACATGATGGACTTCTGACCTTCCAAACGGAACGGGTTAACCGAGTTCATCAGGTAGATGCCAAGTTCTTTATTTTCCGTAGCAATTTGTTTGACACGATGCAGACAGGCATCAAAGTCACCCTGGATTTGCAGGGTCCGAGCGCCATAGTCCAGTGCCTGGCTGAGCTTGCCATAGGCGATCTTGCCTGAACCGATGAAGACGATTCCGACCATCTCGGCATGGGCGGCAAAGAGTGCCAGCGATGCGGAGGTGTTACCGGTCGAAGCACAGGCAACACGGGAGGCTCCGACCATCTTGGCGTGCGTAAAGGCAGCGGTCATGCCGTTGTCTTTGAAGCTGCCTGAGGGGTTTAAGCCTTCATATTGGAGGAACAGATTCCCAGCATCGACGCCGATCTGCTTGGCCAGCAAATCCGCGGATTGAAGCAGTGTACGCCCTTCTCCGACGGTGACGATGTCACTTTCGTTGTTGTAGAATGGCAGCAAATCGCGGAACCGCCAGATGCCCGAGAAGTCGAGTTTGCCGGTGTCGCCACGGCCTTTGGTGGCCCAGCGTGACTCAAAATGGGCCAGGCTTTTAGGGACCGGCAGCTTTGACCAGTCGTAGCGGATATCCAAAAGTGACGAGACACCCTTGGCCGAACATGTCGGGCAGGACACATGCACTTCATCGGTGCCGAATGTCGCATTGCAGTCGGGGTTGATACATTGTTGATAAGCGTGTTGCATGATTGATTCCTGTTGAGTCGGTCATTGTAGCAAAAACAGGGATTGGGGATTAGGGATTAGGGATTAGGCCAAGGCAAAAAGGCAATTAACCACAGATGGACACAGATAAACACAGATTTTTAAATTTCGTAATGAATCTGAATTGTCTGACTTTATCTGTGTCCATCTGTGTTTATCTGTGGTTAAATGTCTTGGACATAAGCATGCTGGAAAGTACAAATGACCAGAAAACCTCTCATTGGCATCGTGCTTGATAATGTTGATGATTCGACGGCAAGCAACAAGTACGTCACCGCGATGACCTATAGCAAACGAGTGACTGAAGCAGGTGGCTTACCGGTGCATTTACCACAGGAAATCGCGTTGGTGGATGATTATGCCCAGCGATGTGACGGCTTCATTTTCACCGGTGGCAACGATCCGGACACCCGACCGTTTGGCGAAGACCTGCATCCCAAAGCCCGCGTTATTGCCCCCGAGCGTCAGGCATTTGAGATCGCCCTGCTGGATGTGTTAGCTAAACAGTATTCGGCCAAACCGGTGTTGGGTGTATGTCTGGGGATGCAGATGATGGCCTTGCATGCCGGCGGTAAATTGGAACAGTACCTGCCGGATGTGATGGATCAGCCAGAGTTACATCAAGCTGACAGCTTGCACAGTATTGATGTCGTGGCATCATGCAAATGGCTTGAGCAGATGCTTTGCGATGAACCGATGGTCTGCTCGTATCACCGGCAGGCCGTCAAAGACGCGGGAACAATGCGGGTGGTTGCCAAGTCGCCGGATGGCTTGATCGAAGCAATCGATGATCCAAGTCGAACGTTTTACCTTGGAACGCAATGGCATCCAGAGCGTGTTGCGATCAGTCTGAAGTTTTGGCAAGCTTTCGTTGACGCATGTCTGCCAACTGCACCAAAACCATAAGCGTCAACACGCCGACGATCAATGCCACATCCGCGATGTTAAACAGCCACGGATACATATCTGGACTGCCGCCAGGCCAATTCAATCCAAATGGCAGATGCACACCTGGGAAAAGCCAGAACATATCACGAACCGCGTTGTAGACCATCCGGTCATACATATTGCCCAGGGCACCAGCAAGGATCAGTGCATAGCAAATCTGAATGGTGTAGGCGTTGCGAGGTGCGCGCCAAAACAGGAAACAGATAAATGCAGTCGCAATCACACTGACGAAGACAAAAAACCATTGCGCACCTTTGCCAATACCAAAGATTGCGCCAGTGTTGAGAGTAAGGCGTAATGCCAGGAGTTTAGGGACCACGGACATGCCGATATGCTGTGGGATATCAGCCGGTGTATTGTCAGCACCTGCAACAAGCTCAACGGGCTGGCCTGCGACATGCTCAAAGGACCACGATTTGATGAATAGATCACTGCCAAGCACAACGACGAGCGTTGTCAGGAACAGGATCAGCGGCACCTTCGGGCTAAAACGCACCGCTTGCACAGGTGCTTGCTGAGCAGGCTCGGGCCGATCTGATTGTGTCGGGGACGTAGTCACCGTCATCTCCAATCGGCGATCAAAGCCTGTTTAGAGTCACGACCCAAACCTGGCGGTTTACTTATCCAAGAGACCTTGGCGGTCGAGTTCACGTGCCACTTCGATGCAATAACGCGCCCATGGTTTGGCTTCGAGACGTTCACGATTGATGGGCTTGCCAGTCATAACGCAGACGCCATAGGTTTTGTCTTCGATGCGGAGTAACGCACGATTGACGCGTTCGAGCATGTTGCGTTCGGACTCCATGAGACCGAGGTTGAATTCCTGCTCAAAGTTGTCGGTCCCGGTATCTGCCATATGCTCGTAAGAGACCCCCTCGCCAGCAGACTTAACGTCCTGAGCGAGTTGAGCAAAGTCACCGAGAATTTCCAGACGCTTATTCAAAAGCAATTGCTTGAAATACTTGAGGTCTTTCTTGCCAAGACCGGACTTGATTTTCTTAAGCTGTGCTTCTGTCAATGGTTTTTCAGGAAGCGTAACGCGTGTGGTGTTCGTCCCCCCACGTCCCAAACGCATCCTCAACTTGGCAACACGTTCAGAGACGGCGCTACCGTTGGAACGCGAAACCATTTTCTTGGGACCGGTGGATGCAACTGGAGCTGCGGCATCCGTTGCCACACCGTTTTTCTTGGTTCGTGTCTTTTTGGTTTTAGCCGGAGCCTTTGGGGTAACCTTGGAAGCTGACACCTTTTTAGTGGTCGCTTTCTTGGCAGTCGACTTTTTACTTATCGTTTTCTTGGTTGTCTTTTTGACAACCTTTTTGGTGGTCGCTTTGGAAGCAGCAGCCTTTTTGGTTACCGGCTTCTTGGCCACAGTCTTCTTGGTCGACTTTTTAACAACCTTCTTGGTGGTTGCCTTCTTGGTGCCCGACTTTTTCTGGGTTTTCTTCGCCACTTATATAGACTCCGTATTGGCCGTATCATCCCACGGCAACTAAGCACACACACGAAGCAGGCGACAGAAACGAAAGGTTCGCCAGCCTGAGGAATTGGTAGACGGGTAGTTTACATGTCAATCGCGTTTTGTTCAAGTTCGCGGATCGTTATCGGCTATGAATTACCCCATCCGTCACTTGCGCATTACACAGTATCGACACTTTTTGTGTCATATTTAACAAACACTTATACTTTTTAAAGAACTTTCCCCCAACAACTTTTCAGTCGTCAAGCATGCCGTTTTCTTTGGCATAGGCAAACACACCACCGGCATCGACAATGGGCTTGATATCGCCAAGCGGTTTGACTTGGTAAGTCGTGTTCTGGGTGTAATTTGTCACGGTACCTGCTTCGATGTTCACTTCCAGATCATCGCCGGTATTCACCACTTCAACCAGTCGTTCGACGGACTCACATGGAAGCAAATAGCCGCCATTGACACAGTTGCGGTAAAAAATCCGTGCATAAAACTCTGCGATGACCACTTTGGCGCCAGCTTCGGCAATGGCCAAGGGAGCATGTTCGCGTGAAGAACCGCAACCGAAGTTCTTGCCACCGATGACAATAGTGTATTCAGAGCTAAACTCGCCCTCAGGCACAAATCGTACATCGCCAGAGGGTAATCCCAACTTGCCCTTAGGCAGGCCGGCCATGGCATACATCCCAAAGTACTTGCGTTCTTCGGGGTCCGACGGATTGTAGGACAGAAATTCAGCGGGGATGATCTGATCGGTATCGATATCATCACCCAAAACGTATGCTTTTCCGCGGATAGTACTTTCCATGGCGATCCTCATTTCTCGGTTTATTGACAGATCAGACAGTATAGAGTCCGTAGCCAGCTTGAACAAGGTGACATCATTTACAAATGGGAAGCCAAGTGACTGCAAACCCACCTGTCAATCAAAGATGAATGGCAAATTAGTAAGACTGTGATATTAATCAATCAGGTGATGCCCCAATCACGGGCTGGTTAAAGGCACACCTGACGTATTGACAGTTTGCGTATCAGTGGAAGTCGCTGCGGACGCGGCAGCTTGATCCTTTGCAATCTGCTGAGTTGTCTTGGTGATTCGGCTAGACAATTCATCGAGCTTGCTCATAGACGTCGCAAGCAAATGTTCCTGAACATGTTTTCGAAGTTGTGCTAATTGAGTCGTAGCCTGGTCAATCTGACGGGCGTCAATGGCTTTGATAATACGCCCCGTGACATAGGTGAGTAACCTTTGAGCAAGATCCTGTTTGGCTTGGGTTGTTTCCAGACTTACAAACCAGGCATCAACTGTCTGCCATGCTTTTTCTGGCTGTGAAGACTCCATCGCAGCACGTACGGTCAACCAGTGGAGTCGCTGAAGGACTTCTGCTGTGAGATTCTGACTACGCGATTCAACGAGCCCAAGGTCCGCCATCGCCTGGATTGCCTGACTGTTTTCCAGTCGTACTGATGCACGAGCTAAAAGCAGCTGCACATCAGCATTGACATTGCTCTCACCTATGGCTGCAGACAACAGGCGTTCACGAATCGGGGCGACATTTTCATGCTGCGCCATCGCACGATCCGCTTCGACCAAGTCTGAGGCCTGTACGCGTGTTGCCATGGCTAACATGGCTTGCTGCCAGGACTCTTCGAGCTGCTCGGACTTGGGCTTGAAGCGAGCAATCTGCACGAGCGTCGCACCTTCCTTGCCACGTCGCACTGCGGCACGCAACAAAATCGGCATAAACATTTCCGACTCAGCACGCTTGGCTAACTCACCCAATGGGCGATCCGACGCTGCCCAAGCCTGTGCAGCTGCGATCCGTACTGTGTCCTTGGGACTGTCCATCCAGCCAGCGATCCGAAGCCAGTCATCTTCTGTCGCAACGCGCCCGAGCAGTTCAATCATCTTCGGAGACAATGTGTCATCGCCTGCTGTGAGTTGACGCAGTTGCTTGGTCAATGCCTGCTTGTGCTGCTCGGTCACCAATCCGTCGGCAATCGCGCGTTCCAATACACCAGCTGCCGGGTTCTGAAGTTCGACATCACCTAGTAACTGCATCGCCCGTGTTAACGATTCTTCACGAGGCATGTCTGCCATGGCCAACAAGTAGGCGCGTAATACGGTCGGGTCTGTCTCGGTGTCCAAACGCTGAGCAATGGCGTCGGCACCTGATGGATCATTCAAATCACGAATGAGTTGGGCGCATCGGCTTCGGACCTGGGCAGATGAATCCCCCAATGCCACGATTAATGCTGCTCTTAAGGTTGCCCCAATGGGCTGTTGATCGACGAGTCGCTGGACGATGAGTTCCAATGCCATCAGTCGCATGGAAAGTTCGGGGGCAGCCATCATCTTTTCAAGCATGGCGGTACGCTCTTCGGTCGGAGTCCCCAGATAAAGTTGGCGTTGGGATTCGACGAGTCGTTGGGTGACACGCTGGTTTTCAGTAGTCAATGCTGCAGCATGGTTCGCAAAGTTTCCAATCAATGATGAGAGCCATCGCTTTTCATCCAAATCCCGGTGTGACTCCCACCAGACGCTCCATTGGGCAAGGTTCTGGCCGAAGCGATGGATACCTGTAAGTCGGGCCAACGACGCAGAACTGGCAGCTCGGACTTGCGCCGGCTGCTGAGCTGAAAGCAGACTAATCAGCACGCCTACGACATCACGGTTTCGGTGGTAACCCAGGGAAACGATCGCGCCGCGTCGGATTCTCACATTCAGTGCTTTGTCCACTGCCAAGGCGACAAGTTGGCTGGTGACTTGCGGTTCATCCTGGTATCGGCCTAATGCTGCAGCCACATTGTCAATCAGATTCTCGTTATCTTCCTGCAAAGCTGAGAGTAGTGGCGAGACAAATGCGTGTGGCGGCGTGCCTGCAAAACCAGCTACTGCTTGAGCGATCACCTGTTGGTTGCTGGGGTCCGAGGGTTTATGGAATTCGTCGACCAATGCACTGACCGCCTGATCCCAACCTTTACGCAATAGACTCAATGCTGCTTCACGTCGCTGATCCATGGAAAGCTTGGTCTCAACGAGCACGGACATGAGCAGGTCCATGTCACGTTTTTGTGCTTTTTGTTCAGCCGTTTCTGTCACAACAGGCGTCTGGGGTTGGGGTGCCACTGGGGTTATAGGGACAGTTGTATCCTGCGCAAGAGCTGCCATGGGACTAAGTGACATCACCACCCCAAGCAGTGCTCCAAGCGATACGCTGTCTATGCCGTGAAACTTTTTCTGTGTCATGATTACTTCTATATACCGAACAATGCCGGTTTGGTTGCTTAATACGGGGTTTTGAAAGCCAGTACCACTTGTCAGAACACGACAAGGCAAGCTGGCGTCCCTAGTCCCTGATCACAATTAAGTGTATGATACTCATATCGGCAAGGTGTTTCCCATTCGTCGAAAATCGGCGATGTTTTGCGGAAAATCAATTCAACTTGCCGATAGTTTCTGTAATCGATTTGCGTCGCGTGACGCTTCATCGGGACGACTTCCAGGGCAGGATCCGTCGCCATGAACGAATGGTTTGAAGCCGAGCAACATGCCGAACAGGCACACAAGTATTACGAAGCAGGCCAATGGGAAAAAGCGCTCAACGCCCTGCAACGTGCCTTGTCCTGTAATCCGGCTCAATCCGAGTGGCACTACGGATTAGGTTTGGTTCTCGAAGAACTCGACCGCTACGAGGATGCAATCATCAGCTTCCGCGATGCATTGGCACTTGCAGACAATGACATCGACACCCTGCTGCACCTTGCCCGATGCTATCTGCAAATTGAAAAGCCCAAGCAAGCGATCAGCCATCTTCAAACGGTCAATCAGATTGATGCCGACTGTGAAGCAGGTTATTGCTATCGCATTCTTGCATATGTACAGCTTGGTGATCATGACAAGGCTCAGGAGATGTTCTACCTGGCGCGTCAGATCGAAGACGAGTGCCCAAGCTGCTACGACCACATTGCCCAGAGTCTCGTGCAGGTTGGACAGTACGATAAAGCCATCTGGTGTTGGGATCGCTGTCTGGAACTCGACCCGCATTTCCCTGATGCCTTTGCCAATCTGGCGATGACCTATTGGAACAAGGGGCTGCACGCTCGGGCGCATTCCTATTTCCTGCGACAACTCCGTGAAGACCCCGGCGATCTGGACACGCTGGTGAACCTGGGCATTCTGCTTAGTGAGATGGGCAAGCACAACGAAGCGCGCGAAAAATTCAAACACGCCTTGGAGCTTGATCCTGCACAGGCCGATGCGAGGCTTCATCTTGGTGAAATCGCCCTGCTCGCTGGACACCTGGATGCAGCAGAATCAGAATTACAGGTCGCCCAACGCCTCGACGAAACGCTGCCCTGCGTGCGCTTGGGATTGGCTCGGATAGAAGCCCGTCGTGGCAATCTGCAACGCGCCCGAATCCTGCTGCGTGAAGAACAGGCACTTGGCAATCACACCCATCAGCAGAAGGTCGACATCGCCCAATTGATGGTGGAACTTCGGATGGCTGAGCCGGCCATGAAGATACTCACGCCGATTCTCATGCAGGCCCCCACACTACTTGACCGTCGAACACTAAGCACTGCGTACCTGACGCGAGGCGTCGCACGCGTGCTACTTGACGATCGTGGGCATGGCATATCCGACCTGAAATTATCGCTGACATTTAATGGGCACAATACACTGGCCATGCACAATCTGGTGTTGGCATACCTCGAAATCGGCGAAATCCGTCGTGCCAAGTTCTGGTTGATCCAAGCCATGAAACTCAAGCCCAACGACACATCCCTTAAACAACTGCGGCTACGGATTCTCATCACCGCCATGACCTACCACTATCGCAAGACGATGCAGTCTTTGAGACAAACCCTGCGTCGCATGATGCCCAAGTGGGGTTGAAGGCCACTCCTATTTACATGCCTCTAAACACACCAAGCCAACGAGCCGAACGGTGGCTGCACACGTTTTAATCAGTGGGGCAAAGCGTCGACCGGATACAACTGCAAAGTATCGTTCGGTCAAGAGGACCATGGCATGTCAATAAATCATCCTGATAGCAGTCTCATTAAAATCTCGTGCATGGTGGCTTGCCTTTCGCATCCGGGCTCAAGACAAATTGACCACAGATTCAACTGAGAAAGAAAAAACCAAGGCGGTGCGCTAAATCGTAACACTGCCTTGGTTTCTTGTTGTTATGAAATGTGCCGAATGCTCTGCAGTATGCTTTTAAGCAACAGGCGTTAGCGTCAAACGAACATTATCGAAGCGTAGCGTGTTGATGGAGCTATAACCACCAACTGTTTCAATCACGATGGTCAGGTCATCAATTACACTTGAGCCGGTGGTGTAAGAGACGGTCAGGTCCATGAAGTTATGTGCGTATTGCCCCATGCCAAGCGAGCTGATTTGTGATGACGCGAGGATCGAACCGTTCTGGTTATTGCCGTTGACCAGCGAGATGACACCGTTGGGCGGGTTGTAGTCAAAGCGTCCCACGCCGATGGCCACGGTCAAGGTGTATGTCGTATTAGCCAGAAGTCCGCCGACATTCTGGTACAGGAATGAAGACTGATCCGCACCGTATCCACGCAAGGTGGCATAGTGCGATCCGCTGGCTGTGCCGGGCAGCAATGGATCGAAGCTCGGATATTGATTCTGCTGGTCAGCCACATTGTCGATGACACCCGAACCTGATCCCCAACCACCGCTGCTGACAGTGGTCCAGCCGGTGGTGTCGCCGTTTTCAAAATCACCATTGACCACCGCTTGCTGTGGCTCGACTTCCACGGCAGTCAAGCGAACATGATCCAATCGGACTGGTGAAATAGAGGTGTAACCCCCAATAGTTTCAAACGCGATGGTCAGATCACCTGTGACAATGGCGTCGGTGGTGAATGTAACATCAAGGTCCATAAAATTGTTGGCATACTGACTCATTCCCAGCGAGCTGAAGTCGGCTGAAGCAAGTACGGTGCCGGTTTCGTCGCTGCCGTTGATCAGGTAAAGCGTGCCTTGGGGCGGATTAAAATCGTAACGTCCAACACCGATGGCCGCAGTGAGGGTGTACTCGGTGTAAGGCTGAAGTTCACCGACATCCTGATACATGAACGAGGCGAGATCCGCACCATAGCCACGTAGACTTGCGTAGTATTGGCCACTGGCAGTACCGGGTAATGGATCACTGAAGACCGGGTATTGCGCCTGCTGGTTGGCAACGTTGTCGGTGACACTGGCACCTGATCCCCATCCACCACTGGCGGTGACAGTCCAGCCGGTCAGGTCGCCTTCTTCAAAGTCAGCATTGGTCACAATCGGCCCCGTGGCTGGCTCGGTGTATTCGCTTAGACGAACGTTGTCCATACGCAGGGCACTAATTGAGCTGTATCCACCGACTGTTTCGATGGCAATGGACAGGTCACCACTGACGGTGTCGCCGGTTTTGAAGGTGACGACCAAGTCTTCAAAATCATTAGCATACTGGTTTAGTCCCAGTGTGCTGACATCGGCGGTGGCCAGTACCGTGCCGGTGTGGTCGGTGCCGTTGATCAATGAAAGATGAGCTTCAGGCGGATTGGTGTCGTAACGCCCCACACCGATGGCAGCTTTGAGAATGTAGGTGGTGTTGGCTTTGAGTTGGCCGATGTTCTGGTAGATGTAGGTGGACTGATCAGTGCCGTACCCGCGCAGGCTGGCGTAAAAGTCACCGTCGGCATCACCGGGCAATGGGTCACTGAATGTGGGGTACTGATTCTGCTGATTGGCAATATTGTCAACGACGTTGACGCCTGATCCGTAGCCGCCACTGGATGCCACCGTCCAACCGGTCAGATCGCCGGTCTCAAAACTTGCGTTGGTCACATCCACCGGTGTGGCGGGAATATCGTCTGCCAGATACACACGGCTGTAGTCCCAGTCGTAGTAAACATCATCGAATGCCGAAGCATCAAGCCAATGGTTGACACTGTCGACTCCTGAATGCCCCCAACTGCCATCAAAAATAAAGCTCATATTGATCGGTTCACCATCTGCTGTGGCTTTATAGGTCCAGTCAATATCGCCGCTCTGAACTTCGATACCATCGACATAGATTGAGAAGCTGTCATCGGTACGGTAAAGCAGTGACCAGGTATGCCACTGGGTTGCGTCGTAGTTGGTGATCCCGTTGGACGCCATGCCGTTGGCCCAACTGCTGTAATCCGTCTCGTCGGTGCCGCCCACGGAGTCGGCATGCCAGTAGTCACCATCGAAATTGGTGTAGCCGCCACCATTGTCGTAGCCGAAACTTTCGACGGTGTCGATCTCTGCCCCTTGACTCCACTTGTTGCCACAGGTCCAGATGGCAAACCAGAAATAAGGTGGCGTCACATAGCGAACGCGCGTTTCCCAGAGCATGTTCTGCCCCAGTCGTGATCCGCCGTTAGGCAAGGTCCATGTCGCTTGAAATGAACCGGAGCCAGCCTTTTCATAAGTGGGATGAACTTGCGTGGCATCATCCAGCGGAACCAAATACGTCCTTAGTGCATCACCGTTGAACTCGCGAACCGGACCACTGGTATTGACACCTTCGACGGGTTGACCGGAAAGAGCATGTGCCGCATCGGGGGCGACAATATTCGCGCCGTAGTTGCCACCGCCGTTGTTATAGACGCCAAACTGATCGTGATACATGAAATGGTTGTTCATCACCGCCTGATCGGTGATAGTGCTGTCGCCGGTGGTGCCGAAGTCCCAGTTTTTGACCAGCACGAAATCCTGACCTTCACCGACGTTGTACAACGGTGCTGCACCCAAAGCTGGATCATTGATCGCACCACCACCGATGGTCGCACTCAACAGGACACGGGGTTCTAATGGTTCAATTAAACTCTGTGAATTGTACCGAGATGGACGCGATGAAGATCGAAACAGTGACCCGATGATCTTCTTCCATCGCATGCGTGACGCCATAATATGTCTCCTTTGAAATGCCTGATATATGACCTTGGGGCAAACAATAGGCGTTGCCCTATCCAACTCAAGAACGTGTTCATTCATTGGGAGAAAAGCTCAGACGATTCAACTTATTGAATCATTTTTTCGTACCGAGGATTGTTTTGCTTATGCGCGTACAGATACACATCGCGCGACATGCATGCGTGCAGAATTGTTCGCAGCATCACAAATGTCGACCTGCTGTGTACTGATATTTTTACGATCCATGAATCATGGCAAGCCTGACTGAAGAATCACCAAACATCAGACCATCTACCCAATAGTCACCAATCATTCGCTTCACGTGACTACTCAGGGATTACTCATCCCCAGTGTGTCACACAGCTAAAAATTACATTTAATTTCGAGTATCAAACACCCCTCGGCGTGGATGAATAATCACACAGATACAACTTCACCACACCTACAACTTCGTTCTAAGAAGCCTAGGAATGAATTCAGAAATGTCAATGAAAAATAGTGAAAATATTATAAAATAAAATTATGTGTTGATATTTTAAACTATTTTATACAAATATTTATATGTTTTTTTAAAACCAACCAACAAAATTTATAATATGTAAATTTATGCAATAATAAAACCAATTCAGACTAGTACAACCCCGAGACTGATTAAAAAAAGTCTTCACGAGAAGGAAACGAATGGCTCGAATTGCCAACTGCAATACCGGTCAGATGATCGAGTAAAGTTCCTTCAAAGCATGGCACCAAGC
Organism: Phycisphaerales bacterium UBA7800; assembly: GCA_002480565.1. GTDB lineage: Bacteria > Planctomycetota > Phycisphaerae > Phycisphaerales > Phycisphaeraceae > UBA7800. The sequence goes on along the minus strand of DLCK01000079.1, from coordinate 24,315 downwards.
TTGGTGATGGATTGAATAAATTGCCAACCCATCACCACGCAGCGCAATCAAATGAGGTCAGGCACCATTCAATCGCTCCACTAAAAAAAAACGCAGGAAGTGGCGTACACTAATTCCTGCGGGTAGTTCGATATCAATCATTCAAAATGGACGATCACGGCATCACGATTTTCAACGTACTACCTTCACTGCCCAATCTCAAAGTCCGGGTCATCGTCTTGCCATCGGCTTTGATGGTCAGCGTATAATCACCAAGAAATCCACGCGTTTGAATGCTGCCTTGGGAGTCAGTGGAGAGTTTTTGATCGGTCCACCATTTGCCAAAGACCAAATCCTTATACGCCTGGCCGTTGGGTTTGATGGTCCAATCCTTGTTGAACAACGCGCGATCCGGACGCCAGTGTGAACCGGCCCAGAATCCCCAGTGTAAAAATGAAGTCACCTTCGGATGGCTAAAACAAATCGTCATGTAGTCACGGGTGAATGCAGCCTGCATGTTTTCATCCACGCCTGAATAATCAAATTCGGTGATCTCCAGATCAAGTCCCAGTTTGCCAAAGCGTTCGAGGATGGCATAGACCTTGGGGATCGGCATACCCAACTGGCTAAAGTGCGATTGAAAACCCAATGACGTGATCGGAGCACCTTTGGCCATCAACATCCGAGCATGCTTTTCAAAGCGATCCATCCCGCCGTCCATGGAGCCGGTAGTGGTTTCGTTGAGTGTCAGACCGATAGTGGGATTCGCTTCGTGTGCTGCCTTAAACCAATCGACCATCACTTCGTCATCCAGATTTTTAAAGACGTCTGTATGCGATTGGGGTTCGTTGACCACGTCCCATGTAATGACCTTGCCACGTGTTGCTCCAACTGCATCATGGATGTGGTCGATGATCCGGCGTTTAAGGACATCCGGCTTGTCGATGATCGACGGGATATCCTTGGGCATGCGCAGGAAACTCCCCCAAACCAGACAGTGTCCGCGGACGTCGATATTGTTTTGCTTCATCCAATCCAATGACGCATTGATACCTGCCCATGCTTTTGGGTTTTCCCATGCGGTCCATTTCATTGCGCCTTCGTCCACACCGATGTTAAACAGTTCCTTAAAGGTCTGTTTATACTTTGCGGCATCGGCGGTGACAGAATTCTTGCCATGAAACCAGCGGGTGTTATAGACGCTGCCAAATGAAAAAGCATGTCGCGTCATCTGTACATGCACCTGCGCATTGGTGATGGGCTTACCAGAAAGATCGACAAGCTTGATAGCCAAATCCCCCTTGCGATACTGTTCAATGCGTTTTTCAGCCTCGGCACGCCACGGTGAATCCGGTGCCATCCCCATGTAATTCAAATCCGAGTGTGGCAGCGTTTTGACATCAACTGTCTTGCCAAAATTAAGCAGTCGCAGCCCCGCAAGTTCCAAGACCTGTTGACGCCCCCCCAGCCGCAAGGCAACCTTGGCTTTACCAGTATCCAAGACCATGCGCGACAACACGGGAATCTGGAAATGCGTCCACTGCTTGCCGACTTCCTGCTTCATCCAAATGATCTTTTTCCATGGCTTGAAATTCTGTTCAAGAACCAGACGAATCTCACCCATTTGGTTCTGCGCATCATCCGACGAAAGCGTACGTGCCCACAGTTCCAAGTAGAGCGCATCACCGTCAGCAATCGGCAAAGTGGTCGGGATATTCAATTGAATGTCACGGTCCCATTGCGGTTTGACTGGAATGGACACCCGCAATGCCTTGTCAAAATGCATATCCTTAACCGGCACCTGCGACTTGATGACGGACTTGATCGCGGCACCTTCCAAGGGTGAGACGAACAAGGCATCAACCGGGATCATCGCCGTCCCGTTGTCTGGTAAAACCGGTTTGTCCTGTGCATGAACCAGTGTGCTAACGAGTAGTAACATCGGGAACATAAACCATCGACTCAATTGTTTCACAGCGAATCCTTTTAAATTTGATTGTGGAATACCAACACTGCATCGCAACGTGGTAAACGTCCAAAATAGTACTTGTTTAAAGGTGTTTTTTACGGTTGGAGAACCCACATCTCCGCGTTGTTTAATGCATCGGCTTGTTGTACGGCAGCGGCATGACCATCATAAAACGACGCATTCATCACACGCCCGTTGCTATGGCGGAAACTCATACAGCCGTTGTACCCGGAGACAGATTGCCTCGTCGTTGAATCAAGTCCAGTCCATTTATCCACGCGGTTGCCGTTGATCTGCCAATCGACTGCATCACAGTACATCACCTTTTTGGAGACATTGAGTTGATCCAAGTCCGACTGAGTGATCAGGCGATAAGTCTGCCCGCCAATGGTCTTGTAGGTTGGATAAGACCAACTTGAATCCCATGTGGAATTGGCACCATAGGACAAAGTGATATCCACGTAGCCACTGGCTGTCATGGTCGCTTGTGATTCGGTCGCATCAGGGCAGGCGGCGCGAGCGTAATAATATTGCGAGCCACCGTTGGGTGTCTTGCGGGCCTTGATCAATTCCTGGAAGTACTCAACCTTCTGCCAAGTCGTCTGCGTGGTCACGCCGGATGTGGTATTGCGAAATGGGACATACCAACCGTTGTGATCACCAGCGTAAATAAAGTTCGCTGATGCGTATTGCTTCATCAATGTCAGACACTGCATCGCGCGGGCGGACTTGCGGGCTGCTCCTAACGCAGGCAGAAGGATGGAGATCAAAATGGAGATAATCGAAATCACCACCAGCAACTCAATGAGCGTAAATGCCTTTTTTTCAGGGTTCATATTCATTTCCTTGGGTTGCGGATGTATTAAAATGTTTGGCCAAGAATCAAGTCCGGCCCGACGCAATGGGATGCGATCTGTGACTTTTCGTTGACCATGCTCAAGAGCATTTGCGCAGCCTGCTGACCTGCTGCCAATCGATCAAAGGTATATCGCGATAACTCCGGCCAGATGTTGGCGGTCTTGAATTGCCGATGTTCATCCAGACACAACAAGCCATAGTCACGTGGGCAATCCAATCCCAAACGCAACAGCCGACGATTGGCCCACTCGGCAACCCAAAAGTCATAGGCCAGGATCGCCACACGGTCTCCACGATTCAGATCAAGATGTTCAGCCAACTGCTCACTGGTGAGTGGCTCAAGTCGAAGCATCGAGTCAATGCAGTTAAATTCGATCCCCAGTTTTTCAGCCATCTGTTGAGCAGCAATGTGTCGATCCAGACAACTGTAGTGAATGCCCCCCGAGTACGGAAACTGCTTGCGGCCAGACTCCAAGCCGGCATGTCGTTCGATGTAGAGAATGCGGTCGTATCCCTTTTCTGAGAGCTGTTCGACGGCATGCTTTGCCACCCCCGTCTCATCACGTCGGACACATCCTGAGGTACCAAAATGAGCACACTCAAGCCAGACCATCTGGGATGCAAGATTTTCAAACTGCGTATGCACCAGATCCGTCACCGACTCATCGGCATTGATGATGATCAAACCATCAACGACACGCTCAAGCAACAATCTTGACTTGTTGGCATCAAGTTTGAGGACACCCCCATACTGCTCAATGATGGTGTGATATCCAGCCTGTTGCAAAACACGATTGATGCCTTCGAGCATCGCTTCCTCGGAAGTGTAGTGCTGAACCAGCACGCCAATCGCGCCGGTGGATCGCCGTTGCATCGCCCGGGCCGAAGCACTTGGACGGTATCCCATTTTTTGAGCTACTCGGATGATTTTTTCACGCTTTTCTTTACTGACATTCGGCTTGCCGTTGAGTGCAAACGAGACCGCCCGTTGACTGACTCCGGCAGCTTTGGCTATGTCATATTGCGAAACGCTCATCGATACCGCCTCACTGAATGCGTAGTACTGAATCCGCAGAACTGAATGCGTAGTACATAATACGCTTCAGGTATCCCAAATCAAGATGCGCAATAAAAAATAGCGTACTGAATCATTGGATTCAGTACGCTATTTTTTATTTAATATCAATTGTAGAAATATGTTACAGAAACATCAAAAAAACTTGATCTCAAGGCATGACAATCTGTAAGCTGCTGCCATCCTTGGGAAGTGAAAGGGTCTGAATCACTGTGTTTCCGTTGGCTGTGACGGTCAGTTTGTACTCACCCAAAAAGCCACGCGTCTGGATATGTCCCTGGGCATCGGTGACTTTATTTTCATCGGTCCACCATTGGTTGAAGACCAGATCCATGTAGACATCGAGCGATGGTTTTTCACGCCAGTCCAATGCAAACATCCCCCCGTCTTCTCGCCAATGCGAGCCGTCCCAGAAACCCCACATCACAAACTGATTCACCGACGGATGAGCAAAACAGGCGGTCATATAATCCTTGAGGTATTGGGCTTGAAAGGCTTCGCTAACCCATGCAAAATCGTACTCGGTGATGCCGAGCTTTAACCCCAATGCTGCATAGCGATCCAAAATTTCCCATACCCGTGTTGGAGGTGTCACCGCATAGAGTCGAAAGTGACTTTGAAAACCAATCCCATCAAGCGGCACACCACGATCCAACATGCCTTTGACCAATTGATAGTAACTCTCCTGCTTGGCCAACTCATAACCGGCACTACCTTGGAGTATCCCAAAATCATTGATAAAAAGTGGCAGCTGCGGTTCGATTTCACGAGCTAACCTGAACCATTCATCCATCTGCTCATCACCTAGGACATCCAACAAATCACGGTTGTTGTGAACCTCATTAACCACGTCCCATTCAACCACCTTGCCTTGGCAAGCAGTCATGATCTCTCGGATGTGTGATTCAATTGCAGCACGCAAACCTTGAGGGTCATCCTGGAGATCTTTGATAAATGCAGGTGATTTATTCCAGGACGGCCAAACGAGTGTATGACCACGTACCGGGATGTCTCGGTCATTAAGCCAGTCAAGGGTCTGCATCGCCATCTCCTGCCGTGACGGTTGCACCCAACTTGTCCATTTAAGACTTGTCTCGTTGGTTGCCCGGTTAAAGAGACTCTCAAATTTTTCACGGTAAATGATGTCTTTTTCGGCTTGCCCGATCATCCGCCATTCATTGACTGCGGTGCCAAATGGGAAGGCATGTTTTGTCATCTGGACATGAACGTTTGCCTCAGGAATCGGATTTTGATTTGCATCCAACACGGTGATATTCAAAGGTGCTTTGCGATGCGTTTCAATACGTTCATTGGCTAATGTCCGCCAAGGTGCATCTGCTTGATAGCCTTCATATTCATATTGTTTGGTGGAGAGTTGATCGACCTGAATCTGCGTGCCGAAGTTGAGCAGACGCAGATGTTGAATCTGAATTTTCTGTGGGTAATAGCCAATGGGAATGGTCACCTGCCCTTGGCTTGGGGCAATGTCTTCACGTGCGATAAAGGGAATCGCAAGAAGCTGCGACTCATCAGAAATCGCAGATGAATACCCCAAGGACTTGGTCCAGGTCTCGCGCCGTTCCATGTTCAAATGCAGTCGACCGGATTCATACGCAGCATCGTGTTCAAGTGTCCGAGCTTCGAGCAGGATCAGTAGCGTATCCCCTTTGGTAATACTGCCCACCACAGGCACGACCAACTGTAAATGCAGTGGCTTGCTGGATACTTCAATGCATGTCAGTTCAAGCGTGTGAGGATCAACTTTGACAAGTGAACCTTGCGAACCGTTGTTTTGATTCAGGTAAACCGCAGCATTCAAATCAACGGGAAACATATCCAATGGCTGATACAAAACCACCGCTTCCTGAATGTTTGGCGGGAGTGTCTGGGCACAACAGACTGAAAACGACAAGAGGATAGCCAAGGCCGCAACGCAACGGGTCTTCATAGGATTGACACTTTCAAATGGAGTATAAATCGAAACTATTAATTCGTTACATCAATATCAATTGATCAAATCATCAGGGTCAAGATGCCACATTTTGTCATTGTTATCCGCTTCATCAAAACGAACACCTCGGGCATGCCCGTCATAAAAAGCACTGTTCATGACACTGCCACTGGCGTGTCGAAAACTCATCGCACCATAGGGTCTTGCTGCTAGAGTCAATTGATCTGTACCCGCCCAATATCGGGTATTGCCTTCGACGGTTTGCATATCCAGGCAGTCCATGAACATGAGTTTGTTACTTGGGCTTCGGGAATCCATTTCACTTTGGGTGATGTGTCGGACTCTTAAATTGCCATAGGTTCGATAGACGGGAAAGTTCCAATCGCCGTCCCATGTGTTGTTCATGCCATAGCTCCAGGGCATGTAATAATTGTTGGCACGAGACGGGTGAGGTTGCGTCAAAGGTAACTGTGAATCGGGACACATCCGGCTGCGTTTCCAGTAGTCCGTCCCTGCGTAGATATCCGATCCCATGGCCTGCTGGACATAGGTCATGCGAATCCATCGGCCCTGGGAGACTTCCGTACCCCCGCTATCAGTCACACGTAATGGGATATACCAATCCGTGTGATCCTGAGCATAGATAAAATTCACGGATGCAAATTGTTTGACGATTGTCAGACACTGCATGGACCTTGCTGTCTTTCGTGCTGCTCCTAATGCAGGAAGCAGGATTGAAATCAACAGTGAAATGATGGAGATCACCACTAGCAACTCAATGAGCGTAAAACCAGTCACAGAACGTTTATTGCATGTATGCATGTGAGAGCCTTTCGTTAACGATGAATCTCTTTTTTATGATCGCTGTTGAATACGAATTCAATCGGTTGCCTGCTCGAGCGTCTTGCCTTGCACCCAGTCACCGCCAATGCGGACGGACTTGGGTTGAGCATCATGACATACCATGTCGAGAACCATTTGCGCCGCCATTTGGCCGGCTTTAACGCGGTTAAAACTCAGACGGGTGAGTTCCTGCCAATGCAATTCCTGTTTGTAAAACCGCAGTTCGTCCAATGCCATTAGTGCATAGTCTTTAGGGCAGACCAATCCCTTGATCGCCAACTGATGAAAGCACCAATCTGCCATGCGATAGTCGTAAGCGACGACCGCTGTTTTGGTCTGCGTTTGTTGGTTGAGCAGCGTCTGCAACTGTTCAATGCCATCTCTTGTCGTCCGGGTATGCGCGTCCATGGCATCCACTTCGATGCCGATTTGCTGAGCATACTTTTGCACACTCTCCCGCCGCTGATGGGATGAATAATGCAAGCCGCCGGTGTACGGTTTGCTGCCATCAAACGGCACGGGCAAGACATCCAAGTCCGCGATATCCTCAATATAAATCAACCGTCGAAAACCACGCTCCGCCAGACGTTTCACTGCCTGTTGACAGACACCATCTTCATCACGTTGGATGCAACCAAAGTCCGCAAAATGAGAACTCTCCAGCCAGACCGTCCGGTTAATGAGGTTGGCAAATTTGTTGTGCAGCAACTCCACCAGCGAAGCATCCGAATTGATGATGATCAAGCCATCCACCACATTCTCAAGCACCAGTCGAGCAGGCTTTTCATCCAACTGCAACACGCCGGTGAACTGCTCAATGAGGGTGTAATAGCCCGCATCCTGCAAAGTCTTGTTGATCCCCATAAAGAAGGAATCACCGACATTAAAATGCTGAACCAGTAAGCCAATCGCCTCGGTGGACTGCTTGCGCATGGCTCTGGCAGAGGTATTGACCCGGTAGCCCAACTTGCGAGCCACACGGAGAATTTCGTCACGTTTCTCCTGACTGACATTGGGTTTACCGTTTAACGCAAAAGAGACCGCCCGTTGACTGACCCCTGCTGCCTTAGCAATATCATTCTGCGAAACGCTCATTTGATTCACCCTGACTGTATACGTAGAACTGAATACGTAGAATAATAGACAGGGATTGCATGGGAATCAAGGTTGGATGAGAAAAATTGTTGAGGTTTGGGATGGAGAAGTAAAGTGAAATGTTTGATCCTGATTCGATAGTAATGACTCTAAACTTCCAGGTTCCTTACCGATATTTGGTGAGTAAAATTAAACTTGCCATAAATCCCCACTCCAGCGATACTTTAATAGCTATTAATCTAAGCAATATCGCTTTCACGGGGTATCTATGGCTGAAATCAATCTTACACAAACCGAAGCTCATGCACTGATAGCGATGGGGAAGCACAGGTCTGATATTGAACAACGAACCTTCCCAATGGGAGGTGAATCATTGGTAGTGCCACTTCATTCTGCAGACCGACGTGAGCAATTTCTACTGGATATAAGCCGAGCACGTATCGATTTACGACGTGGCAAGTTTCAGAATAGAGCAAGACAGGTAGTTATACTACTTAGGCTTGATTTTGGAGGACCACCACATCGAAATCCCGATGATGAAGAAATACCGTGTCCACATCTACATGTTTACCGGGAAGGCTACGGTGATAAGTGGGCGATACCAGTACCTATAGAGTATTTTCCACGTCTCGATGATCTTTCTCAAACTTTGGATGATTTCATGATGTATTGCAATATCACACAACCACCATACATTGAGGCAGGGTTGTTTTAATGATTCAAGATATTCAAAAATTGTTAGATGATTACAATGTGTGGTTAAAGGATAAAACTGTACTACGCCAAGTTGATAAATGGGTCGAAATTACCACTCCATACCTTGATAGGCACAACGATTACATTCAGATTTATGCCCAGCAATCAAGCTCTGGCTTTGTTTTAACGGATGACGGATACACTATTGACGATCTTGAGCAATGTGGATGTAAATTAAATAGTCCAAAGCGTCAAGACTTACTTGAGATGACTCTAAATGGCTTTGGTATCAAACTGAATGACCAACGGTTAGAGGTTCATGCATCTGCCGATAATTTTGCATTACGTAAACACAATTTGATTCAAGCTGTACTAGCCGTCAATGATATGTTTTATCTTGCTTCACCGATGGTTTCTAGCCTTTTCTACGAAGATGTAGTCTCATGGCTCGATCTGCACGATATTCGCTACACCCCAAAAGCAAAGTTTACAGGCAAGAGTACATTTGATCATTTATTCGACTTTGTAATCCCAAAATCCCGAAAACAACCAGAGCGAATTATTCAAACAATCAACAGGCCAAACCGAGACACCGCTCAAGCCATCGCTTTTTCATGGTTTGACACCAAAGAAGTTCGATCTCCTGACTCTAAAGTATATGCAATTCTTAACGACTCAGAACACAAAGTATCTGCTGCTGTAACAGACGCCTTAACTAATTACGATGTACTCCCCATTTTTTGGAGTAAGCGTGAAAAAGTTCTAGAGGAATTAGCTGCATAAAAATTGGAAGCAATAAGGTCTCACCCCCCTCTGACTCCAAACAACCCAATATGACAATGGCCATTGCCGATGCGGTTGGTGATGGGGAAGTTGCGGACGGCGGGTAGGCCGATGGGGTAGCCGCGGTCGAGGCAGCGGGTGTGCCAGACGTTGATGTCGTGGTCGCCGACTTCTTTGTTTTCGGTGAACAGGATCAACAGCAATCCGCCATGGAAGATGCGACTGTCCTTCCAGATTTTCTTCACGTCCTTGGCTACAGGTGAGAGCAATTCACTGGTGTACCGTCGAAATGGGCCATCAATTTCGAACTGGGCGACGGACTTGATTTCCAACCAGTAGGCTTCTTCAGCATCAATTAAACCTGTCGAATCAAAGAGCGTGCCTTTGAGGTCGGGTTCGCGGAGTTGGGCTATTTCAGGTGTTGGTGTGAGGACGATATCGCAGCGCTGGCCGTGAGTCTTTTTGCGTTTATGCCAATCGTCGGGGTAGCGTTGTTCGGGAATGATGCCAAAGCCTGCCTGCTTGATGGCATCCTGCACGATGGGATGCAAACCCAACTCGTCATGATGATCAAAGCCGTAGACAGCCTGTTCCACGTCATCATTTTGAGCCTGTTGTTTAAGGCCCTTTTCCACAGCATCAGCGATTTCGGCGATCGACCAGGGCATGGTTGCTTACCAACATTGTTCTACGACAACTCTAACTTTCATTCGATACTAATTCCGCTTACAACTCGTGTGTTGAAGTCGATTGAGCACCGGATGTCAATCCGGTGCAAGTGCCTAGATCAACATTCTAACCTGCGCCGCATTAACATGCAGCGCTCAATCAAGCAGGTGTTATTGGCGGGATTGTTATGATACCAATTCCAGTAAAAACATTTGTTAAACCGGCTTGATGTTAACAATTGCGTTCAAGGCAATTCAGCCACAGATGAACACAGATACACACAGATTTCCAAGACAAAAACACATAGATATGCCTGCCTTTATCTGTGTTCATCTGTGTGTATCTGTGGCAAAAAATGTCTTGAGCCCGAATACGAAACACAAGCCACAAAACAATACATCTTAATGGGACATGTATGGTTCAAAAAAAGCTTACGAGGACTTCGGCAAACTTCCGGGAGGCTTACCAACTTGTCAGTTCGCCGGTGATGGGTTCGACGAGGTCTTTGATGGTGACGATGCCGACGGGTTTGTCGTTTTGGATCACGATGCCCATGGCTGCTTTGTCATCCTGCAACTTTCGAAGCGCCTGACGCACTGGCGTTTTGATATCCAGCATGGGGGTCTGTTGAAGCATCTCCATAATCGGTGGGCAGTTATCTTTGCCATACATCAACGCTTCATGCAGACTTACCATACCCAGCACGGTTTGAGTATCGCTCAAAACGGGATAACGGGATATGCTTGACCGCCCTGCCAACTCCCATAGCGCATCAACGGACGCATCAGACGTGATGGTGATGATATCTTTCCAAGGCATCATTTCTTCGTCAAGTGATCGCTGGGCCAGCTTCAAAACACGACCGGTCAATGCTGACTGTTCATCGGACAGCAAGCCATAGCCGACCCCTTCATGAACAAGTTGGGCCACCTGCATTCGCGGATGAAACACAATCTGACGATTCTGATTGCCCAGCAGTCGCATGGTCAACTTGCCCATCAGATCAATTAAAGGCAATAACCCGCAAAAAGTCAGCAACCACTTGATAAACAAAAGCAGCCGTGCAAAAGGATAGACAAACCGATCCGCATGTACAGAAAACAGATCCTTGGGAAGGGTCTCAGCAAAGACGAACAACAAAGGTGTCACCAGCAACACGTCGTAGACGATGGTCTTAAAATGTGAATAACCCTGAAGCATGAACAACTTACCTACAGCCACCGTCGCCAGGTTGTTGACAATATTGTTGCTGATGAGCAAGGTCACCAGCAGTGTGGATGAGTTGCTTGTAAGTTTGTGGATGATGCGGGCATTGGGATTATTCTGATGTTCAAGCAGATGCAGACGAACACGGTTGAGACTGTATATCCCGGTCTCCAATCCGGAGAACAATCCACTGGCCAGAACCGCGCCAATTGCCAGTAACCATAGCAGCACATATTCATTCATCCGGCATCTCCTTTCGGGAGATCGTCTGACTGCAACAGTGAGAGTTCAAGCCAATTAAGTCGCCGACCGGCCATCTCCGCCACCGTGATCACAAGATTACCCAGTTGTACGGTATCACCGACTTTGGGCAGACGTGCAAGTTTTGCCATGACCAACCCGCCAATGGTGGAAATGGCATGTTCCTGATCGTAGGTTCCAAAGAACGCTTCCCATTCGTGGATCGGCAGTGACGCACTGACCCGAAAGACGCCCAATCCCACAGTGATGACTTGGGGGCCTTCTTCGATGTCATCGAGATCGACAATCGGGCCGACCATTTTTTCGACAATGTCTTCAATGCGAATCACCCCTGCCGTCCCGCCGTACTCGTCAACCGCAACGGCAATGGAAGCACCGGACTGTCGGAACTGTGTCAGGAGTTGGTCGAGTCTTTGCATCTCAGGGACATAGCTGACCTGACGGATATACCGTCGGAGTTTGTCTGCATTCTCCGGCGGGTCGATCATAAGCTGACGGGCAAGTACGATTCCCAAGAGATGATCGGTGTCCTGATCGTAGACCAGCGCAAAATGTCGTTTTTCCCGACGCATGCGATCAATCAAATCTGCCGGATCATCTTCAATATTAAACATAGCCACATCGACCCGTGGCGACATTACGTCATAAACCTTGAGTTGCCCCAGTTCCAAAATTGCTTGCAGGATCGACTCTTCATCTGCATTGATATGGCCGTGGGACTTGCTGAGTTCCAGGAGCGATTCGAGTTCTTCAGGGGATAGTGATGTGGGTTTTTTCCGCGGCGCGATGAGTCGGGCCAACGGCGTGACGACAAGGTTACTCACCAATACCCGCACCACTGTCAACGCTCGATGCACAAACAGCAGTGGTATCGCAAAGAACCTCGCCCAGGTGACCCCCAATCGTGCAGCAACCATTTTAGGGATGACTTCACCTGCCAAAATCAATCCCAGTAAAGGCAGCACATGCACGATTGCAGCCACTGCGCCATGCGCCTGGGTCTTCTTCATGATGATCGAGATTGCCACTTCACAGATGATGAAGTACGACACGTTGACCACCATATTGCCAAGTAATAACGTGATGAGTAACGCTCGTGTCTCAACGAGTAACACACAGATCGCATTGTTGATGATGGATTTGTTTTTGTTTTTCTGCAAGTCCACTCGCTGTGATTCGGAGAGACTAAACAGCGCGGTTTCACAGCCACTGAAAAACGCACTGGCGCAAAGCAGCAGTGGGACAATAATCAGCGAGATAATCAAAAACGGGTCGAGCATGAGGTTTCCGAGCAATTTTTGAACCGTCGAGTTTTCTATCAATCTCAATGGCATTCACCACAGAGTCACAGAGGCTCAGAGATCAAGACAGAGTTTTCTTATGTATCTCTCTGTGTATCTGTGACTCTGTGGTAAATGCCATCATGGCCTGATAATTCGAAATCCAAAGTTCAATTTGCCACCGAGGTTGGATCTTCCTGCCACTGGTGTTCGGCGATGGATTGGACGATGAGTTTGGCAGCTTCGACTGCTGCAAAACCAGCAGCACCATCGACCACCACGGGCTTGCCTTCACGGACCGAATCCAGGAAGCAGTCCAACTGAGCGGTGAGTTGGTCTTCATGGCCTTGGGGCAAGTCAAACGCCAACGGCTCGACATTCACCATGTCCGTGTATTTCATGCTCGATAAATCCTTGCCTGACAGGACAAGATTGCGAATCTCATCAAGCTTGTCAGCATGGGCGGACTTGCGAACGAGAATGCCACTGCGGGTTGCATAATCCAGATTCACAAATGCGTCATCAGAGAATAGCCGCATCCGACGTTCGGTAGTCAATGCCATCCGGCTGGCGGTGATGTTGGCAACGCAACCTGACTCAAAAGTAAGGCGAGCATTACAGATGTCTTCGTGTTCACTGATGATTGATGTGCCAACCGCGTGAACGTGTTTAAGTTTGGAGTTGGCAAGATGCAGGACGATATCCAGATCGTGGATCATCATGTCCATAACCACGCCAATATCCAATGAACGGAACGTCATGGGACTCACACGTTGGACATCCATGAACCGCGGTTTGAGGTTCAAGGCACTGACCGCACGCAAGCCGGGATTAAAGCGTTCGGTGTGACCGACCTGCAAGACTGTATTGTTGGCTTTGGCCAGATCGGCTAAGGCTTTGGCATCGTTCGGGTTTGCTGCCAAGGGCTTTTCTACCAGGCAGGCAACACCTTTTTTGAGCAAAGGTTCGGCGACAGGTACATGGTAAATCGTTGGCACGGATACCGTCACCGCCTGAACCTGCGGGAAACGGGCCAGCAACTCTTGGACATCCTTACAGGCTTCACAACCGTATTGATCCGCCAGAGCCTTGGCGCGTGTTTGATCCACATCGACCACCGCCAAAAGGTTGGCAAAAGGCGCGTTTGCAGCTGTGCGTGTGTGATGGGTGCCCATGCGACCGGTGCCAATGACCGCGACGTTGATTGGTTTTTTAGCGTCACTCATGCCGATCATGATACAGGATCGGACGTTAGTCTGGCGAATGTCGCTATGGCTGAGACTGATTGTGAGTTATTTTAAACATGACGAAGCACACATAAAATCATTGTTGGGAACAAAAGTTCCAACATGCCGATTTGCTAGCGGATATGATACCGGGCTGTTTTATTGGAGTGAACTGTATGACATGGGAAGCTTGGTACACCGTTGGGGTGATCGCATTGATCATGGTGGCGTTGGTTCGCAACTGGGCCGGGCCGGATACCGTGATGCTTGCAGGTTTGACGCTGCTGATGACCGGCGGGTTATTCAGTGATCCGACCGCCCCACTTCTGCCGACCCCCAAGCAGGCAATCTCCGGTTTTTCCAATGAGGGTTTGATCACCATTGCCGTTCTCTTTGTCGTGGCACTGGGGATGAGTCAGACCGGCGCGATGGATTTAATCGCAAGACCATTACTGGGTAGACCCTCTAAACTTCGTGAAGCACAGATTCGCTTGATGCTACCCGTGGCAGGACTGTCGGCTTTTTTGAATAACACGCCGATTGTCGCCATGTTCATGCCAGTGGTCAGTGACTGGTGCAAGAAGACCGGCTTCCCATCAGGCAAGCTTTTTATCCCACTAGGCTACGCGTCAATCCTTGGCGGAACCTGCACGCTCATCGGGACCAGTGGCAACATCGTCGTCAAAGGCTTGATCACTGACGCACAAGCAAACGGTGAGTTTACGGACCTGAACATCGGCATGTTCACCATCTCGGCGATTGGCTTGCCGGTCTTGTTGGTGGGCGTGGTGTATCTGCTCGTTGCATCCAAATGGTTACTACCCAAAGGTCGAACACGATCCATTCAGCAAGGTGATGATGCCCGTGAATATGTTGTGGAAATGATGATTCAACCCGGCTCAGCAGTGGATGGCAAGACCATCGAACAGGCTGGCCTGCGGAGTCTGCCGGGTGTGTACCTGGCGGACGTTGAACGTGATGGCCAGCGACTCGTCGCGGTTGGACCGGAGCAGATTCTGCGTGGCAATGATCGGCTGTTCTTCGTGGGCTTAGTCGAATCCGTCGTGGATTTGCAGAAAATCCGAGGCTTGACGCCTGCTGCCCGTGAAGTGTTTAAGCTCGATGACAATCAACCGCACCGCTGTCTGGTCGAAGCGGTCGTGAGTCTGGAATGTCCAATGATCGGCATGTCGATTCGGGAAGGTCGTTTCCGATCCCGCTACAACGCAGCGGTCATTGCAGTGCATCGGGGCAGTGAACGGGTGATGCAAAAAATCGGCGACATCGTCATCGAACCGGGCGACACCTTGCTCATTGAAACGCATCCGAGCTTTGTCGAACAGCAACGCAACAAACGGGACTTTTTTTTGACCTCAACAGTTGAAGGTTCCAAACCCATCCGCCATGACAAAGCATGGATCGCGATACTCAGCATGTTGGCGATGATTGCGTTGGTGACATTCACGCCGATGACTCTGCTACATGGTGCCCTTCTCACGTGTGGGATCATGACCGTTACCGGCTGCTTTTCCATGTCCGAAGCCAGGCAGAGTGTCGACCTGCGAGCGTTACTTGCATTGGGAGCTGCCATCGGTGTGGGTAGAGCCTTGGAGCAAAGCGGCGCCTCGGAAGTACTCGCTGAGCAGATGGTTCATTTCTCAAAACCAATGGGTCCGTATGCGATCCTTGCCAGCATTTACCTGACCACTGTGATCTTCAACATGCTCATAGGCAACATCGGCTCGGCAGTTCTGATCTTCCCGATTGCCAAGGCGATGGCGTTTAGTGAATCGCTGAACTTCATGCCGATCGCGATGGCTATTATGCTCGGCGCATCTGCCACTTATGCCACCGCCAGCTATCCGGTGAACCTGATGGTAATGGGTAGTGGCGGCTACAAGACCAGCGACTTTTTCAAGGTCGGCTTGCCCCTGAATCTGCTGATCATGGTCGTGGTGGTGATCCTCGCCCCGCAGATTTGGCCACTGGTGGGTTAAGTGATTTTCAGACGTCCAGATTTAGGTAATAAAACAAAAAAACCTCGCCAATCCTTATGGATCAGCGAGGTTTAGTTGAAATGGAGCGTAACGGGCTCGAACCGATAACCCCTGCCTTGCAAAGGCAGTGCTCTCCCAATTGAGCTAACGCCCCGTCGAAGTGAACCATTATAACAACTCCTGGCAATTTGTCACATCCGGAACCTGATACAATATCCGCTACGAAACAATACCCTATTTACGAACAGGATCGAACACCTTGCCCGAGTATCTAAACAACTTTTTTGCAGACTTTCAAAACGGCACAACTGCAAGCAAACTCATTGCTTCAGTGTTGGTGATTCCTATTGCAATGTTGATCCGATGGATCATGATTCGGGCGATTTCAAACGTCGATATCAAGTCACCAGAGTTAAGACTCCGATGGATGGTGCAAATTCGGAATCTCGTTTTTCTTGTCGTGTTCTTGTGCATGATGATGATATGGGCCACTGAAGTCCGAACCATGGCGATCTCACTGGTGGCATTTGTCGTCGCCATCGTCCTGGCAACCAAGGAACTGATTCTCTGTGTGACAGGCAGTTTCCTGAAAATCTCTACGCGGTCTTTTATGATCGGTGACCGCATTGAAGTCAATAACATCAGTGGCGATGTAGTGGACCAAACCCTCCTGGGCACGCAGATCATGGAAGTCGGCCCCGGCCCGGGACTCCATCAATATACAGGGCGCACCATCACCGTCCCCAACAGCATGTTTCTGACACAGCCAGTCACCAATCACAATATCACCCGCGATTATGCAATCGTCACCTTCACGGTTCCGGTCAAACTTGAAGACGACTACCAGCAGGCAGAGCGTTGGCTATTGGAAGCAACAAATGAAATCTGCGAACCATTTCTGGAAGATGCCCGGAAACATTGGGCACGCGAACAGGAAAATCTCGTGGACCTGCCTTCTGTTGATCCGCGTGTGTCTATTGCGATGACCAATCCTGACCAGGTGAACCTGATCGTCCGTATGCCTGTACCAACGCATCAACGCGGTGGTAACAGTCAGCAGGTGCTCAGAAAATATCTGAGTCTCAAGCAACAAGCTGACGCAGCCAAAAAGCAGGCCGAAAAGCAGACCGAAAAAAAGCCTGAGTAATCAAAACGTTTACCGATCAATCACCAGAACACGATATCCCCATGCATCCATCGGCAGCATCACACGCAGTTGCCCATCGTCTACTTGCGAGGGTAACGTCTGGCCGGTGATCGCATCACGGACGCTTACATTGCGGGTATAAGTCGGCCTATCGCATTGGACCATGCCATGACCGGGTCCGCCTTGATTGAGTACAAATGCAAAGAGCCGGTCAGTGTTTGCGGGATTCTGACGGAGTACCACTTCCACAACGGGTTCACCTGTGCCATGTCCATGATCGGCTGAGGCTACGACTGAAGACTGCCTTTCCCACCGTGCGGTGCGTGGGAGATTCGCAATCCGAATCAGGTCCTGCATCCAGGTTTGTGTTTGAGTTGGCATGTGCGGATTCTTGCTGTACACGCAGGGATACACGCCCATCACGTAAACCATGCCTTTACCCCAACGCTTTTGCCAACCGAGATGTTTGCCTTGCGAGTCGATGATTTTCTGACCGCCTAAAAGCTCTCCGATGTTCTGGCCAATGAGTCCCGTACTTTTGTCAATGGGATTGTAGCGATAGTCCGGCGCCAGCCACCCCAGCGTTTGCCATGCATCACCGCCGAGTGTTGGGTGTTTGTTTAACCACGGGTCGAGTTGCCCGGACATCCCTGCCAGAATGAGCTTACCCCCCTCATTGGCAAAGTCGGCAATGCGTTTGGCGTCGGCATCACTTAGCAGAAGTGTCGGTGGGAGGATCAGTGTGTCGTACTGTCCCAGTTTTTGAATCAACAATTCACTATCCAAAATATCAGCCCGTAAACCTTCCATACGCATCAGATACACAAGTGTGTTGCGAGCATGCATGTGCATGGTGTTGTAGGGCTTGTTGGCAGTGCTGTAGCTTAAATATTCCGACATATCGTCCGAGAGATAAATCGCCATCTTCGCAGGCAGACGTCTAAGTGACAGCGCATCGTATTGCTTGTGAAATGTGTGGATTTCCCGTTTGGTTTTTTCAACCGCATCAAAGCTTGGGAGTTTTGTACCATCGTTATCAATGAGGAACCACATCGGACGGGCATCCTCTTTTTCCCATGCTTTGGTGCCCACAACGCGACCATGATCGGAGTATGGACGCCAACCGAAAACCAGATTGTTGGTCATCCCGTGCGCGAGCAGTCCCCAGTTTTGCAATGCCGTTGATTCGGCTGGCCATTGGGGTTGGGTGTAGACTTCGATCCCCCATATGGGTTTGTCCGGCGCGTTGGATTCGAACATCTCCATGATTTCCATCATCTCAGCAGGCGTTCCAAGTCCGCGTTTTTGCCCTGCTGAATACTCCAGATCAAGCATGGTCACATCCATTGATCGGAAGAACGGCATGGCCATCTGCGGCCAGAAATTCGGCCAACACAGATTCGTGCTGTACAGCGTTTTGCGGTCCACCTTTTTCGCCTGTTCCCTAAAATCCTGATACATCTTCAAAGATAGAGCCGTCCGCCAGTGATACCAATCCAATCCGCGGCCGGGGATTTTCTGCATCAACGCGTTGACCTGTTGACTCATCTTGCCATAAACCGCGGTCCATGCGGTAGCGGCAGCGCCTTTGAGTTGCTCCTGATTTTTGACCGTTTCCAACTGACTGGCTGAAAGCGGTTGTTCGATTTGATCCCATGTGGCGTAAGACGTTCCCCATCGCTTGTTGAGCGTGGCAAGATCACCATGAACGCGTTTGCAATACGCGCGAAAGTCCGTGTCTGCTGCATCGGTTGGACACAGACCATCCCGTGCATAAAACGGCCTTTCATTGGCCATCTGATACGAAGCGATCTGCGGGTTGTTTGCATTTTGAATGCCGATGTCATGAGCCTGTTTGAGGAATTGCTCATACGCTTTGGGATTAGATAAATCCAAAACACGATTGACTGCTGGATTTTGTAGATCAGGATTATTCGACGCATCCAGATACAGCTTTGCCGTCTCCATGCGATGTGTCGGCAAGCCCCCCGCGGCAATGAGATAGCCTTTCTGCGAATTGTAGCGCCCGCGATTACAGACATAATCCAATTGCCCTGCCCAGTGATAGTCTTTGATGTTGTAGCCACCAAAGTGACCGCCACAGGTATCAAGCATACCGTTGCCAACACCAAATATTTTCGCAGGTTCATACTTGGGGATCATTGCAAAGCACATTGCCATTCGCGAACGCATCATGCTATTGGAAATACGTCCGCCCAGTTTGGTATCCGCATTGAATTGATCGACACCTGCAAAAATGGTCTGCTCATTGGCATGATAGTCCGCAGTGAGTACATAGGCATTGGGTGCGAGTTTTGCAGTTGGGAAAGTCAGTTTAACAGCGTCATCGGAATTGAGATCTGAAGCATTGATCTTCCCAAGCAATTGCATTGCAGGTTTGTCCCACGTGCCTGACCAGACAGTGACAATGCCTGCTAAAGGTGTACGACTGTCACTGTAAAGCTCAACCGTGCGTGTCTGCTCATCACCAGTCACCCACATGGGCAGGACATCACTTGCAAAGGAAGCTTGATGCATGCGTACCCATTCGGCAGGACGAAGCTCAAAAGCTGTTGCATTTGTCCCCGGTTGAACCTGCACATCATCAACCCAGACACTGCCCTTTTCGACGGTGAATCGCAACAAAGCCTGCATGATTTCCTTCGTGGTCACAGTTAATGAAACACGTTGCCAATCACTGTCGCCAGACAGGTCGATGGTTTTGCGTTCATCCGCTCTACGGGAAAGAATCAGGTCATCGGACTTGAGCAGGTCAACGGTCAATTGTCCCTTGACGCCTTGGGTGCGAACCCATGCACTAATGGTGACCGGCCCAGCGGGAAGCCAACTGCCCGGCGCGGAGATGACCGACACCGGTTTATCGATCGCCGAAATTTGTAAGCTTTGATTGCCCGAATAAACATGCTGGGTATCAACTGTGACACCTTCAGCAGATTCACCTTCAGCCCACCAACCCTCTATAGGAAGTACTGACCAAAGGCGTTTATTTTGATTTTCCGCAAAGGTGTAAAACCGCTCATAACCTTGACGCATGGCACTGCCTGCAAACATCACCGGCAATTCAAAACTCGCATTGCGCATCACGTTCTGCGACTCAGTCGGATACCTGCTGGGGATCACCTGCAACTTGGAATGCACCAGTGTTTTTAGCTGGCCATTGGAACCCTTGAGTATCAAATCAATCGGTAGTGTTTGATCATTAACCGATGGCGTGATGGTTGTCTGATACTGCCATTGCTTATCGACATCCACAGTCAAATCCGCAACCAAAGTCCGAACCGTTTGACCAACCTGTAGCAGCAAAGTGCCATCCAATGCTTTATCACCAGCATTGATCATTTCCAATGGGATGGTTAGATCCTCACCCGCAAAAACACGATCAGGTAAAGGCATGCGGACGGCTATTGCTTCACGTTCAAATCGCATTAAATCACATCGAACCGGTTGACTGGTATCACCGGAAGCTTGAAGTGAAACCGTAAAATTGCGATAGCGATCCAACATCGACACCTCCGGCTTGCCGTAGCCTTTGGTTGACCATATCGCTATTGGCAAGTCCAATATCAATGCGTTCCAAGTTGCTGGATTGCTGGCAGACTTGGCAGTGCTGTCAAGATCAATCGTCCATGTCTGCCCCACCATCCCCCATTGATCACTGTCACTGGGTTTGGTCTGAGCTTTGCATGTCGCGGACTTTAAATCATCAGCGAACTTGATGACCAGTTGCATATCGACCCATTGCTTTGCTTTGTCCAGTTCAAGTTGTACTTGTGGTTTTTCAGACGCTGGGGAAAAGGCTTGAATCACTGGCAGTTTGGTGGGTGTGTATCCCTTGACCGCACCGGTGTAATAGCCGATGCGTGGGCCGCGTCCGTCCTGCCAACTGTAGTCTGGTTTCTCTTTGCGAATGTCTTTGATGGGCTTGTGATCCGCATCGACCTTGCCGAGTCCCATCATCCAATTCACTTGGCCTGCGCCATCGCGAACCCAATGGGTTTTGACAGTATTGTTGGCCCAGGGTTGCATGTAGACACTGACGCCAAACGTAATTGTCATACCTGGCAAGGGTGTTAATGCGGTATTACCATTGGCAGGATCACCGTCCCAGTCGAGCATAATGGCATTGCTTGAGCCGTGATTCTGCGCATGCGGATAGCTGTCAACCAGACAGGCAACGCCATCAATCTCAACACGTTTATAGCTGTAGTAATCCGGGAAGCGCCCCCAGCCACCATTGAGTCCGGCAAGGATCGGCCAGCCGGCTTTGTCCATCCGCGAGTTGGGTGGGATCGTGGCGACATTCAGCGAATCACACAATGACTGTGCCTGCAACGGCAACACACATAAGCAGACGATGAGTGACAACATGGCAATAACTGCCTGTCGTGAAAAATTCATTTTGTTATTCCTGTCAGTGAAATTCAAACATGCAAAACAGAGTGCTTACCATTTACCTGCCCAGTCCAAACCTTGAGGATAGTATTCCTTGGGGACTTGATAAAGATTGCCCGGAGTGGTGTCGAGTTTTTCGCGGTTGACGTGACCATCAAGAAACAGCATATTGGCACTTTCCAAATGCCACTCGCCAACGTTGTATCGTCTGTTGAAGCCTGCCTCGGTGTAGTTCTGCCCCACCTGTGTCCCAGCGACATTCGAAGCATCTGCCAGATAGAGAATGTCCGACTGGTGATGCCAAAGTGAGGGACGTCCCAACGATTCACCGGACTGTAATTTGAAGTGGTAAGCCAACTCCCGACTGATCACATAATTGCCTGACGCGCCGATCGCAGCATGCAGGTCAGGATTCGTCGGGCAGTCCCATATATCCGTGGTTTTTTTCCATGAAGCGGTCGCATTACCAAAATCAGTATGTCCGGTGTAAACCATAAAATGAGCTACCCACCAGTCAAAAAATTTGATCGTTGGATGCGGGCCATAGGCAGCCCCGATTGAACCTGACACACGCGGGTAATAGCCGTTGTAATCATCGGCATAGGTAAACCCCGCCAGCCCGAGTTGTCGCATATTGCTGGCACAGGAAATCGCCTGGCCGGACTTGCGGGCACTGGATAAAGCTGGGAGGAGAATGGAAATGAGAATCGAGATAATGCTGATCACGACCAACAGTTCGATGAGCGTAAACGCTTTGCTTCGCCATTGACTTTGCTTGCACACTGCAACGGCTTGAACGTGTGTCATGATATTCATCCTTAAAGCTAAACGTTTAACAATCAGTCCGCGCAACGCAGATGGGTTTTCCCCGGTTGCCAATGTGCCTGATGAGAAAATGAACAAAGTCGCTGTCCTGCAGTCACGATGACATCCACCAGACTGGTCACCGCCATGCCCCCTACCAATCGTGGGTCGAACACCATCGTGCTCCAATTCTCACCTGCGGGTAGATCTACCCCGACATTGGCAATGGTGAGGATCGCCATGTCACGCCCGACCTTAATCCCACGTTGCTTCATCATGTCGTAGAGCAATTGCAGGGGTTCTTCCGAAGCCATACATAACGCATCGGGCAACGGATTCATGTCCAACAACATCGCAATTGAATCTTTCCATTCGTCTCGCAAAGCATCGATGCACTGCAATTTCAATGATGGGATGACAGGTAAGCCGACGGCCTGCATCGCCAACTCATATCCCAACCATGAACGTGACGGTATATTGCGAACCTTGTCGAACTCCACAAGCATGATCCGCTTGTGTCCCTGCTCTGCGAGTGTCAACGTGCCGCGTTCAATGGCTTGTTGCGTATCAGACTGAATCAATGGTTCATAGGTTGGCAATACCGAACCTGGCCAAACCTGAACCAAAGGTGGTGAGTCCCTGTGAAACACCTGCTGATAAGCATCCAGAAATCGACTCACCATATGACTGGTCACGATGTACCCATCACAGGGCTTTTGACTCAGCTCATCGACAATATGTTCCACAGGTGTCGTGCCGTCTTGTGCATACTCCAGATCAAACGTCTGCAGACAATGATTCAAATCCACAAGGCGCTGTTTGATACCTGAAAGAATCAACTTGTTAGCCGGCGCAGAAGTGCAATGCATGTCCCCCCACAACCCAATGGTCAATTGCTGCTTGACTGGATCGGGTTGTAAACGTGTAGGTTGATCATCCGACTCATCGACCACGCAAATCGGGCCGTCTATGGGCATGTAATTCTTGGGGCAAGGTGATAGGCCCGGAATCTTGCGAATGTACGTGCCGCTACCTTGCCGGCGAATCACCAACCCCTGCTTTTCCAGGTCATCAAGACTCCGGCGAATGGTCATGCGGTTTGCACCCATGAGTTGTGCGAGTTGGCGTTCATTAATCAACCGCTGCCCCGCCATTGCGGGTGGTCGTGAGATTTCATAACGAAGCGCCTCGATCACCTGTGGCCGAGACATGGATGTTTGAGATTTAGTGGCTGAAGAACCCATGACCCATTTTAGACATATTGGGTCACTCAAATCAAGTGATCGGGAAACTTTTTTTCAACCACGCGTGTTTCTTTATATTTTAAAAACACTTACAAACAACCATTCAACCAAACCCACTCGGATCAAACAGGCCAAAATCAAGGCCTTGCTCCATATTGCGAATGACATTTGCAGCAAGCCACTTAACGACAAACCAGAAACAAATACAAGACATACTTCGGAATTCGGGGGATGTACTCCCGCATTTGATCACCAATTTTGGCAAACCTGTCACACAAGGGAGTCGTACCATGATCGCAGCCTACAACACCAAAAGTCTCGCATTCGGTGTCCCTGGCATTCTGCTTCAAGTCGCCGGCCGCATTGGTATTGAAGTCACTCAAGAACCCGTCCTTCAAGCCATCTGCTCACTGTCAAAGATCGGTGGCTTGATCCTCCTGCTCATCGGCATGATCTATTACGCAAAAGCCAAAAGCCGCCACCCCGCCTGGAGCCTTATGGCATTTCTATCCCTCATCGGACTCATCGTATTAGCTTGTTTGAAAGATCGTACGCTCAAACAAGAAACAGTGACAGTCCAAGAGTTGTACTAAAAGGCCGGGACGGTTTGATCTCATGCTCTACACAAACAATCAGCAATAAATAGAACGTTTTCCAATTTACATCCCCATCCCCAGCACGCTGCAAAGATGAAGATTCTGCTGTGTATTTACAGTGAAATCTTTTTAAATCCATCATGAACAAATTCCAATTAACAATTGTATTCTCACTGTTATGCATGCTTTTATCTGGCTGTGAAACTGAACCACTACCGGCTGA
>DLCK01000075.1 GCA_002480565.1 Phycisphaerales bacterium UBA7800 | reverse complement strand
ATCAGGGGCCATATAGAGGTTAGCGAAACTTACCACGGAGTAGACATAAAATGTAACTTTCATCAAAATTCTTTCGAACCCACAAAAACAAAATGCTTGCCATGCAAAAAAACAGGCATGGATAATGAATGATATTCCAAATGGATTCTGGTACGCCCAAACCTGTGCAGGCCATATAAATTAGTGACAATGGGATAACAGCTAATACAAAACAGATGACAGTCTCTATGCAAATCCCTAGAAGAAAAGACAAAATTACAAAGGGAATTGATTGGGAATGGTCTTTTTCAATCCAATCTCGAAATCCCATTGTGAGTGCTACTCGCTAACTTGTGGTTATGTTGCGCTAGCGCGAGAGAACGGACCCCCGCATCAGTCATTATTATTCACTGTAAGGATAAAAGTGTCAAGAATTAAAATTGGATATTGGAGTTGTATATATAGACAGTAATTGTTGCGCCGGAAAATTGGATGAGTATCGCATGTTGTCAGGGAAAATCAGGGCGTTTAATTGGATAGCCTTTAATCAATTTCATGAAGCGTGATGGTCGAGCTGTCTGGTAGGGCGTGATATATTGCTTTGCTATTTTGAATATCAATCTTTGTTTCGCGATCGCCTTGTTTGACGGTGGCAGTTTTCCATGAGGCAGGCACGATGGTGTTGAGCGTCATGGGATGATCGTAGAACTGCGGGTCGGCATCGCAGGTGAGTTTGAGTTTGATCTGTTGGGAGTCGTTGCTGAGGAGTTGGACCTTGGCGGTTTGGAGTTGGGTTTGATATTGATGGGCAGAGATATGGTCGGTGATCCAAAGCTGGCCGGCGTCGCGTTTGGAAGCCATGTAGTCGAGGAGTTGGTAATAGAGGTCTTGATTCATTGGCCAGAAGTCCTGCCACTTGGTGTTCATGGGGGCTCGACGTTCCAGGCCGTGGATGATGACGTAGCCTAGTTCAGATTTTTGAATCGCGATGTCGACGAGCTTGGTGTAGTGTTCGATTTTTTTGAGATGGTAGACGGCACCGTGGTCTCTGAAGGTTGGGCGATTGATGAGATTGAATTCTTTGAGCAGGGCGTTGAGTTGGTCTTTGGTGATGTTCCACTTTCCTTTGCCGACACCGGGCATGGCCCAGGAGATGAGTCGCGGATTTTTGCCAGGCACCATGTCGAGGATGGTTTGGGTGCAGTCACCGATTTCACGTTTTGCATCTTCGAAGTCTTTGACACCTTTATGGGTCATGGTGTGGTTGCCGTAGACCATGCCTGTCTTCCAGATTTCGGTGGCCCATTTGTTTTTGTAATTGGTGAACTCGCCTTTACCGGGATTGAGGTAGAAGGTCCCGAACATTTGTCGTTCGATCAGGGCTGGGATGGCGACTTGAAAGTGACTTGGCCAGGAGTCATCGAAGAGGAGCATGAAGGCTGCGGTGTGATTGTCCTGCCAGGTGGCGATGGTGGTTTGGCCAGGCTTGCTGCTGTCTGTTTGTGCCTGTATGGGTTCACAAAAGGGTAAAAAAGTGACAAACAGGACGAAAAGTCGAATTTTGGAGAGTAGATGACGCATTTTTGGTATCCCGATTAAGTTAAACGTTTGCACAGCTTGATTGATTCTAGGCCGGTTGTGTTTGGATGGCAATTAAAAAGTCATTGAATTGAATCGAAATCGTGGGAGTTGAGGCTTGTTCATCTCTTGATATGGCGGTATCTTGTAAGGATGAACCGCATTGACCAAATTTTTGCAAATCATGCTCAGCAGGGCACCAAGGCGTTGATGCCTTACCTGACGATGGGCGATCCTGATATCCAGACATCTGCTCGTTTGATTCATGCTGCTCAAGACGCTGGCGCGAGCATTTGCGAGTTGGGTTTTCCTTTTTCCGATCCGGTTGCTGATGGCCCGACGATTCAGGCATCGATGACCTGGGCCTTGGAACATGGCATCAAATCCAAAGCCATTTTGGAGATGGTTGCAGAGCATCGCAGCAAGCTGGATATCGGGTTGGTGGCAATGGTCAGTTATTCGATTGTGCATAAGATTGGCGATGAAGGCTTCATTAAGGATGCCATTGATTCAGGGATTGACGGGTTCATTATTCCTGATCTGGCGTATGAAGAATCGACGAAAGTTCGAGAGTTGATTGCCAAGCATGGCGGTATTTTGAGTTTTCTCATTGCGCCGACGACTCCGGAGGCTCGCGCGATTGAAATTGCCAAGGCCAGTAGTGGTTTTATCTATCTGCTTGCCAGAGCGGGGATTACTGGCGAGCAAAGTGATTTACCGCCCGATTTGGCACCACGCGTTGCCAGGATGCGAGAAATTTCTGAGCTTCCTATTACAGTTGGGTTCGGGGTATCGACCGATAATCATGTTAGACAAGTGGTATCTGTCGCTGACGCGGCGATCGTGGGATCGGCGATTGTTCGGCGTATCACCGAGGCTCGTGGACTTGGGTCGGACGCAGTGGTCCAGTCGACTCAGGCTTTTATGAGTGATTTGGCACGAGGCTTGACCAGGGCTCCTGAAGGTTGCCAGACTTCCTGATGATACTTGTTCACTGGAAGTGATTGATTGCAGGCAACTTAATGGAATCGGCAAGGATGTCTACACAAGGGCATTCATGTCTGGACGGGTGATTGAGCCAGAGCTAGCGAAAGGGCTGAACGATGCACCAATTGCGCATCAGCCTTGGAACGGTCTGGACTGCGATTTTATGCCTGATAGGCGTGGTGCTTTTGCTCCAGCCTATCCCTACTGTGGTTGAGGATCCGGTACGAGTCGGGCAACTACTGCGTTGTGCGGGCATTTGGGGCATTGCTTCGGGCCTGTTTGTCTTCCTTGTGGTTGTCGTTGATGCGATTGGCCCTAAAAAGCCGATAGGCATTACAGGCTTATTGAAGGTGTTTATTGGCACCATTCAATGGCTCGCACTCGGTTATGGGGTCTTTCTTGCCAGCCACCTGTTGGCATAGTGTTGACTTCTTGAGCATGGACGCAAATTAGGAGGACGTGTTTTGCAACGGAATGTGCACACGTGGGGTCGTTACTTTTTACTTTTATCACTATTAACCTTGTTGGCTGTCGGTCCGCTTTCTCGGACTTGGGCAGCAGAAGCAACGGTATTGGCCAGCACGCCTCAGAGCTTGATGGCTGATCAATTGCTTCGTATTGCCAACAACATTTTGCTTGAAAAGGCACAGCCTGGGACAAGCCAACTCATCCGAGCTGGGATGATGGTGGACCTGGCGATCCAATCGGATCCCAGTGATGCTGATGCTTGGCTGCTGCGTAAAACGCTTGCGCAGATGGCTGGTGACACTGATGCCGCCGCCGATGCGTTAAGGCGTTACTGTCAGCTTAAGCCTTCGGATGATGCGGCTGGTTTGCAGTTGATCCTTGCAGGTCTTCGTGGCAAAACCACATCAGAGGCCAAAGCCGATGCCTTGGAACAGTTCCTTAATGCTGCCAGCAAGGATGCGATGTCCAGCGCACTACGCAGTCGCGTCGCTGGATACCTTGCCTCGCTGTACCAGCAGATTGGTGACAGTACACGCTTTGGCTTCTGGCTTAAGGAAGCAGCGACGCTTGATCCATCCAACCGTGATGCTGCCCGCCTGATGTATGAGTTGGCGGTTTCCCGTGGTGGTTCGGATTACGCGATTGGCCAGATGCTTCTGCACATGATCAAAGCTGCTCCGGTTGACGATATGCCCCGACACCTGATGGCTGACCTGCTTGCGAGTATGGGTGCATATGAAGCTGCTCAGAAGCAATATGTCATTGCCAGCACGCTGGGTGTCCGCCAGGGTGGTGATAAATTCCTGACCAACTGGATGATCAGCATGGCTGCCAGTGGTCGGGCCGACAAGGCTTTGGATATGATTGACACGATGGGCTTTTCCGCCGGTCAAGCCGATCCCAAAGCCGTGCCGATGGATACCTTAATATTGAAGCTGGCGATTCTCAGTCAGAATGGTCGCAATGATGAAGCGGTTGCCGTATTTAACAGCATTCGCAGTCGACTTCAGCAACGCGTTGATATGGGAGATGTCCAAGCTGCACTTGAACTGGCATGGTGGACTGCTGCGTTTGGTCCTACGATCTCAACAAGCTTTGAACAGGCAGTCATGGCATATGCCTCAGCGAATCCTGACAACGGCCTGATCCAACGGACACTGGGTTGGGTTCACTATCGCAAGGGGCGTTATGACGATGCGGCCAATGCCCTGCATGTTTTAGCTGAAACCGATCCCTGGGCGGTGTATGGTTTAGCCAAATGTACACAAGGTCAGAACACTGAATTACAAGTCGGTTATTTGCAGAAGACCATTCGCATGTCAGCTTCAAGTCCTGCGGGCATGATGGCTGCAAGTGATCTGAAATCGACTGGCCAGCGTGTTGTGGTCAGTGCCGATGCCAAGAAGCTTATTGATGCAATCAGCGATTTGCCTACGAATATTCTTATGCCATTGAGTACGCGTAGCAGTTCCTGGACTTCACTTGGTATTGACGTGAAGCCCAAACAGTTTGGGTATCTTGATCCGATCGTCGCAGAAGTCACATTGCGAAATACATCTGAGTATCCGTTGACACTTGGCCCCGCTGGAACCTTGCCCACGACGATGGCCATCTACCTTGCCCCATGGCGAGGTGGTGAACCGATCAAAGGTGTCTCACCTGTGATGGTCGATATTGGCCGCTCGCTTCGTTTGGACTCTCGTCAAACGATCACGGTACCTGTGCGATTGGATCGTGGGCAACTTGGTCTGATGATGGCACAGAATCCTGCTGCAGCCATCGGCTTTTCAGTCACTGCCATTTTAGACCCACGCAACACTGCCAAAGGTGGTCTGACCACCGGCCCAATGGGAGGCGTTGCATTGCTCAAGTTCATCGACCGCACTGCCATGCGTCCGACCCCCGGCAACATTGATGCATGGATCAGTCAGTTCAAATCACCCACCGATGCATTGAGTCACATGAAGCTCATTGCCACGCTGTGCAGTCTGACTGAATCACTCAATCAATTGCCACAGATGCAGGCACAGGCAACACGCATTGCCACTGCAGTCAACGACCAGTTCGCTAATCTCGGTGCCCTGGGGCAGGCGTGGATGACACTGTTCACCCCAGCAGGTTCGGCTGGCAAGAGCCTGTTCCCCAATGTCTGTAACGGTGCAGCTCAGTCGGATAACGTGACGGTGAGACTGGTTTACCTGGCGACTCACAGTGACGACCTTGCAGCCGTCACCGCCGCCGCTGGTCATAGTGATCCACGGATCAGCGCCTTTGCAAAAGCATTGCAGACGCCGTAAAACCGTAATAATTAACAAAATGACACAGCAGCCTGTCATTCGGCAGGCTGCTTTTTTGTGCACATGTTGGCTTGATAAGCGCCAATTGCCTTCAAAGTGTTCAAAAAAAGACACAAACATCTATTGGAATATCAATTGCTACAAACCACCAACAGTACACTTTTGTAGGAATGTTGAGGAATGGGCAATTTGATGATATTGTGTCGCAATACAAATTGGATGCGATTATTTTGTTTGCTCCAACACATTAAGGACTCAACGGGATGTCACAAGCCAATCCATCTGTAAATATTTCACTCAATCAGCTTGTTCCAACAGGTGAAAAGTTCTCGCTTTGCGAACTTTCAACCGGTCAGGTCGGATTGATTGTCGAAGTCAATGAACCTGATCAGGAGCAGGCAGACCGTCTCAAAGCGCTTGGTCTTTGTGTTGGCCGTCGCATTGAATTGCTCAAAGCAGGCAATCCCATGATTCTCCGCGTGCTTGGGTCCCGTATTGGTCTTGCCCATCGTCTTGCCAAGCGTATAACCGTCGATGCCTGTCACCAGGCCCAATGTTGTGAGTAAATAAGTATGCCCGGTACAGCTACGCCACCCGAAAATCATTCCGATGTCTCTTTGCAGGTTCTCCAACCTGTCCGCAGAGAGAACGTTGTCGCTTTGGTCGGCAATCCCAATGCAGGCAAGACCACGCTCTTTAACCGACTCACTGGTTTACGTGCCAAGACAGGTAACTTCCCGGGGATCACCATCGAAAAAACCGAAGGCTCCATGGATCTCATGGACGGCCATCGTGTGAATATCGTCGACCTGCCTGGCTTGTACAGCATCGCAGGTGCGACCGATGAAGAACGGATCAGCCGCGATGTCATACTCGGACAAACGCCGGGGATGGCCAAGCCTGCTGCCGTGGTCGTGGTCCTGGATGCGACAAATCTCGAACGCAATCTCTTTTTGATCAGTCAGGTCATCGAACTCAAAGTTCCCACCATTGCAGTGTTGAACATGATCGACTTGTCACGTCGTGACGGGTTGAAGATTGATGCAGACAAACTTGCTTCAGAGTTAGGCTGCCCGGTGGTGCCAGTCTCTGCTCGAACAGGTGAAGGCATTGAGCAACTCAAGCAGGTCTTGCATCTTTCCATTCACCAGAAAGAGACCGACCGAGCCGTACCACATTTGCTGCACGACACCTGTGCCGGCTGCTCCTGTCCATACAAGGGACGTTACGACTGGGCGGAGAAAGTCACCGAAGCCTGTCTTGAATCGTCACGTGTCGCAGTGGGTCGTAAGACAGATCGCATTGACCGGATTTTGACGCATCCCGTAGCAGGCATCTTCGGATTCTTTGCCATCATGGTTGGCGTCTTTTACCTGATCTTTTCGCTGGCATCCGTACCCATGGACATGGTCGATGCTGGCTTTGGATGGGCACAGGAATTTGTAGGCAGCTACATTCCCGAAGGACATCTCAACAGCCTGATCGTTGACGGTGTCATCGGCGGTATCGGCGGGGTGATTATCTTCCTGCCTCAAATCTGTATCCTGTTTTTCTGCTTGTCTCTACTTGAAGATACCGGCTATCTCTCACGTGCCGTCTTTGTCATGGACCGACTCATGCGTCATGTCGGACTGCCTGGTAAAGCCTTTATCCCCATGCTCTCGGCCCATGCCTGCGCCATCCCCGGCCTGATGGCAACGCGAGGTATCGAAGATAAACGTGACCGATTGGTGACGATTTTGACCTTGCCCTTATTGACCTGTTCGGCACGCTTACCTGTCTATGCGATGGTGACGGCATTGCTCTTTGGAGATGAACCCGCCAAGGCATCATTGCTCTTTACCGGTGCCTATTCACTGGGCATCATTGCTGTGCTGGTCTGCGCTTTTATCTTCAAAAAAACCATTCTCCCCGGCCAGACCAAACCGCTGGTTCTGGAATTGCCCAGCTACAAAATCCCCAGTCTCCGGACGGCTTTGCTCATCACCTATGACCGGGCGATGATCTTCGTCAAAAAGGCTGGCACGATCATCCTGCTGATCTCCATAGCCCTTTGGGTCTTGGCAACCTTCCCCACAGTGGAACCTCCCGCAGACGTCGTGCAAATGCGCCAGCAAATCGACCAACTCCAAACTGCAGGCCAAACCGAAGAAGCCGACGCCTTGGAATACAAAGCCAATGTCCGTGAAAGTGAACATGCACTTGAAAATTCCTACGCAGGTATGGCAGGCAAACTCATCGAACCTATCGTCAAACCCCTTGGCTTTAATTGGCAGATCGGTGTCGGTGTCGTCACCAGCTTCGCAGCACGTGAAGTGATCGTCTCCACCATAGCCGTGGTCTACGGCGTGGGCGAAGACGTTGCAGAGGAAAATCCCGACGCCTTCATCGACCGACTCCGCGAAGCTCGAAAGCCTGATGGTGAATTGCTCTTCTCCACTGCAACATGTTTTAGCCTGCTGGTGTTCTACGTGCTAGCGATGCAATGCTTGCCAACTCAGGCCGTCACTCGCCGCGAAACCGGCTCATGGAAGTGGGCCATGTTCCAACTCGGATACATGACCGTGCTGGCCTACAGCGCCTCCTTCGTCACCTATCAAGTGGTGAGTCTGATTACGGCATAGTTCGACATCTTTTGCCGGATACCTTGAGTGTCTTGATGTGTTTGGCTCATCCGCAGAATCTGTGGTTGATGGTATTTCATCAATGTCTATTTTCATGCCAGGGAGCTATCGCTCCCCGGCCCCCTTCGCTAGTCCATGCGTCTGACATTTACAGGACGCTTCGTTAAAGACAAACAAGGTAACGGTTCATGTGTGGCGAGTTGCACCATTGTGCATTTTCGCTGCACTGACGCCATGGACGTTACAGGGGTATCCGACATTGTGGGGTAACGCTGGCCACTCACCGGTTGCCTGTGGAGACCTGCACGCTCAGATCGTCTACGGATACTGATGGTAAACCGCAGAGCGAAAACTTGAGGGACCGGAGAAAATTCCGGGGGCGAAGGCTTCCGGGGCGTGCAGGTCTCGTAAAATCACAGGTGAGTGGCCGGCGTTGCTTAAGGTCCTGTTGGCCCACCCAACGCACGTGGCACTACAGGAGGCAATACGCACAAGGCAAGGTATCACCACCCTTGAGCCGCTGCCTTATAGCCTTGTATGTCTTGTTTGAAGCGATCAATGAATGATGGTCCTATGAACTCGTCAAGGGGTCCGGGGAGCGTTAGCTCCCTGGCAAGCAAATCATTGAGGTATCGAATGGAAACCAAACCACTGATTTAACGGAAGAGCCTTTTGTTTTATGGAAATCAGTCAGTTGTTTCCACCGACTGTTTGATGTGATTCAATACGCGCAGATGGATGATGTGAATCAATTCTTCACAGATATTTCCCCAGTAAAACTCCGGGCCGATCTCGGTATGGAACCACGTCGTGCCGATGAGTTCGACTTTGCCATCCGCCAATTGGTTGAGTCTGAACTGTCCTTTATGGGATACAAATGCCCAATCCAGATGTGGCGGATGGATGTTCACATACGGTGACATCTCCGTCATGGGTAAGGGTTGGGCAGTCACATCAAATGCGAGCAGCTTGTTTTCATTCCATTGGGTGATGGGCTCGACAAATGAGCCGGTGGAGAAATTGCAGTAGCGAATCGCACCTAC
Organism: Phycisphaerales bacterium UBA7800; assembly: GCA_002480565.1. GTDB lineage: Bacteria > Planctomycetota > Phycisphaerae > Phycisphaerales > Phycisphaeraceae > UBA7800. The sequence goes on along the minus strand of DLCK01000075.1, from coordinate 7,698 downwards.
GCCATGGCCTTCAATAGTAGCATCAATCGGATAGGCGATCCCCATTTTAAACAACCACTCTGTAGGCTCAGGGATGGTGTTAAAGGCAATGACCTCCTGCCATACATCACCGATATCACCTTCAATGAAAATACGGGTTTGAACTTGACGGATGTGATCTGTAACAGGCAATCTACTTTCAAGGCCCAGGAGGATTGGAAGCAGACCGAGCATCAGCAGGAAGGGCGTTTGCCCTTTGATGGTGTCTCGAATCAATTGGAATATGCCGTGCCCCAATAGTCCGCCCAATGCAAAGCAGGGGAGCATGATTGGTGCAGCCATCAGCAGGCAGATACCGCCTTCGTATCCAAATGTAAAAAATCCCAGCAGCGAAATAAAGCCACTGAGCAAGGAGACGAAAAGTGATTCTTTGATTTTTCTTTTTTCAGCAATGTTGTAGAGAACCGATGAGATTGCACCGCACATTAAGGGAGTGACCAGGAAAACGCCGTACCCATATTTTTCCAAAATCTCAGCGGAGAGAAAAAGCATCATGGCGGATATGATCGAAGTGATCATGATGGATAACACTGCGGGTATGAGTATTTTTTTCATCATGAGTCCCCGTGAGTATCAATATGCATACGTCCCTTAACTAAGTCTATGACCGCATGAACTGCTTCTCAAGCTGCTTAAGCGTCAGACGGATACTCGTTGGCCGACCGTGCGGGCAGTTGCTGGAACGCTCGATTTCGTCGCGGCGTTTGAGTAGGGCAGCTAACTCCTCCTGGGTCATGTGATCGCCTGCTTTGACCGCAGCCTTGCAACTCATCATGTCCAACACTTCATGCAATACCGCTTCATCGACATTCGGATTGGTCACATCCAACTTGTCATCCTCAGCCTGATCCAACAGTTCATTCATAAATGGCAAGGGATCAACCTTGCGATCAAAAAGCAGTGTCGGATACGCATGTACCGCAATCGTGTCCGGGCCTAACGGTGAAGCTTCAATGCCGATTTTTTCGAGTAACGACTGCATCTGATCCAGCAGATCAATGCGTCGGGCGGAAGCTTCAAACGTGATTGGCGTCAGCAGGCGTTGGCTTTCAAGCGTCTTACTCAAAATACGCTCACGCAGTTCTTCGAACATCACACGTTCATGCAAAGCATGTTGGTCGATGATGACCAGACCTTGATCGTCCTGCGTGATGAGATAGCTTTTATGAATCTGCAATACGCCGAACTCTTGCAACACGGGAGCAGCAGGGGCGCCGCCGGGACTGTTTCGCTGAGCCTGTTCCCATGCATCAAGAGACGGTTGTTTGAGTAACGCCTGGGGGTCTTCATCCTGCATGGCCTTGGAGACTTCGTCGTAGACAAAGCCCTTTTGGTCAGGCTGCATTTTCTTGAAGTAGTTCACGAAGTCATTGGTCGTCGGAGCAGTGGTTTGCTGCGAAGTCTCGCCGGGCTGCGGGAAGCTTGGATTAAAACTTCCGGGGGGCGATTGTTCGACCGACTCGCCAAAGGATTGCTGGGGAGCAGTCAGTTCGGTAATGTCCGGGCGGTTAAACGTATTGGTCGGCCCGGAGAAACTTGCGTTGGGTGTCAGGTCACTTTGGAGTATGCGTTGACGGATGGCATGAAGTACCAACCCGTGCATACGTGACACCTCGCGGAAGCGAACCTCTGCTTTGGTGGGATGGACGTTGACATCCACGCCATGCGGATCGAGTTGGATACACACCACCGCCAGCGGATGTTTGTCCGGCGGGATGAGTCCGCGGTAGGCTTCCTTGATGGCATGACTCAAATTGCGATCACGGATAGATCGACCATTGACGTAGATGTATTGGAACTTCGTGGTGGCTTTGGCAACGGAAGGTAGTCCAGCCAAACCCCATACGCTGGCAGGGGTCTGAATCTGCCCAGACTCGGGTGGGCGGGGTGTGTCGTGGTATTCAAACTCCAGTAACCCTTCAGCCAACTGCTTGCCAAGTACATCAACACATCGCTGCACATGGTCTTCGGTGGCAGGCACATCCAAAGTCTTGCGACCATTATGTGACAGTGTGAAACCCACATCCGGACGCGCGATGGCAATGCGATTAAGCAAGTCAGATATATGACCAAACTCCGTCGAAGCAGCACGCATGAACTTGTATCGGGCAGGGGTATTGAAAAACAGGTCTCGAATTTCAATAGTTGTACCCGGCGCACAGGCTGCAGGTTCAATCGGCATCACTTCCGCGCCCGCAGTCTCCAAGACGTTGCCACTTTCCAAGACCACCCCATCCACCGTCGCGCGACTGGTGATCCGCAGGCGACTGACACTGCTGATTGATGCTAACGCCTCCCCACGAAAACCCATGGTCGCAATATGTGACAGTTCCTCGACGGTAGTGAGTTTACTGGTGGCATGCTGCTCAATGGCTAACGGCAATTCGTCTTCTGGAATGCCTGTTCCATTATCCGCAATGCGTATAAGCTGACGTCCTCCATCTTCAATGGCGACATCAATCTGTGATGCATTGGCATCAAGCGAATTTTCCACCAACTCCTTGACCACGGAGGCAGGACGTTCGATCACCTCGCCAGCAGCGATTTGGTTGATGAGCAGTTTGGGGAGTTTGCGTATGGGCATTGTTATTTTTTAACCACAGAGGCTCAGAGTCACAGAGCCCGAAAAAAGGCAGAGAACCAAAATGAAAATTGTTTGACTCTGTGGTTTATCCGTTGATTAACTTTTTACTTTGTCACCGCCTGAGTTTCCAGACAGATTTGTCCAAGGGCGTCGCTGGCATACTTTACGTCTTGGGTGGAGAGGAACGGGCCAAATGAGAATCGGGTCATGCCCCCCAGGTCATGCGTGCCGAAGGTCTGGTGGGCCAATGGGGCACAGTGGATACCTGATCGGGTGAGGATGCCATAGCGGGACTCCAGTGCATCGCTGAGCGTTTGGGGTTGATCGTAACCGCCGACTCGCACGGAGAAGACGCCACATCGGTTTTTGATACCTTGCGGGCCGTACCATGTCATGTTGGGCATCTCACCGTATTCGCTGAGTCCTTCGATCATCATGCGCATGAGTCCCTGCTCATGTTCCCAGATTTGTTCGATGCCTTTGTCGAGGATGTACTGGACACCTTCGGACAGACCGATGATGCCGATGGCATTGTGACTGCCCGGTTCAAAGCGGTCGGGCATGAAGGCCGGTTGCGTATCCTGTTCCGAGACACTGCCGGTGCCGCCTTCTTTGGAAGTGATCATGCGGTCTTCAATGCCGGGGCGAATGTACAGCGCGCCGGTCCCCAGTGGGCCGAGTAAGCCTTTGTGGCCTGGGAATGCCAGAAGGTCGATGTTGGCTTGTTCCACATCCAGTGGCATGTGACCGATGGTTTGGGCAGCATCAACGAGGAATGGGATGTCCTGTTCACGAGCGATCTTGCCAATCTCTGCAATGGGTTGAACCGTGCCGGTGACGTTTGAGCCGTGGACCACTGCGATGAGAACGGTATTGGGGCGGATGGCCTGCTTGATATCTTCAGGGTCCGCCAATCCGGTTTGCGGGTCACACTTGATGCGCGTCTGCTCGATGTCTTTGCTGTTAGCCAATGCATTAAACGGACGCAACACGGAGTTGTGATCCATCCATGTGGTGATTACGTGTGGCTTGTCACTGCCTGTGGTGTTGTTGGCAATGGCGTGTCCAATGATCCCGCGAATGGCGATGTTTAATCCATCGGTGGTGTTGAGTGTGAAAACCATCTGCTGAGGTTTGCTGGTATCAGCACCAATAAGCTTACAAATTCTTTCACGGCATTGATTCATCAGCCGACCGGCTTCGCGAGCCTCGGCATAGGCGCCACGCCCAGGTGACGCACCGAGCTTGGTGGCAAAGTGCATCATCGCTTCATGGACGGCTTTGGGCTTGGGGAAACTCGTGGCTGCATTGTCCATGTACAAGCGTGGGCCAGTGATGTCAGATGAGGTGTTGGACATTTTTTATCAGGGATCAGAATCAGAGATCAGACTGAGGAAAGGCATTTCGTATTCAAAGATGCTTTGAAATATCAATGTCTTTCCCAAGTCGCTAGTCGCTAGTCGCTAGTCCCTCTCCTTACTTTTACTCACTGCTTCCAAAAAATGAAGCAGCATTTTTACGGGCAATAATTTTTTCGAGTCGCTGGATCTCATTTTTAAGATCAGGCTCCAGCTTACCATCTTCCAGTGATTGTTCATATTCACGGAGTTTTGCCAAGGCTTCACTGGAATGGCCTTGCTGCTCAAGTGTCCGGGCATCGTTGATGACCTGGTGCAGACGCATCGGCCCCACCGGATCGGGCATGTCCACTGGTTTGGCAGGAGCATCTTCGGAGACCGTGGGGAGTGTTTCCTCTCGCAAGGCTCCAGTGGTCCCCAACTCGCGTGGGATCGGTTCCTTGCCAGTGACACCGCCGGGCTTGCGTGACCCCAGATAGAGCATCACGATCAAAGCCAGCAACACCACAATGCAGACGATCATGACGATGACGGTGGCAGACAGATGCTGAGCTTGCTTGTTGAGATCCGCGGTCTTGATTGATCGAGTCGGTTCATCGGATTCTTGAGGATGAACCTGCTGAGAGTCAGGAATTAATTGCGTCGAATCAGGCAACGGAACCGATGATGCGACCGGCCCAAGTGAGCTGATTGCACTGTCGACAGTCGGCTGGGCTTCAGAAGCAGGTGTCACGGGAAGAGGCTGTGGTTTGGCGGCCACAGGACTTGGCGTGGGTGTCGGTTGCGGTTGTACTGAGGGGGTTGTCACAGCATCGCTGTGATCAGCATTTTTGAGTTGTTCGAGTTGAATGCGTGCCTGATGAGCTGACTCGGCGTTGGGGTATTGGAGTCCCAGTTCATTGCGATGTTCCAGCGAGTCAAACGGAGCATGACATTCAGGGCAAAGCCGTTCTTTGGGATTGACCTTGCAACTGCATTGATGACAGATGCCGATCAGATGGGCGATGCCGGGGACTTGATCTGCATGCATCCAGAATTGATGGGTACTTGGCCCGCGGATGATGGATTGGGCAGTGAGCTTGCCAGTCTGGGCTTTGCGTTTGATGATCTCAAAGCTGCATCCGGGCGCGTAGGGCATGGATTCATCACGGACGAACCATGGCCCCATGGCAATTTGTGTCGCCATTCTGGACAGCGGTTCAAAGAGTCCCTGGCATTGCTCACAGCGATGAGAACTCGATGCCTGAAGGTGTCCGCAGTAAGGACAAAGGACGGTGCCAGCGTGTGTCGATTGCGTTTGATTCATTGAGGTTCTGTTCCTGCGCGTTGACAGCAGACGGTTGACGGTTTAGCTTCACGCCATGAAAAGACGGATGCCACTGTGCCTGCTGATGTGTCTGACGCTAGTTGGTTGTGCTCGAAACAGCCCCAAGCTGTCAATCGTGCAACCTTCCCCAGACATACAGTCTACTGCAAAATCGGCATCGGTTACACCCAAAGCTGCTGCATCATCGATCCAGACTTTGGCCAAAGTCGACAATGTCCCGGTGAACTTGGCTGATCTGACGCCATCGCTTATTGAAGCAGCAGGTGGGCAGGTACTCAGTGAACGTATCATGAGCATGAAAATCCGGGAAAAACTCGGGAAAACCATCATCACTGAGGATCAGATTCAAGCCGAACGCCAGATTTTTGTCTCATCATTGCATCCTGATACAAAGGTCGGCGAACAACTGCTCAAGCAACTACGAGATCGTGAAGGACTTGGGCCAAACCGCTTTGATGATTTTCTATTCAGACAAGCTGCTTTGCGACACCTGGTGTCGGATCAGGTGACTGTGACCGATCAAGCAATCAACCAGGCGTATGAGTTGCGTTATGGGCCAGCATCGGTTGTGCAGATTATCGTGATCGACAATACAGCGGACGCCGTAAGAATTCTCAATCGTGCTCGCAAGGGCGAAGCCTTCGGTCAACTCGTCCAACAGTTTTCCCAAAATCCAGCCAGTAAAGCCACCAACGGCATCTTGGACCCTATCTCGCCTGTGGATGCGAGCTATCCCACCGCGTTGCATAAAGCAATTGCCAGATTGGAAGTTGGGCAGATCAGTGACGTGGTTGCGTTGGATAACGGCTTTGCCATTTTGAAGCTGCTGAGCAAAAACGCCAGACAATCGGTAACATTAGACGATGTTAAAGCATCCTTGGCCGTTAAAGTCCGTCGTGAAGTGGAGCAGATGCTCATGCGACAGATGGCAGCGACCTTGATGCGCCAGGCCGATGTGGTGGTTCTGGACCGTGCGTTAAACCAAAGCTGGCAGACGAATAAAAACAATCTGCCGTAATATAGTAATCATTAATTCGAGTTCACCAATGAAGATTCAAGTTGCATCCCGTATTGATCGCCTCCCGCCCTATATCCTGGGCCAGCTCAAACACCTGATCTACGAACGCCGCAAAGCAGGCTATGACGTGATCGATCTGAACATGGGCAACCCAAAGGACGCAGCGCCGGACCCCGTGGTCGATAAAATACGTGAAGCAGTCCTCGACCCACGCAACGGACGCTATTCGGCATCAGCGGGTATCTACAACCTGCGCCGCGACTTTGCGCTGAAGATGAAACGTAAATGGGACATCGACCTGGACCCGGATAATGAAGTCATCGCGACCATCGGTTCCAAGGAAGGGTTCAGCCACATGTGTCTGGCGCTTCTTGGTCCTGGTGATACTGCAATCGTAGCAGACCCTGCGTTCCAGATTCATACCTATGCGGTGATCCTTGCCGGTGCGAGTACGATCAGTGTCCCCTTGGGTAATGACGATGCATTCCTTGAACGCATTGAACATGTCCTGACCACACTCACGCCACGCCCCAAGGTGATGATCCTCAACTATCCGCACAACCCCACGACGATGACGGTCGATCTTGCATTCTTCGACAAGGTTGTTGCGATGGCTAAGAAGTACGAAGTGATCGTGCTTCATGACTTTGCCTACGGTGAAACCTGTTTTGAAGATTACAAGGCTCCAAGTTTCCTTCAAGCAGAGGGGGCCAAGGAAGTCGGCGTGGAATTTTCGACACTCAGTAAGCCCTACAACATGGCAGGATGGCGCATTGGTTTCTGTTGTGGTAACAGTGAAATGATCAGTGCGCTAAGTACCATCAAAGGTTACTACGACTATGGCATCTTCCAGGCGGTTCAGATCGCAGCGATCCTTGCCATGCGTGAAGGTGATAAGTTCGTCGAAGCTCAAGCCAGGATTTATCAGGAACGTCGTGATGTCATGGTGCGCGGCCTGCGTCGTCTGGGCTGGGAAGTCGATGGAGAAAACGGCCCGTTGGCAACCATGTTCGTCTGGGCGAAAGTCAGTGATGAACACCTTCAACGTTATGAAGGCTCCACCAACAAAATGTGCATGGCATTGGTCGAAGAAGCTGAAGTTGCCATGACCCCCGGCGCCGCATTTGGGCCCCTGGGTGAAGGCTATGTCCGCATGGCATTAGTCGAAAACGAACAACGCATCCGCCAGGCTCTCCGGCAGATGAGTCGTGTGCTAAACAACACTGCGGAATAAGCGTGCTTTGTGTGTTGGCTTTTGCTATAGAGTCACAGTGAAACACAGATAAGCAATAGAAAACAAAACAGGACACAAGTCATTTTCTTGTGTCCTGTTTTTTAATGTCTTGAACTCTGTGTCTTGTAAGTTGTTTTT
>DLCK01000028.1:173184-191860 GCA_002480565.1 Phycisphaerales bacterium UBA7800 | reverse complement strand
CATGATGAGTATCAAACCGCTCCACTTGCCAGACGCGACTAGCGTTCGTAGCGGCATGAATGACTTGCCTGAAAAACAACAAGGCACCGGGTCGATACGCCCCGGCTCACAGAGACATGAGATACAATGACGACACTGCCTTAGCGAGCCGGATCGTGTCGATCCGGATTTGCCGCAGGTGAAAGAAGTCTGTGGCTTTTAACCGTTCGCCATGGGCCCGCGGCTAGACAACAGAACGGAGACGTTAGGCGAAGTTGAGTCCACAGAAAAAAATTATCTTGCTTTTTGTAGCATGCGTGTTCTGGATGCTACTTTCATACCATTTGGGGGTATTTACCGATTCACTCGGTGGCACTAAAGATACACAAGGTGTCGCACCAATCATTTATGCCATCATGTATCAAATTGCAGGAGGATTATTTTTAGGAGTAACTGCAATCATTATTGTACTTCGTAACTCAATAAACACAGGAATTGCCACAAAAACGCTTGCATTTTCAATCCTGTTTTCGCCAGTTATTGTATGGGTGACGATTTTTTTACTTGAGTTTTTTGATCCTACAATATTTGCCTAACCAACTCGCTCCACTTGCCTGACACGGCTAGAGTTCGCAGCGACACATTCGTCTTATAAAATACTTCCGGAATGATGTCGCTGGCTTTAAAGGATACCAACATGCATGCGGATCATCAGAAAGTAGCAATTGTCACTGGAGCTTCACGCGGCATCGGTCAAGCTATTGCGCTTCGACTTGCAGCAGACGGATTTGCGGTGGTCGTGAACTATGCAAAGCGACTTGATGCAGCGCAAGACGTGGTATCCCAAATCAAACAAGCTGGCGGCAAGGCAACTGCAATTCAGGCTGATGTGAGTGATGTTGACGCAGTTGGGAATATGTTTGATGAAACCCAAGCAGCCTTTGGTGGGATTGATGTACTGGTCAATAATGCGGGAATACTCAAGAACGCAAACGTGACTGATCTAGATGATGAGACGATTGACAGTGTGATTGCCATCAATCTCAAAGGCAGCATCAATACCATGCGACAGGCAGCTCGTCGATTGCGTGATGGTGGGCGGATTATCAATATCACCTCCAGCGTCATCGCGATGAGTCTGCCGACCTATGGTTTGTATGCAGCGAGTAAGGCAGCCATCGAAGCCATGACCCCGGTGTTGGCAAAGGAACTTCGCGGTCGCAACATCACCGTCAATTCAGTTGCCCCTGGCCCGACTGCGACTGAACTGTTTATGGAAGGTAAACCTCAGACATTCGTCGACCACCTGGCCAACCTTTCGCCGCTAGAACGTCTGGGGCAACCCCAGGACATTGCCAACGCAGTCGCGTTTCTGGCAGGTTCCGACGGGGCATGGATCAATGGCCAAACCCTGCGAACCAATGGTGGAGTGATTTAATTGGTTTTCGCACAGCTCGTTCAAAAATCAGCTTCGAAATTAATTTGCAGAATATCCAAAATTCAAATATTCAAGTGAGTTCATAAAACAAAAACGCCATCCGATAGTCACATGTCGGATGGCGTTTTTTGATTGTAATTCAAGAATGATTGTCTGAAGCCTGTACTTTACTCAAGCAGATAAAGGTCGACGGCGACGCCTCAGCAGTAACAAGCTGCCCACGCCAAGCATGCACGCTGTCGTGGGTTCGGGAACAGCAAGCGTGGTCGCGGTAATGGATGACAGAGAAAAACTTGTCCCTTCATCAGCAGGTAAAAACGAGAATGAAATACTCTGGACATTTGTTAGATCAACTCCTTGGCTTAAGAGAAACTGGAAGTCCACGACAAGGTCATTGGATGAAACACCCAGCACATTGTTATCAACAAATTGCCAAAAGTATCCGCCAGTCACGCCACCACCACGAATGTCAAAAAAGAGTTCCCCAGGACCTTGGCCTTGAAAATTTTCAAAGGTAAACGAACCTTCCGTGCCGACATCAAGGAGATTCAAATTCAAACCGGCATTGGCTAGTCCATTATAATTAATACTTACGGGTGCAAATGAAGATGGAGCTGTTTGCACGTTTAGCCCATTATTAAAGCCAACTGTAACACTGCTGCCGTAACCACTCAAAGACACATCGCGATATCCACCGATGACATCACTGTGTAAACCATCGTCAACTACGGAAGTAACACCGCCTAGAGACGCGGACGCTCCACTGGTAAAACTATCAATCACATGAATCGAATCAGCATGTAATTGACACACAGAACCTAAGAAAAGCGTAACAATCACGACTAACAGGGATGGGCGTTTGATAAAATTCAATTTCAAATCTCCGGAAGTATTTTTATATTAACATATCATTTTCAGCATCAAATCAAGATCATTTCGAACTTGCTTGATGATATGAAATTCAATATACACCACATTCAGAAGGTGGTAGATATAGATCAAACGACAATGCACATATCGTCGTAGTTGAACATGTTTATAATGATTATGCCGATTATGAGGAAAGTACATTTAAAGAGCATGAACAGAAGGCGCATCAAAAATACTCGAACAACTGCAAGTGCCAGCATCGTAAGGAACATCAATCAATGCTGATAATCACTGCTTGATGAAGCCTTGCTTTTTCAGAAAAGTCTCTGCTGCTTCGAGTGTCTGTTTAAAGCTTTCACCACGATTGAAAAAACCGTGGCCCTGGTCTTTGTAAATGATGACTTCACATTCTGAACCGACTTGCTGCATCCGTTTTTTGTATTCTTCCATGGTGGCAACAGGAATCAATTTATCCTTATCGCCGAGCATGATCAGAGTTGGTGGAGCGTTTTGGGTGATGTTATGCAATGGTGAAAATTCGGGATACTTATCCTTGATCCGATCATGGCCATAACCCCCTGGCCCATTGTCAATCACAGGATTAAACAGCACGAGTGCAACAGGAACCGGGCTGATCGATACATCGTCCTGCGGGTCGTCAAAGGATTTAATCAAAGCACATGCGGCTGCAAGATGTCCACCTGCTGAACCACCCCCTGCAACGATCCTCTCAGCATCGACACCTAACTTTGCAGCATTCTTGCGGACCCAACGCATCGCGGACTTGGCATCGGCAACGCAATCAAACGGTGGGGTGCCATGTCGTTTTTTCGTGCGATAATCCGGCGTGATAGCGACCATCCCCAATTGCGCCAAGCGCAGGCTTTGTCGTTTGAAGTGATCCATATTTCCGCTAGTCCAACCGCCACCGAAATAAAAGACGATGGCAGGACGCTTATCAGTGACTTTATGATCCGGCGGGAAATAGACATTGAGCTTAAGCTCCACATCCTCGACGTGCTTATACGTGTACACGGCATCGGGTTTTTGATTCTGAACTTGCTGCTCCGCCAACACCAGCGAACAAACGGCAAGCAAAATAAACAACATTACAAATTGATTCATTTTCATAAGATCACATATCCAAATATCGCGAAGAGGGACAATCTAAATCTGCGGGAAGTGTCGAAAAAACTCAATAGATATACACACGAAAGTTATCGCCAGATGGAGAGCTTGGGTTTTTCAGGTGGTGTTGGAATATCGATTGCGTTGAAAGCCTGGACAACTTCTTCCCATTTTTGCATTTTGTCGAGTTCTGAGAAATTGCCATTAATGAGTTCGGATTTGATCTGATCAAGTTTGTTGAGCTGCTCTTGCATTTGTAATGCTCGTTTGACCATGTTGTCTCGGAATGCCTGGCTTTGTGATTGAGCTTTGGAAAGCATTAAAGCGTATTTGAGTTTTTCCCGCATCGGTACCGTGATCGGCTCAATGAAATAACTGCGGCGAACCACTGACAACAATTCTGTCCCCGAATAGACTTGCAAAGCATTGATGTTGGCACCTTCGTCTTCGGTGATCATGGGGATATCGAAAGATTTGGTCTGCCCTGCGGGGACGCTTCCGGTGGTGGTGTAGGATTGATGCGACTGGCCGGTGGATGAAGTGTAAAAGGTCAGCGGCAGATCGGTTGCCTTGCCGTTGTGGATGGAGATTGAAGCCATCTGTTTACCGAAGGTTGCTTCAGGCACAACGGCTGCGACGGTTGAGACATTTTCATTAAAGAGTAACTCGCCAAACCAGTCGGGGGTTTTGAATGATGCTTCAATGCTGCCGACCCATGTTGTGTTTTCGCGTCGTTTACCCGTTGGCGTGGTGTAGCGTTGTCGTGCAAACTGGACGCGCCAGATATCCCCCTTTTGGGGAACGGGCATCCCTAATCCTTCATAGGGGACGGCCCATTCCACATACCAGCAGTCCTGATCATGGTAGGTGGCTACACGGAATCCTTCACATGTCCATGAGACGTTGGTCTTCCGCTCATAATCGTGCCCGTCCCAGATAATGCCCGCGTTGTTGGTAATCAGCTGTATGACTTCCTGGCCGGTCTGGTCAGTATCCAAAAACCATTCCAGTGCATCATCGGTCCAGACACTGTCATCGCGATTTTCCGAAGCGCTTACGAGATACCGCATGTAGGGTTCCATCATGCGAGCACCGACATAAAAATGCGTATCGTCATAGGTGACATAAATCAGTGACTCGGCTTCAGCAGGCGTGATACCGGGGACTTTGTCATCAAGATTATCATTTGATCGAATGAAATTTGTCAGTAATGCCGCGTGGTCCCATGCTGGGTCATCGAGCTTACCATCAATGATGGGTGGCATATCGCAACGTTTGATGCTGATGCGGTGTCGGGCGATTTTACCGGGCAACTCTGAAAGCATATTGCGGATGTCGCTCGAGGTTGCTTGCTGAGCATGTGCAACACCAACCATGAAGAATAGTACGAGTCCCAATCCAATGACAGATCGTTTCATGATATCCTTTTCATGATTGCATAATCGTTGACAAAACGCATTTAAACAGGTGTTCTAAGTCTAGCCGGTAACTTGCGGGAGGCAAGTTGGAAGAGGCCTAAAGCGTCCTGGAGCGAGTGAAATTTCTAATCTGTCGCGGCAGGTCGGTTCTGGAACGCTTCGGACAATCCATGGCGCCATTCCATGTAGGCATAGGGGATGTCCAATTGCTTATGCAGATCGACGAGTTGTTGCTGAAATTTTTCGTAAATTTCCTGTTGCCAATCTGAGGTCCCCTGCTGGCAGAAATAGACTCGGCAACCCAACGGGCGGATGGTATGCGTTGAGCAGAGTCCATCGACCTGAAACGGGCATGCTGCTTTGAGGTCAATTGACTCTGGGCTATTGGGGATTTGTCGACAGTACCAGGCGATCTCCAAACCGGTCACATAGAGCAGGTGGCCGTAGGCATTGAAATTACAGCATTTGCCACTGGACCAACAGGTCGGCCCCTTGGCGGAAATGGCTTGCCCAAGGTCATCGTAAATTTGCCGGATGGCTTGATCAATCTGTGGTGTTTGGCCAAGTTCATACCATTTGCGCCAGTGGTTCTCATCCGTCATTGCTGTCTCGAATCACTCGGATGTCTTCGATGGGATAGAACTTGCCTTGACCTTTAGCTCCTCCTGCAGTCATGCCTGGGCATCTGACAGAAGCGCGTTCCCAATGCTTTGGGGTTTTGAGATTTTCAGGCCAGAACGGCCATGTACGACATTGCTGAGGTCGGACAGAGTAGATCGAACACCCCCGCTGCCCTTCTTTGTTTTCTTTGAGGAAGACACAGTCGTATTCACCTTGCTTGTTTTGAATTTCTTTAAGTGTCCGACGACCATATTCAACAAAGCTGTAAATCTGTAGAAATTCGACCTTCTTCATTCCCAGGTGATCCGCCATTTCCCTGGCTTCCTGGTCATTGAACCAGACATAGCCTGTTGGCCCCGTGCAGCAATTGCCACACTGGGTGCAGGTGAAACTCAGACCATCGTCATACCATGTTGTTTGTGTATCGGCGGAATCAGGCATAGCGGGTATTGTATCACGGGGTGAAATCTTTTCCCATGCGACCGGTAAGGTTCAACCATTGACACTTGGAACACTGGCATGCAACAAGGCTTCAATGTGGACCGCGACGGCCTGTTTAAGACTGTTGACTTCGTATCCGCCTTCAAGGATTGAAACCACGCGTCCCTGGCAAAATTCACCAGCTATTTGAATCAATTGCTGACTCATCCATGCAAAGCCCTGCGTACTTACACACAGGTGTCCGAGCAGGTCATTGGTCGCTGCATCAAAACCGGCGGAGATGAGTAAAAACTGCGGTTGATACTCGCGGAGTCTGGGTAGGACCTTCTTGTTAAAAACTTTCTCAAATGCTTCATCATCACTGCCAACGGACATGGGGATATTAAGGGTGTAGCCTTTACCTGCACCAACACCTTGCTCGTCAGAAAAACCTGTCCCGGGAAACTGGTGATTGGGGTCTTCATGTGTACTGATAAACAAGACATCGCTGCGGTCTTCAAAGAGATGCTGGGTTCCATTGCCGTGATGCACATCAAAATCGACAATGGCAATACGCGACAGGTCATATTCCGTAAGTAAATACTCCGCGGTGATGGCGATGTTGTTATACAGACAAAAGCCCATGGAGCGATCACGTTCCGCGTGATGTCCCGGCGGACGCACGGCACAAAACGCATTATTGATTTGCCCCGTCATCACCTGCTTGGCTGCTTCGAGACATCCGCCGACAGCTTGTTTGGCAACCAATTCTGACGCACGGCAAACCACCGAGTCGGGAACATCCACAAACGGTACGCCATAGCTGCAGGCTGCATGAATGCGATGCAGATAATTTCGATCATGCATTTTCAGTAGCCAAGACTCATCCACTGTATGAAACGGTACAGTAACCACCGCGTCAATGAGCCCCGTCTCATGAAGCATCGTATCGATGGCCTCAAGACGTTCTGGGCGCTCCGGATGCCTTGGCCCGGTGGCGTGACGTTGGTATACAGGATCATGAACCAGACCGGTGGGCATGGTAACGCATCTCACTGAAGAATCATTTGTAAAACAGCAATCACCTTGTTCAAATCAAGGCCTGACAATTGTACGGTTTTATGTGGATTGGTTGTACCCCGGATCACACAAACCTCGCGCGGGGGTAAAGAAAATGTCTTGGCAAGCAATTTACAGATCGCTTTATTTGCCTTGCCACCTTCGGGTGCTGCTGCTACCTGAACTTTCAAACGATCCCCTAAAACACCGGCAATTCGCGTCCGACTGGCACATGGAACGGCTTTGACCTGCAACAAAACACCTTCTGATGAATGGCTGAGGAACGTGTCAAAATGGTTGAAAATCTCAGATGACATTGAAACCAAGATACAGCAACGTTAGCCTTTTAGCATGTCCAACATCATTTATCTTATGGCAGATCAACTTCGCTACGACTTGCTGGAGGCTTACGGTGATCAACAGTGTGACACACCACACCTTGATGCACTGACGCAGCAGAGTACTGTATTCGAACATCACTATACGATTTGCCCGTTATGCGTCCCTACACGCAGCAGCCTGATGACGGGGCTTTACCCGCGCCAGCATGGTGCCATCATCAATGGCTGGTTTCCTGAAGAACGAGAACATGGCACGGTGAAAGCCGATCTGGACTTAGTGCCCAATCGCATCTCTGCCAGGGGCTATGACGTTTATCACGCAGGAATTCAACATGTTCGAACACCTGGCGGGTTTGAAGCCAACTGCCCGGATGTCAAATTTATTGGCCCCAGCTCCGTCGGATCACATCATCGCCAACTGCACAAAAAAGGGTTGATGCTCCCGGACATGACTGTCTTTCGTGATCCCGTGCTTGAACATGCAGGTGGACAATCACGGATCACCTCGGGGACAAGTGCACGCACGGCAGTCTGGCCGTTACGCGAAGATCTGTTTTACGATTCAGTCATTACCAATCAAATGGTAACTGCCATCAAGGAACACGATGGCAGCAAGCCCCTTTGCATGTATGGGATGTTCTGGCTTCCGCACCCCCCTTTGTGGGCTCCGCGTAAATGGGCACACATGTATCATCCCGAACAAGTCGGCATTCCTTCAACCGTGGGCAAGTGGTATCAAGGTATGCCCGCGATGCAGCTTGCCAATACCGCAGGCCAACTCGGATCGCATGTCCCGATGGAACATTGGGCACATGTCTGGGCGATGTACATGGGGATGACAAGTATGCTCGACGACTGTGTCGGACGGATTGTGACTGCGCTTAAAGAAACAGGCCTCTACGAAGACACGCTGTTGGTCTTTACTTCAGATCATGGTGAAATGCTTGGATCGCATCGGCTGTTTCAGAAAATGTGTTTATACGAAGAATCGGTCCGAGTCCCCCTGCTGGTCAAAACGCCCGGCCAGAAGTCCGCCAGACGTGTCACGGAGATGACCGATCATCTGGACCTAACTGCGGCTGTCCTTGAACAGGCAGGCTCTGATCCAATCACCGACTCCACTGGCAAAAGCTTATTGCCCCTGGCACATGGCCAACCCAACAACCGACCGCGTAAGACAGTCTTTGCAGCATACGACGGTTCATCAGGGTGTGGGTTTTCACACCGGATGATCCGTACCAGTACGCATAAGTTCATCCACAACATCGGCGACAAACCCGAACTGTATGACATGATCGAAGACCCGCATGAAACACGCAACTATGCGAACCATCCAAAGGTCGCACCACTGCAAAACAAACTTGCTGGATTGTTAAATGGTTGGATGGATCAATTGGATGACCCTCAGCCACGGGCAGCCTTGATGGAAAAAGCGCCAACCGCAAAAGATGAATCGACAGATCCGGGTGACAGTATGATGGGGTGATGGCATCATCCAAACACGACATGGATTTGCGTTTACACGGGAATGAAAGAATAACCGGTCCTGTAGTATGCCCCTACTCCCTACTCCCCTACGCTCTGGACTTGAATCAAATCTTCCTGTGTGATTGGTGTTTCCAAACGTGATCCGGGAATCGCCTCGTCCACGGTGTACTGCCCCACCGCGGTTCTGCGCAGCGAGGCACAGTGTCCGCCGGTTCCTAAAATTTTACCAAGGTCACGGGCGATGGATCGGATATAGGTTCCCTTGCCACAGGTGATGTCCAACTCTGCGTAGGGCCATGTGTAATTCATGAGTTGTATGTCATGCACCATCACGGTACGCGGGTCGATATGGACTTCTTCACCCTTGCGAGCGAGTTTATAGGCACGCTGGCCGTCAATGTGAATGGCTGAATACATTGGTGGGATTTGTTGAATCTCGCCAGTGAGTTGGGCCAATGCTTCGATAACTGCCTGGCGTGAGGGCGGTGTATCGACTGACACTTCCTCACGTTCACCTTCAAGATCATCAGTCTGAGTAAACGCGGACAGGTCAACCTTGGTGATATATTTTTTGGTTGTCCCCATGAGTGAGTCGACGAGTTTGGTTGCTTTGCCAAGGCAGCAGACCACGACTCCTGTTGCCAATGGATCAAGTGTGCCTGCATGTCCGGCTTTGCATCGATCAGTCGCTCTACGGATACGACGAATCACATCCATGGAACTCCAACCCATCGGCTTATCGACAATGAGAAGGCCATTGAGGTTGCTATGTGAGTAAGGTTTTCGTCCCATGACTCAGGCGACCGGTTGTTCAATCTGTAGAACCTGGTCTTCAGCGTGATAGCTTGATCGAACCATCGGGCCCGACTCCACGTGGCGGATGCCCATTGCTTCACCGAGTTGTTTAAAAGCAACGAACTGAGAAGGATCCACCCAACGGTTCACCGGCAGGTGGTTGCGGGTGGGTTGGAGATACTGGCCAATGGTCAGGATGTCACAGCAGCCATGATCGGTCTGCGTGTAGTCGATGAGGTCCTGCATCAACTGTGTCACTTCGGCATCTTCTTCGCCGATGCCCACCATGATGCCGGTCTTGGTGTTAAGGCCTTGCTCCTTGGAGCGTCGAAGCAGTTCCAGTGAACGTTCATACTTGGCTTGTGGACGCACCACCGAGTAGAGCCGACTGATGGTTTCCATGTTGTGATTGAGAATTTCAGGACGTTCAGCCAGGACGACATTCAGCGCATCCCAATCACCACAGAAGTCAGGTATGAGGACTTCGATGGAGGTCTGCGGCGAGTTCTTGCGAATTTCACGGATCGTTTGGGCCCAGATCGCTGCCCCACCGTCATCAAGTTCATCGCGGTTTACGGAAGTGATGACAATGTGCTTAAGCTGCATCAGTCCGGCCGCTTCGCCAACACGACGTGGTTCATCAGTATCCAATAAAGGCGGGCGTCCGGTCTGGATATGGCAAAAGCCGCAAGACCGGGTGCAGATGTCCCCCAGGATCATGATCGTAGCCGTGCCTCGAGCCCAACACTCGCCCATGTTGGGGCATTTGGCTGACTCGCAGACCGTATGCAGAGAGTGCTTGTCAACAATCTGACGCAGATCGTGATAACCATCCCCGCCGGGGAGTTTCATTTTCAACCATTTGGGCTTGCCTTTACGGACAAACTCGTGGTCTTTACCGTCAATTATCATGTCGCTCAATGAAATCATAAGACGAGCAGTTTAGCAGGAATTCGTGATGAATGATAGACTTTTGGTTCTGCGGGTGACTTGAACTTGACCAAAACCGTTTGGGCGTCGATACTTGGCTATTCCCACGCCGCTCATTCTGCTCAGGAGTTCGCACTTATGAAGATCAAGCAATGGACGCTGTTGCTCTTGACCTGTTGTCTGACGATCACTTTGGGGTGTGCCAATAAGCAGGCCACTGATGTTCAAACGTCCCAACCTGTCCAAAAAAGTAAAGTCACCAAGTCCGACCCAGGTATCATCGCAGGTACGATTGGTGGAACCGGAAAGGTCATCGGCTCGACATTCAACGCGGCTGATTCACTGGTCCGTGGCACGATCTCACTGATCCCATTCGTCGATGTCCGCAAAGCCCAAAATGTCCAAGACCCTCAGCAATCAAGCAGCTTCCGAAACGATTTCCCCATCGCTGCATCGGAATTGCTTCGCTCAGGACTAAAGGTTCATTGGGCCAGCAATCTTGATGTGCCCAAAAGTGAACGCATCAGTTGCTGGGCCGTACTTGAAGGTGGATTCCTGGTCACCGTTGAAGTCCCAAGCAATCTGTTTACGGTGATTAACCTTCGTGACGGCAGCATTGTCTGGCGTCAAATCCATGGTCAGTATACGGATCGGTTTTACACGCCCTTTAGACATGAGGATTACATCTGCGTCAACAGTGAAACGCATATGTTCAAGATCGATCTTCGTACGGGGCGTCTGGCAGAATTTGTAGAACTCAAGGCAGTGGTTAACAATTCACCGGCCCATGTCAACAATTTTGCGATATTTGGCGGACTCAATGGTCGTATTTTCGGCCATGATATCAACACTGGTTTCCCCAAGTGGAGTTACCAGATGCAGGCTGGTATCACCGCCCATCCTGTTGCATCCCCTGCGTCAGTCTTTGTCGGTGATTCCAGCGGCGTGTACATATTGCTCAATGCCAATGATGGCACACCCTCTTGGAAGGGACGAGCCTTCCGGCAAATTTCCGCACCGGGTGCGATTGCCGTTGAGCAGAACATCGTGTTGATTCCCAGTGAAGACCAAACACTCTACGCATTGGATATGACGTTTGGAAACGATCTTTGGCGATACCATGCCAAGCGTGCACTGACGCATCAACCCCATGTCATGGGCGATATGGCTTTACTACCTATTACCGGTAACGGCTTGATTGCCTTGGATATCCAAACTGGCAAACCGATCTGGCAGACCAATGAACTGCTTATGCCTTACGACAGTGATGACGAGTACATCTACTGCCACAAAAGCGATAGTCTCTGGGTTCTTGACAAAAACACAGGCAAGACTGTTTCCCAGATTCCAACCGCTGCCCTCACTGACATGATAGCTCTGGGCAACAAACAATCCCTTGTCATCACCAAGACGGGGCGTCTGCTTAAACTTCAACGATAAAATTCTGTTTTCTTTTGAAATCAACTGTGAACAAGTCATCAAACGCTGACATTGGGACTGTCGACATGGCTTGAGTTTCTGGGGTATGATATACGTCTGTTTTGTTATTGATTGTTTAACTCGATCTTCGGAGAAGATGAATGTCCGATCTGGTGCCTGTGCGTCGTGCGTTGCTTTCGGTTAGTGATAAGACCGACCTGATTCCCTTTGCCAAGTCCTTAGCCAAGTATGGTGTGCAGTTAATCTCCACCGGCGGTACAGCCAAGGCATTGAGCGATGCGGGTTTGGAAGTAACCCCAATTGATGAAGTGACCGGGTTCCCGGAAATGATGGATGGTCGTGTCAAAACGCTGCACCCTCGTGTCCACGGCGGCTTGCTGGGACTGCGTGACAATGACGGGCATGTGGCATCCATGAAAGAACATGGCATCGACCCCATTGATCTGGTCTGTGTGAATCTGTATCCCTTTGAACGCACCATTGCCAATGAAGATGTTGCTGACGAAGAAGCCATCGAACAAATCGACATCGGTGGGCCGAGCATGCTCCGCAGTGCCTCGAAGAATCATGCGTTTGTTACAGTCGTCACCAGTCCGACTCAATATGACGCCCTGATTAATGATCTGACCGCCAATGACGGTGCAACGAGTCTGGAAATTCGCAAGCGTTTTGCAGCAGCGGCATTCGCCCGGACGGCTGCTTATGACACTGCCATCGCGCAATGGATGCAGACCCGTCTGGACACCACCACCGCTGATGGTGTGTTTGGAACTGCCCTGCTTATCCGCATGGATCGCGCGGACGAACTGCGTTACGGTGAAAACCCTCACCAAAAAGCGGCACTGTACAAAGACCCCAATTGCACCGAAGCCAACGTGGTCAACGCCAAGCAACTTCATGGCAAGCAACTGAGCTTCAACAATCTCTATGACGCCTCCGCGGCATTGGAACTGGTCAAAGAATTCGACAAGCCTGCAGCAGTTGTCGTCAAACATACAAACCCCTGTGGTTGTGGCGTGGCAGATGATTTGAAAACCGCTTTTGAAAAAGCATACGCTGGCGATCCCATGGCAGCCTTCGGCGGGATCGTTGCAGTCAACAAACAAGTCGATCTGGCAACTGCGCAAAGTATCACCGAAGGTCAGAAATTCCTGGAAGTCATCGTGGCACCAGGCTATGACGACGAGGCTTTGAAACTGCTCTCAGAACGATGGAAGAATGTCCGCCTTTTAGCTGTTGGCAAGATTGACGATCCGGCACATCGTGATCCGGCGCAAGCTGACATGAAACGCATCCTGGGCGGTGTCCTTGTTCAGCAACGTGACCTTGTGGATATGACACCTAAAACATGGCAACATATGGCAGGCCCCAAACCCACCGATGAACAGCTCGCTGATCTGGCGGTCGCATGGGCAGCAGTCAAACATGTCAAATCAAACGCCATCACCCTGGCAAAAGATGGCGCCTTGGTTGGTGCAGGTGCGGGCCAAATGGATCGTGTCGAATCGTGCAAGATCGCCATCCAAAAGGCCAACGTCAAGGATCAGAATCGTTCGACAGATAGCGTTGCTGCTTCGGACGCCTTCTTCCCATTCCGTGATGGTCCGGACCTGCTCATTGCTGCAGGCGTTAAAGCCATCGTCCAACCTGGCGGCTCCAAGCGTGATGACGAAACCATCTCTGCCTGCATCGACGCGGGAGTGACATTGCTGTTCACCGGTCGTCGTCATTTTAGACACTGATTCAATTTCGATATGACAAAAATAAAACCAGAGCAGGCATTGCCACCTGCTCTGGTTTTTTAATTACCCATTTGGGTTTCAATCAAAGTGTTGAAAATTGTTACTCATGTACACCGGGTCTTAGCACGATGTTGTCATACAACTGAGCGGTATTGCCACGAATGACCAACTGAGTAAATGCCTTGAAGTCTGCGTCTTTTGCGACACCTTTAACGACGCCATCAACTGAGAGTTTCAACTCGCCTTTTTCTGAGTCATAAATCAATCGCATCTTAGCCATTGGCCATTGCACGGCTGAATGTCCACTGGACACACGTTTGGAAATTGACTTGCCACGCGTGGAATAGACAAAAGATTTGGATTCATCAAACTTCATCAGACAAACAGCGCCTTGCCCTTCATGGTATTTTTCATTGGAAGAATCCCATAGCAATCCATAGCCTTGTGTTGCTGAGGCATTCATCACAGCAACGACACCACCGCGTTGATAGTTGGTATGCAACATGTCCATGGTTAAAGTAAACGAACCTTTGATCGGCTGATCCATCGGACGTTTAATAATGTTGTTTGTGACCAGCAAGACCGATGAGTCAACAATTTGCTGTTGGCTTTGGATTCGAGCGTTACCCTGCCACTTATCCTTGTTGATCATATCGTCGGCAATAACCGCATCAGCAGGAGCAACCAACGATTCAACCTCAACGACAGGTTTCTCCAACTCCGGCCAAGCGCTCTCGAAGTTAGGGATCGCAACGAATTTTGGTGAACCCCAGTTACCTGCAGAATCCTTGGCACGAATCCATGCAAAATGAACGCCGGGGGTGTCGAGAATCTTGTCTGGCATTTCAAATCGGTAACAGACTGACAGCCCTTTTTCATCCAGTATCTCAGGAGTTTGTGTGACAAAGCGTGATTCACGTGGTTGGCCCAACACACTGAGCGTCGCAAGCCGACGACCGCGGCCTACAATTTCAAGCGTCGGATCATTCTTCAGGTCAATCGCACGTGGGGGCATGGCAAGCATACTCTGCCAACCTTCCCATGCCTCAACGGATATCTCGCGCGGCTTGTTGGCGGGTTTTAGTGGCAGCGTCACATGTGTTCTGATTGAACCCATCGGTTCGGAAAGTGCAATTTGATTCACTGACCTGGCCAGGACTTTCAAACCCGCAAGCGGGGATGTAGGTTCAAATGCCCAACCGGCTGCGATCCACGGCTGGTCACCTAATTCATGTGCTGTAGAACCCAGATCAAACCTCTGGGACGTTGAGGTTAGTTCACGGGCACAACCAATCTGAAAATCGCCCATGATGCCTTTGACTGCATAGGATGGGCCAAGGTCACCTTCTGTGATTTTGATATTGCCAGTGTCTTTGGATTCACCGGGTTGTGCAGCTTTCCAGTAGCGATCGCCATCCCATGTCACTTCCAATTCCACAACAGGGCTGACCGTGTCACGTGCATAAACCCACATGGCCCCGCCACGTTGATGGGATCGGTACACTCGGTCGATGATGGGTCCAGCACCGTCGCCATAACCAAGCTTTTCCCAAATCATGGGGATCACCGACTCCTTGGGCGGGTTGGCTGGCTCGACGAATGCCTTACCTTTGAGATGTGCAATCATTCGACAGTAGAGGAACGGATCATCCGTTAAACCATCAATATCCCATGCTGGTTCAAAGTTGGCACCTTCTTCATAATCGTTCCAACTTGAAAGCATGATAAAGTCGGGTTTATCCTGCATGGTAGCTTCGACATGCATTTCAAAAGTCCGTGCTGATTTGCCATAGACACCGACTTTACGTTGACGCCAGGGTTGAGCCGTCCCATCAAATTTGGGATAGATCATGTCGCCAATTTTTTTGTTTTGTTTATGGCCAATTGCGATGGTCTTAGCTGGATCCTGGATCGAGAAGTCAACGTTTCGATGCTTACTTTCACTGCGATGATTACTGGCAGAAGAAATAATCGCGTCGACTTGTGGGACTTGACTAACTTTATTGACATCACCAAAAATCATCCAATACACTTCGCCGACTTCCTGTTCGACGGCTTGCATCATCTTTGTGGTCGCTTCGACACCTGGCCAGTAGCCGAAGGTCTGGTAGTAGTAGACCGGCTTACCATCAATTTTCAAAAAGCCCGGGTGATCCTTGACGATTTTCAGAAAACGAATAATGCGCTTTGCCATGATGTCCGGTTCCTGACAAACCGAGCCTTTACGGAAAGCAACTTCATCCATGTAGAAAATCTGATAGTCCTGTTCAGCTGCCAGGTCGAGGATGGGCAGGAACAATTGCTCTTCATTGAGGAAGGTAATTCCCTTGGACAACTCCGGGTGAATCATGACAACAGTTGATTGGATTCCTGCTGCTTTCATGCACTGTATCTGCCAGCGAATCACATCCGCATTGGTGGAGTCATATATGCCGACATAAGGATAACCGTTGCGATCCCACTGCATCCGCCACGGCTGCATGTCACTGGTTAACCGCGTGCTCATGTGACTCATCGCACGGTTTGGATGTGTGTAACTAAACCCCCACCAGACATGCCACTCTTGACAGAACACGGGAATTTTACTGGCTATACCTTGCGTCTTGGGATTCATCTGAGCATGAAGCTTCGTGGTACAAATCAAGCTTAAAATCAGTCCCAGTAACATGCAGATCATTCGATCGGATTTGATATTCAAGGGGCAACTCCAAATGCAAAAAGACGTATATGACCAGCCTGATGCGAAACAGGACTGCCCAAAAAACATTGATGATTTATAAATTTGAGAATGAGGATTTAAGTCTCACCCAACAGCTTTCCGGAAAACTTCCCGACACTTTGTCGTTCCTGCAGGTAACCTTGTATCCAGACTTCTTTGGCGGTTTTGCTCGGATGGTTGATCTGCTGCTCTAAGAGCCTTACCACAGCTTGAGCCTGGGCATCGGGGTCATAGGTCATCGAAGTCACAGGTGGCACCTGATAAGCAGCATCTTCTTCGCGACTATCGGCACTGACAACACTGACTTGCTGAGGCACATCAATCTTCAACTCATTGAGCACACGCATGACTGCAAACATAACTTCTGCATTGGCACAATAAATTGCTGAAAACTGAGTATGCTTCGTTTGAAGATATTGTTTGAATTGCTCATAGCAATTCTTCCGAGAATCTTGACCCGCTGGGGTATTCATATCCAGCAATAATTCGTCAATATTTTTTTGATGATTCTCATTGAGTATCTGTTTCCAACCCGAAGCGCAATCCTGCATTGGCCCCGTACTGGTTGTGGGTAAAACCAATAGTATGCGACGGTGTCCATGTTCAACGAGATGATTGACTCCCATGCAAGCCATTTGGCGATCGTCAATACAAACCGTATTGGTCATCAATTCCGGTCGATGATCCTGAACCATCACCAATGGTACACGAGGCTTGGCAAAAGCTTTGGTCAAATGATCGGGAATCGCTTCATTGGTTGTTAAAATCACCCCAGCTTGCCCATTGCCAAGGGCATGTTCCATGTCCAAACCTTCCATGGTTCGATAGAACGAATACTCAAAAAGCCAATCCCGTTCATGTCCCAATTGGGCAACGCTTCGGCAAATCAAGTCATACACATTCGACGGCCAATCAGGTCGGATGATACGAACGCGTAAGGCAACATTCTCAATCACATCGCGCACAATCAGACGCCTGGAACCATCGCGGCGACTGACGAGTCCTTCGCGTCTGAGTGTCGTCAAGGCTCGGTCAATGGTGGCCTGCGATGCATCAAACTCCTGCATCAATGAGCGATGTGTTGGAATCTGCTCACCTGGTTGCAAACCAACAACTTTCTGGCGAAGTTGCTGGGTCACCTTGTAATGCTTGGTTGCGCTAAGGGGTACAGTCATGCTGAATTTTTGCATCGATACATACAAATGTCAATCGGTCTGCTAAAAATATTTTCAATTTCTGCTTCAATGTCGAATTCTGGATTCACATTCACTCGATTAATGTCCTGTTTTCGGTTATCAGGCCCAATAAAATGCAAAACAGATCACATCTGCATAATATTTTGAATCCATGGCTTGATTCATGACAGATTGGTGACTAATATTTTGCATCGATACATAATGCCTCGTCCGATTCAGACTGTATTCCCGTCATTCAGGAGAGCATGACAATGCAAAGAACACGATCCTGTTCCCATTCTGCCGCCTTTACATTGATTGAACTGTTGGTGGTGATTTCCATCATTTCCTTGTTGATTTCGATTCTGCTGCCTTCGCTGGCCAAGGCTCGTGTCGCTGCCCGAAGCATCAAGTGTCAGGCCAATCAGCGTCAACTGGGCATCACTCTGATGCAGTATGTCAATGATTTCAAGGATTGGGCGCCGGCCGCCAAAGGTGATTGGGAAGCTTACCCCAGAAACACATGGGGCTACCTCATGGTCAAGCAAGGCTACATCAAGGAAAGAACGGAATACAAACGGCCGACGATTCTGGCCTGCCCTGAGTTGCCGTCTGCGGGTGGGACGTATATCAGCACTTACACCATGCGTGCCACGATTAGCTCGCCGGTTTACCCGACCTATTTCCGACTGGGATCAGTGGTCTACGATTCGGGATACCAATCAGGCAGTACAACCATCGCATCCAAGGAATACGATCAGCCGACCAACATGTTATGGGTTGCTGATGCCGTTCAGTGGACAGGTACAAGAACGCAGCACTACATGGCTGAACGCACTTCCATATCAATCGATGCCCACGACGAAAAGCCCAGTGTCCTGTTCATGGATGGCCATGTGGTCGGTCGCCTCAGCAAATTCAATTACTTTTACCTTCATCGTGACATGGCTGGCAATTTGGACAACTACGGCTTTGTCGATTGATTGGCAGTAACCATTCTGACAGCCTGCTAGGCATGAACAGATAAGTCCATGGCATATTTAGAGCCGTTCAAACAATTAATCTCCACCCTCCGTCACTCCCGCGTAGGGACATTATGCACGTCATTTCACA
>DLCK01000028.1:0-172772 GCA_002480565.1 Phycisphaerales bacterium UBA7800 | reverse complement strand
GTAGCGAAACCCACCAATTCGGTGTTATCACGGATTATATGGTGGGTTTCGCTACGCTCTACCCACCCTACGTCAGAAGACGACGTGCATAATGTCCGTAGGCGGGAGTCCAGTGGAATTTGCAAGCGTTCACGGCATATCACTGGATTCGGACCTGCGCGGGAATGACGAAAAAATGATGACATGGAGATTAATTTTTTGAACTGCTCTAAAACACAACATGTCACCTGTGAGCTTTGAGCTTCACATCTAAAACAGACAACAAAAAAACGCAGGCTCGGCATACACCTGAGTCTGCGTTTTATTTTTGTCAACATCATTGAGATGGATTACAGATCACTGGGATCATAGCACCACTGCTCAATGGTACGGTCATATTCAACCAAGTCTGCAGCATCAAACCACAGTGCCAATTCGCGGTCGGCAGACTCGGTGCTGTCAGAACCGTGGATCATGTTAAAGCCACCGCTCATGCCAAAGTCACCGCGGATCGTGCCGGGCTCTGCTTTGCGACCGTTGGTTGAGCCGATAAGTTTACGACAGACCGACACGGCTTCAATGCCACGGATCGCCAACACCAAGACGGGGCTGGAAGTGACGAACTTGATAAGGCCATCGTAAAACGGTTTGCCCTTGTGTTCACCGTAATGCTTTTCAGCAACTTCCAAGGGGACCATCATGAATTTCATACCAACAAAACGCAGACCTTTGCGTTCAAAACGACCAATGATCTGTCCCATCAAGCCACGTTGAACGGCATCGGGCTTGAGGATAATCAGTGAAGTTTCCATAGTTCTAATTCCTTATGAACATGCTTTAAATCAGAGTTAACAGTACTTTTACCCCGTTAATTGGAGTACGTGTTATCGCTGAATCGGCAAAGAAATGCAAACCAGTGAACCGTAGCGTTTCAGCTTAGTCAATCAATCACTACACCTGCATAACCTACGACTCGAGTCGAGTCACCGGAAACAGCAGACGAGTCAGCTTGGGCGATGAGTCGGGGTTTGATGGGTCCATTGACAGATAATGCATGCATCACCGCAACGGCAGGGCGCATGCCACACATGCTGATCTGATTGTTCAAACATGTGTCAAACAACTTCTGCCCATCACCACTGCACATGGCATCCAATGCCTGCTTGTCTTTGACGTGTGTGGTTTGCACATCATCAAAATGATTCATGTCACTGGATATTACGATCAGTGGTGGCGCGTCCATTTTCTCAATGAGCTTAGCCAGCGTTTCGCCAAGTTCTTCAAGTTGCTCAAAGTTGGAATGCCCAAAGACCATCGGCACGACTCGGACCGTGGGATTCTTTGCCACCAACCATGGCAGAAGCACTTCCACGGCATGCTCCTGGTCATGAGCCTGGGATTCACATTTAAGGGATGGCATCAAATCCAGAAGTTGGCCGACACATTCGGTATCAATGGGAACCAAACCCGAAGGCAATTCCCATGATTGGTGATTGGCAACCGACCAGTGCGCACCATGGGGCGTATGCTTCGGAGCGATGACGATCACCAGATCAGGTACATGAACCTCTGCTAAAGTCCGGGCAATCATATCCTGACAAAATGCCCAGCCGGCATGAGGAAGCATTACGGCGCGAGCATGCCTTGACGCGACATCCTGAACCTTATCCATCTGCTCTTTAATCTGACTGTGAATGTCTTGGGCTGTATCTGGATAGAACTGCCCTGCTCTTGCTGCAGGACGTGAGTCAACTCCGCCGGGACATTGCACAGCATCATGGACAAACAAATCAAAACTTGTCAGACGTGGTTTGGCGTGGCCTTGATTCTGTGCAATGCGCCAAGCCTGATGGGTGATACCAGCATGTTGCATGGCCTGGCCGACTCGATCTTTCTGACTCTGATTACTGGGCAGGTTCAACGACCAACTCTTAGGTGATTCAGCCAACACACCGTTGAACGACAGGTTCACATGGCGATTGGGATAATCAACCGCAGACAAACGCACGCCGTTGTAAAGCACCACTAATCGCTGGATGAAACGTGATGGCGTCCGTGATTTGGCAAGTGATTGACAAGCCATCGTCACCAACTTGGCAAGACTCTGATTGGCTCCCAATGCTGATGCGTTCTGGTTGGTGTTGGATATCAGGTACACCCCCAACTCATCAGGCCATGTCTGCGTCAGGATCGTTGGCAAAGGTGTCGGGGACAAGTCCCCACAAAGCACTTTACGGGCAAGTCCGAGTAATTCGGTGTATTGATTGGCTGAAATATTGGATGGCAAAAAAGGTTCAACGGGAGGCCCCTGCTTAAGCAGCGTCGTCTGGAAGGTCATGATCTGAGTTTGATCATCTTCAAGCCATGTGTTTTTGCGCAGTCCGGCTTTTGCACAAAGCTGACAGAGAAAAGTCCGCGCATCCCAACCTTGTTCAGTTGCAACATGCGGCAGCAGTAATCCACGGCCTTGCGGATGCATGATGACCAAACCATGCTTACCAATTTCAACCGCCCCCACCAACGCTTCGCCATGCTCACTGAGCATCGAAGGCGAATGCATGATCGAAATATCCAGTGACAAACGAGACAGTTCATTGGCACTTATGGTCGGGAAACGAAAGTCCTGCAAACTGCTGTCACGGGCAACCCCTGCGAGCAATTCACCAAGCGGTTCGGTACTGATCTCTTGAGCTTGATTCCAACGGCCACGACAGGCGCGGAGTTTATCATCCATTTGCAGGGTGACAAAACAGCCAAAGGCAGGCGCTTTCTCCAACTCATGAGGCAATTGTGTTATCCGTGTTTCATTGCCTGTTACCGCTGCATGCACATGCCCACGAACAAAATCCAGCAAGGCGTTCTGCTGCTGGGAGTCAAACTCGACCATCGGTTTTTGTGTATCACTGTCAGTCATGAGTCTGCTTTCCTGTCCATTGATGGAGATCGGCGTCAAAGTCGATTGATTGATAAATTCGGTCTGGTCATTGATAGCCAAGGGCTGGCGTTTTCGCCCCCAATTCCCTGGACCAGACAGATCAAAAACGCCAGGGATCGGCGTATTGCAATAAGCACATTGCTGCCCAACCATTTTGTACGCACCGAGTTGATACCAGTCACGTTCGATTACCCGTTTCCCACAGGCATGGCAATACGTGCTCTGATTGGTGTGGTCGTTGACGTTACCGACATAGGCATATTGAATGCCGGCATCCAGTGCGATCTGTCTTGCAGCAATGAGCGTTTGATGCGGAGTTGGCGGATAGTCCATCATTTTAAAATCAGGATGAAAGGCCGAAAAATGGACCGGCACATCATCGCCTAATTCCGTGACGATCCAGTGACACATACGCTTAAATTCATCCACACTGTCATTCTCACCGGGGATCACCAGATTGGTAATCTCGAACCAGACATCCGTTTGATGCTTGAGATACTTGAGCGTTTGAAGCACCGGTTCCAATGCAGTTTGAGTGAGTTTACGATAGAACGTTTCGGTGAATGCCTTGAGATCCACATTGGCAGCATCCATGTGACTGAAAAATTCTGCACGTGCGTCAGGACTGATATAGCCTGCTGTGACTGCGACGGTTTTCAGATCATTTTCATGAGCGACTTTGGCGATGTCGATGGCATACTCTGCCCAGATAATTGGATCGTTGTACGTGAATGCCAAACTGCGACAGTGTGTTTGCAACGCAGCTTGTACGATGGTGTCGGGGCCTGCCTTGCCTGCAACAGTGTCCATTTGGCGACTCTTGGAAATATCCCAGTTCTGACAGAACTTGCATCCAAGATTACAACCTGCTGTCCCCAGTGAGAGAACCGGTGTTCCGGGCAGGAAGTGATTGAGCGGTTTTTTCTCGATGGGATCAATACAGAATCCACTGCTACGCCCGTAGGTTGTCAAAACCAACTCTCCATCGACATTGGCACGAACAAAACAAAAGCCACGGGAATTCTTGGGGATGTGACACTCACGTGGGCATAAAGTGCAGACGACTTTTTCTTCGTCAAGTCCCTGCCACCAGCGGGTCTGATATGTTCGTATCGCGGTCGGCATTAGAATGTCTATTGTACATCAAATCCCAACTGACAATGCGCTTCAATGTCCAACATTGATCACGACATCCAAGGAGTCTGGCTTGGGGACAACCAACTGGGAATGATCACCACCACGATGTCTGCCACCACCCCCTGCTCCTCCGCCACCTTGGAGAATGACTTTCTGACTATTGGCAATGAGTAGTGATCCGCCGAGGAGTCCAATGAGGATAATCAACGTTGCAAGACCTGCAATGAACCGCCCCCGTTTGGTGAGTGGCTTTGACCGGTTCATAAGTTTATTGATCATGCCCACGAACCATTGCCAATTCAGGAAAACATGAATCAGGATACTGACGACCATGACCACTGCGGCCCATTGGTGGATTTCTCCAAAGTCGTGTCGTGTCATCTGCCAAATATGACTGCCTCGACTACCGGGCGGGAGAATGAACCACATAAGCGTGCCCGTCCACAGCAGGACACACCCTGCAAGCAATGAAGTCACATCAACCAGTATTCGCCATCGCATCGTTGCCATGATTGGGTCTCCCATAAATCCATCAAGCTCACCTTATCATTTTATCCGTATAACGAGACTAAATGATGTTTATTTCAGAATAGTACAATAAATGAATGAATATCGATTTATGCAAATTGAGCAATATGGGTGTTTTCGAAATTGAGCAAGGATTTAAAAGGTTGTTACCATCTTGCCATGACACGTGCCGTTTTGATTGGTGATATTCACTGCTACCAACTTTGGGTTGCTCCCTGGCAATTGCTGGGCAAACGAATTCTTGGGCAGATTAATCTTTGGAAATCCCGTCGCAAGCGTTTTGATGCTGCCCGTCTTGATGTGGTGGTTCAAAAGGCATTGCGTCTTGGCCCTGAACTGCTTTTGCTTAGCGGCGATTTTTCAACCACAGCGATGCCTCGTGAATTTGAACAGGCAATAACCAAGCTCAAGCCGTTGACGGATGCTGTCCAACAGGTATTGGCTGTACCGGGCAATCATGATCGGTATACCTACTTAGCTACCCGCAGTCAGTTGCCGCGGCATTATCTTGGGGATTGGATGCCAGCCAAGTTCCCAGCGATGATCCCTGTATCAAAATCATGGTCTGTTTTGATGCTTGATTCAGCAGTCCCGCGTAAAATCACATCACGTGGTGAATTAGGCCAAGAGCAGATCAACCAACTCATCCGCTTATTGGACGCAACGGCTGATGGCCAGAACATCATCGTGCTTTGTCATTATGCCATTGGCAATCCCCCTGCCTTTTCCCGGATGAAGCACAATCACCAACTTGCTGAGCAACAGGCATTGATCGACATTCTGGGGCGCGCCGCCAAGCGTTTGAACATCATATTCACGCACGGGCACGTGCACTATCCATGGGCATGGCCTCGGGATGAAGGTTTTTTTGATCTCAACAGCGGGTCTCCGACCATGATGGATCCACATTTTCCACATGGCCAGGGCTTTTGGGAATTAGAACTTGACGACAAAGATGTCGCGCAAACCTGTTTAACACATCATGTTCTGCAAGGCTCTTTTGATAATCCAAAGTGGACTCAGACGCAGTTTCGACCGATAAAATAAGTATCTGCAAATGCGCTGGATTTTGCCGATTCAATACAATGGTTTAGAACCGTTAACTCAATTGAAGTTCTCATAAGGAATCACTTATGTGTGGAATTGTCGGATACGTTGGCCCCAAGCCTGCTGCATCAATACTCGTTGAAGGTCTCAAACGCCTGGAATACCGTGGGTACGACTCAGCGGGTCTAGCCATTGCAAGCAGTAAAGGCATCAAGGTCGGCAAGTCCGTCGGCAGAGTCCGCGTGCTTGAAGAACTCATCAACACCACCGGCGGATTTGAAGGGCACAGCGGTATCGCTCATACTCGCTGGGCAACACATGGTGAACCTTCCGAACCCAATGCTCATCCGCATACCGGCCTGACCAAAACAGGTCACACCATCGCTTTGGTTCATAACGGTATCATTGAAAATTACATCCCGCTGCGCAAATACCTCACTGACAAAGGACACACCTTTGAATCTGAAACCGACACTGAGGTACTTGCCAAACTTGTCGCAGAGATCTACGACGGTGATCTTGAAAAAGCTGTCCAGACCGCATTACGAGAAGTCCGGGGCGCTTATGCCATCGCAGTAATCTGTGATAACGAGCCGCATACCATCGTCGCAGCTCGCAAGGGATCACCTTTGATTGTTGGCATTGCTGACAGTGCATATGTCATCGCTTCGGACGCATCAGCCATTATTGCTCATACGACACAGGTCATTACGCTCGATGATTATCAGGTCGTACGACTCTGTGCCGGAGCCGAAGATAAAATCGGTGATGGCGGACCATGGGCGGTGGATTTCCGGACGACGACAATTGACAACGTCTCGGTTGCCCGGGAAGTCACGGAACTGGAATTTGATCTGGAACAGATCGAACTTGGTGGCTACAAGCACTTCATGCTCAAAGAAATCATGGAGCAGCCCGAAGCGATTCGTAACTGTCTTCGGGGTCGCATTGATCATCGTGAAGGTCGTGTCGTATTAGGTGGACTCTCGTCTATTGCCCGTGATTTAATCCGTGCTCATCGGTTTATCTTCACTGCTCAAGGAACTGCCTATCATGCTGGACTCATCGGTGAATACCTGCTTGAGGACCTGGCGAAGATTCCAGCACGATGTGAGTATGCCAGTGAATTTCGTTATCGCAATCCGATCATTGAGGAAGGCACGGTCGTTGTCGCAGTAAGCCAATCCGGTGAAACCGCAGACACATTGGCAGCATTGACAGAAGCCAAGGAACGCGGTGCAATTGCACTTGGCGTGGTCAACTCTGTAGGTTCAACGATCTCCCGTGAAACCGACGCAGGTGTCTATCTGCACGTGGGGCCTGAAATCGGTGTGGCTTCGACCAAAGCCTTTGTCGGGCAAGTCGCGGTACTGACATTGATCTCGTTGTACCTTGGCAAACGACGCTTCCTTTCCGATGAAGTCGTCAAATCCTACCTTCGTCAACTTGAACAACTCCCTGATCTGGTCAGCCGAGTCCTCGAACAATCCGATCACATCCGCAAGTGTGTTGAGGACTGCGTGGATCGTGACAATTGGCTGTTCCTTGGTCGCGGGTACAACTATCCTGTTGCCATTGAAGGGGCATTGAAACTCAAGGAAATCTCTTACATCCATGCTGAGGGGATGCCAGCAGCAGAGATGAAGCATGGCCCGATTGCCCTGATCGACAAGGGCATGCCTGTTGTTTTCGTTGCGACCAAAGGCAGTCAATATGACAAGGTGATCAGCAACATTGAAGAAGTCCGTGCCCGTGGTGGACGAACGTTGGTCGTGGCTACTGAAGGTGATGATGACATTCATCAGTATGCTGATGCGGTGTTCACTGTGCCTGATATTGCCGAGCCTTTGCAGCCGATGTTGACGGTGGTTCCACTTCAGATTCTCGCGTACCACGCTGCGGTGCTACGCGGACAGGACGTGGACAAACCCCGGAACCTAGCCAAGAGTGTGACGGTGGAATAACCGCCGGACTGCTGCCTGGCATTTGAAAGTAATTAATTGGTGTTGTTGATTTAGTCGCTAGCCGAGTAACTGCTGCGTGTCGTCCCATGAACGGATACCTGTTGTGCCCCCCATTGCGGTCACACAACACGCTGCAACAGCGGTGCCAAATCGCCCCGCCTCTGCCATGTCATATCCACGGATCAATGCAGCAATCATCCCAGCAAGGAATGTGTCACCGGCCCCCGTTGTGTCAATGACAGATTCACCATCGGGCAGTTGGCAG
Source organism: Phycisphaerales bacterium UBA7800 (assembly GCA_002480565.1). GTDB lineage: Bacteria > Planctomycetota > Phycisphaerae > Phycisphaerales > Phycisphaeraceae > UBA7800. The sequence continues at coordinate 164,917 of DLCK01000028.1, read as the reverse complement.
GCAGGGAGATGCAGATACTCGCCATCACAATCACTAAGCAGCACACCCTCTTCACCGAGTTTCACACCGAGGATTCCCATGGCACCTGCATCACGATACATGTCGATCATCTTTTTGGGATCAGTCTGACCGGTTTGATGCTGCGCTTCGGTAAGTGATGGGATATACAAATCAAGATGCGGGAGGATTTGATCCAAAGGCTTCATGCTGCCCCCGTCACCTGCTGCATCCATCGCTGTTTTGACACCACAGTTTCGAAGCGCTTCAAAGAGCTCGGGTAAATCGTCCTGCAAATCTGGCATGAGACTGTAATAGCCACAGAGAAAAAATCTGGACTTGGCAAAAGTGGCCAGATGATCCATACAAGTCGCAATATTCAGACGCTTGGCTGCCCCTTGACAATGTATAAACGCGCGATCGCCAGATGGATCAATGGTCACCACGGTGGTACTTGTGGGTTCGGATTCATGGGTGAGTAGTAATGACGTGTCTACGTTTTCATCGGTTAACATCTGTCGAACCATTTGCCCCCATGTATCCTTGCCAACATAGGTAAAGATATTGGTCTTGCATCCAAGTCTTGCCAAAGCAATCCCACTGTTGCACGAGAGTCCGCCACAGAGCAGTTGCATGGGGTTGATACGATGAACCGGATGGTTGATCAGTGGTTCGTTGAGATTTACTGGGTGTGCCAGAATATCAAGCACACAGGATCCAGCCGTGATGCAATCAATGTGTTTAGTCATATTTTAATGATACAGCAGTCCATAGAAACTGAAAATAAAACAACCCGCGAGAAAGGTCTCGCGGGTTGTGGCGTTGTCAATTATCTGTCATTTGCCTTATGGATTTTCAAACCAACGGACATGGAAACTCACAGCCTGAGTCTGTGTATTGGCACGTGGTTCTTCACCGTTAAACACATCTTCGACCTGCATGCTGTTAAGTGCCTGGTCATAGATTGCAAAGCGTTCAAGGAAACCTTCCCATGGTTGTGAACCATCCGACTCATTACCAAATACCAAATGCATGGTATCACTCCAACTACTCAAAGCACCTTGATTTTCAGTTGTACTTTCGAGATTGCCGTTGCGATATACTTTGACATTGGTTCCGTCCCATGTGATGACCAGATGCTGTTGATCAGTCGTCAGCACATCGTTGGATTCAATCGCAGGTGATGCATTGGAATCGGTACCTGTCGTTCTCAAGCGAACGTTGTATTGTTCGTCATCCTGAGCAACTGTAAAGTTCCGGTTGTACCCACCATCAGAAACTGATGCGATATGACCAGATTGTTCGACGCTGTCAGCTGTGAAGATCACTTCTATTGTCAAAGCGCCAGATGCTTGTAGTGCATCGGAAATCTTGGTTGCTGCAGAATCTGATACTGCACGGTTGGGGCCTGTGAATGCCATGCCGCCGTGATTATCCCATGTAACAGACTGTGGATCAGTGACCGTCATATCCAATGGTTCACCATAGCCACCGGTATCCTTGACAACCAGCCCGACTGCTGAATCCGCATCGGGGTGTCCATCTTCCATAACGCTTGCAATTTGCGTGGTGGTCAATGGATCACCATAGATACGCACATCATCGATCCAACCTGTGAAATAATCATTCACTGGTGTTGCCGACTCGTTACCGGAATTTTTACTGCTTGCACCAATGACAATGGGTTCTTCATTGCCATCATCTCCAGATGAAGTGCCCATGCCACCTGTGTATGCATTGGTGTCTACGATCTGTCCATTGAGGATCAGCTTCATTCCTGCTGGCCCAAAGGAGACCGCTGCGTGATACCAGGTATCTGTACTGATTCCGGATTCACTGATTTCATAGCTTGCTGAATCACTTTGCAGACGTGCTTTGAGTGTTGAACCATCAAGGTAAACACTCAGGTGTCCGCCGTTGTCATAGCCATCTGAATCTTTGGAAAAGAGTCCTTGAGAACCTGAAAGATTTTCGGCTTTAAACCAGAAGCTGATTGTGCCGGAGTTGATGAGATAAGCACCGTTGTGATCCATCACAAGATAGTCATTGTCACCATCAAAGTAGATGGCTGAATCAAACTTTCCATCGTCTTCCGTGACAGGACCGTTGGTGTATGTACCATCGCTGACGCCTTTTTCATCGACTGCGGTTGTGGTTACTGAAGAACCTGCACCTCTTGAGGCACCTGCCTGATCCAGGTCGACGTAGAGACGCGTTCCGCCATCACGAATGTCCATATCATCTGCTGTTGCAGCTGTGCCATAGAGTTTGGCTGAACCACGCAACGTGAAGTCACCTGTGGAATAGAAATTACCAACCGCGACTGTACCACCGTCTTTAATTTCAGTATTACCACCATTGGTTGTAAAGATATTAACTCGACTGGCGCCTGTTGTCTGATTGCTTTGATAGTTGAGTTGAGCACTGCCTCGAATCGTCACAGTACCACTGGCATATACTGTCAGAGATGACCCTTCGGGCACGTAGACACGTGTTCCACCATCTTTGATTTCAAAATTACTGCACCAAAGCGTGACATCACCGCTGATTGTGATTTTCGAATTGCTTTTAACCGTGACGTTACCCGCAAAGATATTGGAACTGATTGTTCCGTTGTAATTATTGCTGGTTTGGTAATTGCCCGAGTAACTTGGCCGTCCTGCCGTCGGTACTGTTACAGTGCTTGGCAGGAGGATATTACTTGTCTGTGCAGAACGTGACTCAGTAACCTGAGCTGAACCAGACACGTTGATCACGCTGTACGGATTACCGTATTGGCCACACAGTGCGTTGCCATAAATACGTGTTCCACCATCACGGATATCAAATTTATTGCTGCTACTGGAATTGGTCGAAGCGTTCACGGGAAGGTAACGATTGCTTCCGCCGTAGTTACCTTGTGAAGATCGGAAGCCGTCAATTTGAGCTGAACCGCGCAGATCGAATTCATCATCTGCTGACGCACCGTTGCCATACGTCGCTCCGCCTGACTGTAGGCCAGTCATTTCATTGAGCTTCCACTGGCTGATGAGTTGGGGTGCAACGGGATCAACTTCACTGAATTCGTAAAGGACGATAATGTTGGGTGTGTCTGAATCGTCACCATCCCCCAACAAGTCATCAGCGTTGTCCTTCAACTGTGCTGCACTTAAGGCATTGGGCCAGATTTTGACATCATAGATGGTCCCAACAAACGGGCGACTGAGTGATGGACTGTTACCCAATGTAAGCCACTGGCTAATCCAGTTATTGAGATTGGATTCTTGGACTTCAGCGGACTCTACCTGAGTGCCGTTGACATAGACGCGTACCATGCCATCCGCAGAATCAAACGTAAAGGCATAGACGATAGGAGTATCTTCTTCCCAAGCACTGCTTGCTTCGATTTGCACATCGTCATCACTGTGTCGCAAGTAAAGTAAATGATCAAATTGCCCACTTGATGGCGCACCATCAATACAGAAATTATCAAAGAGATCCGGTGCATCCTCAGGCACATCATCGTCTTCGTCATCATCATCGTCGCCATTACCGCAACGACGATAATAGTAACCACGGTCACGGCTGTAGCAGACGCGATAGCTGTCACTTCTTGATGAAGAGCGACGGGACCAACCGCAACGTCCACTGCTTGAGCTACTGCCACCATAGCTGTAATAAATCACAGTTTCCGAATCTTGATTAATGTCGACGGATTCAGTGTAGGTGGCTGAACTGTCAAGACTGTGATGGCCACCGTAGTAACCGCCATGATGTCCACCCCGGCTTCGCCCATGATGTCCTCTTCGGCGTCTGCCACTGTATCCATCATCATCGTCGTCATCATCAACTGGCTGAGTATCATCTTCCACAGCCATATTGGCCATGCTTATGACGTACCCGCCGTTTTCCGATCCGTTAAGCTGCTTGAAAAATACCTGAACCGTCACAGCTCCCGTTTGAGCAATGGATGCAGCAAGGTCTTCACTGTCAGTCGGCGAGGAGGTGATGCAAACCGCGGTTCCTTCGTCGGGATCCTGGCTGAACTGAATGCCCATGCCGTTGGGATCAGTGACCCATGTGATGGCATCATCGTCATCCCCGCGATCCAGATGCATATCCACATTGCCATACTTATCACGAATGACTTCACCGGCTTGTTCGGAGAAATCATAATGGAGAATTGGTGATGGAGTGGAGGATTGCTGTGTGGCCCATTCAATACTTCGCTTAAGGACTTCCAAGCCATTTGCATTAAGCGCTTCAAAATTCAAGCCACTGGTTGCCCAAGGTAGAAAGACTCGACGCCCTGCTGCCGTGCCGCTTTGGAGTGCAGCACCTGCTTCAACGACGATTAATGCAGGTTCGTCATTATTGGGATTCGTTGCCAAAACCGTTGCGCCACTGGGAAGTGATGACGAACTGACATATTGCATGCGTTGGGAACTGCCAAAGACGGTAATCAGGTCTCCGGTGAGTGTCGAGGTAATGTAATGCGACACATCGGTCAGTTCAAAACGGGTATCGTTGTACTCAGATGCCTGGCCACTGGTGAGTCTAAAATCATCGTAGAGTGCGCGTTCCTCATTAATCACGCCAGCTCCGACATCACGAAGTTTGCTACCAAGCTGTCCTGACGAAATGGTTTCACTGATAAGGAAGACATCATTTTCTTCAGCAAGTTCATCAAACTGACTTTGACTTGCTGAAGCGGAGACGACGGTTACCTCATATCCCCATTCAATGAGTTGGGCACGTCTGGCTGCTTCCTGTGTATTGAGTAAAAGTGAATTGCCAACCACCAATACCACTTTGGCTGGGGTCACGTCACCGGCTTCGGGCGTGACTTCTGCACGAATGGTATGTGAGACACCTTTGTAATAGCCGATAGCTGTGAGGACGACGTGATCAGACACTTCATCAGACAGATCACCGTCACCGTCGACGAGATTGCCACTTGCATCAAGGCGTCCGTCTTGAACGATGATTGAGAATGTACCACCGTCAATTGTGTTGTTGTCAGATTCAGGACCGACCCATGCGCCTTCTTCTTTGTCGTTTCGCCATGTGCTACTGGTACGCAGATGATCAATGGTCATTTCCATAGCCGACTCTGCAATACCCCGTGCGCGAGTCTGACTATTAACATTGCGCGCAATGCCGGTACTGGTGGATTGCGTGTTCAGAAATGACAGGCCGATGACCGTTGCCATTGCCAAAGCAACAAGCACAAGTACCATTGCCACACCGCGTTGTCTTTTCCCTGCTGTCTTACTGATTGGAGTAAGTTTAAGCATGAAATCTCCTGTTAATATCTGAACTTCTTTGATTACGGGTTTTCGTACCAACGAACATGGAACGTCAGGTTTTCCTGTTCGTCATAATCGCCCGGCGGGTTACCATCAAACAGGTCTTTAACCTGCAACGTGTTTAATGCCTGGTCATAAATCGTGAAGCGGAACAGCTTGCCAAGCCATGGATTGGTATCGCCTTCTTCGTTGCCAAGTATCAGACGATAGGCATTGTTCCAATTAAAGGTACCTTCACGATTGCTGGTTATTTCTGGCGTGGTCGAGCCGTTGCGATACATCTTGATCGACTCGCCGTCATAGGTGACCACGACGTGTTGCGTGACTTGTTCATCAAGAACGTTAGTTGAATCAACGGGGTCCGAACCATTGTTACTGGTCTGACTGGTTCGCATTCGCATGAGATATTTCAGGTCGCTTTGCCCGAATGTAAAGTTGCGTGCATAACTGTCACCGGAGTACGAAATCAAATTGGCCGGCCCACTTTGATCGACACTACTGGTTTGGAATTTCACTTCCAAAGTCATCTTGTTGGTTGCAGTCAGTGCATCGTAGAGCTTGGTTGCTGCAGCGGATGAAACAGCGCTGGTATTGTTGACAAATTCCAGTCCACCGCCACTGATCCAATTCACATTGTTTGTGTTCTGGACATTGAGATTCAATGGTGTTCCAAAATTGGATGTATCTTGAACCAGGTAACCGGTTGAACCGTTGCTCGGGTCATTTCCGTTGTACAACTGTGAAGCCTGAATCGCTTCAAAGCTCATGTCATAGATGCGTACGTCATCAATGTAACCTTTAAAATAGTCACATAACGGCGTAGCAGAGAAGTTATTTGAGTCCCAGCTGTTTGCTCCAAGGACGATGGGTTCATAGTTACCATTGCCACCGGAGTTGGTTCCCAGACCGCCTGCATATTCATGAGTGTCTTCAAGCTGTCCGTTGACAAACAGCTTCATGCCACCGTCTCCCCAACTAAAGACCACGTGGTACCAGTTGTTGGTTGTGATGTCTGAGGATTCGACCCAATAGCTGGTGTTGGTGCTTTGCAGCCGAACGGTAATCTTGTTGTCCCAGACCCACATGGTCAGGTGTCCGCCGGTGTCGTAGCTGGTGGAGTCTTTGGAGAAGAAGGCTTTTTCACCGCAATTGCTGGTGGGTTTGACCCAGATACTCACTGTACCGGAGTTGAGGAGCATGTTGTCGTTATGGGGAATTTCGACATAGTCGTTTGAACCATCAAAGTAGACAGCAGTTCCGACGGGGCCATCATGTGGACCGGTTGGGCCACCGTGGTAAATACCATCGCTGACACCTTGTTCGTCGCTGACGACATTTGTTGACGTGCCGTCGCCACCGCCGCCACCTGCTGCCAATGTTTGGTCGACGTGCAGATAACCGCTGCCTGACATATTAATTTTGTTTGCCGCTGCCGCTGCACCAAAGACTTTACCACTGCCTTTGATTTCAAGATCGTGTGTTGAGTAGACATAACCGACCACGACAGAATTACCTTCAATCACTACATCCTGTTGATTGAGGCAATAAAGTGAGAAACGGTCTGTTTGTGTCGTCGTATAGCTCCATGCCGTAGCGGCATTCACTGATGCTCCGCCTGTGACATTCACATCACCGCGTGCGTAGACTCTGAGGCTTGATCCACTTGGGATCACAAGATGCGCTCCACCATCGACTGTAAATTTATCACACGCGATGATCACATCACCTGAGATATTAACTGTCGCCCCACTGGTGATTCGAAAGTCCGCCTTGTTGAGATTGCTGCTGATGGTTTGGGGCTGCCAATAGTTGTATGTGGCATTCCCGCCTTTGGATGGTAAGCCACTGGGGATATCCAAGTCAGTTGGCAGTTCGACGTTGGCATCTTGCGTGGTTTTTGTGCCAGAGATGTGGGGTTCTGTACTCCATTCGGGTGTATAGATCACATTGTCGACACTGCCCCCATTCCCAACTAAAGCATCACCATAAATACGTGATCCCCAATCCAGATAAAGTTTGTTACTTGACGTGCTATTAAGTGTCACCTGGGCCGAAGCACCTTTGGAACTGTTGTATTCACCTTGTGCGGAATCGTAGGAGTCCACGTATGCTGAGTGAATTCTAAATTCACTGCCGGCGGAAGCACCTTTACCAAAGATTGCTGAATTACTGGCACTGCCTGTTGTTTCATCCAGTTTCCAATGGTGAAGTTTTACTGGAGCAGGTGGTGTGACTTCATCAAATTCATAGGCAACTATCAACTGCGGTGAGGCCTGTTCATCGTCCTCTTCTTCAACAGTCAAGCCGTTGAGTGTCACGTTATCAATAGTTGCGGTACAAAGTGAATTTGAATTATGACTGGTTAAACACAGGCCAAAATAAACTGTTTGGGGAAGATCGCTTAATGTGATGGCATCACCTGCTGCGTTCCATGTGCCTTCATTGCCACTGGTGGAAAGGTAGCCACGGATTTCATCACCATTGCGAACGATCTTGACCCAGTAAGGTGCTGAACCATTGTTGTGCGTGTGGTAACTTGAGCTTCCCGTGTTGACTCGACGTTGATAGGCTACGCCATTGGAAGCTGTCACGACTGTCATCACATGCCGTGAATCGTCATCAAGTGATTCGCGAATCATCACGCCAGCTTTGGCCCAGCCGTTGGTATTTTCAATACTCGTCACACGAGCGACGAGTTCACCATTACCCGTCACTGGCATGTATATGTAACGGAATTCATCATCATTGTTCCAGATGTCATTGCCAGCAGCATTGATTGTGAATACACCTGCATCAAATGTGTTTGAACCTGCAGGTGAGGTGTATCCAATATCCTGTCCGGTCCATGGGCCGCCACCTTCGGAAGGTGTTGCAGCAGCCCAGTTGACTGCGGACTTAAGCAGGTCTTTACCTGTCGTGTTAAGCGCGGTGATATCAAACTGACTGCTTCCCCATGGCAAGGCAACACGTCGGCCGGCGGTGTTTGAACCATTGGCCATCACGGAACCTTTGGCTAGTGCAACAAGAGTTTTACTTGAAGTACTCGGTTGCTCTGCCAGTGTTGTGATACCTGCAGCAATCGTACCAGAGAGTTTATTGAATCCCTGTGTACTGGAAGTGATAATCACATCGCCAGTTGATTGTGCCGTGGTGATTTTATGTGACGTGTTGGTGATATCAATGCTGTTTTGACTGTATGTCGAATAGCTTGTCGAAAAGCCTAGCGTGCTGTAGGTGTCCACTTGCTCGGTGACGATTCCGATCCCGCTATTTACGATTTTCCCAGCAATACCATCCACCAATGCACTGACATAGATCGCGTCATTGGAGACCATTTGCGTGTTGAAGCTGTCTTGCGATGCACTGGCCACAATCGTGTTAACGGTGTAGCCCAGAGATTGGAGGACCGTTATCCGTGCGGTTTCAGCGGATGTTGCAGAAGCACCCTCTAAGACATAGAGGATGTTGTACTGCGGGCCACTGGATGCTGGGGTGATCTGGGCACGGATGGAATGAGCAACGCCTTTATAGTATCCAACCGCGGTCACAACCACGTTGTCTGTGTTGTTGTTGGCTAAATCCGCATCACCGACGATCTGGCCGGCAGCATTAATCGTGCCATCCTCAACAAGAATGGAGAACGTCCCACCATCAAGTTGGTTATTGGATGAATCTGAATCGACCCATGCGCCATTGATTTTATCGTTACGCCAATTGCTATTGGTACGGATATGATCAATGGTCATTTCCAAAGCAGACTCAGCAATCCCGCGAGCACGTGTCTGCTTACCGACATTCTGAGCGATACCAGTGCTGGTGGATTGTGTATTGAGAAACGATAAGCCGATGACGGTTGCCATCGCCAGTGCAACCAACACAAGAACCATCGCCACACCACGATGGCGTGTTGGACGTTTGGTTATCTGATGTGTCAATGCGCGTGTCATACTGACATCCTTAAACGCTATGCGTTATTCATTTCGCAATGCAGCTGTACCAATGGTGGTGTCGGATAACGTACCGACCTCAAAAGTCACCTGGTAACCTACGAGTTTGGCCTGTTGCGGCAGAACGTTATCCAATGACAACGTAAAGCCTGTTACCGTTGTCGCCCAGACTTCCGGAGCAAAGAGTGTGGCATTGAGTAAAGTCTGAGCATCAAGTTCTGAATCATCGTCAAGTGAATCTTCGATCTGTCCTAGAAGTCCACCGACATCCTCAATCTCTGGTAAATCATTTACCAGTGAACCCAACAGATCAGTAAAGTACTGAGGGTCTTTGAATGACTCGGTTAAATCTTCAAAATCACTATCCAGGGGGATTGGTGTATCGACAACTGCAAGTATGGCATCGGAAAGACCTGCCAGGTTTGCTTTGTAGGAAACGATCTGGCGTGATGTTTGATTGAGTTCCACAAGTCGAATTTCACTAAGACTAGGTAATCCATCTTCATCGTCATCGTGAATCCATAAGACGGTGTAACCCAGCCCGGATTCCAGAACCATTTTCGAACCACGAACAGCAGCATTGATCCGCGCGCTGACTGCTTTTTGCTTGACGACCAGGCTTCGCAGGTCACGGCTGGATGTGGTGCCATAGGCAACAACCGTAAGCATTGAGGTGATACCGATTGCCATTAAACTCACGCCGACAGTTGCCATCATCAATTCAACGAGCGTAAACCCGTGCTGGCGCGTACGCCTTGCGGGTTGCTTTGAAGTTAAGATGTGTTGCTCATGTAGCATGTTTTATCCACCTGACTCAGGTACAAATCTGGAAGCCGTCCAAGCACGTCCGGTCTTGTCGGTGACTGTGACGGTCACTGATATCCCAGGTACCGATTCAAAGAGGGTGACAGTTGTGTATTGCGTGCTGATGTTGATTGAAAATATTTGATACATTTGAGGTAAGACATTACCTGCAATATCCGTGATGACATCAGGGTCATCCGCATTCAAAGTATCGAGCGTAAAACCGTGGTAGTCATCAATATTGTCAAAGAGGTTTCGGCTAAGTTCATCCAGATCAGGGCCGAGATTCACTTCACCTCCTGCAGGGTCCGCATAGGGCTTGGAGACGACTTCCTCGAGAAAGGCTTCAGCCAATGATGTTGCTCGTCCATCGTGGAGTGCTTCATAGGTTTGTGATTGGGCCACGGAGACAGCTTCGGCTACCGCGATGACAGCAAACGCCAATATGACCGTTGCCGCCAACACCTCGATCATGGTGAAGCCGGATTGATGCCGAATTGTCGATCTTGTGCATTTCATGTTGGCCCCTACCTGCCTAAACGTGTCAAAAGCGCACTGACAGAGCGCACTTTGCCCCACGTTCCCAAGTATGCCTTCGACCAAACCAACGATTCAGTCCAGTGACAAACCAATCAGAAGACCACGCCTGTAGACGAATTGAGGTCCATCAACGTTACAACCCGTATAAACGATTCAATCCGTGGTTATCGGGACATCTGCTGCATCTAATTTGTGATTGGCCCATCATGCGGGCGGCTCTGAATCCGATAGTTCAATGGGAGTGTCCATATGAATCGAGCCATGCAACAATCCAACACATCGAGACGAGGCTTCACTTTGATTGAAATGATCACGGTGGTTGTGGTCATCGGCATCGTCTCGGCATTGATGGTGCCGATGCTCGGGGACACTGGGCAGAGCAAACTCGTCGCCGCTGCGAATCTCATTGCAGCAGATATTGGTTATGCGCAGATTGAGTCGATCAGTCATGCTGACGACCTGCGTTTTGTGTTATTCGACTTGGATAACAACAGCTACTTTATCGCTGCAACTTCCGATCTTTCCACTCCGATCACCAACCCCATTGGCAACAAACCCTATCGGGTTACATTTGGGACAGGTTCCAATCGTCAACTCTCAGGTGTAGCGATTTCAAGTGTCTCGATGGGCGGTGACAATCAAATCCGATTTGGCATCTACGGTGAATTGGATCAGGCCACCGATGCCACTGTCACGCTGACCTGTGATGGGTATCAAATCACCGTCATCATTGACCCGACCTGCGGGGATATCGGCATGTCTGAAATTACCGCCATCACCGAAGAATGAGAACCTGATCCCCTCCGAAACATATCGCTGAAGTCCAACCGCATGTCAGACGCACTTCGCACAACGGGATTGAACGTTACGACTGATAACCACACTTGCAAAAAAGAGTCGAACAGGGGATGATTCACATAAGAGAGATGTCATCCGACGCACGGTTTTCATCGGATGGTGGGAAGGGACTTTGAATCATGCTTACACGATGCTGGTCGTGCATGCTGGGGTTGTTGATCCTGCTGACATGTTCCAACGTTTTGTTTTCCGAGGATTGGGGCATATCGTATCAGTCAGGGGTTGATCCTGCAGCAGATCTTACCGCGAATTGGACTGCCACTGGAGACTGGAGCAGTCAGGGCGATGCTATCACCATCAAGAGTGATCAGGAAGCATTGCTACGACTTAATGCCCCAATTAGTGATCCAGTCATACAGGTTCAATTCGACTTCACAGTAAAAAGTGAAACCTTCAACGAAGCCGGTGTGATCATCGGCCTGGGTGGCGGTGGTCGACGTGCAGCAGCTCAATTTATTCTCAGTGGTGGTGAACAACCCAACGTTCGATTGGTGGTGCCCGCTCGCACCCCGGTGATCGTGGACAATCTGACTTTCAAAACAGGTGAAAGCTACAGCGTCCTTGCCAATGTCAACGGCATGTCGGTTGAACTATTCATCAACGGGACCCAGGTTGCACAACGCCAACTCCTCACGCCATTGAATGCCGGACAGATCGCCCTCTTTGCAACTGAAGGTGAAATGGTATTTGAGAATCTACGGATTCGAACCAAGAAGATTTCCGACGCACAAGCTGCCCAACGTGCTCGTGAAATCACACGTGATTTGGCATTCAAAGCACAATTCGAAGACGGCTATGTCCCCCCCATATGGGACCCGTCAAAAATGACTTTTCGACAACGCTCTGCCCGTGTGCGAATCAAACAAATCCCGCTACAAATTCAATCGGATTATGCAACTTCTGGAATGTATCCGGTAACGGTTGGCGTTCCCATTGAAGACCGGCAAATGTTTCGCCCGCGACAATTTCGTCTCCTTGATGCAAACGGTCAGCAAATCCCCAGCCAGTTCACACCAATCGCACAATGGGATCAGGAAGATGCGATCAAGTGGGTTCTGTTGGACACTCAGGTACAGATCACCGATCCGGCCAACCCGCCTAAGTTGACTTTGGAATATGGACGCTCGGTTCCCAATGAAGAACCGCCAGCGGCGATGCCCATCCAAACGACTGATGGCACATTAACCGTCGATACAGGTAAGCTCAAAGTCACCTTCAATCGAAAGTCCGGCACGCTCATTGACTCAGCGACAATCGATGGCAAAACCGTCATGGCGCCTGACCCTAAACGTGGTGGATTTTTCGTCGATAACCAGGATGTCACCTATCGCACCAGCGGTAACGACGAACAATACGCTTTGGTCACCGAAGTCAACGGCCCCATGCACACCATTCTCCGAGCAACCGGATGGTACGTCAGTGATGCCGGCCAGAAAGCCTGTCGCTATGTCACGCGTATCCATCTCTACAAAGACCAGACGATGATCCGTATGGAACATACCTGGATCGTCACCGTGGATACCGATCAGTTCTGGTTCAAAGACCTTGGATTAAACCTGCCCATGACATTGGGCCAAAGTACCCAGGCAGTCATTGGCAACAGTGATGAAAAACTCACCGACTCCGTGCAATATCCAATCGCTGGCAAGCCTGTGACGGTGACGCAAAATGATCTTGCTGCCAGTACCGTCACTCAAAATGGTAAAACACTTTCCAAGAGTCAACGATGTGGCGGCTGGGTCAGTCTGCTGGGCAGTGACATGGCAGCGACAGTCACGGTCACCGACATGGCCATGCAATTCCCCAATAGCCTGAAAGTCACCGATCAATCCATCGTCTTTCATGCTTGGCAGACACTTGATGATAAGCAACTGAATTTCCGGCATGACGGCATCACCAAGCTTTGGGGACAGGAAACCTGGGACCGATTCAACAGCAATGTGACCTCGCAAGGTGCATTGGAATCTCGCGTCTCCAACGGACTGGGATTCGCCCGGACGCATCATCTGACATTGACATTCCATGAGCCCAAAGTTTCAGCAGCTCAAACGGCTGGCGCCTTGGGGCAGGTTCAACCTATTGCTTCACTTGATCCTAAATGGGTTAAGGAGTCTGAGGTTCTGCCAGTAGTATTACCTGTGTTTGATCCGCAACGGTTTGGCCAATTAGAAGATCAGATCAAAGCACGTTACGACGAGTATATCCAAGTTGCGACTCATCTGGACCCCATGGTGGGATTCTGGGATTACGGTCGAGGCTGCCCACCTGACCTGACACCTGGTAGTAATGATCGTTGGCAGTATTCGGGCATTAACGCTTCTGAGGATATGAGTCGTGGGAACCCTCAAGTGCCATGGTTGTTGTATCTGCGAAGTGGCGATCGAAAATATCTGCGGCGTGCTCAAGCGATGACCACCCATGTGATGGACACGCGCATCATGCACTGGTACGCCAAGTCACTGGGACGAGAAATCGGCCAATCCTACAAGCATACCGGCACATGGGTCTTCGACGGTTCTGACGCAGGTTGGACAGGCGACATCTGGGCAGGATTTCTAGCGACCGCTTATCACCTGACCGGCAATCAACGCAGTCTCGATGTCCTTGGCGAAATCGCTCAGGGTTACATCCATACCAAACGAACAATTCACAACCATCAAACCATCTCATATCTCGGTGCAGTGGCTCGGTATTATCTGACCAGCTTTGATCCCAAACTCAGAGACACACTGGTACAGACCACGCCGATTTACATGCAATATCAAAATGAAACTGGCTTTTGGCCAAGTAACGATCAAGCCTACGAGTATGCATTATTGGAAATGCTCAAACTGCCTCGAGCGGAGTCTTCATGGGAAAACACAGCCATGATCTTTGCACGTGGTGCCATTGGCCCGATGCGTTTTCACACCCAATGGGCCATGGCAGCAGGTGTCCAGGCGTGGGCTTATGAACACAAACAATCCGATGCACGTTTTGGTGTCAATGCGCGTGAAGCCTTGGAAAACGGTATCCCCAAACTCATCGGCCCCTCGAATCTCACGCCACTAAAACGCAGCTTGATCTGGATGGGACTCACCGACATTCCCGGTATTGATGATGTGGTTCAACCCAAGGTCATCTCCTATGCAAGACCACAAGAGTCAGTCTTCTATCTCAAGCATGTTTCCGGACAGCAGACCCATATCGAACTGCACTGTAAACAAGCAGAAGTCAGCATCCTTGACCTGGATGGCAATCCGATTTCCCCCAATCTGCTCCGCAGTCAAAGAGCAATTGGTATCTATGAAATTACACTGCCTCAATCCATGGAAGACGCTCAATACAAAATTGATGTCAAGCCACCAAAATTCTTTGAAACCCCAAACGGTGCAATGGGACGCACACTGCCCTGGCGTCCGGGTGAAAATGAAATGCTCGTGGTCTTGCATGGGCCGACGCTATTTGTCCAGGACATTTCCAATGGCAAACTCACCCATTCTCCGGGCAAACAACTTTGGTTCAACGTACCTCGCCGCACCGCCAAATTTTCGATTCAAACTGCTGACCCTTGGCCACTGATTAATGACATGATCGTCCAACGCCCCAACGGCAGTATCATTAAAAACGAAGGATCGTTTGTCGAAATCGAACCTGAATCAAGTCAAACGGGTGAACTTTGGATGGTTCAAGCCAAGCAACCCTATTTCCAACTCACCGAATCCACTTTTGCACGTGGTACGATTGCTCCAGGTTATTGTAAACTCACCGGTATCCCACCCTTCGTCGCCTTCACCAAAGATAGTTATTTCAATCCGATAGCTGCGACATCTCAAAACGATGAAATCAATCCTGCATCCACGGCACTGACTTACCCACGGGGCAAATTCAGACGCGGCTTACGACTCCAAGGGAATTTGAGCTATCTCAAAATCCCCACCGGCAATGCCATCAGCGATGATCCAACCATTCGCGAATATCTCAACACTGCTCGTGGAACCATTGAAATGTTCGTCCGTTTTGACCGGCGATGCATCGAAGGTGGTTACAGTGGCAAGCTGCTTCACATCCCATACGCTCAATCCAATAATGCAATGATGGATTTTGTCCCAGCAGCCAGTTGGGAAGGCGTCATCCGCAGCGGTGGTAGCCAACCACGTCAACTCTCAATCACCAACTCCAATTGCTCGCCAAGTATCGAAGCTGGCAAGTGGTATCACCTGGCCATCCAATGGGATCTCAACGACAACGGCAAGGTCATGCGTCGCGTATATCTCGACGGTTACCCCTATGCATACGGCGATGTCTCAGGTGCCCAGGACCCCATCGACTGGTGGCCACAGGCAATCACACCCGCTCAGCCCGGCGAATGGATTTATATTGGTGATAAGGGTGGTAAACGACGCGTCCAATCCGCAGCAATGGTGATCGACGAATTGCGTATCAGCAACATCCCCCGATACCCCTTCATGCCCGGCCCCCCCAAAGTCGGTGGCCGCAAAGCATTCAATCCACCCGAAGAAACCTTCACCCCAGACACCTACACCTGTAGCCTCTTCCATTTCGAAGGCACACCAGAGGGTCTCGACAAACACGGCAAACCCGTTAAAGGCCAATGGGTAAGTGAAAAGCCGGAGAAGCCGGAGTAACCTATTACCATGTCTTGGGGTTGAAGATGTGCAGTTTGCGACCCGCTGCTGCAATGCGGCCATCCCCCAGTGATGTCAGTGAGTGAAGGTTATCGCCAGGGGCATAGTAATAACCAATCTGTTTGATGTTTTTAATGTCTCGCATGTTGTACACCGTCATCCCCGACTGGCTCGAATCAATGAGTACATACAGATAGCCATCTTCCAAGAGCCATGTCACCGTGCGTTCTTCAAGTAGTTTGGCTAATGGGGATAGGTTTAGCTGGCTGATAAGTTGATACTCTATGGCCGGTTGACCATTAATCGCTGGCTTATCCGAATGCTGTCGCTGATACACCAACAGGCCCACTTTATCCTCGTACTGAATAATGCGATCCGACGTAACATGGTAGGGTCTTAAATTGATACGCAGATTCTCGATCAACCCCCACATTTGCGAATCACTGATCCCCTTGACTTGCGGCCATTTGATTGAACAGAAGACTTTGCCTTCCCGCTCAAAAGGCACACCAATCTGGTAGAAATTGCCTTTGATTTGATAGGTATCCACCAGTTCCGGAGACTGCGGATCAGCCAGGTCATAACGCTGGAGTTTTAAGCCAACAGCGCGACTATTACCGTAGTAATACAACCAAAGCGTTTTGTCATCAAGATAGACGCCTGGCATGCCATATTCATAACTTGGATCGTAAAACGTTTTGGAAATATCCATTTTGCTTATGACGTTGGCTTTGCCTTGCGAAGCATATTGAACTGTCTTTAACATTACTCGGGAATATCGCCACTGATTTTGCCGTTGGTACATATCGGCCTGGATCACATATGCAATATCGGGATGATCCGGTGACCATGCGATACGTTGCAAGGTGTCAGGCCATGCAAACCCTTTCTGGCCTGTATCCACTTTGTCATTTGAAAGTGGGTCAGAACGTTTTAAATCAATCGAGTGTAATTGACGCGAGAGACTATCATATCCTTCGTTGCCTGTAGGCGTTCCCCGTGTCAATGCCATACCTTGCTCACCAGACATCGTGATATTGGTTGCAGTCATATGTTCAGCGAATGGGATAATCTGCTCAGGTTCGAGATTATTGCCAACTTGATGCGTTGCCAAGCCAAGCAATCCCATCCCTACGATGACAAACAGCCATGACATTTGCGTCGCGTTGAGTTTGAGTTGCCAATGACGACTGACTACCAGTCGGACGAGGATCACAGAACTAACAATCAGTACAGCAGCAAAGGCAAGAAACCACCACTGCTCCTTGTTAATAATCACCTGACGCCCCAAGATTTTGACGATGTTATATGGCAAATTTCCTTCCACATGCATGTAAAATGGATGTGACTTATCCAAAATCATATACATCGGATTACGTGCAATTTTCCATATATTCAAACTGTCCAAAACAGGGACAAGCAATGGTAGAAAGCAAAGCAATACCCCTGCAACGGCACTGATAATAGCTGAAGAAATGGCACGGCGATGCCAAACGCTAAGCAAAAACGACAACGCATAGACGCTGACCGTCATCGCCAGATAGACCACACCCATCGCCACACGATTCAGACTATAAATCAACGCATGAGTAAAACTGCTGGTGCCTATTATTTGGACACTGACCATCATGATGGCATCAAAACCCATTACCAGAAGCCATACCGACAGCAGAACCATCAAACCCACGAAAAATTTCATGCTGATAAAAGTACTGCTCTTGACTGGCAATATACGCCATGGTTCAGGCGAATCATCTGTATTCATATCATGACAAACCATGGCTACCGCGAGTATCAATGCATAGAAGCAGCCACAGAAATTCACAACATATAACAACTCGGACTGTGCCGACGGTTGATATCGCCCATGTTCTCGTACCCAGGTATCTGTCACGTGCTGGTACTTGGTGACGGTTTCGATGATTGGCAATGCCAGAAACAGGATCAGGCCAACATACAATCCCCAACGTGCTTCGAGCCATTCTTTCCAGAACAATGCTTTGTATGTTCGAAGTTTCATTGATTTACCCCCGTGTCCTGTTGGGCCGATTCAATTGATAACCGGCATAGACAAATAGCAAAATAATGACCAACGCATTGGCAATCATTGATTGCATCACCATGTTTCTTTCATAAGCGGAAAAACTGTCCTCGATACAGAATGTGAGCAAACCAATCGGTGTTAATAAAAACAGGTGTCGTATATTTGAAGTTGGCAAAAGATGCAGTTGACTGATCAAAGCCAGTAGCGCCCATCCCCCAAAGAATACACCAAGCACCACCATCAGCACGCGTGCTTCTGAGGGTTGTCGAATGCCCAGACAGATTGTCCAGATCAGGCAAACGACATTCAGCAACCCCATGCCAAAATAGGCTTGATTGATAAAAGCGTTTTCCAGTTCACGTCCGCCAGCCAAACTGGTAAACAAGCACCATGACAAAAAAACGGGCAGTAACACACAAGCCAGAGCAACGCCTATTTTCACCAACAGCACCTGCCACGCTGCGATGGGCAAGGACAAAAGCATGCCCATGGTCCCCTGTTGACGTTCTGAACCAATGGGCGACATCCCCCAGAGGATCGCCAGAACAATACTCATCAACGCCAGGATGACAATCACGATTTGATCAGGAATCAAGCGTGACTGCACAGCTACGGCAGTGAATGTCCCCAGTAAAAACAATCCCAATGCAAGTCCCGAAAGGGATTCGCGTAATTCCTTGACAACCAGTTGCCGCAGGATATCCCGGTTCATTACATAGCCTCCTGCATTTGCGGTTCCTCGTCTGTTTGGTGCACTTGCCCATCGGGTCTGCCGATGACGTAGGCTTCGAAAATTTCGTCGAGGTTCAGGTCGATGACTTCGAATTTCACGGCAGAATCGCGGAGTTTTTCGATGCTCTGCTGTGCGTTGGTGATGGTGGTATTTGTTTTACCATAGCCTCGGTAGACATCGAGTTTGCTTAACAGCTCTGTATGCGTGTCGAAGTCTTTGGTGTCCATGATGATTTTTTTGACATCCCGGCGGAGTGATTCGGTGTCCTGTTGAATGACGATTTTGCCACGATCCAGGATGGCAACCTCGTCTGCGATGGGTTCGACTTCATAAAGTAAATGCGAGGAGTAAAACACGGTGCGACCTTCGGATTGCAGATGGACGATCAGATCGCGATTAAATTCCTTGCGCATGATTGGATCAAGTCCCAATGCTGGATCATCAAGGATGACGACTTGGGGGCGATGAGACAAAGCACAAAGTAAACCCAGACGGACACCTTGGCCTTTGGAGAGATGTTTGACTTTGGTGGTCGCAGAGAGTTCAAACTTTTGCAGATAGCGGTTGGCCAGTTCTTTGTCCCACTTGGGGTAGAACGGTGCCATGAAATCAACGATCTGACGGACGGACATCCAGCCGAACATTTTCTGGTCTTCTGCCAGATAGCCGACATGACTGCGGACTTTGATCGCCTGCTTCCGGGGGTCAAACCCCAACACACTCATGGAGCCACTAACCCCGGATGGGCTCGATTTGTCTGGTTTGAGCAGCCCCATGAGCATGCGGAGCGTGGTGGTTTTACCTGCCCCATTACGACCGAGTAATGCGAAAGTCTGGCCACGTTGGATTTCAAAGGTGACATCTTCGAGGACTTGTTTACGACCGAAGTGTTTGGATAAATGTTGGACACTGATATCAATTGGACCACTCATTCTTCTGATTCTCCTTCCGGAAGATTATGTGTTTGCTTAAGCAGACGGTTGAACATGGCCTGCAAGGTTCCTTGATCAAGTCCGAGCATTTGGCCATGGCGGATGACCTGCTGGAGTTCTTCTTCAAAGTGATGTGTCTGGGATGCCAACTGACTCATGGGCAGTTGGTCAGCGATGAAGGTACCGCTGCCATGTCGGCGTTGAAGGTATCCTTCTGCGGTGAGTTTTTCGTAGACTCTGAGAATGGTGTTGGGATTGACTCCCAGCGTCACCGCCAACTCTCTGACGGATGGGACTTTTTCGCCCGGTTCAAGGGTACCAGCCAGACATTGCGCTCGGACCTGGCTGACAATCTGCCGACTGATGGGCACACTTGAACCTTTTTCTATTCGAATGAACATGTCGTTTAACTTTCAACAAAGTCATCAATCGGCATTGACAATAGACAACCACAGGCGTTTTCAATCGCCATATGTCTTTATATTTCAATATCTTTCAAATATTCCCCGAGCAATAAAACACACAATCCAAGTGACTACACTTATAGTACACTAATCAATTTTCAAGTCAATACACTTCGTTTAAAAAAACAATGTCCCTATAAATGCTCAACGCCATTCGTGACAGAATCATGTTCTGTCCGGTATAATGCGACCTGATGTTCAAAAGCACCACAAGGAGGATCCTTTTGGCAAAATCCACGACGCAATCGCAACCTGCCACCAAAGCTCAAGCCCAACGGAAATGGGACGACGTGGTGGACACGGGTAAACGTACCGATATCCCCGAAGGTTTGTGGCTACGATGCCCGACCTGTGCAGCAATGATTTATCGCAAGAGTCTGGAGCAGAATCTCAGTGTCTGCCCGGAGTGTGATTTACACATGCGTGTCGATGCTGATACCCGTGCCAGACAGTTATGCGACCCGGACAGTTTTGAGCCGATGTGGGAGAACCTTGTTCCCGTTGACAGCTTGAATTTCACTGACCTAAAAGCCTACAAAGACGTCCTGGCGTCCGACCGCAAGAAGACCGGTCATGCCGATGCGTTGGTTTGTGGCAAGGGGTTTATCAAAGGCCGTGGCGTGATGCTTGCCTGTATGGACTTCCGTTTCCGCGGTGCGTCCATGGGTAGCGTGGTGGGTGAAAAGATTACCCGCAGTATTGAAATGGCAGCGGATCAGAACTTGCCGTTGATCATTGCCAGTTGCTCAGGCGGTGCCCGTATGCAGGAAGGTGCTTTGAGCCTGATGCAGATGGCCAAGACTTCCGCAGCACTTGCACGTCTTGATGATGCTGGCGGCTTGTTTATCAGCCTGCTGACTGATCCGACGACTGGTGGTGTGACTGCCAGCTTTGCGATGCTTGGTGATGTGATCATTGCTGAGCCCAAGGCGTTGATTGGCTTTGCCGGCCCCCGCGTGATTGCCAATACCGTACGTGAAGAATTACCTGAAGGCTTTCAGCGTGCTGAGCATTTGCTTGCCAAAGGTTTTGTTGATCGTGTGGTTCATCGAGCTGATCTTCGAAGCGAAATCAGCCGACTAATTGACTATGCAGGAAAATAAACGCCACAAGCGTCCGAGCATGTGGATAAGGGTGATTGCATACTTATTCTGCGCGCTGATTTATATCACACCCAATGCCCATGCAGGCCCACTTCGTCAATACTCCTCTGAGAACTACACGGTTCATACGGACATGCCCTTTGGCCATGTGCGGAATTTTTCCCGCCACATGGACAAGGTCTTTGACGAGTACAAGCGTAGATTTGAAAAGCTAAGACTTACCAAAAACGGTAAACACGACCGGATGAATCTGTACCTGTTTGAAACACAGGAAGGTTACATTCGTTTTCTCTCTGACAAAGGTATTCCCGCACGGAATACCGGTGGGATGTTTGTAGTTAACCCCAAAGTCAATGGCTTATTCACCTACATCAAAGACCGCCCTGTTCGCCAGACACTTTCAACGCTTCAACACGAAGGGTTTCATCAGTTCGCATTTTCGTACATCGGACCTGATCTACCAATCTGGGTCAATGAAGGTATCGCACAATTTTTCGAAGACGGCGTACTCGTTGGCAAACGATTTCACCTGGATGTTGCCAATGCACGCAGACTCAACCAGGTCAAGAATTTCATCGACAATAAACGAACAATGCCATTTGCGAATCTCATTGGCATGAGTGACAAAACCTGGGCAGAGAATGTTCATAACCAACCAGGACTTGCCAGTCTGCAATACGATCAGTCTTGGTCAATGGTCTATTTCCTGATTAACTCCAACGACAAACTCCTTGCTGCATTTAACCAATACCTCATTGCTGTGAGCAAAGGCGTGGACAGCAAGGACGCTTTCGTCAACTCCTTTTCACTCAAGACCAACAGCTTTGCACAACTCACTGCAGATTTTGAAGTGGCATGGAAACGCTATACCCGTGATCTGACCCCAAACACTATCAGCCAGGTCACAGAGAATATGAACTTTTTGGCACATGGTCTGCTATGGATCAAGAAATCCAAAAGACCAACACCTGATACCACAGCTGCACTCCGAGCAGATCTCCAGCGTGTGAACTATCGCATATCAAGAACAGTTCATGGCATTCAAACTCATTTTTCAGCCACCGATGAATCGCTGTACCGTTATGATCTCCCCAACGGCAATACCACCATGCTGAGTATGGTTCAATCTCGTGACAACCGCCTGCCACCAATCATCTCCGCACCAGGTCTTAAACCATCCCCCACTTTGGTCTGGTATTACATGGATGGCGACTTGATGTACGACGTGACCTACAAATAAACGCAGATAGGTGTTGGTTATAAAACCAGAGATGTTATCGTAACGAACATGATCAAACGACGTTGGCACTATCAATGCCCTTATCAATTGGTTGCCAATTACGGCCACGTGTCCTATCAAGGCTCATGGGTTATTGGCAGCCGGTTTGTTTTGGAACGGGAAACTGGCAAAGAATTGTGGCATCGCCAGTTTGTGCGCCCCAATATGCTCTTTGATTGCACGGATCAAATGCTCATTGAAACTGAATGGCGATCCGACAGCCCTTTCGCCAACGGTTTATGGGGAATCTATGGCATTGATTTGATAAACGGCAGGATACGATGGGTCAATCATGCCAATGGATACCGTGGCAAATTCCTGCGGTTGCTGGATTATATACCGGCATACACCAATGGCTTTCGGGATTCGCCCAAGCAACTTATTGGTGATGTGCTGGTGACTCACAACAATCGCTATCTTGATGTCCATACAGGGGAGTCCACAGACAAGAGACCTTCTATCTCTGCATCCGGTGGTAAATCAGAATCCGTTATTGAACTTTCAAAGTGCGTCTTGGAAGAAGACACCGGGCAATACCTGATTGCCATGAATGACAGCACATGGACGTTCCGAAGACATGATCGATTTTATGACATCAGACTTGAGAATTCTGATGGTGTAAAACAATGGCGATTAGAGACTGGCCATGTGGAATTGTTTTTTGATGGCAAATTTCAATTAACAGGCGACTATCTGGTCTTTCCACTCTCAGACGCTCCGATCACCGTACCGATTCATGCCAAGCATCCCCATATCATCCAATACAATTGCGGCAAACATTTTATTGCCATGCTCAATCTAAAGTCCGGTGATTCTCTGTTACTGCCATTACCTGACACCAAACCCTTAAAAGAAGTTCGGATTCAGGATCTTGTCTCAATCGAAACGGGGCTCGAATTGCTGCTAAGTTCAGACAATCGGATGCTCTTTGAATACCATATCCATCACATGGCATGATCGTAAAATCAATTTTTAAACACATGACATCAGGTGTTATGACCATTGTTCAAATCGCTAAAAAACGTTGTGTAGGACACGACCATTTTCAGCCAGTTGACTATTCGCTATATCCCTTGAAATACGTTAAAATATTCGCTTTGACTGACCTTGCCCAAATGGACTTAAGGCACTGAAATTTATGAGCGAAACCACGCCCCCTACGCCTGAAAATAACGAGAATTCACCTGAGCAAATTCCTGATACCACAGAGGATTTAGGTGGGATTCCAGCACCGATCATGACCGGTCGGATTATCGACCAGGCGATTGACCGTGAACTTTCCGAAAGCTATCTCACCTATGCGATGAGTACGATTGTGGATCGTGCATTGCCGGACGTGCGTGATGGACTCAAACCCTCGCAGCGACGCATCCTTGTGGCAATGAATGACCTGAATCTCTCACCCGGTCGCAAGCATGCCAAGTGTGCGGGTATCGTCGGTGAGACGATGAAGAAGTACCACCCCCATGGTGACCAGGCGATCTATCCAACCTTGGTGAATATGGCACAGGAATGGAAGACCCAAGCCCTGCTTGTTGATAAGCAAGGGAACTTTGGTTCAATCGATCCTGATCCGCCAGCAGCCATGCGTTACACCGAAGCACGTCTGCATCAACATGCCATGGAACTGCTCGAAGACCTGAAAATGGACACGGTCGATTGGCAGCCCAACTTCGATGAAACCGTCGACGAACCCAAGGTGCTCCCTGCCAAGTTCCCGAACCTGATGGTCAACGGTTCGACTGGTATTGCTGTGGGTATGGCATGCTCGATCCCGCCGCATAACCTTGGTGAAATCTGTGATGCGATCACCGCGGTGATTCACAATCCTGAACTGGATCTGCGCGAACTATTACAAATCGTCCCCGGCCCGGACTTCCCAACGGGAGGTACGATCTGCGGTCGTGGTGGTGTGGCTCAGGCTTACGGTTCTGGGCGTGGTCGCATTCTTGTTCGCGGTAAGGTTGAACACGAACAAACCAAGACAGGTCGCAATCTCATTGTGATCAAAGAGATTCCCTATCAGGTTGCCAAGAACGATGGCATCATTGCCAAGATCGTCGACTGTCGCAAGAACGACAAGCTCACGGATATCTCTGACATTGTGGACGAGTCCTCCAACCGCGTAGGCATGCGTGTGGTGATTCACCTTAAAAAAGGTGCTGACCCCAATGTGGTCGAAAATCAGCTTTACCAACTCACGCCTCTGCAATCCACGGTCAGCATCATCAACATCGCGTTGGTTGAAGGCCAGCCGCGGACACTGACGTTGCTTGAGATGATCGCCCTGTTCATCAAGCATCGCTTTGAAGTGATCCGTCGTCGGACCATGTTCAAACTGCGTAAGGCTCAACAGGAAGCCCATCGCATTGAAGGTTTGATCTATGCAGTCTGTGATATTGATGAAGTGATCAAACTCATCCGCTCGTCACGAACACGTGATGAAGCAATCGAAAAATTGATGCAGCGTGGTTTTAGAATCCCTGCGGATCATCCTTACGCTCCGCAGATTCCCGATCGCCTCAAAGCAGTCACCGCCGAGAATGATATTCATCTCACACGTCTGCAGGCTGAAGCGATTGGCCGACTGCAATTGATTCAATTGGTTGGTTTGGAAATCGACAAGTTGGTATCCAACTATGCGACGCTTCTTGCTGAAATCATCGACTACGAAGACATCCTTGCCAACGACTCCCGTGTGAATCAGATCATTCTGGATGACACACAGATGATCAAGGACAAGTATGCCCGCCCGCGTCGCACGAACTTCAATGAAGAAGAAGTTGGCAACTTTGATCTTGGTGCATTGACACCTGAAGAAACCGTCGCTGTAACGATCACCAATCAAGGCTACGTCAAGCGTCTGCCCGTTGAAGAGTATCGCACGCAAGGCCGTGGTGGCCGTGGTGTGATTGGTGCGGACATCCGTGATGATGACTTCACCGAACAGATGTTCGTTTCCTCGACCCATGATGACCTGCTGTGTTTTACCAACACCGGCAGAGTCTTCAAGATGAAGGTCTACGAAATTCCCGAAGGTGGTCGCACCACGCGTGGTCGTGCCATTATCAATCTTCTTGCTTTGCAGGATGGCGAACGCATTTGTCGCTTCATGCCGATTGAAGATTTTGAACGCGAAGAAGCCTTCCTGGTCTTTGCTACACGGCAAGGTCGAATCAAGCGCACCGCACTTAGTGAGTATCGCAACGTCAATCGTTCAGGCCTCATTGCCATCGGCTTACGTGAAGGTGATGAACTCATTGATGTGACCTGGACGAGTGGCAATGACCACATCCTCCTTGGCACAGCCAACGGTATGGCCATCCGCTTTGATGAAAATGACTCGCGCATGATGGGACGTTCGGCATCGGGCGTCAAAGGCATTGACCTGGCATCCGAAGATCAAGTCGTGGGCATGGTTCGTTGTCTGATTGATGACACTGCGGAACTGCTAACCGTGACTGAAAACGGCTATGGCAAACGCACAGCTCTCGACGAATATCTTGTCAAATCCGAAGACGGTTCAACTCGAACCCAGGGACGTGGCGGTAAAGGTCGACGGGACATCAAAACGTCTGCCCGCAATGGCAAAGTTGTCTCACTGCTGTCAGTCGATGGCAGCGGAGACCTGATGCTCATCAGCTACAACGGCATGATCGTCCGCATCTCCACCAACACCGTCCGCCAAACCGGCCGTGGCACCCAAGGTGTCCGTGTGATCAATCTGACCAAGGAAGATAAACTGGCCAGTGTCGCACGGATTGCTGATGAAGGTGTTGATGCTGAAAACACTGATAATGACACAGATGCAGATCAACCTCAACCAGTAGAAACCAACGAATCTACTGCAGAGAACACACAAGATTCCGCAGACGATGCGGGTGAATAATACCGCAGGATATCGGGCTACAAATCAAAACCCACCGTGGGAAACGTCAATGGACTTTTCTCGCGGCGGGTAATTGTTCACCAATTAGCTCCCGGGGATTCATCCAGGGGACTAAAGTCCCACAGGCTTTAAGCTCAGGGAACATTGTTGATCATGGATTTGTCTTGCAACAAGCAACGCATGTTTTAGAGAGATGGTCGTTCATGCCACCGATTCAACACTGGTCCCAAGACATATGGGTCGCCCAACTTCAGGCAGATCAAATGAGTCTGACCGAGGAGTTGGATCAATTGTTCCAGTCGCTTGAATCGACCGAGCAGATGCCACATGTCGTCATTGATCTGGTCAATGTTAAACATATGGTCAGTTCACATCTCTCTCAACTATTGCGTGTTCGCAAAATCGCTATCACCCGCGATCGTAAACTCAGACTTGCTACACCCAATGATCAGCTCTGGGCATTGTTTCTGACCACCGGCTTGGATAAGGTCTTTACATTCACCCAAGACGTCGGTTCAGCCTTGGCAGGATTGCAGATGAGTGAATAGTCTTTTTTACCGCAGAGACACAGAGAACTCAGAGTTAAGAGAGTTTTTCATTTTAATACAATCAATCTGTAACTTACTGACGATTGATTAATCTTGTTAAATCTTCTGTCTTTTAGCATATCTTTTTTTGCGTAGGCGTTTTTTATCCGGTAGAAACAAGTCTATTGTTCCATAGATTGCTTGCCCACAAATCCACCCACCAATTACACTGCTAATAACAGCATACTCCCAAGAGCTATTCATTTTATAACGCATAATAAATAGCAAAATTAGGATGAAAGGCAAATTCATCAGAAATTCAAAGGCGATGAAAACAAGAAAAATCTGGATGATTTCTTTGATTTTCATTTAAAGCCTTACCCAATACCAAATGAAATAATCCGATTGAGAAAAAATTATTCAGTGTATCTTCACCGTATTGATAACGATTTTTTTCAACTCTCTTATCTCTGAGTTCTCTGTGCCTCTGCGGTAAAAACTAATCAGCAAGAGATCAAATCAGCTAATAAACTCAGTTAAGACGAAAATCCGTGATGCGTTTGGCGTAGATATCCAGCATGCTGTTGAGGTCTTGAGTTGCCTGGGAGAGTTTTTCCATGTCGGTACTGCGGTGATTATTTGCAAGGCGAGTGAGTTGACCGTTTTCGGCAACCAGGTTAACTGCAGTCATGGCCTGCTGACGTGCGGTTTCGAGTAATGCCTGTGATTCCTGATTGATGACCATCTGTTTACGTTGCAAATCCTGATAAGCGGATTCGAAGGTGGCACGACGATCTGCCATGATTTTATGCCGACCATTGGTCGCACGGGTCAGCACACTTTGGTACTTGTTGCCTACATCCTGCATAATCATCGACATGGTGGTCTTCATATTCAGCGCGGCAACCTGCTTGGCCAGGATTTCGATTTCGAGCATTTGCTGGCGGTCACCTGTTGCAGTTTTATGAGCATTGGCAAGCATGGTCATGGCCTGGTCCATTTCGCCGTTGATTTTAGCGAAATATGGATACACACTGTTGGAAAAGCGTTCAGCAATATCGTTGAATTCGTCCATGAATTGGTTTTCGGTATCAACAAGGTGCTGCTTGTAGCGAAGTTGTTGTTCACTATTATTTTTTTCACGCTTGGTGGCTTCTTCAATCTGGCGTTCAAGTGAGTCCATGAATTCCAAGGTGAAGTCAATCTGCTCAGTAAGCATCAGACGTTGGGCGTTAACATTAGCGAGCTGGGCCTGTTCAACCTGACGTCGAGCATCCAGGATCGCAGCTTGCCTTGCAACAGCAGAAGAATCATCCAAGAGCTTGTATTTTGCTTTACCTGTGGCAACAAAAGCTTTGGCCTTAAGGTCTTGAGCCTGCTTGTTAAGTTCGTCGATTTGCGTCTTGAGGCCTGCCATGGTTTTCTGATGTTCCTTGGCCTTGGCATCAACCAACGTTGCATCTTTTTCTCGTTTGTCGAGTTGAACAGTGGTATCGCGCAATGTTTTCTTGATCTGACTGATGAGCTTTTCATCGTCAATCAATGAATTCTGAGCCAGCGACTGACTGCGTCCTACTGCAACCATGTAACTCATCATCACCACGGATCGTTCTGATAATGCTGTCCATTGATCGACCAACTCTCTCATCTGGTAGCGTGCGGATGATGTGTAAATATCTGCGGCAATCCGTTGGGCATCGACTTTTTGATCAGCTGTACCGTTGGTGAGTATGGGTTGCAAAAGCTCAAAGGTTTTCACAAGTTGCTTCTGTCGAAAAGTCCCCATCGGTTCACGATGCGTTTGAAGCTCTTCACCTTTTGCGCCTGCTGCGACTTCTTCTTCAGATGCGGTGACAAACCCCAGTTCCACTTCACGCAGTGCGGTCAGAACTTCTTCGAACTGTTCCTGACCTTGTGTTTGGCGTGACGATTCTTGATCACATCCGACTGCGATCAACAGGATGGTGGTTAGGAGTAGGCTGATAATTCTCACGTGTCGTTCCTAATCTGCTGAGGATGATGTCCTGTTGTGTGTCATTGACCGGGTGTGATAGCGGGTTGAATAACCGGTGTTGTGTTGGAAACTTTATAGTCAATCCCATAATCAGGAGTTGGGCTAAATAGACTCTGAATCCACCGGCGAATAGTGTTGTATTGGCGGTCTTCTGCGCCCCGTAAAAATGCGGGTTTTAAACCTCGCACAGGTGGATGTGGGAAAACAGTATCTTGCGACATCATGCCAAACTGTAATAACAATGAACGTTCAGGAGACGCACGATCAATCATGTCGTACTGTTGTCCATCCTTGGTCGCTGAGTAATTATTTAAAATATAGAAGTTGGTGTAGACGATTTGATCTGGTGTTGCACCTGGGCGTCTGTTAAACAAGAAAATCCCACGGGCTTCATCTCCGCCATGACACTCGGATGTGGCACAGCGGTTAAGAATATAGGTCCGGTGCAACGTCTTGAATTCCTTGAAGACTTCAGGATCTTTGGGAATTTGTGCCTTGGAGTAAAATTCTCGAGCCTTGACTTTGAACATAATATCAAGTTGCTGGTAACCTTCGAGCCGATTCAGGAAGCGGTCGCGTTGTGACCGGGTGCTTGGAATATTTTCCTTACCGACATATTTTGTAAGAAACTCTTCAAGATCAGAACGTTTAAACACCACACGTGGGCGGTAGTTCAAATTAACTTCATACACCTTGAGCACATCAATCTGCTCTTGGGTCAGCAACTCTGTCCCCTCTGGCACCAATGGTGTCGCGTATGCAGGTTCGTTATTAGATGGCTTGGTGGGCGGATTATTTGTCGTGATCTTAGGGGCCGGTGTAACAACAGTCTTGGGGCGTGTGGGTGTGGTGACCACCCGATCATTACTACCACTGTCTGTTTTGAGTCTGCGTTTACTACGGACAATTTTAAGAAGCAATGGAACCCGAGTGTCCTGCGGGAAATCTTTATTAAGTGATATCAATTCTTTTTCAGCTTGATTGTAGGCTTCTTCTTCATACAACCATGAAGCGAGTTTGTATCGGCCTTCCAAGTCATCATCTTTGAGCTTGGCACGACGGTTTTCATACTCCTGCGTCGGGGTGAGAATTTCCTCGAACTTGTCGATGGTATTGCGATCGTATCGCGTTTCAATCCCGACGACTTTCAGGATAACCGTTGTACTGTTCTGAGAGACGAGTTCACCGCTGATGACTTTGCCATTCTTGAGCGTCAATTGCACTTGGGTAGCCATGACAGACGAAGTGGCTGTCACAAGCATCAGGCAAGTTGCCCAAAGAGGAAGGTGTCTATTGAACATTTGGCGTAATCCCATCAGGATCAAGCTCCTCAAGTCATTGTCCGGAAACCATTATGCAGGCGTTACAAGTATAAGGTGTCCGACGGGTGATGCAAAGTATCAAGCGACGTCATGTTGTGTCTAAGCAGACTGTTTTAAATCACTTAGAATTTCAAGCTTCATCAGACTCGATGTCCGTGTCTGAATTGGTATCATCGTCCTTGGCCAACATTTCCTGTGCCATGGTGATCAGTCGTTCAAGACGCACAGGTTTAAGCAGATAACCATCCACACCCAGTCCCATGGCATACTGCTGATGACGTTTGCCTTCATTGGCGGTCACCATGATGATACGGGGTGGGTTTTCAATCTGCTTGATTTTTTCGACCACCAGAAAACCACTGCGCTTAGGCAGCATCATGTCAAGCACAACCAGCTGCGGCGGGTCGGTTTCACAAATGCGGACAGCTGAATTGCCATCACCGCAAACCTGTGTCAAAGCGCCTTCGGCTTGCAGGGCTTGATCTATACTTTCCTGGACTTCACGATCATCATCAACGATCAGAATCGTGCGGTCTTGTAATCTCAATTCGGTGGTATCAGAAGGCATGTTGCTGTCCATCATGTATTTACTCGGTTATCAAGGTAGGTTTCAGGTGGGAACCTTATTATCTCTGAATAAGGGGTTAGTGTAAAGCCAAGCCAACCAGACTCGAAGGTTCGCATCACAGTTCAATATCAAGGATTGGCGTCATGCTTGATTCTAAATGTCTAACGGCGAACAGTCTGTTTGCTTTACCCCACGGCATCGGGCATGGGTTGCATTACATTCTCAAACAATTCGTCTGTCATCCATGGCAGGTCCTGGAGACTTCGACGCAATCCTGATGGGAACGGCTTGCCTAAACGTTCATGTCTGGGTCTGCTCTTCCAACGTCTGTGCATCCAAAAATATTGCTCCGGCGCCAGTCGCACCATCATCTCGATGGCTCGCATGTACCTTGCGGTAACGTAATACAGTTGATCGTCGTGCTTCTTCCAATCCTCAGGATAAATGATGTCAGTGGCACCAATTTCATAGCCCATCGCATCATTCACTCGCTTGGCATAACCACAGACGATCGGAACGTTTTTTTGGATCGCCAGCAGGCCAATGGATTTGTAGGTGCTGGCTAATTTGCCGAAAAACGGAACGAAGATGCCACGGTCGCCTGCGTTTTGGTCGGCAATGAATCCCAATGCCCCGCCGTTGTCCAACACCTCGATCATACGATCCGTCGCATCCCATTTGGTGATGACACGAAGCCCCCGTTTTTCACGGACACCCCTCATCCAGTCATCAACCAATGGATTATCCAATGGACGAGCGATGGCATCCATGTCGTAGCCCATCAGTCCCATCAGGGTCCCCATGACCTCCCAGTTGCCGAAGTGTCCGGTGAGCATGATCACGGGCTTGCCACTGTTGAGAAGTTCCACAGCTGGCGCAATGGAGGGAGCTTTGATCTGGGCAAGGTCTCCCCATGAATCGTGGTGCAAGAGTCTTGGGGAATGGAGAATCTCGACGAAGAGTTTAAGAAGGTGTTCAAACGTTCGTTGAGCGATGTCCTGATAATAGGATTCGGATTGACCGGGGAATGAAAATCTCAGGTTATGGATAATGCGATTGCGGTGCTTTTTGTCGATTTGGCAGACCAGTCGCCCCAGCCCTGCGCCAAAGCGCATATTGGAACTGTGAGGCCAGATGCACAAGGCCGTTTCCGCCGCCCGGATAGCAAGATATTGCGACCACATCGCGGCCTTGGTCTTGGGCTTGGCCATGGTTGTTTACAAACTCCAGATTGATGTCTTAACTGCAGAACCAACGAGTCAAATAGAAGGCCTTATGCAAGCTGAAACTTGTCAATTCAGCCTAAATGACTGTGGTATTCGTCCCCAAACGCAAAATTGTATTCAGCGTTTGTAGTAGCCAACCATCGACAGGAAACGATTCTGATTAAGGATCGGGATCGACAGTTCTTTGCCTTGCTTGACGAGTCCGAAATAAGCTTCGTATCGCTTCATGGCTTTGGCGTGACGTTCGATCGCGGTGGGATCCACTTCGTCTTCTGACGGTGGCGTGGGGAACTCAGGTTCCTGCCCCAGAACCAGGAAGTCCACATCGTAATTAAGCTTGGGATTATCACCCTGCTGTGATGCGTCAGAAACGAGTAAACCGCCCCACTTGATGATCATGTTCTCAACACGGCGGCGATCGGTGACAGACAACTGCCCGATTTTATCCAGATCAAATTCGCCATAGACAAAGAACTTGAACTTCAATTCAGGATCGTAAATCAGGTTGGCAATCAGGTCACCGGGGAAGATTTCAGCATTACGCGGGATGCGAACCACGCGAGCAACCGAGGTGGTTTCAAAGACGTTGATAATCTCAATGGTGGCCTTACCGCTGTAATTGCCTTCACTGTCTTTGACGACACCGACTTTGGGATCGTAGATTTCAAAGGTCATCCCTGGGATGACGTGACTTTGCTGGCCAAGGTCAATGTAAACGGCATTCTGCTCGGTGAGAACCGAAGCGATCTTGCCATCGACAAGAGTAGACGGATCAATATTGGCTTCTTGACTCACACGGCCGGAGTGCTGGCTTTCAAGTCTGGCGATGCGCTGCTTGTAAACATCAATTTCAGACTTGAGCTGATTTTCAGTGCTTGCGTATTTGGCATTCTGGTCTTTGAACTGATCACGCACCTTTGAAAGCTGCGACGCGATGGACTTTTGTTCGCGGTCTGCTTTTTTCTGGAAATTGTCGTAATCATTCTCAAGCTTGGTCAACTGCGCTTTGAGCTTATCAACGGAATTGCGATACTCGGTTTCCACGCGGTTCTTGGCGGTCTCGGCATCACTGGCTCGCTTTTCAGCTAACTGTGTTTTCTTCGTCAGTGATTCGATTTCTTCACGTGTTGACTGCTCTTCGGTTCGCATACGCTGAACTTCTGGAATCAACGTCGTTACGTTCATGCTCTGGAGCTGTTGATTGATCCCTTCGATGGGACTTTCAGTCACACCGGTGATGATCTGCTTGAGCTTGCTGTTTTCACTGAGGAGTTGGCCAACCACAGATTCGCTTTGATTGCGCAACTTATCAGTGATCAAATCGTTGCCAGTGCGTTCTGAAGCTCTGGCAAATTGATCGAGTTGCACAATAGCGTTATTGGCTTTCTGCTCTGCGACTTCAATCTTGGTATAGAACAGGATTGCAAAGACCAGGCTGGTCAAAAAAGCAATACCCAACAGTACCGCAGCCCAAAGAGAACCATTGGAACCGCCACCTGCGCGCGCCATAAACCGACTCCTTAATGCGTGGGAAACAGGTTATACATCCCTGTAAGGATGTAAGTGTCCTAGGTTTGAACCGTTTCGTCAAGCTGGATTTGCACCAGCTTGCCTAATGCGCGGGATCAGACCCGGTTAACTGCTCAAGAATCTGGGACACTTGCCCGACGGTATAACTGTCGGACTTGAAACGTTCCTGGCCATCCGCATCATAAATGACCAGCAAAGGTATGGTTACACGTCCGGCTTGTTGAAGCAAGTCCGCCCCGTCTGGATTGGCACTTGTCAGATCAACTTTCATGGGGACGATCCGGTCGGATGTAAGAAAATCGACAATTTTCTCGGAATACAAAACCTGATGTTCCAGAACCTGACAGTTCAAACACCATTGTGCGGTGAAATCCACAAGTACGACTTTGCCTTGACGCTGTGCTTGAGCCATGCGATCTGGCGTGTACATCACCCAATCAATCGGCCCTTTGGCGGTCAGTGATCGTCCCATGTTCAGACTACCGACTGTGATCAACAAACCGATGATGGCCCAGGTAATTGCCGCGGGACGTTTACCGCCAAGTTTAATGGATCGGTACGCCATCCAGTATCCAGCCAATGCGAGAATGCCGCAGACCATCCACCAATGCCAGAGTCCTGGTTCGTCGGGTGGTTGAGTCAACAGACCGTTCAAACCGACGCCCAGGAAATACGAACCTGCCGCCAGTAGACACAAGCCCAGAAACTGCTTGACCAAGACGCTTGCCGGACCAGCGGATGGCATTTTCTTTGCCAACGCCGGGAAGGCGCTGAGGATCAAATACGGGATCGCCATACCTGCACCAATGGCTGCAAAAATCGCGACAGTCACCAGCGCCGGTTGCGTGGCCGACCATGCCGCAGCGGCTCCCATAAACGGGCCGGTACAAGGCGTACTCAAAACAGCCGTCATGATCCCAAAGAGAACCGACCCGGTAAACGTATCGTGCTTAGGCGTCACATTGTAAACCGAGTTGGGCAGCTTTACGGAAAACAGACCGCACATCCCAATGGCAAGCAGGCAGATCAAAATCCCCATGCCCATGTTAAACAGCGGATATTGAAAAAGCTGATTGACTTGCGAAAAGTCCGAAATACCAGCGATGGCAATCCCAAGTGCAAGCCAGAATCCCATCACGCCAAGTGACATGAACAGTCCCAGAAGCATGCCCTTGCCACGAGTTCCGGCGGACTTATGAAGCAGCATGATCTTTAACGGGATCACCGGCAAAACGCAGGGTGTCAGATTCAGCAAAGCGCCTCCGACCATTGCCATCAACAGCAATCCCAACATGCCCCCGAGTCCCGAACCATCCAACGAAAACGACAATCCAAAGGCATCAAACACCACCGAGTCGCTACCGGACTCTCCAAGATTACCTGACGACTCCGTAAAGTCATCCAGTGCTGCGGTGTCAAATTCATTGAATTGTTCCAACACCATCGCGGGAGCAAAAATCTGCTTGTCACCCACTTTCACTAAGACCTCAAATGACTCGGTTTTGGGAGCCAGACAACTCTTATCATCACAAGTCTGGTAGCGAATTTGGACCGGAATGGTGTATTGACCCGCTTTTGTATCCTTTTTTACCCAAATCGGCACAAAAAACGATACTTTGCCTTCAAACACCGGTAAATCAACCGGCGTCCCTGTATAAGTCACCGGCAAAACATGCGTCTTGGGCAATTGCATCCTTCCAACGGCTAACCAATCCGGCTTGTCGGGAATCGTGATCTGCGTTGGGATCAGGTAATTCAACACCTCTGGAATTTGATCTTTCGAACCGTTGACATGCCAGGGCTTTTGGATATCCATTGTCACAGCCAAGACAAACTTCCCATCAGGCGTGGTCTGGTCAACCATACTCACCACGGAGACCT
This sequence comes from Phycisphaerales bacterium UBA7800, assembly GCA_002480565.1. Classification (GTDB taxonomy): domain Bacteria; phylum Planctomycetota; class Phycisphaerae; order Phycisphaerales; family Phycisphaeraceae; genus UBA7800. The sequence goes on along the minus strand of DLCK01000028.1, from coordinate 129,343 downwards.
TCACCGGTGAGGGCGGGGCAAAAAGATCCTGCGCCATGACAGACTGTGGCGTCAAGCTTAAAAGAATCAGCACCATGGCTATCAAAACACGATATCGGTGTCCGACCAATACATTCAGACGACTGGCCTCAACACCGTGTCTCCGTGACGCTGGGCGTAAAGCCGTTGCTGCGATTTTTCCAACTTGTTTAAACATACTCAATCCCGTAATTTGAAGCCCCAAGGCATAATGTGCCGATAACTGTATCAAGTCATAGACCTATTTTTGGACAGACAATTGCCCCATGGCCGAAATTCTTGACCAATCAGAAGTTGATGCCCTGCTAGCCGCCGTTGATGGTGGTGATGTCAGCACAACGGAGAGCGATGCGCCGGACTTTGTTTTCACATCGGTTAAACGCGGTCGATATCTGTATGACGCCGAAATTCGGCCATATGACTTTAAGCGTCCCGAACGTGTCAGTAAAGACCAGATGCGTGCCTTGGAGACGTTGCATGAAGGGTTTGCCCGAGCCTTTGGCGCCGGACTTTCGGGCTTTATGCGAACCATTGTCGAGGTCAAGGTTGCCAACATTGAGCAAATGACCTTCAGTGAATTTACGCATAGTCTGCCTAATCCAACCTGTTTCAATCTGCTGGCAGTCGAACCACTTGATGGCAATATCTGCCTGGAGCTTTCGCCACTGATCGTGTATCCGATCATTGACCGCTTGCTGGGTGGTTCCAATGCTGACCTGTTCATTCCGCAACGTCCATTGACTGCCATTGAGCAGCGACTGGTTCAAAAGGTGACCAACAAAGGCATGATCGCCTTGGAAGAAGCCTGGGAATCAATCACCAAACTCTCCGTGTCCCACGAGGACATTGAATCCAACCCGCAACTGGTCCAGATTGTTCCACCCAATGAAGTGGTCGTGGTGGTGGGCTTTGAAATCAAGATGGGTGGCCGTGCCGGGACCGCCAGTTTGTGCATCCCCTACAACGTCATCGAACCGGTGATGGAAAAACTCTCCAACCAGACCTGGGCTCAGTACAAACGAAACCGTCAGGACGCAAGCATCGTCAGCCGACTCTCCAAGCAGTTGGATGTGGCCAAGCTCACCGTCTCTACATTGCTGGCTGAAACCACCATCAAGATGTCGGACCTGATGAACCTTCAACCCGGCGACCTGATCGTCACTGAAAAACCTGCCTCCGGCCCGCTGACTCTCTGCGTCGGCGGCAAACGCAAATACATCGGCCACATCGGTCAACACAAAGGCAACCGAGCCTTCAAGGTCAAACGCCAATACCAACACAAAGACCGCGTGTGATCCTGTCATCATTCCCGTAAAATCAACATATGTTTATTTCCCTGAGTTTCACCTTGCTCTACGCAGTGTTTTACATCCACTTTGTGCGCAATATTAATCGCGGTCGACTTGGTTTTCAGAAGCGACCTATCAGCCTCAAACGTAAACCCATTCAATTTTTACTTGTTTATTTTATCAGCATAGCAATACTGGTATTTCTACTAATCACTCTCATAGATACGAGTCTGAATATGGCAATGCTACCAACCCATTACAGACAAAGTCTCAGCAGCGCTTCAGCATTACAACTCAAACAATTAAATGGTAACCGTCCCAAGATCACCGCCCATCGCGGCCTGGCCTGGCAGTATCCAGAAAACACAATCATCTCATTTAAAGCAGCAATCAAACACCAACCCGACTATGTCGAACTGGACTTTCGTACCACTGCCGATGGGCATCTGGTCTGCATCCATGATGAAACACTCAATCGCTATCTCAATGGCAAGCATCCAGACCTGCGCGACAAACCGATAGAGACTTTGACACTTGCCCAATTACAGTCTGTCGACTTTGGCAGTTGGAAGTCCAGACAATTAGCCAACACGCCTATGGCTACACTCAAAGAAGTCATCAACCTATTCAACACCTTGGATCAAACCCCCAACCGACCGATCCTCATGCTCGAACACAAGACCGGCACAGTCGATCAATTGCTCGATGCCATGTCCCTGTTCACCGAGTCATCACAATATGTCGTCCAATCCTTTGACTGGATATTCCTCCATCAACTGCATATCAAAAATCCCGACGTTAAGTTGGCTGCAATCGGTGGCGGGAAGATGAATCCCAACATCATCCCCAAAGTCAAAAACATGGGCTGCTTTGCTGTGCATTGGAACGACGAAATCACCGCAGAGAATATCCAACTGCTGCACAAAAATAATCTCGAAGCATGGTGTTACACCTTCAACCATCCAAGACAATGGAAGTATGCTCAGCAAATAGGTCTCGACGCCATCACCACAGATCGTTGTGATGAACTATCTAGGGATTGAACTCGCCGCCAATAGATCAGAAAAAGTAGAGTATCCTGCTCTATAGAAAACCTTTACTGTTGAGTGATATTGCAGAAAAGCACGTTGAAAATTCCACCTATTTTCAGGGGTTGCCCATTAAACCAAAACTCTTGATTCATTCAGAATCCAAGCTTCTCTACAGAGCATGTCAGGAACCTTTTGCGGCTCTCTCCCCTTCTTTTAAAAAGTCTTTAATTTTCATATTAATCTCCTTATCCAAATGCTTTTTACATAAACTATAAACTGCACACCCTTCTTTACAAACACACCACTCGCCTAATGTTTCAACAATATTAATATTTCCACGCACTCTAAACTCATATTCCCCTCCCCAAGACCTCAGAGAAAAACAATCTTCAGTTATTTCGCAATCGTAATTCAAAATCTTTTCCTTACTTTCGCCGCAACCACTTCCAGCTCTATGAAAATTGATAACAAATCGCTGAAAGAACGGTACTAATAAAGCAATAAACACACCATTACAAAACAAACTGCAGACCATCATAAAATTGAAATCCAAATTGTCACTTGCATCAGATTTAACAATAAAAACTAACCCTCCAGAAAAAAGAATAACAGTAGCCATTGCAAAGAACTGTCTCCAATAATCTCGTGTAAGAAATGTTTTTATTGATGCAGAAAAAGCATAATAACTACGACTATATCTATAACTGAATGTAAGATTCATCATTAAATTCCAGTTATTAATTAAAACAACAAAGGGGGATACTCTACATTATAGAATTAATTCAGAATATCCCCTTTTCCGATCCTTGACAAATTTTCTATCCCAGTTTCTTTTCTTCGCTTCTTCATTGGAAGATCATCTTCAAACACCCCCTTTACGCGATGAGGTATCTTGTGATTATTCTCAAAATCAAATAAGACTTCACTTTGAGGTGCAATATTTAAAACAGGCAAAATTAAAGCTGCTGAGCCAACATAATCATAAAATGGGTATCCGCTGAGAGCATCTGTGTTATTAGCTTTTACAAACTCTCCTTTAAGTGTTCGAATTCCAGAATAAAATGGCGTCTTAGCAAGAGTATTTTTAAGAATTAATTCAGAACCAGAACAAAATGGCAACTCTGAAACATCCGTATTGCCAAACGTTTTAATAGAACTTTCCAAATCCCCCATAATTGGAGATGATCTAAAGGTATATTTTTCTCTATTAAAGTATGCTAGGCATTCCAAAAACTGTTTTTTATCCAAAACAGTAAAAGGCATGCCTGTAACGCGATATGCTATACTTTCAAACAATACAACATTTGACTGCCCCATGGGCATAAATGGCTTTTTATCATCATTGATATAATTCGAAAAGACCAAGCCGTCAGGCACGTAAACACTCAATAATTCGCGGTAATATCCCCAAAACTTACTAGCAAACTTCTTATTCCATTTCGATTCCTGAAGGTTCTGCAAGAGGCATTTCATGTTACCAATCGTTAAAAAGCGATCTGCAACATAATAAAAATTTCCCCCAGGAATCACAACTGCCTGAAATCTACAAAACTCGTCCTTTTGGAAATCATCAAAATATACAACAATGTAACGTGGCCACTTAATATTGTTAACTACAATTTTATCATCGCTTTCAACAATTGAAGTTGCTTTCCCAAACAACTCCCGAAACTGAGATTCTCCTGCCTGACAAAACGTCACGCAATACAAGAACAATATACACATACAAGAGAATTCTCTCATTAATTTATCCTCATGATTAACAATCACCCAAGTTCAATACACGTCAACATTCAAATAATCAAGGAACAGAAAAGGGAACAGAAAAGGGACATTCAATTTTTTCTGATTGCTGGCGGTTTCAATTCCGATTCACAATGCCGGAACGTTGAACGACTGCGATGCAGCTTCCAGCTTGATTGGGGGTTGTGAGATTGAGCTGTTGGTTTTCATGGTGGACAGATATTGGTTTGGACCATTGTGAGGATTGAATATCCAGCCAACGTAGTGTCCATTGATCCTGCTTGGCTTTTGCTGGTAATTGCAAAATCACTGATCCGTTTGTTGGGAAGTACACCGAATACACGCGCCCCTCATCGGCAGTGCAATAGGCTTGATTTTCCTTGCGGTCAAGGAGTAAATCGTTGGCAGGTTTGCAGGCTATCGGGTTCACTGCATCAATCCACATCCGGGCGGACTTGAGATTCTGCTGAGCGAGTTGGCTTAATCCGATACCAGTTTTGGGACGGTGAAAGCGTGTGGCTGCGATGCCTGCGAAAAGGTTCCGCCAGAAACGTTGTTGGGCATCCATTGCTGTTCCATACCGCCCGGTGTCTGAGCCGTAAATTTTCACAGTATTAATTGGACAGACACGTTGGGCTTTCCGGACGGTATCAAAAAATTTGATGATATTGTCCCAGTGTTTCTGGCCGGAGTTGTGATTGTTTTGGGAGATATCACAGAAGTCATACAACTCGGGATGCTCCCAGGTTTGACGGTGTTCTTTGCGGTTAATGTCATGGGCATCCCACATTTCGGTGAGTTGAACGGCGACACCTGATTGCTTTGCTTTATCGCGGATATAGGTTGCCCAATAAGCCCCCCATTCGGACTTACCTTTGGTTTCGTTGTCCATGCAGTAAAGGACATGGCCGTAGGCGAAAGTATGTTCAAGCAGGCGGTCTACAAACTGCTGTTGGTATGGCAGGACAGTGGTGTTGTTCTCCAACGCAGGTACCGTGAAAAAGAAGGGTTGGTCGTTCTTGCCAGGGTGGTTTTTGTATTGGGGTTTGAAGCCTGACTGCTCAAAGCTGTAGTTGATATTGTTTGCAGGATTGTAAGGATCGGACTCCCAGGGCTCGCGTGAATGATCAAAGCGATCCCAGACTTCAATCTGAACGATGATGTCCAATTCAGCCGTCCATTTAAGCAGGTTGGCAAAGCGGTTCCAGTATTCCTTGCCGGGTTGGGTCAAGTCGAATTTACCATCGTCGCGTTGGTGAAACGCCCTGCTGTTTCCCGGATCACGATCACTCATGGTGCATCGGATGTAGTTACCGCCGGAGTCTTTGAGTAATTGAAGGTGTTGGCGAAGATTGTCAATTTGAAAGAGGTTGTCTTCGACTGACCCGCCGATGAGGACGATGGGCTTTTGTTTGTATTGCCAATAGGCAGGATTTTGCGTGTCGGGTTGAATGCGATGAGTGTTTGGGAATGTGGGGGATTTTGCCACAGCAAGTCCATTGAAAAAGAGAGTGATTAAAAGCACTGCTTTGGTTACGCGACACAATACGTTCATGCGTTTAGACCTTCAAGATTAAATTCATCTGAGATAGTCCGGACAGATCAATTAGCTTTCGTTTGCGAATGAGACTGCCAATGGTGTAGACCTTACAGACATGGTGGCTAAAAAAAGTCCCATGACACTTTTTTCCCAAGCAATATTGGCTATCATACTAACTGTATCGATTCTGGGTTGGTTCGGGGGTGGTCTCCGTGCGTAAACACCTGCGACAGTTCCGAGGGTTCTAACGGTGAACGAGACGAATCACATGCTAACTAGCAGGACGGGGTACCCCTGTCGTTTCCCCGTCCACCGAATCCCTCATCTCCCAAGCCCTTGGCTCTGGCTCGCATAGAATCAAATTCTCTATCAGTAAACGGGGGGCGCATGCACCAGCGTTTTTGCAATATTGGGGATCCGATTATTGTCTGCAGTTTTCCTCGGTCGGGTACACATTTGACCATTGATCTTATCCGGAAGCAGTTCCATGAGACCCGGCCGTGGAAATATCTGCTTGAGCGGAACGATCATCTTTACGTTCCAATCGAAGGCCTTGTTAGCAAGCACGATCCATGTGACGAGGAAGCTGTGGCCCGGCGAATGCGAGTACGCACGGGGCGTCCTATTCTTAAAACACATTTTTTTCCAGGCTTTAAAAGTCTTGTCGATCCATTTACCCATTGGATCGACTGGATCAATGAACGAGGCAGGTTTGTGTATGTTTTTCGTGATGTACGCTCGGCACTGAGTTCTCTTTACATGGCACGCCAAGGGTTGGTTCCCGGAACGGACGATCTTAATCCGTCAGATTTTCTTCGATATGAACATTGCGGTATGAACATACCGCAGTGGTGGAATGAGAATATCAAGCAATGGCTCAGTCACCCCAATCTGCTACCAGTTTATTTCGACGAAATTATCAGTAATCCCAAGTCGGTGATTGCGAGATTGGCGGAGTTTCTCGATTTGACTCCTCTTTATAAAGAGCCGTTGCTACCTCGACCGTTGCGAACGGCGTGGCAAAGTCGTTGGTCGCGCGTGACGAAGATACGGCCGGAATCAACCGCAATCGTACCGGGATATTGGCGTCCAATGGCTACACCGGCGTGGCAAGAATTGTTTGACGAAAAGGACAACGACTTTATTAAAACCATGGCCGCTGAAGCATTGAACGCCCTCAAATCTGAGATCGCGCCCCAATTTGCTGACCGCTTGGATAACGGTAGAAAAGCAAGCAAAGGGGACATTCTAAATTAATCCTTAAACAGCTAATTGCTGCATTTCTTTGTTTTCCGTCCCCCTGATTAGGAATGTAGATATGTCTGCAATGGTATAACCATTTTAAAAGATGCAGATCAGTGTCAAACCATAGGTAATCGATCTGAGATTATTTATGGGCGTTTATACTTTCAACATCAAATTCATCTGCCCAAGACCTGATAGAGCGTTGGGGTGACGTTTGCGGATTCGACTGCCTATGGTGTAGACCTTGTATGCCGGTTGAATATCCAGTATCCGTGCAATCCATTCATGAGGTGCAAAGCCTGCGACTCTAGCCTGAGTGGGATTGAGTTCGCCGATGATGATTGGCGGGGTCGGTGCGATTAATGTCTGAAACATGCCTTCGACCATCATCGGCTCGGCACCTTCGATATCCATTTTGATCAGGCGTGGGATTTGACCGTCCAAGAGTTCATCAAGCGTCCGACATTCCACAGGCTCGCATTGGGCAGACTCGGAGTGATCGGTGAACAGAGAAGCGCAACCGTGGTTATGCTCCAAATCATCTTCGGGCCAATGGTAAATCGGCACACTGCCTTGATGATCCGACAGCGCGTATGGCAACGTAGTGACACGATCCTGCAGGTCATTGATAAGCAGGTGTTGCTTGAGGCGATTGAAATTTTCAGGCTGCGGCTCAAAGGCATCCACCTTCCCGGTCTTGCCTACGTACCGAGCAGCATGGAGCGTGATGTAACCAATATTGGCTCCGGCATCGACCACGTGATCACCGGACTTGAGCAAGCGTTTGAGCAGGCGCACGGTGGACAGTTCATAGAGACCATATGCCATGCAGACATCCGGGTAGACCCCCAGATTCAAATCCAGCTTAAAGCCGTTGGGCGTGGTAAAACGGTCACGCCATTGCGTAGCAGGTCGCAAGCGTCTGACCAATCGACACAGACGATAGCTGCCTCGCTCGGATCGTGCGATTCGGTGGTAGTGTTTAAACAATGATTCAATCAAGGCCGTCCCCAATGTAAAAGACTCTTTTCTCCACCCGCGGACTTTCTTTCCCCAACGTTGTCAGTGATTCTATTCATCCCCATGCATCACCATGTGTGAAGTGAACCTTGATGATGGTTAGCAACTCTGAGTTGATTCGCTACAATCCCGCCATGCAAACTGATACGACATACGATCTGCGTCCTATTGTGATCCTCGGGCCGACTGCTGGCGGTAAAAGCGAATTGGCGGTGAGACTCGCTGAACAACTCAACGGTCAAATCCTCGGCGCCGACTCCATGCAAATTTATCATCACATGGATGCCGGCACTGCCAAGCCTGAACCGCAACTGTTAAACCGTGCTCAACACCATCTGATTAACATCATTGAACCCACTGAGAGCTTCTGCGTCAATGATTGGATTAATATTGCCAATCCTTTAATTGAACAATTACTCTCACAAAACATCCGTCCTATCGTTGTCGGCGGGACCAATCTGTATCTCAAAGCGCTACTCGAAGGTCTGTTTGAAGGCCCCTCTTCCGATACTGATCTGCGTGAGAAACTCACCCAATCAACCAACGCCCAACTCCATGAACAATTGCAGCAGATCGATCCAGAAGCAGCGCAGCGGATTCATATCAACGATCAGAAACGTCTCGTCCGTGCATTGGAAGTCTTCCATACCACGGGTAAAACCATCACCCAGATGCAGGCCCAGTGGAGTGACACGCCCGGTCAAACCAGCTATCGCTACAACCCGATCCTCATTGGTCTGAAATGGGAAGTACCCAATATCAATAAACGGATCAACAAGCGCGTCAAGTACATGTTCCACCCGCCGGAAGACAAAGAGATATGGCCCTGGCAGGAGTCCTTACCTGATGAGACCCGGCGACTCGAAGATGCCGGACTCCTGGGTAAACAGGCACGCGAAGCACTTGGTTACAAACAGGTCCTGGAACACTTTGCGGGCAAGTGCTCATTAGACGAAGCACAGGAACGAACCAAAATTCAAACCCGACGCTTCGCCAAACAGCAGCGGACATGGCTCAAGCGATACATGGGCGTGCATTGGTTAGAAGCCGATCACGGCGACGCAGGCAGACTCACACAGGAGGCATTGGCGATCGTGGAGCAATCCTGATTATGGACGCCATTGCAACGCTAAACCACAAACGGTGTAAGATCACTTAGAAGGTCTGTGATGGCGTTGGTAAGTCCTTATTTTTCCGACAATTTGCAATTTGGACTTGACAAATGCCAGAATCCCTGTTCAAGTTATCGCCCGATTTCATGTCGATATAGATATGAGACGTTCACAGTTTTTTTTGACGATCAAGCGAGCACATGGCCAAGAAAACGACCACCAAAAAGAAGTCCACCACCAAGAAAGCCGCCAACACAGCAGGCAAGCATCTTGTGATTGTGGAAAGTCCGACCAAAGCCAAGACGATCAACAAATATCTTGGTTCTGATTATGTGGTTATGGCGAGTGTCGGTCACGTTCGTGACCTTCCCAGCCGTGCCCCCAAGGGTGAGAAGCAGCCTGTACCGGGTGTCGATCTGGACAATGATTTCAAGCCGACTTATGAGGTTCTGCCCACCAAGAAGAAGACGGTGACGGATCTGAAGAAGGCCGCCAAGAATGCCGCTGACGTCTGGTTCGCGACCGACCTCGACCGCGAGGGAGAAGCCATTGCCTGGCATTTAGCCGAGTCTCTGGGTGTCCCCTCAAACGAAGCCAAGCGTGTGGTGTTTAACGCCATTACCAAGAGTGAAATTGCCAACGCCTTTTCCAAGCCCCGTAATATTGATGAAGGTCGCGTCAACGCTCAACAGGCACGTCGCATTTTGGATCGCATCGTGGGCTATCAGGTCTCGCCACTGCTTTGGAAGAAAGTCGCAGGCGGACTCAGTGCGGGTCGTGTGCAGTCTGTTGCAGTGCGGGTGGTGGTCGAACGTGAACGTGAAATTGATATTTTCGTCCCCGATGAATATTGGCGGATTGGCGGTATTTTCAGTGTGGACCCGGCCAAAGCTGCGGACTTAGCTGCGCAGTGGAAGAGTTGGTTAGCCAGCGCGCCGGAAGATAAATCGCGCACCATCAAGGAACGTGTCGCCTGGGCCAGTGATGCTCAGTGCATGATCGCGGAGTTGGTGGATTATGAAGGTAATGCCTTTAAGCCTGACAACCGTGACGCCGCCATTGCTGCTGCCAAGGCCTTGGGTTTTGTCATTGACGACACGGTGGAACAAAACTTCCCCAAGGCCAAGGGACCGGCACAAAACCGCGTGGACTATGTCGGTCATATTGATGCGGCACCTGATTATCGCATCAGTTCCATCCAGACCAAACGCACGCAGCGTAAACCACCTGCCCCGTTTATCACCAGTACCCTTCAGCAAGCTGCAGCCAACCGACTTGGCTTCCCGTTGCAACGCACGATGCGTATTGCCCAACAGCTTTATGAAGGTATCGACATCCACGGCGGTGAAGGCCAGACCGGTCTGATCACCTACATGCGTACCGACTCGACGCATCTTTCAGGTGAAGCAGTCAACATGGCACGCAACTACATTCAAAGCGAATGGGGTGATCAATACCTCCCTGCCAAGCCCAACGTTTATACGTCATCCAACAAGTCTGCCCAGGAAGCTCACGAAGCTGTCCGCCCCACGGATGCGAACATCACCCCCAAGCGTGTCCGCAATGAACTCAGTGACGAGCAGTTCAAGCTTTACAAGCTCATCTGGGAACGCTTCATGGCCTGTCAGTGCACACCTGCCCAATGGGATCAAACGACGGTGAACATCTCCGTGGACAAGCCCAATGCAACCTTCCGTGCCAATGGACGCACGTTGGTTTTTGACGGCTTTTACAAGGCGACTGGCGTTCCCAACAGTGGCGAAGATGCCATCCTCCCACCGTTAACTGAGAACCAGCCTGTGGGTCCGGTTGAGATTCAGCCGACGCAGCATTTCACCAGTCCGCCGCCGCGATACACTGAAGCTTCGTTGCAGAAAAAGCTCGAAGAAGAAGGTATTGGCCGCCCGTCAACTTATGCAGCGATCATCCAAACCATTCAGGATCGCAAGTACGTCGAGCAGGTCGCCCCACGTGACCGCCGACTTATGGCAACGGACCTGGGCATGGTGGTCACAGACAAGTTAATCCAAGGCTTCCCCAAGATCATGGATGTGGCATACACCCGTGAGATGGAAAGTGAACTGGATAAGATTGAAGAAGAGCATCACGACTGGATCACGATGCTCCATCAATTCTATGATCGTTTCAAGACCAACCTTGAAAAAGCGCATGAGGTGATGACCCATGCCAAGGCCGAGACAGAACCAGCCCCGCATAAGTGCCCTGACTGTGGTGGCGGGACGATGTATCGCTTTGGCAAAAACGGTCGTTTCCTCTCCTGTGCGACGTATCCAGAATGTAAATTCGCAGCACCGATTGACCGTGAAGGCAATCCCATGCAGCCGGAGATGTCGGACATCATCTGCCCGATCTGTGGCAAAGGGATGACCAAACGCACCGGACGCTTCGGCCCATTTTTGGGATGCGTGGATTACCCCACCTGCAAGGGCATTGTGAATCTGGACCCCAAAAAGGGATTCGTGAAACTGCCCAAGGTTCCTCCACTGCTTACGGACCTGCCATGCAACAAGTGTGATTCGCCCTTGAACATGCGAGACTCCAAACGCGGGTTCTGGCTAAGCTGTTCGAAGTTCCCCAAGTGTCGCGGACGCGGCGGCTGGGCAAGCATCGAAGAAGAAAAGCAGAAAGAACTCGAAGCCGCATGGAAGAAGCACGTGGAAGAGAATCCCGTGCCTGACATCGTCAATACCCAGGGCGTGGTCATTGGTGATGAGTACCTGCCAATCATTGAGTCGGCAAACAATACCGACGAAAATGACAAGCAGGACTAAGCTAGACAAACCAGACAATTCGGTTACGATTAATCCGATGGTTGAATTCAGCCATCGGATTTTTTTATTCATTCTCAGTTTCATTTTTTGGAGAAATAACATGTTCATAAAAACCTTTAGCACAGCCATCCTTGCCGTCTGTTTACTGGCTGGAACCCTTCGCGCCGAGCAAAGCTCAGCCCGCATTGACTTCACCGTCAAATCCGGCAAAATCGAATTCAAGAATCCGACAGACAAGAACTTGAAAATGTACTACGCAAGCTGGGTCAAAGATGAAGCCAAGAAAGTCCAGCGTGTATCCGCTGAAGGCATCGTAGACGACTCAAAATGGACCAAGATCACTTTCGAATTGTCCGTCACTGAAGACGGTCCTTTGTCCATTGGTCTTAAAAGTCGTTGGTCCAAAACGGATCGCAACTGGGTGTACTTTGACGACATCACCGTCGAAGGTGCCGAAAAGCCCATCGTCAACGGCAGCTTTGAAGAAGCAGGCAAATGGAGCCACCCCAAAGGCCAGCAAGTCCTCGACGAATCACTAGCACACACCGGTAAAGGTGCCGTCCTGGTCTGGCATGACAAAGCTTCCTATCAGTCCGTCCAAGCCAAAGCAGGTCAAACCATCACCGTCTCCGCATGGGCCAAGTTCTGCAAGACTGAATCCAAGGAACCTAAATAATTGTCCAAGCCCCGTCATCGCGTGAGCCTGAAAATCAAAGCATGCACCCATCTGAACCCCGTCCTTTTTCCCGGCATTGGGTCTTGATGCAAGTAGACAAACAACCTCATTGGGTTATGATTCAACCGGTGACAAAACGCTGTCATCGGTTTTTTTTAACCCAAACATTTCATACTGGAGACTTAAAAATGCAATTCAAAGCAATGCTCACAACCATTTTGGCAATCGCTTTTCTGACAGGTTCAGTATGGGCCGGTCAAGGCAGAGCCCGTATTGATCTGAACGTCAAATCCGGCGAGTTGAAAATCACACCTTCGACTGACAAGAATGTTCGCATCACACATGCAACTTGGCTCAAGGAAAAAGACAGGGTCAAAATGTATGCCAGTTCGGACTTGAAAGTCAATGATGAGACGTGGACACAGGTGTCCATAGAAGTCACTCCCTCAGAAGATAGCACAATGACAATCTCATTGCGTGGAGCCTGGGACAAAGTAAAACGCAACTGGTGCTACTACGACGACATCACAGTTCAAGGCGCCAAAATCGTTAACAGCAGCTTTGAGGAACCCAAAGGTTGGAGAGTCGCCAAAGATCAATTGGTTGTTGATGAATCACTGGCTCACACCGGCAAGGCTGCAGTACTGGTCTGGCATGACAAGTCCGCCAACCAGAGTATACAAGTCAAAGCTGACGTACCGGTAACAATCAGCGCATGGGTCAAGTTCTGTAAGCAGGAAGACAAAGAATCTAAATAATTTCAGTTATTCTGAAACCTGAAAACCAGACTCAATTCATAATCATCAACAGTGGCATCCATTTGCGGTGTCACTGTTTTTTATTATTCATTTTGGAACAAAATATTCGCATACTCGGATGAAATTCATCGCACTCATGGGTACGATGTTTAACTCGGAATCCACCCATACAATTTGTTTCACTCGAAAGGTCCATTGATGACGCGCACCCTTTTTCAAACTATCAGCCTCTTAGCAGTCATGCTGCTGGCTACAACAGTCAATGCACAGGAGCTTAAACTACCACTGGTTTTCTCTGATCACATGGTGCTTCAACAAGCAGTCAAAGCCCCTATCTGGGGTTGGGCAGCACCCGGTAGTGATGTCACCATCACCTTTGCCGGCCAGACACTCAACGCCAAAGCCGACGCATCTGGTAAATGGCAGACGGCCTTCGCACCACTTAAAGCTTCTGCTGAATCGGCTGAGTTGAAAGTATCAAGTGGTGACCAAACCCTGACACTCAGTGATGTCCTTGTCGGCGAAGTCTGGCTTTGTTCCGGACAGTCAAACATGGAATGGACTGTGTCACGTTCGAATAATCCTGATCAGGAAATCGCCAATGCCAAGCACCCACTGATTCGACACATCAAGCCTGCACGTAATCCGCAGATGATGCCTCAAGAGGCATTCAAAGATGCCAAGTGGACTGTGTGCAGTCCTGAGACGGTCGCAAATTACACCGCCGTCGGATACTTCTTTGCTCGCCATCTCCAAGCTGAGCTTAATGTCCCCATTGGACTGCTTAACTGCTCATGGGGTGGCACACGCATCGAACCGTGGACACCACGCATCGGCTTTAAAATCGTCACTGAAACAAATGACATTTACGAAGATGTACTGGTCAAAGACCCTACGTCCCAACAGTACAAAGCAGTTGCCGATGCCTATCTCAATGCAGTCAACAGCTGGCTTGATGCTTCCAAAGCAGAAGTGACTGCACAAAAAACCATCTCAACTCCCCCGTCGTATCCAAAACAAATTCAACCCTACACCAGCCACCAGTCTCCGACGATGCTCTACAACGGCATGGTCAACCCGCTGGTCCCCTTCGCGATCAAAGGCAGCATCTGGTATCAAGGCGAATCCAATCACGGCGAAGGCATGCGCTACGTCGATAAAACCAAAGCACTCGTCGAAGGTTGGCGACAAGTCTGGGGCATCAAAGACCTGCCCTACTACTATGTCCAAATTGCACCCTACCAATACGGCAGTGAAGACCCCAAACGTCTGGCTGACTTCTGGGTTGCCCAAGCTGAAATTGAAAAGCAAATCCCCAACACCGGCATGGTGGTTGTCTCCGACATTGGTAACCTCAAAGACATTCATCCCAAAAACAAACAGGACGTCGGTAAACGCCTTGCCAACTTTGCATTGGTCAAAGACTATGGCAAAACCGGTATCGTCTATCATGGCCCGGTCTTCAAAAGCTTCAAACAAGATGGCGATAAACTCGTTGTCACCTTTGACCATGTCGGTTCAGGTTTGGCAGCACGCGATGACCAACCCATCAATGAATTCCAAATCGGTTCAGCAGAAAAAACATGGACCGATGCCAAAGCAACCATCGTCGGCACTGACAGCATCGAACTCACCGCAGAAGGTCTCACCGCACCATGCATCGTTCGCTTTGCCTATCACAAATTGGCAACGCCAAACCTTATGAACAAAGAAGGCCTTCCTGCTCAAACGTTCATGGCCGGTGAAATGCCCAAGTGGGACAACCTTTCCAAGAACGTCGAGGAAAGCACCAAGTTCCAACTGATGTATGACATGGATCTGACCAAGCTCGACCAGAACGTAAATTATGATGTGAATAACACCACGGGCTATACCGGTAAATTCAGTCGCATCGCCTATTACCTTGAATTAGGCAATACGCTCGAAGATCTCAAATGGGTCTACGTCTCAATGGACGCCTTCACCGATGATGCAGGCAAGATCGGCATCCCCAAGTTCGGTACCAAAGCTGAGTTTCAAATGCCTGTAAAAAACCTCAACATTTACAGCAATGTCGAAGGACTTAAAACGGGCAATGGTGTTGAAGGCAATATCGAGTTCTGGCCCAACAACTACGGCGGTGGCAATGCCAAGAACGTCCCCGGTGCCAGCAGCAGCAAGTACGATTTTGGAGATCAGATATCCCAACCGCAAAACGGTTATGGCTGTATGCAGGTTCACAACACCAAGTTGAAGCAAACCATCTTTGCACTTAACAAATGGACCAACGGTAATAACGCAGACATGGGGATTGGCAACAGTTCAGGTGCTCATCCCGACTGGACATTCAGCAATGCTGGCAAAAATTACACCGTCAAGCGACTGCGTGTTTTAGTGCTGCCCGCTGATTAATCAAATCAAACATCAGACCTAATATAAAATCAAAGCCCTGGTCACCCCCCTCGGGACCAGGGCTTTTTTATATATCAGTCGCATCGGATAAAGATGCAATAATGAAATGGATGTCCGTTTATTGTGCTTTGGCCAACTGCAAATCATTGTCTTTGTCTGTTAAGGCAACGACCTGTCGCTGACCGGTATCCGGATCAACAGTCAGTCTTAATGCTGTATGCGTGATGCCACAGTCTGAACAGACCGACGGATCAGGAATCGTCTGGCCGGGATACTTCTGCCCATAGGAGTCAGGATGCATCATATAAAACGAGAGTTGCTCAAATCGATCAAGCTTCATGTGACTTTGATGATCACAACTCAAACAGGTGACCGTAAATTCAGATGGTGCAGCTTCAGCCACAGTCGGACCACCACCGCCTAAAATCATCCGGATCGACATGAAGCAGACCAGGACCATGAACATCGCTGCCACATGCCAACGATGTACTGGGAATGACGGGTCTTTGAGTTTGCTGTACTGAAGCACGAAACTGATGAGTGCTTTGCTGTACAGTTTTTCAACCACATTCCGATCATCTCTGAATAGTTCACGCTTAACTTCAGCTCGTCGCAACTGACGCATTGCCTGCGCCTGATCCACTGCAGCTTCTTTGTTGGCAACAGAGGTTTGGGGTTGTACTGCTGCCAACTCATCATGCACATCATCCAATGCGATATGTTCTTGAGCCTTCTCATTGATTTTGGGTGACATCATCATCTGCGACTGATGACAATCATCCTGCATGAGCAATAGTGGATTTTCAGGACGTTGGGTTTGCTTGTTTTTTTTGCTTTTGCCAACGACATGACCTGGCACATGGACGACTTGGTCGCAGTGATGACATTGCACACGACGACCGGCATCTCTTGCCATGGCCTTGAGGGATTGGCTGCAGTATTTGCATTTGAATTTGACTCGTTCGGTATTGTCACGTCGGTCCTTGAGGCGTTTGATACCCTCTGGGATTTTGTCCGTGTCCATAAACTGGAGTCGCACGTTACCCAGTCTCAGTCGGTCACCGGGTTTGATGGCTGATCTGCCTTTAACGCGGACGTTATTGATTTTCGTCCCGTTAAACGATCCAAGGTCACGGATAAACCATTCATGATTTTTGCACGTGAGCGTTGCATGTACACGTGAGACCCGCGACATGGGCAAGGGCATATCATTGCCTGGATCACGGCCGATGGTGATTTGCTTTTTGTTTTCACGCAGTACAAATCCGGCGGTCTTGTTTTTATAGCTGGCCAATAAAACAGGCATGAGCGTTTCCTTACTTTATGGTGCGACCGATTGTTTGACGTCAGCTGTGGACTGCAGATTGCGATACCAGTTACGGACCTTAAGCCAATCTTCACTGCCGGGGTCGGTGAGGAAAAACAATTCGTTTTGAGAAGCGAAGTTGGTGTCGTTGTCCTGCCAGTATTCAAACTGGACATGGCCATCAGCAAATGAAAGCGACGTCCCGCGATAATGGAACTGAGCCATGTAGTCGATCCAGCTGTATTTCTGCCCATCGCGTACGTACATAATCCATGAGCCGATATTCCAACCACGTGCATCGAGTTCTTCCAATGCAAGTAATTGTGATGATGGGATGATGATGTCTTCGAAATTGTCAGTCCCGAATTGTGCCCATGAATGGTTGGGATCAGACAGATGCCTGTCCCAATGCTCGCCATGCAGCGGTGCAGCAATGCTGTAGCTTCGTTCATTGCCCGTGGGGTCCGACGGACAATGCCAAACTTCTGTGATTCGGACGTACGGGTAAAGCTTCCCCTCTTTGATGGGGTCCCAACCTGCCCCCCGTTTGACCCACCCGTCGGTGTCATCGGGCAATGAATTAACTAAAAGTTGATTGTGATCCGTAGGGAAAACAGTCCATGCAATCGCCAATTGTCTGAGCGAATTTTCACATAGCCGTCTGCGTGCCTGCTCCCGCGCAGCATGCAGTGTCGGCTGGAGAATGGAGATCATCAAGGTAATGATGGAGATCGACACCAACAGTTCAATGAGCGTAAACCCACTATGGTGATGCGTGAGAGTCGTGTCAGATTTTTTGCAGATAAACGGTGACATGGTCAAAAACGACCTTTGATCACCGGCAGGTGCAACTGCATTTCCATTCGAACCGACAGCATTTTAGACTGTCAGTCCTACCGGATGGGCTCATCAGCAAACAGTTGCTTTTTCCATAGCAATGCCATCATTTAATGACATCACATCGCGGTGCCGGACAGATGTAAAGCTACATCTGCATGACGGTTCTGTGCAAGGGCCTGCTCAACCACCCCCTCAGGCGGCATCAGCAGTCGTTGTCACTTTGCATGACGATTCTGCTGCACAGAACTGGTACAAGTGTAACATTTACGGACGAAACTTCCAAACACTTTTACAGTTTTATTACAGATATCTTTTAAATCAGGTATGATGCACCGCTTGTCCGAAACTTGATTAGTATTTTTGAAAGTTCCAAACCACTTGACTCAGACCCCACCGACCTTCGACACACTGAAACTTGCCGAACCTCTGCTGCGCGCTCTACACCGACAGGGATATGAAACGCCAACCCCCATTCAGGAACAGGCCATTCCTGTGATCATGGATCAGAAAGACGTGCTGGGTTGCGCGCAGACGGGAACTGGCAAGACTGCTGCGTTCGCCCTGCCGATCCTGCATCTGCTTTGCCCGAAACATCAGCAAGGCAAGCCCGCAAAACAACAACACAAACTCCGATCCCTGATCCTTGCACCGACACGTGAACTGGCTGCACAGATTCACGAAAGCTTCCGCGAATACGGCCACTACACCAAGCTCAAATCCGCCTGCGTCTTCGGTGGTGTCAGTCAACACCCACAAGTTAAAGCACTCAAGCAAGGCATTGATATTCTCATTGCGACCCCCGGTCGTTTGATGGATCTCTATGAACAAGGCCACGTCAATCTGCGTGACATTCAGATCCTGGTTCTTGACGAAGCTGACCGAATGCTCGACATGGGCTTTGTCAAAGACATCCGTAGAATCATCACGTATATGCCCCGCGAGCGTCAGAATCTGCTTTTCTCTGCCACGATGCCCAAGCCCATCGCCGAGTTGGCCGATGCGATTCTGCGTAACCCGGTGTCCATCCAGGTTGCTCCCCAACGATCCAGTGCAGCTGAAACCGTCAAGCAGTATGTCTGTCTTGTCGAGAATGCCCGTAAGGCCGATCTGCTCTGTCACCTGATGCATCACATCAGCGTGTCTCGTGCGATTGTCTTTACGCGGACCAAGATCCGAGCCGATCGCTTGACCAAGTCGCTTAACCGCATGAACATTGAAGCTCAGGCCATTCATGCAGACAAATCACAACATGCACGGACTCGGGCTTTGACCTTGTTTAAACGTGGTGATCTGCACGTACTGGTTGCAAGTGACATTGCTGCCCGTGGCGTGGATGTGGATGACATTTCGCATGTGTTTAACTTCGACATGCCCGGTGATTCAGAGACCTACGTTCACCGCATCGGCCGAACCGGTCGGGCAGGCACCGAAGGAACCGCCATCACCTTTGTCAGCGAAGATGATGAAAAGCAACTGCGTGCCATCGAACGTCTGGTTGATAAGTCCATCGAAGAGATGTATCACCCCTATGACAAGCCGGTCTTTAGCAAAGTTCCCAAGAGCAAAAAGAAACGCGCCAGACACCCGCTTTCAAAGGGACGAGGCAAAGGCAGAGGAAAAACGTCCTCTGAAGAAACCGTCTCTGACGATAACGCCAAGCCCAGCCAACGACGTCGCAAAAAAAATGTGACCAAAAAACCCAGGGGTGGCAAACCTGGTAAATCTGCTAAATCCGAAAATCCGTTCAGTAATCAGGGTGAAAACCCCAAGAAAAAACCAAAAAATAACAAACGCCGTCGCCCACCACGCACAGATGATTAAACTGACGTTGAATCAAAGCTCACACTTTGCGATGATACAACTCTTATCATTTGTTTGAACTCTCATGGAGAATCGCATGCGCCCACAACGACCGACGCCCGAAAAACCTGATATCAGCGAACACGGCTCACCTATTGATGGTCAGCCCCAAGCCATGGACCGAAGACTCTTTGTCCAACTCCTGGCATTTACGGATTGTGTGGATAGCAGTGAGGTCGCTGCGGCGATGCAACACAACGGCGTCGTCGGTGCGGTTTACGAAGACATTCACGATCCCAACGGCGTGGCGGTTTTAGGGATGAGTGAAGACCCCAACTTCTTTGTCACCACCTGGCGAGACATGCTCAAGGCGGCCCCCTTTGACCTGCTTACCCCGGTACCTGAATTGACCATGTTCGGCAGAAGCTACAGCATCGGTTATGAACCAGACTTGGAAGAAGTCCTCTTTAACCGTCCCATCCGCACGGGGACCAATCCAGACTGGCCATGGGCGGTCTGGTATCCGCTGCGTCGCAAAGGTGAATTCAACAAGCTCTCAGCTGAAGAACAACGTGCCGTCCTCATGGAACACGGGACCATCGGCATGGCGTTTGGATCACACGATATGGCGCACGACATCCGATTGGCATGCCACGGGCTGGATCGCAATGACAATGACTTTGTCGTCGGACTCATGGGCAAAGATCTGCATCCACTTTCAGCAGTTGTCCAGACCATGCGAAAGACCAAGCAAACCTCTGAATTACTCCAATGTCTTGGCCCGTTTTTCGTCGGCAAAGCCATCTGGCAAACCAAAGTCCAAAACGGATAAAACAAAACAGGCGACATCAACCTCGTCGCTGATATCATCCCCGCCAGGATTTGTAAACACGCATTACCAAGAGAAAGTTCATCATGGCAACGCAGACACTTACCATTGAGCAGCGGTTGGAAAACGCAAAAGCTGCATTGACTAAGGCGGATCAATCACAAGTCTTGAAATTCATCGACGAATTGACCGACGAACAAAAAGACCAACTCCTTGGGCAAATTGAATCCGTCGACTGGGTTGAAGTCACACGACTTGTTCAATCACACGTACTCAATACGCCAGAGTTTAAAAAGCCCGATAGCATTGAACCGGCACCCTACCTGCCTCGCATCCCCACAAAGGACTTGGCGGATCAATACAAGCAAGCCAAAAAGCATGGTGAAAAACTGCTGCGCGATGGCAAAGTCGCAGCATTCACCGTCGCAGGCGGGCAAGGTACACGATTGGGTTGGAACGGCCCCAAAGGCTCGTATCCTGCAACGGCCATCCGCAAGATTCCGCTGTTCTGCTGCTTTGCTGAATTCATCCGCAAGGCCGAGCAAAAATTCAACACCACCATCCCCTGGTACATCATGACCAGTCCGATCAATGATGCAGCGACCCGCGCATTTTTTGAAGAGCATGGCAACTTCGGCCTGCGGCCTGACAACATCATGATCTTCCCCCAAGGCATGATGCCAGCCTTTGACGCCAAAACCGGTAAGGCTCTACTGGAATCACCCGATACCCTGGCAATGGCGCCCAACGGACATGGCGGTTCCATCAAAGCCCTCTACACATCCGGTGCGGTTGCTGACATGAAAGAACGTGGTATTGAACAACTCAGCTACGTGCAGGTCGACAACCCACTGGTGAAAGTCATTGATCCCCTGTTCATCGGACTCCATGCTCAGGCCAATGCGGAGATGTCTTCCAAGGCGTTGCCCAAAGCCTATGCCAAGGAAAAGGTCGGCGTCTTCTGCAAAGTCGATGGCAAGACCACCGTCATCGAATACACCAACCTTCCTGATGAGTTGGCCGAAAAGGTGGACGACAAGGGGGAACTGGTCTACAAGGGTGGCAGCATCGCCATTCACGTCATTGCCACCGACTTCATCGAGCGGATCAATACCCAGGAAGGTGGCTTTGCCCTGCCGTACAATCGTGCGGATAAAAAGGTCGCCGTCTGGGACGAAGCCAACAACGTGACGATCAAGCCAGAGGTTGCCAATGCCGTGAAGCTTGAGACGTTTGTGTTTGATGCCCTGCCGATGTGCAGTGAATCGGTCATACTTGAAACCGATCGTATTGAAGAATTCAGCCCGATCAAAAATGCCGATGAGGAAGGTGCCTTGGACTGCCCGGCAACATGCAAGCAAGGTCAGACCGAACGCGCTGCTCGTTGGCTGCAAACCGCAGGCGTCATCATCCCCCGCAAGGAAGATGGCACCGTCGATGCAGTCATCGAACTAAGCCACATCAAAGCCATTGATCCGGAAGACCTCAAGGATTTGGACTTGCCGACTGAAATTGATGCAGGCACCGAAGTCTTAATCTGATTCAGTCCAAGCTGTATCCAATTCACGATAAACCACAAGAGCATATTTACCTGTCCATTTCGACCGGTAAAATGCTCTTGTTTTATATTCCCATTAAGGCTCACCATGCATTGCAATTCTCAGAACGTGACCAGCCAGTATGTCCCACCACCCATTGGTAACGGTGAACTCTGCGTCCAACTTGATATGCAAGGCATGCAAGCCCAACATGCCTACCATGGCATGACGCCCACCATCTGGAGAGCAGGTCGACGATACAACACCCCAGCAGGGGAATTGATCCCCTTTGGACATCTCACGCAAGATACCGGCAAGCTTAAAACATGGTCACAGGAACTCGATGTCCATCAGGCAACCATCAACACCCAATGCGAATACGAAGATGGATACAGCATCACCACCAATGCATTCGTGCATCTGGATCAACCGCTACTGCTCATCCGTAAAACGTTCGAAGGTTCGCTGACCCTGCGATACAACCTTTGGCAATGCGACAAGCAAAACCAACTCCCTACGCGGATGCACTGTGAATACCATCCAAACCCACAAGGTGTGAAAATCGCATATGACATTGATGGTCTTGACAACGCAAAGGGCAGGATCAGTTTTTGGACCGATCATGCCAACCCTGATATTCAAGTTCAAAACCACCAGATCAGTATCACCGTCAATGGCCCATCGGCTGATTTTTATCTCTCATTTGTCGATGAACTGAACCGCGAAAACCTTGAGCAAGCCAACACCCAATTGCAGCAACAGGTACAAGAACAAGGATTCGACGGACTGTTTAAAACACACTGCAAATCCTGGGCAGACTACTGGTCAGAAAGTTATATCAAACTCCCCGACCCGCAATTGCAGGCAGTCTATGAAACATCCCAATACCATCTGCGAATCAGTTCGACGGCATGGTCGATTCCAATCGGCATCTTCGACACGCATTGGCAAGGACGCTACTTCCCGTTTGACGACCACTTTTCATACATGGGACTCATCACCAGTGGGCATTTTGACATCGCGGGGAAAATTCCCAACTTCCGCTTTGATTTAATTGAGCAAGCTCGAACCCGCGCCCATTTATATTTTGGCAATAAACAGTCAGGCGCCCGGTACTGTTGGCAGCAAAAAGAAGACGGCAGTGAATCGGCATACCCAAGCTTTTACCTTGACCACATCTTTCATCTGGCAACCATCTCACTGACAAGTTGGTACCAATACCAATACACCTTTGACCTGTCGTACCTGACGGAAAAAGCCTATCCCGTGATCGCGAATTGCGCGGACTTTTACCTTTGCCAAAGTATCTATCATCTAGGTGACGAAAAATACATCGTCGGCAAATGTACTGATCTGGAACGACTTGGCCCGGCAATTGAAAATGCATACATGACAACTTGTGGCGTGATCGCAACACTGGAAATTGCTGCTGAGGCTGCAACCGTATTACAGGTTGATACGGATAAAGCTAACCGCTGGCAGTACCTTGCAGACAAGCTCCGAGAGTCGCTGCCCAATGATGGTAAGCAATACATCCCACATCCGGGGTGTGAGCAAAAAAGCATCGCCATGTTCGCAGGCACCTTCCCGTTCCCAGTGATGGATCCCGATGATCCGATGCAGCAACATGCCATAGACGATTTTCTGGATAACGAAGACCAGTTCGGCAATATGTATCCGGTGGGCAACTCCGTCTGCACATGGTACGCAGGTTGGAAGGCGGTAAGCTTTGCACGCCATGGCGAGATTGACAAGGCTGTGCAATGTATCACCCAAGCTGCCAATGAAGCGAACTGTTTTAACGAGGTCTTTGAAATCAGCGACCCGCCCTGTCATCCCTGGTTTACCACTGCTGAAGGTGTGTATATCCATGCCATCAACGAGAGTCTGATTCAATCTGATGATCATGACATTGTGATCCACGCGATGGGATTAGCTGACTGTGCGTTTAAGCTGCCTGCGATGGGGGGCGTGATGGTTGAGATTAAAATCGAAAACAGGACAGTAGCAGAACTCAAAATTACAGCCAGACAGGATTGTGAACGTGACATCCATCTGCCTGATGGTACAAGTAAGCGCGTTACATTGGTTAGAGGTGAAAATATACTGTGTTGATCAATCTGATGCGCACTGCCATGATCAATCCCGGCGAATGATCACCGCCGTCTGATCGTCCTTTGTTTTGCAACCTTTGGCAAACTCACCGACAGCCTGTTTAATGGCATCAGAAATTGCTTTGACACCTTCATGGCTATGTTGACGTACCACTTGCTGGACACGCTCAACACCAAACATTTCAAGGCTCGTATTCATCGCTTCGTAAATCCCATCCGAGAGAATAATAAACATATCCCCTTGTTGAAGCGAAAAATCATTGCGATTCTCAATGGGCAACGGTGACATGACCCCCAATGGCGGAGTATCAGCACCCAGCGTATCAAAGGAATCTTCCCTGGCATGGTAATGCAGAATCGGTGCTTGACCGGCACTGAATGACATCAAGTTGTGATGATTAACGTCCAGACTCCCAAGCCATGCAGTCACAAAACGCCCCTCGGGCAGATCACGCATGACCTGATCGTTTATGTGTTGAATCGTATTAATATCCAAAGTGTTTGACCAAACTGACATGCGCAGCATGGCGCGTAATTGGGTGACACTCAATGCGGGTCCTATCCCATGTCCAGTTGCATCGGCAAGGAGAAACAGAACTTTTTCCGGCATATCATCACAGATTTTAAGCTGCCCATCTTCAGTCTTCAGGCCAATCACATCGTACGAATCTCCGCCGGTCTCATCAGCAGGCTTGCTCCATGCATCCAATTGGTAACCTTTGATAGTTGGCAATTTGCTGGGGAAAGTTTTTTGCTGAATCTGTCTGGCCAACTGCATATCACGTTCGAGCTTCATCAATGATTGAAGGCTTTGACGCATGTTCTCATGAGCACCTGCTAAAGACATAAACTCACGCACATCAGACTTCACTCGACAGGGTTCATCCAACACGCCACGGCTCACTCGCTTCATATCCTGGACGAGACATTCAATGGGTTGTGAGAATCGCCGGGCCAATTTCATCACACGATAAATGCTGCCAATGAGGATCGCAGCCAAGAGCAGCCAGACCAGTCTCTGGACCCATTGGATTTCTCCCATGATGTCAGATTCAGGGACAAGAATGGTTACTGCCACATGTAAATCATCACCCAGTTGTTGGGGCAAACCTGTTCCCCACCATGCTTCAGAGCCACTGTAAAAGCGCAGCGGTTGGCCGCTACGATCTTCACGTTTATCAAAAGCCTCCGCAGCATCATTGACCACTTGAAGCTTTAATTCACTGGGCGCCTTAAGCAGATACTCATCGCGTTGAGCCGCTTTACTAAAACGTTCATCCTTGGGTAAACCGATCACTGACACATTGGATCGCAACTGGTCATCCACGCCTGCCAGAACCATCACCATCCCGCGTGTGCCTACATTCATTTGCGTCGTATAGCGTGAGATGTCCTTCAACGCCAGATCAATTGCAATGACATAGACGTTGCCCTGAGGGTCCGTAGAGGTAATGGAGGCTGTGACGCCTGGTTGGTGAGTGGTAAAAAACCGATACGGCGACGTCCAATGAACCAATGCCACCCCGTCAGACAAAGGGGAATCTGCCAGAACATGTTTGCGTCGCGACATGGCACCTTTAAACCATGGTCGCATTCGCGGATCATACTCCAACTGTTTGGCGGATATCTCGGCCTTGCGTGAGTCCTGCGACCATCGCCAGATCGTGTACTGACCATCGACTGTTTGATTGATGCTTCTTCGCATCTGCCAACCATTTTGAAGTCGCAAAAGCATATGCTCACGACCTTGCTCATTGGCAATCATCACCGAAGCTATCTGATCCTGTTGTTTGAATGTGGCATCCAGCAGGCGGTTGAGTTCATCAGGTTGATCCAGATCAACGAGTCCAAGACGGACCCAGCTTTGTAATCTCACCAACTCGCTGGACACTGAACCGAATAACGACTGGACTTTTAATTGAATCGTCGCCTGTGTCTGATTAATCACGGAAGTAGCAAGATACGAAACGACATAGTGACTGCCAGCGTACATGAGTATCAACAGTAAACCCAGTGACACCATGTTTAGTGTCAACACACTGGATAACAAACTTCGACGGATGGTCTTTGTCGAACGCATAAAGCTTAAATCCGATCAAATTGGTTTAGTCCACAACGGAACTCTCACAGTGACGCTGGGCATAACCGCCTGCAACGTCTGAATCCACATAGCCGTCTTTAAGTCGAATCACACGCTGACAGCGATCCGCGATCCCCTCGTCATGGGTGACCATGATCAGCGTCATACCTTGATCGTGAAGTTCATCAAACAGATGGAGAATCGACTCACCTGTTTTGGAGTCGAGGTTACCTGTGGGTTCATCTGCAAAGAGCAGTGATGGTTTATTGACTAGTGCTCGCGCGATGGCAACGCGTTGCTGCTGCCCGCCGGAGAGTTCCGATGGACGGTGATGCATGCGATCAGTGAGTCCGACGCGGTCGATGGCTTGCTGGGCATCAATCAAGCGTTGGTGCCGAGGCATACCCTGATAAAACAACGGGACCTGCACATTCTGCATCACGGTCAATTGTGGGATGAGGTTAAAGGCCTGAAAGACAAACCCCAGGTTCTCACGGCGAACACGTGACAGATCGTTGTCAGGCATCCGTGCGACATCTTTATCTTCCAGCAGGTACTGGCCGGAAGTCGGGCGATCCAGACAGCCGAGGATATTCATCAGCGTACTCTTACCACTGCCCGAAGGTCCCATGATGGCCAGATACTGACCGCGTGGGACCTGCATATCCATCTCCCGAAGCGCGTGAACGGCCAGTTCACTTTTACCGCGTTGATAGATTTTGCAGATGCCTTTGAGTTGTGCGACATAGTCCTGAGTCATGTGAATAGTTTACGAATATTATGCCCAACATGCACCTTAACTTCAGAGCAAAATGCCTGTTGGGTGGTAATTGATGGCAAACCTGATAATCTCTGTCCCCTTATGCTTGACCAACAGACCATCATGGGACTTGTGTTTGCCGTCTTCCTGGTACTGGGGATCGGTGCGATGCTTCGTCAGTTCAACTGGCTGACGCATCAAGCGGATGAAAGTCTGCTGAAGCTGGTGATCCGTGTGTTGGTGCCTTGCTTCTTTGTCAACGTGGTGGTTGGCAACGAGAAGTTCATGCACTTTTTCGACGCATGGCTGCCACCTGCGATCGGTTTTGGTTCGACAGTCATCGGCTACATCCTTGCGTTGATCGTCGCCAAAGTCTTCGGCAAGTGGATTGGTTTAAAATCACGTGTCGCCCAACATACATTTGCTTTGTGTATTGGGACGTTTAACTATGGCTACATCCCCATGCCCCTGGTCGATGCGATGTTCGACAAAGCGACCATGGGGACTCTGCTTGTTCACAACCTGGGTGTCGAGATCGCCATCTGGACGGTGGGCCTACTGGTCCTTCAGGGTAAGTTGGATCGTCACTGTTGGAAACGTGTGCTCAATCCCCCGTTGTTTGCCATCGTCATCTCACTGTCGATCAATCAATTGGGATTACACAAAGACATCCCGACATTTGTGATGATGCCCATCAAACTTTTGGCTCAGGCAACCATCCCCATGGGACTGATTATGGTCGGTGCCACCATGGCCGATCAATTCGCCCTGGCTAAGACCCAACTACTCACTGGATGGCAGTCGGCGATTGCAGGGATTGTGTTGCGCATGGGGGCGTTACCAGTCATTTTTATCTTTGCCGCGTTTGGACTGCCTGAACAACTCAACGGCTTTGAACTTTTAGAACTCAAGCAGGTCATGGTGATACAAGCTGCCATGCCTTGTGCCGTCTTCCCGATTGTCCTGGCCAAGCATTATGGTGGGGACACCGCAGTCGCCTTGCGTGTCGTCTTTGCGACCAGCATCGTGGCAATCATCACCATCCCCACGGTCATCGCTGAGGGGTTGGCCTTTGTCTTTGGCGGATGATTTAAAGCGTACTTTGAGTTGGAGTACAATATCCTTATGGACAAACTCAATACCGAGCAAGAATACCAACGCATCATCACTGTCTATGGCAAGGACGATCAACTGGGCGCACTGAACCTGCTTGAACGCCAACTCAACACCATGACCCAACGCGCTCAAATGCTCCTTGGTTTATGTGGTATTGTCATCACCGTTACTGGATTCTCAGGCCGAATCATTGCGGGCACCAATCGGGCTGCGCAGCTGCTCATCGTCTCAGGTGTGAGTATCACACTCATCTCCGCAGCATTGGTCGTCGGTGGTGTGATGAAGCTGCTATGGATTACACAACAGCCGCCCCACGAGGACTTACCCCAACTCATCCGCACCACGCTGGCATACCGCAATCGCAAAATGCGTTTCTATCATGCGGCGGTCTATGTCCTACTCCTGGGACTCACCTGCTACGTGATTGCCATTGCCATCATGCTGCTTAATCCACATGCCTCAACGGTAGCACCTGCACGGTAAGCTCAAGCATTGGACGCCCATAATTTTTCCAACTCACCGCGGACCTGCTGTCCATAATCAATCTCGCAAATGGGCAATTGCTTTTTGACTGCAACGGCGGCGGCGGCCCCGGCACCTTCGCCCAAAGCCACACTGTTACCTGTCACCCGGTAACTGGAATGAGCAAAAAAGTCACCACTGATACAACGCCCTGCAAACATCAACCCACCAATCTCCGCGGACACTAAAGCACGATATGGGATGTCATAAGGCTGTGTCCGTCCAACGGGCTTGTCTTCAATACCTCCACCAGCATTGGTCTTTTTCGTCGCATGCACATCAATCCCAAAGGTGCATTTGCACACCGCGTCATCAAAGCATTGCCCTGCCACCAAGTCATCAACCGTCAAGGTGTACAGTCCCTTGGGGCGACGACTTTCACGGATGCCGATCTGTGATGCGGTTGCGACAATACGAATATTCGCCCAACAACCGCCCTGCTTTTTCAATGCTTCAACCATGTGATGCACTTCTTTTCGACTTTGAATCGTTGCATCGGAAATATCCTGAGCATTGAGTCCATCAAATCCATATTCATGATTGGCCATCATGGTGAACAGGTCGGGGTAAATTTCAAATAATGTCGGCTTGCCATAGGATGGGTCCGCACCACCGGCGAGCATGGCATTGCGAAGATTTTCCTTGGGAACGCTCCACGCGACACCATCACGTTCATGGAAAGGTTTGGTTTTGTCACGATCCATTCCTGTCAATAAGCAGAGCATGGAAAAGGGTTGTGCCTGGATTTGATTGGGATCATCAGGATCAGGACGCCCATAGGCACAGGTACATCCTGCGACCGCTGCAAGATCACCATCACCTGTACAATCAATAAACACCTGAGCTTTGATGGCCTGTCGGCCTGATTTGTTTTCGGTGATGACATGGGTCAACTGTTTGTTTGAATCCACATGAGCAGCCACCACACGCGTATGCAGTAAGACCTTGACACCTGCATCAACGCACAACTGTTCCAAGAGCAGTTTCATTTGCTCAACGTCATAAGGACAACCTGTTTTAACAGGTGACGCTTCGCCGAGTTCTTCGCGTTTGTCTTTGAGCTTTTGAAGTAGCTCAGCCATCACACCGTTTTTGTTACCCGCATCAATGATCCAACTCAGCAAACCTGTTGTCCAGACGCCGCCCAATTGCCCATGCAGTTCAAGGAGTCGAACGCTTGGGGTCTGCCCAAGTTGCTTTTGCATTCTCGCAGCACCCAAGGCAGCAGCCACACCAGCAGGCCCGCCACCGCAGACCACAATGTCAGCCTGTTCAATCACAGGAGTCGGTTGATGGGATTCAGTCAGAAACGCTTGTGAGTTAGATTTCGTATTCATGTCCAAAGTATAGCGCAGCACGGAAAAGTGCCGTATGCAATAGACATGCATTTAGTGGTCAAAACAGAACCTATTTACTGTCCGACTATTTTCTGACGGTATTGCCCTGGACTCATCTTCATTACTTTTCGGAATGCGCGTCCAAAATTGCTCTTATCCTCATAGCCGACTTCCAACCCGACTGCTGTTACATCCAATCGTCCCAACTGCAGCAATCGACAGGCATGTTGTATCCGGGTTTGACGCAGATAATTTGAAACCGGCATCCCAACCTGCTTGCGAAACAGACGGCTGAGGTACCCCGGATGACATCGCAACATACTGGCAATTACCGACAAATCCAACTGCTGGTCATGCTTTTCCAGAATGATCCGAACGGCGCGATGGATCAAGGGGTGAAACAGGCGTGTATTTTCAACCGCCATGCGATTGCTTGTGTGTGTTTCGTACAGTCCCGAGGGAATCGACAGACCCACCAACATCAGTTCAACTGTTTTGATTAATTGTTCAAGCTGCTCGACTGCCTGTTTTAGCTGTGATGAAGTCACAACGGGTACTTTGATAATCCGACGCAGTAACGCGGTCTTTAATTCAGATTGATGTGTTGGAAGTTCGCCAATGGCCTGGCGTGCCTGCTGTAACTGTCCCTTTTGAATGACAGAACCAAAGTAGAACACACCCATCACACGACCATCATACAACAGTGGCCGACAGATATCCGTTAGCCCCAGATAACAACATCCAACCAACGGCTCATTGCCATGATCCATCGCTGCACGATTGGCAAGGGACTTGTTCAATGGGCACTGATGTGATCCTTTGACATGATGCTTGGCATACTCACAGAAGGGTCGAACATGCCTGCGCAATCGTTCAGTGAGTGCCAACTGCGGATAGTCATAGGTGATGCCAGACAAATCCTCAAAACTCAACAGCAACACTGAACCTGACTGGAGCAGGTCCATCAAGTTGGCCAACAAAGATGTTTGTACAGGCACGCTATCGGTGGTCATAAGACAACCATGATACCGTACCCAACGGGTACATCAATGAAAAAATGTGGATTGATCAGTGATCACAACCGCAGGATTTGTTCCCGCCTGCTGGATCAATGCTGCAGGTGGTGACTTTTTGATCTTTGAACTTGACCTGATTCCAGGGCATCTTGGCCATGAATGTTGCCATGGCGCAGAAACCCGTTATACCGGCAAAGATCAAACCACAACCGGCAAACCCGCTGAGGATCAACCATGCAGGATCAACAAAGTATCCAAGTAAGACACCCGCCAATACCATCGTTCCCACAACAATGAAAACCTGCTGCTGTAGTGGCAGGACTTTGCTTTGCGTGCGAACAACGGGCAAATCCGCAGTAACCCATGCGTCGGTCCCGCCATCGACACTGATCACGTTTACAAATCCTGCATCAATAAACTTCTGGCCAGCGGTCTTGGCGCGGGCGCCGGACTTACAGATCACATAGACCGCGTCCTGTTTACCAAGCCCATAACGTGATGCAACCTCATCAGCGACGAGTTTATCCAACGGCTCTGAGACTGCGGCAGTTGCATGGACCTGTGCATATTCCACAGGTGTCCGCACATCAAGCAAGACGGTTGCCCCCTGTTTGGCACGCTCAGCAAACTCACTTGGTGAAATGAAAGTTAGACTCATCGGACTTGTTCCTTGATCTGGAGTTTTTTGTTTTGATGAGGTCGCATCATCATGCCACCTGCAAGCGTTTTGATTTGGGTAAAGCCGTTTTGACGAAGAATCCGAGAAGCATAATAGGCACGTTGACCACCACGACAGACCACAGTCGTTGAACGTGTTGGATCAAGTTCACTTACGCGTTGTCGAATTTCGTGCAGCGGCATATGAACCGCATCAGGCAGGTGTCCGGCATCCCATTCAGCGATCGTGCGAACATCAACAATCTGATCCCCTGCAGGCGGATCAGGGATAAACGATTCAAGTCCACGCAGGTCATTTTGAGCAGCAAAGGCTGCAAGATGTATCCCGTCCTTGGCGTTACCAAATGGCGGGGCATAGGCAAGATCCAATCCGGCAAGATCGTCAATCGTGCCACCAAAACGAATGGCGGTTGCGATGACATCAATACGTTTGTCCACGCCGTCACCACCGACAATTTGCGCCCCCATGACCTTGCCAGAGTCAGGTAAGTAGACCAGTTTAATCACCATCTCCTGTGCACCTGGATAATATCCAGCATGATTTTTCGCAGGAATGATGACCTGATGTGTTTTGTAACCCATAGCATCAATGCAACGTTGATTACAACCAGTCACCGCAGCAACCTTGTCAAAGGCGCGAACAATTGCAGTCCCTAAAACCGAAGGAATCGGTGGCGACTGATCACATGCAGCATGTTCACCTGCTACGCGTCCTGCGCGATTGGCAGGGCCAGCCAATGGGATTCGCTGAAGGATATCGGTCACACCGTTGAGGTATTCCACCGCATCACCGACGGCATAAATATGCGGGTCAGATGTCTGAGCATATTCATTGATCGCAATACCGCCGGTCTCTCCAATTTGAAGATCAATCGCTTTGGCTAATTCTGTACTGGGTCGAACACCGATAGCCAAAATCACCAAATCACAGGGGCATTTCGTACCATCATTAAGTTCAACGGCAGTCGCTTTCTCGCCGTCGGTTACAAACCCCTTCAGGCCATTTCCGATATGAAGCGTAACACTTTTGGATGCCAACTCCTCTTGGACCATATGTGCCATTTCAGGATCAAGTGGCGGCAGAACCTGCGGGGCCAATTCGACAAGTGATACATCCATCCCAAGGTGATGAAGCATTTCCACCATTTCCAGACCGATGAACCCTGCACCAATAACCACGGCTTTTGCCTGATGATTCTGATCCACGAAGGACTTGATGCGATCGGTATCCGCAACATTACGCAGCGTAAAAACGTTGGACGACCGAATGCCTTCAATTGGCGGGACAATGGGAGAAGCCCCGGGCGCCAGAATCAACTTGTCATATTCAACGGTTTTTGAAGTCTCGGCTTTGCGATCCAAGACAGTGATGGTTTTGTTTTCACGATCAATACTGGTCACGAGATGATTGGTCCAGACGCGGACGTTAAACCATGTCTCAAATTTTTCAGGCGTGGCGACCAACAGCTTATTGCGATCCTTAATTTCGCCACCGATGTAGTACGGCAAGCCACAGTTGGCGAAGGACACATACTCATCCTTTTCAATCATCAGAATTTCGGCATCTTCGTTACACCGGCGTGCCCTTGCTGCTGCACTTGCCCCACCAGCCACGCCCCCGACAATCACAATTTTCCGTGCCATGTTTGATCCTTTTCGTTCTGAACGATCCATTTGATACTGCGATAACGTCCGTTATCAAGATCAATGCCCTGCGAGAACCTGAATTCTGACAATCATGACGCAGCATTGACTTTTTATCTTGACAACCTATTGCACACACCATATCATTATATTACCATTTGGCAATAAGGAAATATCAAAAATGTCAAAAAAATCTCCAAGCATGACCCCGGAGCAGATTCAGACCGTTGCAAGGATGTTTAAGGTCCTTGGCGAGCCGACACGTTTGTCGATACTCAAATTGCTATTTGATAAACCATTGACTGTCACAGAAATTGTCGTTGCGTTAGACACCAAACAAGCCAACGTCTCCAAGCAACTGGGGATGCTTTATGATGCGGACCTGGTCACTCGGACACGTCATGGTAATCAGGTGACTTATGCCATTTGCGAGCCGATGATTTTCGATTTGTGCAGTCTTGTCTGCTGTAAATTGCAGAAAGATGCCGTCCAGCAAGCCAAGAATATGGGAATCAGCGCGACAGCATTTCGCAAGAGTATTTAAACGGTTGGCTGACTTTGGGGAGTCACAAAATCATAGAGCATTCGCTGTGGACTTGACACGTTGTGTGCGATAGCGACCGGGGGACATACCGCTCCAACGTTTGAATGCAACACTAAAGGCTGCTTCGGAACTGTATCCCAACTGCCGAGCAAGTGATTTGAGATTGGCATGTGGATTGGTCATAAGCATTGCAGCTCGTCGCATGCGACATTGCGTGACATAGGACATGGGGGTTTCACCGACGAGATCCACAAAGCGTGCAGCAAATGCTGATCGCGACATGCCTACACGGTCTGCCATATTTTCGACCGACCATGGCAAGCCGGGATGCACATGTATCAAGGTTACCAGCGGGCCAATTTCAGGGTCCGACAGACTGGCAAGTTGATCCACAGCTTCAATCCCTACGCTTTGGAGAAACGCGCGGTATGACAGGACCAAAACCATCTGTAACAAACTTGCTTTTAG
Organism: Phycisphaerales bacterium UBA7800; assembly: GCA_002480565.1. Lineage (GTDB taxonomy): Bacteria > Planctomycetota > Phycisphaerae > Phycisphaerales > Phycisphaeraceae > UBA7800. The sequence goes on along the minus strand of DLCK01000028.1, from coordinate 95,136 downwards.
ACTCACATGCCCTGATTCAACGACCGTGGACTCATACTCCAGAAGATCAAAAACCTTCTGTAATGTCGTGGACTGTTGAATCACATCTGCGGTCAGATGGATGTAGTCAGGCAGCGCGGGTAATAATGACACTTGATCGCGGTAATGACAGATGAGTATGCCTGTCAGTAGATTCGTAACCTTCCCTTCACCTGCACCAAACCGAACAGGCTTGCCACTTTCAAGCTCTTCAAGTGAGACCTGATCTAACAGCGCCTTTGCCTCTCGGACATCCACATCACCGTCACTAAGGACTAATTCAGATGGCTGAGTGAGAACAAATAAATCACCGCGTTTGAGTTCAAGATGCTGTTTTTTCTCAGCAAGGTAGACATTACACTGACCGGATTTGACCAGGAAAAAGCTGATCGGCCCACGGGTGAGTCGAATCGACCATGGACGCCCAAGATACCACGGACCACTGCTTCTTCCGATGAGTTGGGCACGTATCAGGGCTTCGCTTAAAACATCCCTCGTGGACGGACAGGGAATATTCAGATTCATATTGGGATTACCAAAATGATCGAATTTAAGAAGATTATCGACTTCGGGTAAATCGGGAGATTGGATTGAAGATTCTTCTTCTACATAGGCCATTCGTAAACACCTGGGAATCAAAAACAACGATTAGAATAGCAGGTTGTGTTATTATGCCCTATAGGTCTGTCAGGAATATGAATTCAAGGTTTTTCAAGACGATTTCTAAACTTTGTAATGGCGTCACCATTGCAAAAACAGCGACTGAAATCAGTCGCTGTTAGCCAATCATGACATTAACATGCCGTTTAACAGACTTTGAGAAATTACTGCCCAACGCCTGCAACGTTCATTCATCAATGAGTTTGTGTGATTGGCAAGAGTGTGTATTGGAGTGTGCGTTTTTGTCCTGCTTTCCAATCCGTGGGCAATTGCAATTCCACTCGGCAAAGCTGCATGTTGTATTGCTTAAGTCCGGGTTTTGCGATGGTCATCGGCCATGCGGTATCAAAATCCACTTGAACACCATTGCCCTGTTCATCCATGAACGTCAACTGATTGGTTATGGTGGATCCGGTGGTCTGATCTCCCGCGGTAACGGTCATGCCGTTGGCTTTGACACTGCTCGTTGGGAATGGGAAGACTTCGATGAGTTGCTTGAGTTGGACAGCTTTTTTCGCTTTGATTTCCAACTGGACCTGCATACCATCTTTGCCAAAGTGATAGGTTCGGGTGTAGGACAGGGGTTGTTTTTCAATTTTACCTGTGATGGCTAAGGTCTTGGCATTTTTATCGAGCTTAAAGCTATTGGCAAAGTAATCTTCCCAGTATCGCTTCAAGTCATCTTGCTGTGCCACGAGTCCGTGCCGATAGACCGGCGACCAGTTGGTGCTCATGATGGCGGTCCCGAACTGCGGGGTCCAGAACAGTGACATACCGCCACCGACGTAGGGTGTTGCCTTACGAACATTCACCTGACCAGGCTTGTTTTCTGCATCATTGGCAAAGGGCAACCGGAAGTTTTCACGCTGACTGATGTAGTGATTGGACGGTGCCGGATGGCCCACATAGATGACAGTGTAGTAATCACCCTGTCTTACTGAAATCAACTCATCGTTATGGTTGTCGATGAAAGACGTCTTGGACTCAGCGGGGAACAGTAAAGACTGATCAGGGGATTCGGTGTAGTACAGATAGCGCATGGTTGTCAGGTTTGAAGCGCGTGACTGACCAGGCTTACTTAACGTCTTGGCAATGGACTGGGAGGCCTTGTCTTTTGCCTGTTGATCTCTGGGACTGAATCGCGACCACGTGCCGACTTCAGGCAAGACATCATCGAGGATGCCCTTGGCACCACCCCATTGTTCAAAGTAAAAACCAGAACCGATTCGATGGTTGAAGTTGAATCCCGCCAGTACTTTTTTCCCATTGGGCTCCGGCGCGACGGTCTTGTTGAAAAAACCATAGCTCTCACGCAGTGCATCAAGGATCGTTGGATCCTTACTCATTTGGTAGTAGACCGCTTCGTGCCAATGGGTCATGCCGATGTAGCTTGCATCAGGACCGCATTGTTCAATCTGGTATCCACTGGGATGAGCTTCATCACGAAACCGCTTGGCATAGGCGCGTGCCAACTCGTGATAGCGAGGCAAACCTGATCCTTGTGCAAAGGCTTCAAAGGCAACCAGGTAATGCGATGACTGATTGCGACAGGTCACCATGTTTTCGGGATACATGCGATCCACAATCCGTCGTAGGCCTTGGGTCCAAACCTCTTGCACTTCCTTGGACATATGAGGTGCGACATGTGCAAATGACGGGAAGGTTTTTTGTGCCACCGCAAACGCCATCATGCCTGCATAGTCTGTACTATCAGCACCGACACCTAACCAGTTTTCGTCTTCAGCCAAAGTCATCAAGTCGCGTAGCGATGCTGCAGCGGAGCGATAGAGCAATTCCTTTTTACCATGATACGGATTGAGCGTGGAGTCGATGGAATAGGCATAGGCAAGGCTCTCGGTATTGCTGCTTCTTGGGGATGTCCCTGCGTAGAGTCCTTTGCTGCTACTGAGTGTATCCCAACGGTTTTGAGGATAGGGTTTGTCGATACGGTCCTGCCATCCGCCTTTACCACCGAAGCTACCGCCCCAGTGACTGTTTGGGTCCACATTCTGATTCCGTAAAATTTCACCAACGCCCGTCATAAAAGCGTATTGATCCAGAAGGTTTTTGTTACGCAGCGGATGGCTCAGATAAGCATCTTTGTAGCTTTCCAAGGCCTTGATGAGTTCCTCAGCAGAACCGACATTTTCAGGCTTCAATAACTCGGGGAGCAACTTGGCAATACGAGCTTGAAACTTGTGACTGACCACCGTGCCGTCTTCGAGTTCAATGACGGATGCCTTGATGGTGTTGGCAGCGTGCTGAGTCGGGCAGAGAATGACGGGGAACCCTTTGGCTCGGAATTTGAATCCCTTGTCACTGGGCAGATCAAAGGTCAGCAGTGACTTGTCCTGGGTTATTGGAGCTTCCTGCCAATTCGTTTGGTTTGAATGCAAAAGCGTTTGGCCCGAGGCATCATGCACGGTGACCTCACCGCCATTGATCGCGAGCTTTAAAGCATGAGGCGGGACATAGACGTAGGCTTTTTCAAGCGTCGCATCCCATGGCGTAAACCAACCATTCTGAAAGCTGATCCCGTATTCAACAGGTGTTGAAAATTGCAGCGTTGCGACGCTATTACGTGCACCTGCCGAGAGTCGAATTTGATGGACGCCTTTACCCTTGAGTTGAATCATGGTGTCGTACATCAGTTCATGGGGTTGGGGCTTGACTGGGATTTGCAGTGGGATGCCATAGACTTCCATGTCCCCTGGGCCAAATGTATCGCGCATCTGCCCTGCTTTGACATACTGCCAGAAGGTCAGATTTTCATCCGGGTCAAAAGCACGGACCGTCAGGCGATCACCTTCACTGCGATGACCGCGACGAATGGTCAAACGAACATCCACAGGTTGATCACCTACGACGATATACATTGCTGCAGCAGGATCAACCGCAATGGGTCCAACGGACATTAATTCTTCTGCCGCTTGATGCTGTGCATGAACGGTTAACGTAAGACTGAGAGTAATGCACAGTGATAGTAAAAATTTCATTTCGAGATTTTCTTAAACAGTTGGTTAGTTGATTTGTTGAATGCGCACACCTGCGAACTTGCCGTTACCTGCCAAGGGGATTTGCAGACATTGCACGGACTTATGGGTGGTTGCACGAGGTTCTGTGAGTTTCAGTGGTTGGCCATCGAGACTGGTCATCTGCAAGACTGCTGTCCCCCGCGTGATTTGCAGTGTTTGCGGGGAGATCAACTTGGCATCAAGGCCTGCTGCCTCGGTATACAGCGGCAGATTGATCCATGCCTGGGTGATCATGTTGGATTGGATGGCTGCTTTGATGACCACCGCGTCATCCTCCAACTCATACCGCCAGGTCAGGTCTCCGCGGGGCTTTCGTAGTGGGCTACTAATCTCGAAGACTTTGTCTTGTTCGATCCATTTGAAAGTTGGACTTTCATCACCGGTGTAAAAGCGTTTGGTTTTCTGGATGGTGCCAAAGACACAGCTTTGGGTCAGATCGGATTCTTCATCGATCTTGTTGGCTTTTTTGTTCATCATCGAAGAGATGACCACGCCAAAGTCTTTCGACCAGAGAACCGTTGGGCCGCCCCCGAATTTGCCCTTGAGCGATTCATTGGAACTTCGCCCATCGACGGTGTAGAAAACTGTCCCATAAAGCTTGCCACGCTTGAAGGCAATGTGTCCGGGCAATTCCCATTGACCATCGGGACCGCTGTTTGGCAGTGTCACCGGTTGGGCTTTTTCAGGCTGCTCAAAAAATGCTTCCATCAGGTGTGGTGTCCAACCGCCAGACGTCCCACCGCGATTAAACGATGTTGTCCCTCTGGGGATCATGTCTTTTATCTGACGAGTCGCCCAATCCGGATTGTTCATCATATGCGGCATGATCTTGCCAGCGCCCGCTCCATTGATGGGATCGGTATTCATCAACCATCTTGTTTTGGCAAGTGGGAACATCTCTTTAGCCAGGTAATCACCGGGATAACTTGGATGCGAGAGCAATGAATTAGTGCGACAGTCAAAGGCATTGGGACATGCAAGTCCGCCATCAGGCTGCATCAGCCAATAAAACTTTTTGAAGTCGAGATTCTTTTGAATCCCATCATGGTAAAGCTTGACGAGTTTGGGATCAGCTTCTTTGAGCTTGCGGTACTCCATGTATGCAGCAACGACGCAGTATTGGTTGAGATGGTCATAGTTACCATCGGGGCCGTACTGTTCGAGGTAATAGCCTGCGGGGTGTTGGCCGAACTTGGCGTTGGTGCCATAGGCTCCGGTGAGGAAGGCTCGTGCCTGGCGTTCAAAGTATCCAAGGAAACGTTTCTCGCCGGTCGCAAGGTAAGTGTGCAGGTGACCGAGGATCATGTGTTGCCATTGGTTGGATTGATAGGCCTGATAGTCAGCAATTTTGTCACCAGCAGCCATGAGTCCCTGTTTCCAGAGTTCGTAGGTTTGCTTATCAAGCTTGTCTTTGAGCAGGACCAATGGATAGGCCATTGCACCGTCATACGAAAAGAAGACATGCGTCAGTGGATAGCTGTTGCTTTTGAATGTCCCTTCGCGCATCAGGTCATCGCCCTGCATGGAGTTGAAGTGATAAAAGGCGCTGAGCATTGCCCGGTTGATGATGGCAGGATTGTCATAGTAGACATTGAATTGCGTTTTCGTTGTCGCAATGCCTGCAAGTCCCGACGCATTACCAAACGATCGGATACCGCCATGTAAAAATGTTTGCCAATCCACAGGTGGTGTACCGTCTGGTCGGATGGCTACTTTCCCCGTAGCTCCCATGTAGGGAGCGCCTGGATCAAGAATCTGAAGTTCAAGTTCATTGCCAATGGTGGACAGCGGTGCATACTTTCCGAACATCAAAGACTCTCGCATCGGATCATCGATTTTGTCGGGGACAGTTGTGGGCATGGTCACCTTGGGATCAAAGTCCTGCGGTTTGAATGCTGTCATATGCTTACGGATGCGTGCCTGGAGTGGGCCAGCCAGCAGAAAGCCAGCAGCTTCGACGGTGCCGCCAGCAAGTTTGCGAGCTGCATCAGCCGTTGGGCACAGGAGTCCGGGGATGCCGTCGAGAACCAATGCTGCACCTTGTCGGTCTGAGAGATCAAGTTGCAATACAGTGTCCGCAGGCGCGTTGTCCAGGACAAACATTTGGCGACCTTGACTGTTGCGAGATGTCTTGGAAAGCAGCTTGCCTTTGTCATCAATTAATGCAACAGGCTTGTCATTGGAACCAAACTGTTCAAGGTAGATCGTCTTGACGGTACGCGGTGCATACAGGTAAGGCTTAGCCAAAGTGGTGTCGGTGATACCCAATGCCATCTCACCCCGCACACCCCATGTGTCGGTTTGTGGCAAGCCAATGGTAAACAGGTCACCACCACGACCACCCATAATCGAGACGCGGTAAATACCGGCACCGGCTGTGGGCACCTTAATCACATAGGACTGGTCTTCTGCTTTTTGTTCGGTCAGTTCAATGACCGCAAGCTGATCACCATTGGGGGAGACCACCTTGGCAATGCAGATGGGTGTGTAAGGTTCGCTGCGATTGCTCTTGGTCACACGTGAGATGAGTACCTGCTGCGGACCTTTATCCCCATACACTGCGAGCATCCCAAAGCCACGCACACCGCCGCCCAGGACATGGTTGAACGTGCGTTGCAGGACCGGGAACTGCTTAATCTGTGCTTCGGTGAGTTTGCTTAGTGTGATTGTCCGAGTGTCTTCTGAAGTTACCGCCGGACCTGCATCGGTGCTTTCATTCAACTGCGCTCTGGGGACTGCCATGACATGATCACAAGCCCCAAGAAAGCCCACGATCAAAACTAATACGGATAACGCGACACCATTGAGTAAAAAATAATGATTCACAGATGAAAACTCTCTATGCAAGGATATGCCAGAATAAAAACATATTAAATGTTGTTGAAAATTCTAAAGGCCAGTCGAATTACCAAAGGACTTTGTTGTAGGAATGAAGCTGCCAAAGTTTATCTTTATCCAACGCCCCACTGGTTTCATTTTCATTATTGGCATGACCATCGAGATACCATGCATTTTCGGAGGACGTATGACGGGTGTACTGGAAGCGTAACGTCCACCAATCGGGGTAAGCGTAGTCAGCAACAACGCCAATGTTATTTGCCCTGTAGACATCCGAATCCCACATGAAAGGCGTCTTGCTGGGTTTGGTGTAGGCAAAGGGACGTCGGCGATCGATTTTCGGAGGAGCGTTGTAGCCACGACTCACCGCCGTGTACCCATAGGCAGTGGGCTTGATATTGTTGGACGGGCACAATTCGACAGCTACGTTTGGGTACATTGTCCCGCCGTTCCACCACATGCCATTGGCATAGCCACCGAAATAATACGGCCGTAGCTTCAGGATACCCCAGCCGGTATGACCATCCAATCCACTGGCTCCAGATACCGTTGATGGTGGGAACCAATAATTATAATCATCCAGATACATCACCATGCTCGATCCGATCGTGCGAATGTTTGACAAGCACTGCAACGTCTGTGCGCGTTTACGAGCAGAGCCCAACGCGGGTAAGAGGATACTGATCAACAGTGAAATAATGCTGATCACAACCAACAGTTCAATGAGTGTAAAGGCGTTGGAATTTCTTGATGTTCGTTTCATTGTTGTCCTCTCTCTGAAGGATAATTACTGTGCGAGTGTGTCGAATGTCGTGCGGGCGATTTTGCTTACGCGGACTTCATCAATGATGCCCTTAAAGGGATCCGAACCGGTTTGACCTTCTTCACCAAGACGATGAACAAAGCGCCCGTGATCAAATTTAAATGTGTCCAGCGAGACTTCCGCGACAGGCTGGGGGGATGTCTCGGTAACGGATTGTGGATTGAAGTAAAGCTTGGCTAAAGTGCCCTGCGCTTTGGGTTCGACGGTGTAAGCGACGTGATACCACATACCCGGCTCGGGTGTTTTATCCAGATACCAAGTGACATATTCGACGGTGGCATCGTTGAATTTTTGAGCGGTCCGCATCGCCAGTGTCATTTCAATGTCGCCGTCTTTATCTTTGACAAAATAGAAGTGAACAGGTGCCCGTGAGCCGGCATTGCGCCAAAGGGTCTGACGGACTTTGCCTGGCAGGTCCTTCTTGTCAGGCCAACAAATCCATGCTTCAAAGGTTTGCGTTGCCGGGTTGTCGAGTTTGTATGCAGGAGGCATCAGGTATCGATTGTCACGATTGGCTTGCGGATCAAAACCATCCACTGCCTGGCCGAAGAGTCCGGGGACAAATGACAGTGAACCTTCGCCAGCAACTTTCAAATCCATGTTGTGGCCGGACTGATCCTTGATGAGCACTTGATCTGGATTCACATCATCCATCGTCCATAGTGCGATGGTATCTGCATCTGATTTTTGAGAAGTAGCAGCTGAGAGTGTTGATATTGACAACATCGGGCAAAGTAAACAGACAATAAGACAGTAGACGCGCATTAAGCGACCCTTAAACAAATAATAATGAACAATTCAACCTGTGTTTCAGGTATTAATGACGAGACGGCCCGAGTGACAAACCGTCGATAAATTCAGTTTCAAGCTGCATACTCACTGGCAGCGCATTGGGGTCCGCCAAGCGACGACGGATCAGTTCGGGGATGGTTTGGCCAATGGCAGCCATGGGTAATGCGACGCTGGCAATTTCGCACTTCTTGCCTTTATCCGTTAGCAGCGTACCGCCGTAACTGACCACACTGATATCGCCTGGCACGCTGACGCCGCGTTCTTTGAGCATGCCGATGAGTGTCAAGCCGATTTCGTCAGCAGGCGTAACGATCGCAGTGGGTTGAGGTCGAAGTTGCAGGAATTGGTCCACTGCATCACGGACGACATCATCAAGACTCTGCATCCGCCAATCACGTTCCAAGAGAATCATCGGTTGCTTGAAGCTGTTGATCTGACAGTGAGCTAAATTGGCCCATGCTGCGTATCGCACAGCATGAATCGAACAACAGAGTCGATCCACCAGGCAACTGCTCTCGAACATCTCCGCCCATTCATGTGTTGACGAATGGCGGTCAACGATACCAAACCAACCAATTTCACGATGCCCAAGGTCAGAGAGTGTTTTGTAAACCATTGCCGCAGAGCGATGCTCGTTGGTATAGATACTGTCAACACCACTTTGATGGTCATAGGACACGGCATAAATGATGGGCAACTTATCACGCAAAACATCCAACCAGTCCGTGGGGATCGGTTGACGTAATACCAAGCCATGTGGTTTATGCTTTTGAATGTCAGCGACAATTTGATCCAACGATTCAAGTGGAACATTCACCAACTTGCCACCTGTTTGAGCGAGTTGCTTTTCCAGTTCACCGGTTAATTGGCCATGCAGATCACCTTTACTGGCATACTGAGCGGTCGTATCATCTATATGGACACGGCCTTTGCCGAGCATGATCCGCAGATGCATATCCGCGCCTGCTTTGCCTGAATGCATGACCTGGCCATTACTGAGTTTTCGATACCCCAGCTTTTGGGCAATCTCGACCACCTTTTCACGGGTCTGAGGATTGACACGGCCCATCCCACGTAAAACGCGAGATGCGGTCATCGTGCTGACCCCGGCATGTTTGGCGATTTCCTGAAGCGTTGCTGCCATAATGTTATTCTACCATTTAAAGATGGCATATTCTAGGCGCCTCTCTTTTCACAAATCAACCCCCAGCCTTAAAAAAGTTAAATTACCACTGGTCAAATAGCAATATTGACACTTTACTACAACACATGGAGATGATTTAAAGTGTTCTGACTGCTCGAAACTGCACGAAGCGTATAATCGCTAAAGATTAAGCAAGACAAACCATCCAACTATTGCTAAAGTCATACATACCTTTTTCTTTGACAATGCATGATATTGCCTTTGAAACTCTAAGGACGCTTCCGATATGCCCAATGATTCTGGTGAATCAAACAGCCCCCAAAAGCAAGGCATGTCTCCCGCTGCGCAACTTGACATCTCTGATTTTGAGATGATTATGGATATGCTGCCTGTTCGGATCATGCTCAAGGATCTGCACAACAATATTCTGTGGGTCAATCGTCAGGTCTGTGAAACGCTCAAGCAACCCATTGAGAATATTCGAGGACGAAATCTTTCTGACTTTTGTTCGAAAGAGACCTGCGATTTAAGTCTGCAATTGGATCAAGAAGTTCTAGCACAAGGCAAGCCAGTCATTGGCAAAATTGTCAATGTCGCTTTGCCCGATGTCCCCGATAAAGTCTGGCTTCAAACCAATCGCATTCCAATCAAAGATGAATCCGGGACGTACACCAGCATACTTTCTGTCGCCATTGATGTCACAGAAATGCGCAATGCACAGATTCAACTGGAGCAAACCACCCATAAGTTCGAAAGCTTCATGAAACACTCGCCTGTGATGCAATGGGCACAGGACAAAGAAGCCCGGTACCTGATGGTTAACCAGGCATATGAGAAGCTGATGCGACTCCCAGCAGAGCAGATCGTCGGCAAGCTTCCCGGCGAAGTCCATCATGCTCATGCCGACGAGGATTTCATCAGACTTACCATTCAAAGCACTCTCAACACATTATCAAAGAATGAACCGATCCAACAGGAAGTGAAGATCCCCCTGCATGGGAACACCTACGACCTGTTTGTGACCAAGTTTGTTTTTGAAAATGACAAAGACGAAAAAGCTGTTGGCGGGATCGCGATTGACATCACGGACCTGAAAAAAACCCAAGCCCAATTGCTCGAAATTCAACAGCGGTATGAACTGGCAGTCAACGGGACCACCGATGGACTTTGGGATTGGGACCTTGGCGATTACTGCTGGTATTCTCAACGATACAGAAACCAATTGGGCTATGAAGACGAAGCGACATTTCCAAATTTACTTTCTGCCACGGTTGATCGAATTCACCCAGATGATGTCGATGGCGTCTGGGAAGCGGTAAACACCCACCTTCAAGGTGGAAGTGAAATCTACGACCACGAATTTCGCCTTCAAAGCAAGGACGGAACCTATCGCTGGTATCGCTCCAGAGCCAAAGCCACCGTCGATGAAACCGGCAAACCTGTTCGCATGACCGGCTCCATGCAGGATGTGCAAGACCGTGTCATTGCTCAACAGCAACTTGAGCAAACCAAACGCAAGTTCGAAAGCTTCATGGAGCACTCACCTGTGCTGCAATGGGCACAGGACAAAGAAGCTCGATACATCATGGTCAATGAGGCTTTTGAAAAGCTCATGAAGGTTCCTGCCAGCAAGCTCGTTGGCCATCGCCCAAGGGAAATATTCATTCATCCCGGCGATCAGGAGTTTGCCGATTTGGCAACCGAATGCACACTCCAAACATTTGAAAACAACGAACCACTTCAAGAAGAACTCACCATCCAAATACATGGCCAGTCCTACGATCTGCTTGTCACAAAATTTGTCTTTGATCAAGATGAAAATGAACAAGCTGTTGGCGGAATTGCCGTGGATATCTCGGATCTCAAAAAAGTCCAGGCCCAGTTACAGGAAATTCAGCAACGATATGAACTGGCTGTCAACGGTACAACAGACGGACTTTGGGATTGGGACTTGGGGGAATACTGTTGGTATTCTGAGCGTTACAGAAACCAATTAGGATATGACGATGAGGAATCATTTCCCAATACAGTTAAATCTACCAACGATCGAATCCATCCTGAGGATGTCGATAAGCTTTGGGGGGCTGTCGCTGCACACCTTGAACGCGGCGAAGTCTATGACTGCGAATTCCGACTGCTTCGCAAAGATGGGACTTATAATTGGTTCCGCTCCAGAGCAAAGGCCACATTTGATGAGACCGGCAAGCCCATCCGCATGACCGGAGCTTTACAGGATGTCCAAGATCGCATCATGGCTCAACAGGAATTGGCAAACCTTAATAGCCAACTCGAAGACCGTGTCAAGAAGCGTACCGCACAATTAGCCAAAGCACGTGACGAACTTGAAGAACGTGTCAAAGAACGCACTGCACAATTGGCTCAGAGCAATGAACTACTGTCGATTCGTAATCACGAGTTGGATCAGTTTGCGCATATCGCTGCCCATGACTTGCGTTCGCCGTTACGTACCATTGCTGGCTTTGGTGACTATCTCAAAGAACTCCTAATTGAATGGGATAATCCTGAAGCCATTGAATACATCAATCGCCTGCTTGGAGCAGCATTCAGGATGGAAGGTCTCATTGACTCCCTGCTGACCTTCTCACGCGTGGGACGCAGTGAAATGAATTTTTCCAAAACGGATCTCAATGTGCTGCTCGAGGATGTCAAAGCCAATCTTGCCAAGGAAATTCAGGAGTCAGACGCACGTATCACAGCAGATACCTTACCCACGGTGAGTTGTGACTCGACATTGATTGGGCTGGTCTTTCAAAATCTCATCAGCAACAGTATCCGGTATTGCGTCGACAAAGCCCCGGAAATCAAGATTAAATACACGCCTTCGGACAAAGTGCACAAATTGTGTTTTTCTGACAACGGCATCGGATTTGAAGATAAAAATACGGCTCAAATCTTTGAACCCTTCCAACGGCTGCATGGGCCAGCTCGTAAAACAACCACCGGCCACGGCGTTGGCCTGTCGATCTGCAAGCGCGTCATCGAACGTCATAATGGTGGAATCTGTGCTGAATCTGAACCTGGGAAGGGCGCTAATTTTCACATCACATTGCCTAATTCTTGATCAATTCCAGGCATTTATTTTATCTTTCAATTCATTAACTTTTCGAAATACCCTGATGAGGCTTCCGGATTTGAGTAGTCATTAACTGAATCTGGGACTATGATATAGTTGCTGGCCACAAGAATGTGGATCGGTTATGCCAACTCACCGGGCATATTCAAAGGGGCTTAAAAACCAATTTGCAGTGCTTTTTTATGGCTGTGCTTTGAATTTAAGCCCGCGAATTGCCTACTAATGAAACGATCCAAGAATGAATATCATGGCACCAACACAGCAATTGACCACATTGATACTTGATGATGATGATGATCATGCACGCCTATTGGAAATTTCCCTCTCGCGACTTTCGGATTTCAGTTTCCAAACTCACAAGTGTTCCAACATTCAGCGTGCCATTGAATTAATCCAATCCAGTGATTTTGACTTGTTGTTTGTAGACTATCGCCTCGGCGGAGATACGGGTGAAAGTTTTGTCAGCATGGTTCGCCAATTAGGCCAGGATGTCCCAATCATCTGCATCACCGCTGTGGGTGATCACTATGCTGCAGCCGACGTCACGCGAGCAGGCGCCCAACGATTCATGCTCAAGAGTGACATTCAATCGCCCCTGCTAAAAACGATGATCCAGGAATCCCTGGCAGCAGTCGAACAAACACGTACTCTCATGGCTCCCCAACTCGAAGCCAGAGAGCTGATCAATCGCCTTACTCCACGTGAAAAAGAAGTGTTGGAACTGATTGTCCAAGGACTCCTCTCAAAACAAATCGCCCTTAAATTGGGATGCGCCGAAGGCACCATCAAACTCCATCGCTCCCGCATGCTCGACAAAACCGGTTCACAAACCACCGGTGAACTTGTCCGAATCTCAATGTTGGCACGTGAATTCTCCTCGCCTCAAAGCTGATTGACTCCAGCGAACACCTTTACTAAAGCAATATATCATCTAATTGCTATAGACCGATAATAAGAATAATTCTAGATAGTCAGATACGGCAATATCAGGGAGGGTACTGACGTATGACGAGATGAGGTATCTCATGTCTCTGATGACTAAGCAGGTTGATACGAATCAGTATGAATTGAACTGTCAGGATCCGCCAATCCGTAGTGATCTGGTTGAACGTGTTCGTAGACAAATAAAATCAGGTACTTACGAAACAGATATCAAGATTGATGTATGCGCAGATAAACTGCTGCATGCTTTTCAACAAAATGAACCGACAGATGATCAATCAGATGAATAAATGATGTGTTTTGCATACCATCTCATATCGCTGTCAAATCAATTCTGAATTATGAGTTGGATACAGGCAAACAAGCTTGAGGAATTGATTAGCACACTATCAAAAAAACAACTTGATCCGAAGTGTTCGATTACACTCTTGGTTTCACTACACTACTTGAAAGTCGGTGGGCAGATCAGTACTGAAAACTCCGTCTCTGAACCGCGGTTTTCGAGTCTTAAAAGCAGGCGGTTGTACCCTTTTTTGAAAAATACTTTCCGTGACCCTTCACCGATTCGCCAATCGCTGTGCGTCTTATCATCCCAGACCACAATGTCATTGATCCACAGTTTGGACGAGTCATCACTTGCAACAGCCAGGAGCATGTCGGTGTTCTGTTCAAAATGGATTTCGGTATAGGCATAGTAAACCGAGTTACTCATTTCATTGGGCGGGACCACTTGGATGCGTCCACTTTGGGTGAATTGCCAACGCAATTCCATGGGCTTGCCTTTGTCCTTGCCCCGCGGGTTGTTTTTCCCCTGATACTTGGCATCAAAGTCGATGGACAATTCGGGCGGGAAGATTTCACGGTGATCAAGCTTCCCATGGTTTTCCCATGGGCCGATGATGTACCAGGTATCCAGATACAACCAGCCATGGCGAGCTGAGTCCTTGCTGAATTTTTGACCGGGTAACGCCTGGGCCATCACTTTGCCAGAGGGAATGTTGATGCCTTTGATGTTGGTTGGCGCCACGTCATCCGGATCGTCGTAGCCCCCTGTCCCGCCATCCGTCTTGCGATGTTCGCCGATGCCTTTACCAACGCCTGACTGACTCATCGACATGGATAGCGGCATGCTCATTTGTCTCATGAGCTGTGACATGTCAACGTTGGCTTGTCTGCCTGACGAGAATTTCTGCATCATGGCGCGAGCGCGATACTGCTGCTGTGGCGATTGCTTGTTCCCCGCCATTGCCTTGGACATCTGTGCCATCCCCTGGGCTTGCTTCACCTTGTCAGCCGTTGCCACTTCCATGGCATCAACCTCTTTGGCGGTCTTGTCCAATTGATCGCGGAACTTGTTTAAATCTTCACGCGTCTGTAACTCTGATTTCTGCTTGGCCAACTCCTGTCCCATTTGTGGACGATCAGGCGGGGTATGCGAAATATTTTCCTTGGCCTGATCAAGCGTCGTATTCTGCATCAACGCCAACTCCGCAGCCTTGATATCTGTAAACGTCTGATCCGCTTTTTCCTCCAACGCCTTGGCTTTGTCGTAAAGCTCATCAGGTGTCATCTGCTGAAGCTCTGAAGGATCAGTCTGCTGGGTTTGTGGCGGAGTCTGTTCAAGCATCTGCTGAGCCTGCGCCACATTCGGGCGCTGCATCGGATCCTCAAGCCCCTTGGCCATCTCCTGAATTTCTTCGACCTTCTTATTTAACTCCTGAGCAAATTTCTTTTCTGCCCACTGGAGTTCTTTCTCCTTGGTCATCTCATCGGATAACGCCTCGAATTCGTCGAGTGCTTTTTGAAGCTTCTCATCGGACTCCTTGGATTTGGGATCCTCCTCAGGCTTCAAACGCTTGGCAGCATTGTGAACGGCATTGGCTTTTGACTGCAACTCCTTGAGCTTGTCAGTGGGTAACTGCTTGGCGATCTGTCGGGTGCGGTCTTCGAGTTCCTTGGCTTTATCCTTGATGCGATCCATCACCGCTTCACGTGGGACATCGCGGACTTCTTCGAGCTTCAACTCGCGGACTTCTTCGAGCTGCTGATTCTGCTCTTCGAGCATTTTGACCTTTTGGATCATCTCCCTGGCAGCACGTTGCTCTTCTTCCTTGACGAGTTTCTCTGCATGCTCTTGGGGGAGCTTTTGCTTTTGCTGAGCTGCTTTTTCTTCCTTGAGTTTCTTGATTGCAATTTCGCGTTGCGGTTGTTCCTGCTGAGGTTCGGTGTCGAGTTTGGTGATCCCAAGAAAATCAAAATGCCACACCCCGCCCAACACGATGATGTGCAGGATTAAGGAAATCCCCAGGAACCAGCCTCCCCGATGCTGGCTTTTAATTTCATCGGCGATTGTAGTGTTTGTCATACGTGCGGATTCCTACATCCTTAAGGCCACGGAATTGACAGACATTCATCACTTCGACGACGCGATGAAACGGTGTTTGCTGATCCACATCCAAACGGATACTTCGATCAGGCTGTGCCTCTGCCACATCCCGGAGGCGATCATGCATCTGGTTAAGCGTGGTCGCTTTGCCTTGCCAATAAAAATGTCCTTCAACGTCGATGCCGATCACCAATACATCATCACGTGGGGGCAGCTTCACTGCGGACTCTGAAACAGGCGGGTTGATGTCAATGTCATAATCATCCTTCTTGAGCATGGTGGCAACAAGAAAGAAAATCAGCAGCAGAAACACACAGTCGATGAGTGGCCCCATCGAGATTTCTTCATCTTCATCATTTTCAAGTTTAAAACGCATAGGCAAAACGGTTACTGGGTTTTAAATGTTTCCGATTCAGGTTCAAGTTCATACTACTTGGCAGGATTCCGCGTTCGGACTTCCACCTGCGTGAATTCCTGAAGTTGGGCAATGTCCAAGGCTTTGATCACCGTTTGAAACGGGGTGTCACGATCTGCTGCAAACTGCAATGGTCGATCCTTTTCTCGAGTCTGTGCCAACTCCTTAAGGAACGATGCAAGATCATCAACCGCCCCCCATTTACGGGCACCATTGCGTTCACTGCCAATGATCTTGAGGTACTGTCCATTCTCATCAATGCCAATCACGTAGACATCGCTATTGGCTTCCTCGGACAGACTGGTCGTCGGATCAGGCAAGGTGATGGGGATCTGCTTTTCCTTGAACTTGAGCATGGTGGTCACAAGGAAAAAAATCAACAGCAAGAACACGCAGTCAATCAATGGCGACAGCGGCACCTGGGCATCGTCTTCACTTGTCAATTCAATGCGCATCGCAAGACTCCTGACAGACAATGTTTATTTCTTGGTTGATGACGAGCCAGCGATCCGTTGCTTATGCTTCTCAGCCAATTTGATCTGTTTGGCACGAGCACGGGCGGTCCCAATGGGTTTGAGAAACCAACTGTCAATCAACGCTTCAATCGACGTTTCAAGATCAGCCATGTATCCCATGACGCGCTGCTTGAGATAGTAGTAGACGCCCATGGATGGGATCGCAATGGCCAACCCCACCGCAGTGGTAATCAGGGCTTTGGCAATCGAGTCAGCCAACAGTGAAGCGCCGCCTTCGTCACCATAAATAGCAACCAAGGCAAAGGCTTCAATCATCCCAATCATCGTCCCCAGGAGTCCGAGCAACGGTTCAAGAGACCCCACAACAGCAAGCGGATAAATGCGCTGTAACTCATGACGCATCTCGCGGACACCGATATCACCTGCGCCTTGTTGAATGTGCTGCAGTTCATTGTGACGGTGATCGGAGATGAATCGGATGATCTTGGCTACCACGGAAGGATCACCATCCACCAACTCCTCGACCTCACGCCAACGCCCTTTTTCACCAAGTTCCATCGCTTCTTCGACCAGTTCGATGGGAGCAAAATTGCGTTGGCGGATATGGATCAGACGTTGAATGCAAACCCCCACGCCAACGACGGAGAGCAGTAACTGTGCGACGACAATCAAGCCACCTTTGTACAGTTCTGCGATCCAATCAATCTCAGCTTCAATCGGCTTCACATCCGCCTCACCGGTATCCGGCTGGGCTTGTGTTTCCACCTGCGTTGTGGTGTCGGTGGAAGTCTCATCCTGTGCATAGAGTTGCTGCTGACGCGCAAGGCACAACAAAATCAAGCTCAAGGTAATTGTAAACAATACCATGCGAATCGGTAACTTCACGCAGAACTCCTTGATTGGGGTATGGTCAATGCAGGCTGTGGTTGTGACCAAAGGGTTGGGTGAAGATTGTGCCATAAATCCAGATAAATGCCAAGTCTTATTTACAAACGTTTGTATCTTTTCTTCATTTTTGAAATTCAGACACAACTGTCTGTGAAAGTGTCAGAAAATAAAAAAGGCCAGTCCGATTGAACTGGCCTTTTGAATGATGTTTTGAGTTTTCGCTTGCTTAGCAATTCACCTCTTCGTCACGGACATGCCGCTGGCCCCCATGAACGCGCTGGGCAAGTACTATTTCAGGCTTGGCTTCACCAGCTTGATCCATCCGACGCAGCAAGCGTTCGCGCATGACATCACAAACTTTTGCGTGGGAATCCTGGTTGATCAAGTTGCATAATTCATAGGGGTCATGATGCAGGTCATAGAGGAATGCTTCCTTGAATTGCGTTGCACTACCCTTTTGATCTTCAGTTCCATTGACCGACTCCACAGCATATTTCCAACGCTTGGTGCGGACGGCTCGTCCGATGTGACTTTCGGAAATTTGAACCAGGATCTCTTCCTGCCAATCGGAAGTTTCACCGCGGAGCACCGGCATCATGGAATGGCCCTGCATGGTATCTGGAATGTCCAGCCCACAGGCATCAAGCAAAGTCGGGGGCAGGTCAACGAGCGACACCACGCCAGGGAAGCGTCCCTTGCCTTCAAAGCCGGGACCGGAAAGAAGTGATGGTACGCGGATTGAGGATTCGTGACAGCTTCGTTTGTACTCACTGTTACGGGTCTTAAAGTGACAACCGTGATCGGAGATGAACATGATGATCGTGTCGTCCATGATATCCAGCGATTTGAGTGAATCGCAGACACGTCCGAAGGCTTCATCCAGACGTTTGACCATGCCGTAGTATCCGCCCAGATGTTGTTGGGTGGTCCCACCGGTGACGTTGTAGGTGGGTGAGCCTTCCTGTCCTTGTGTGGTGGACCATGAAGGCAAAGCAGCAAGGTCCGGCGGACACCACTTGCCCGCATATCGTTCACGGTAACCATCCGGCGCGGGATAATCGTCTTTATCATTTTGATGATGCGGTTCAATAAAAGACATCAACAGGAAAAAGGGTTCGTCCTGATGCTCGTCAATGTAACGAATGCCTGCATCGGCCACGGCATCACTGCGATACCCAGGCAAGGTCACCGGCTTGTCATCATTGTCATAAAGCACGGTCTTGTATTCATGTTCGCTAAACTCCAGTGCTTCGACACCCAACCAGTGCTGATAGCCCCCGCGTTTATCCTTGGGGACGATTCCGCCACCGGTGCGATCATTGTGTTTGATCCCCGCCAGGTGCCACTTGCCGATGTATCCGGTGTGGTAGCCTGCTTCGTTGAAGCATGTCGCCAGATTCTTACGGTCGGTTGGGAGGATATTGCCGTTCTTCCAGACCCCTGTGGTGGTGGCATACTGTCCGGTTTGTAGACAGGAGCGTGCAGGCCCACAAACTGGTTGGCAGGTAAAGCAATTGGCAAGGTGCGTTTGCTCCTGCGCCAGGCGATCAAAGTTAGGCATCAAGTCCAAAGGGTTACCGTGAAGTGAGGAACAATCCCACCGCTGTTGGTCGGTAAAAAAGACAACAACGTTGGGACGTTTGGCTGTGGCTGGCATGTTCTGACCTTTCTGAAAAATTCGTAGCCCAGTGGCTTTGCATTTGGGTACTGATTCTGTCTATAATGCTCACACTTAACGCGGGCGTAACTCAATTGGTAGAGTGTCAGCCTTCCAAGCTGAATGTTGCCGGTTCGACCCCGGTCGCCCGCTTTAGTCAATCCGATATTTAAAACGGCTTGACTCTAACTTCAAACACTGATGCTTTGACGAGCGTCGGTGTTTTTTTGTTGTCACAGGTGTATTTGCTTTGCTTAAAAGTGTACGCCCCGTGACAACGTATTGATTTTGCTGTAATTGCAGCCCAATATCAATCGCGTATTCGCTATTTGACTAGCTTAAATGAGAAATACGTCAATACAGACAGCAACATCGACATGAAAACAAGACTGGCACGTTTCGCACCCCTAAGATTCATCTTGTAAACAAACAAATGTGAATCAATCATGGCTGTGAAAATAACGACCTGAATCGACAGAACCACTGGCGAGATGATACAGCTATCCGTGCAAAGCAACAGAACTCAATCGAAGCATCCTGTCATTCAAAATCACAAGAGTAAAGTTTGTTACAAACCTATTGTGTGCTTAAGTATGAACGTGACAATCGGCGTAGGGTCAACCAGACTATGGGGATGATGGCCGCAGTCAGGTTTGTGAATATATTCAGCCTGACCACCCAGTTTGAGATATTCACCAATGAGCAGGTCACTGTTTTCGGAAATCGGCACCGTCACATCCACGTCACCACAAACATGCAACACCGGTATGCCAGCGGTCACCAATGCTTGCACATGATTCAACGGGTTGCCTTGCCATGCCATGAGCTGCGATTCGGTCATTTCGTAAGCAAGCTGACACTTGGCCCAACTCTCTGGCGAGCCGGGCGAAGTCCCTTTACCGCCTGGCCAACTCTTCACATCACAGACCGGTGCGTCGGCATAGATACAACTGACCTTGTCTGGATTGTTGGCAGCCCAGTTGTAAATAATCAATCCACCTCGACTGAATCCCATCAGTGCAGGCTTGGTAGAAAGTCCGTGATTCGTGGTTAGATGATCGTAGAGTCGATCGAACCGAGCCACGGCTTTGGGACTGCCAAACAGGTCCGCGACATCAATGTAAGCCAGATAAAATCCCTTGCTCAGCAGTGCAACTTCGGTTTGTGGCTCAACACCCCAGAACCGCGCCCGCCAAAGCCAAGGGTTGCCCGATGCAGGCGTTTTGGGGCGAACCAGAATGCAGTCGACACCATCAAGTTGAAAATCTTCACGGGCATAGCCGTGCCAGTCATTGTTTTGAATACACATTAAAATTCCCAGTCAATCTGTAAAACATCCACAAGCAAAGTACGTTGGGTAGGATCGATCCTGATCTGTATTTTACCCGATTCGTCCCGTGTCCATGCGACTTCTTGCATTGTATCTTGGCGTGTCACCTTTGCCGGGTCTCGCGGATCATCTAACGTCAATACTTCATCCTGGTCAAACGGCATGTAAACATACCATTTGTTCTGATCTGCAATCCCCAGCGGCATGTTGCATTTTTCAGGCCATGGTCCACGTGCCAATCCCTTGAGAGTGTTTCCATACTGCTTAAGCCACTGACCAATTTCTTTAAGTCGACTGTAACAGACCTCGGGCAATCGCCCCTGGGCATCCGGGGCGATATTCAGCAGAAAACTGCCTTCCCAACAACAGGCTTTGACCATCTCTGACAATGCCCAACCAGCGGGCTTGTAAATTTCATGATTTAAATAGCCCCATGCTCCATCATTAAAAATATGACAGTATTCCCACCAACCCTCAGGCTGTTCTTTGGGGAAAGCACATTCGCACGTTGCAAAGTCCCCGACCCCATGTCCACGAGGATTGAGGATTATCTGTGGCTGAAGTTCACGAATACGTTCAATGGAAATGGCATCATGCGCACTGCCATCAAACCACAACATATCCACCTTGCCATAGCGGATGAGAAGCTCTTGAACCTGGCCATTGATATAGTCACGAAATTCTGGTGTTGCCTGGGAATCTCGAACCAGTTCGCTTGGCAACACATCTTTGGGTTGATGATCGATATCCCACACATGCTTTTTACTGTCATAGTGAAATGACATACGATCACGATTGAAATACCAATCCGGCGGCGAATAGTAAAAGCCGACTTTCAAACCAACTTTTCGACAGGCATCAACATACTCACCCACCAGATCACGTCCGTCTAAATAGTTCTTGGTTGAAAACGCACCTTGATCGCTTGGCCACATTGCAAAGCCATCATGATGTTTGGTCGTGAATACCGCGTAAGTGCATCCAGCTTCTTTGGCAGCCGTAAGCCACTTGACTGGATCATAATCTTTGGGATTAAAATTCTGAGCCTGCTGCCAATACTGGCGTGGCGTCATCACTCGTGTCACCGCAGGAAAACCGTAGCGATCAAATGCAGTCTTGCGTGTGCCATGTCCTCTGGCCATCATGCTCCACGACAGATCACCCGTACCTTGCACCGAGGAGATGCCCCAGTGAATGAACAGTCCAAGGTTGGGTTTGGAAAACCACTGGGCATCAGGATGGGTTGTGCGTTGAAAGGTATCAACAGGCGAATTGGATTCGACGCCAATGATATTGTGCTGCTGGTTGACATCATTTGCTTGGGTTTGTTGTGTACTCATTGACAAGTCATTTCGATAAGGTCAGGCAATTGAATAACCGGGTGCAATTGTTTTGCCGCCCATGCTCCATGGCTGATCCGACTCGTTGATTTGAATCATATCCATGCCGTTGGTGGTTTGGATTTGGAGAAGCTGACCATCAACGCCGTTGGTATCAATGGACTGAATTGCTTTGACATGTGCATCGCTTCCAGCTGGTCGCGCGTCGATGACGGTGACCAATGCCACATCCTTCCCCTTGGCCATGAAGCATGATCCGACGTATGGTGCCGGTGCCATACCATCACCACCTTCGGGCGTACCGCAGTAGTGATGTTTGGCTGAACCTTGCCAGAGATCAATGGTACTTGGCACGTCCATGTTCACACCGACAAACAGCAAATCTGCCGAGGCTTTATCACTGGCAAAACCATACTGACCGGCTTGTGTGAGTGGATGACGATTAGTCAAGCGTTTTTCAGGGATGGGTCGTTCACTCCAGTACAGACGCTTGATGTCGTAAGTGTGTTCGACACGTTCCTGGATTTCGTTGACACCTTGTGGCTTACCAAAGCTGTGGAACATCCACTGGTACTGGTGTTCATTTTCATCCAATGACCATAGCGTATCGCGGATGATCCAGTATCTGCGATCCACAAAAAGAATACTGCGGCGATGTCTTGCCATGCCGGGGAAGCATTCTTCATTTTGCGTACACCAGTATCCGACTTCTGAGCGTGGATCATGAAAGACGGGTCGGTCTGGCATTGAACCCATGCCCCCCAGAGCGGAGACAACTTGCAGGCGATCACGGTTTTCGACATTCACATGCAGCGCTTTACCGTTGCATTGTTGCTGAGTGTGCCCATCGACAACGACCAGATTACGATCATGTGAACGTTCAGAAATCAACGGATCACAAAGAATCGGTTCATCATTGCAGGTTAATTCAAAGTTGAGTTTATCCTGCCCACCACCGTGTGATGAACCTTGAAAGCCGTAACGGAAAAACAGGCTACATGCATCGGCTTTCCAACTGCTGCGGAGAATGGCAATGCCTGCCTGATCAAAATGTGAATCCAAAAAGGTTGGTGCTTTGACGTTATCTGGTTGCTGATAGGTATAAAATTCAGAACCTTGAGGCCAGTGTCGGAACATCGGCACCCATGGCCGTTCATGCATGCGATTGATTGCCCAACCCACTTCGGGTGTGTGATATTCCTTATACGCATAACAGGTCGCATCCCAATGATTGACCCGATCTCTCATGGTGAGTAACCGCAGAGATGATCCGGGAATCAGGCGATTGACCCAACCCCACAGCGCAGCTTCAAAACCGGGGCCGTAGTCTCCGGGCTTAAAGAAATCGGTCCCCTGAACATTGCGGATGATACGGGCGTTGTATTGAATCGCCTTGACTGCTGCTTCGGAATACGGGCCGATTTCATAGTGACAACCATCATCCAAAATGGTGGACATAAGGCGTGGCATGTTGGCGACACATTTATCCATGGTGACTTTTGCACGGATCGGATTTTCATCAAATAATGCTGACAGATACGAACCCCCATTAAGCCAGGCAGCGCGGTTGTTATCCATCTTCTGCATCTCTTCATGCAGGCAGCAGAGTTGATGGAACATGCCCATCATGGTTTCGAACTCACCGGCCAATTCGTCGCTGAGAAAACCCTTGCCATAGATCATGTCATAAAGATGTGCGGTACTAAACCAGATCATCGGGTCGATAATGTGATTTTCCGCCAACCCGCCCCAGTTGTCGCCGGTCCATGTGCCTTTGTTGAGTCCCCCCATCCGGTCACGCCAGATTGGACTCTTGCTGTGATAGTAGCTGACGACTTCTTCCAGGAAGCTGGCAATGAGCTTACCGGTATGATCGTCCTGATCGACGGCATGACACATGCCGGCTTTGAGGGCCATCATGTTAACGCCAGGATGAAAGTCAATTGTGACTGAACAAAACCCGGTCATACCCATTGCGCCTGTCGGCCCTTGAATGCTTAACTGGTCAAGTTCCGCAAGTTCAGCACGGTAGCGATCCAGTTTCTCTTTCCAAAACGGCAGCTTTGCGTTGACTTGTAAACGGGGAAAATCTTCAGGTGTCATCCAGACACAGGGGTGGGCGATCTCATGCCAGAGACTCATGTTCATACTCACAAAATAAATGTTAATAAAAATAACCGACTGTTTATTCTTGGGTTTCCACGTTCAAATTTAAAAAATGGAAACTTATTGATTGAGTGTATATAGACTCATTTTTTTAATGACGCCGTTAAAAAAATAATCTTTACCCGACGCGACTCCAATTTGAAGCGGTCCGGTATAAGCCGATGGCGGTGGGCTTTGGATCAGTGCATCAAATCTATCATCAATCATTAACTTAGCGTATTGGCCATCAAAGTCGACTGAAATATCGTACATCCGTCCTAATTGAAGCGGTGTCTTACCTTTTAGATATTTTGCAGGCTGGTCTTCAAAATAGATTTCCACTGACAATTTCATTTGCCTATCAATGACAAGACGAAACCCTTTCTTGCCATAGACCATGCTTTGAAAGATACCACCACAGTAACCTGGAGTTATTTCTTCTACAGCCAGTGTTGTTTCAAGCCTCATAGGCCCGCCTTTAGCCAGTGCGGGTATTTGTTTTGTATTGCCATCCAGTCGTTGGCCATTGCGGAAGCGAAGGCAGTTTTGTCCCTCGATCTGAACAAGGGTTGGTTGTGATTGGGATTTTGATTGTATCGCCCCTGCATCGGGAACAATATTGTTCACCTGGCCATTTGCAAACTGTGACATATCCCATTGACTGATGAGTTTCATCGCATTAGTTGAACCGGATTCCATGCCAGCGGTGATCGCAAGCAATACAACCTGTGCGTTGTCGAGTCCGCCTATTGCATCAATATTTGTGATCATTTTTTCAGGGAATGGGTTTTCCCATGCGGTGACGAAGATACCAATGGGTGAATGTTTGTTGTTACGACCTGACCATGCAACCTTGGCTGCGGGTAAATTTGTAGGGTCCCACCATTCGGCTATTTCTATCCCAACTCTCTGATCAAAGGTGGTTTTGCTGCCATCTGAATAGTTGATTACATACTGCAATACTGGCTTGCCTACATCATGTGTGTTGTTCGCCCAGCAAGCCGTCTGGAGGAACCAGAGCATGTGTGCTTTCTTGTTGACAGCAATTCCATCGACACGTTTGAGTGCTTTGGGATCATGTTCGCGTCCCCTGAAAGTAAGGACAGCTTTGTTTTGATTGCTTGCCGGGTCGATGAGTTGGAACGGTCGATCTGCAAAGTTCTGAGACACGGGGAATTTGACGGTGGTGACATCCATGCCGTTGAATTTACCGGTGTGATTGATCAGGAAAAAACTCATGTCATTGTCCGGCCCCTGATCCGTCCAACCACCTTGTCCGTCTCCAGCTTCAGGATCAAAATACGCCCGATTGGCATGCTTGGCAAGGCTGATTGGGAAGTACTTAAACTCGCGTTGAGGCGTTAATTCGATGGTCGCTCCCAAGTTCATCGCCAACGTCCCCACGATGCGACAAACACGAGTTGGCTGAGTCGCGTAAGCTTTGTCCCATGAAATACCATCGAAGAAAATCGTGCCTGATTCCCGGGGAATTTTGATCATCAGGGCTGGCGTACACAATGGCGTCCCTGTTTCCAATGCTGGCAGTTGCAATACATCCAAGCCACCAATGGGGGCTGTTGCCGAGGCTCCCTGAAAATAATCCTCACGGGCACCGGAGCGAATCTTGGCCCAGAAAAAATCAAAGTTGGCAAGGCCTCCAAGAAGCGGATCGTCGCCAGTTAACGCAGCGGTGAGGACGGTCTTGTCACGTTCAATCATGACAGGTTCGAATCCCAATACATCACGAAGCGTATTCACATTAGTCTTATCAAATCCATGCAACCAGACATTCCCACCGCGCGCCAGCGTGCTGTTGATTTCCCCAATATCCTCAGGCATCAGCTCGTATGACGCATCGACGAGAATTGTCCCTTCACCTTGGAGTTGTTTGGTGTATGCCACACCCGCTCCCTTGAGGACTTGCACCACGGCATCCGAATTTGCCAGCAGTCTCAAAGGATGATGAGTTGGGGCCTTGTATTGCAATGCGTATTGGATCATGGCTTCAAGCAAAGCACCTGCCATAGGTTCATCATTGAGACCATCAATGACACGCATCTGACAGAGGAGCATCGTCCCGGATCCCAGCGGTGCTTCCACCAATGGACTCCAGTCCATCCCTGCCAACCCACCACAATCCAACAGGTAACGCAGGCCGCCAACAGACATTTTGGTAAAGTTGAATTTTGAGGTGATGTGATCAGGACGCCAATAGGAGAACTGTTCACCGTCAAAGGATTGGACAATGGGGTGCTGGGATGTGCGTTCCCAGACACGTGAAGCCACATGCTTGGCATCCGGTTCGGGCAATCCCGTGGTCAATGAGAAAGCCGACTCCTGGGGTAGTACGATCAGTCGGCCACCGGCTTTGACATAAGCAACAATATCATCACGAAACGCTGTCGGATTTGTATGTCTACCGACGATCAACAGACGCGCATTAGTCAGTGTGTCTTGGCTAATCTTCTTAACCGACTTCACATCCATACCCATGGTTGCCAGGGCTTGGGTGGTGGTCAAACCCTCATTATCCAACAGGACAATTTCCTTTGAATCCAACGGCTTCAAATCAGTGCGTGGCATGATGAAAACTGATTCACGATGTCGTTCACCCATTTGATGATACGCCCCGCCGGCCCATGCCAAGAGACGAATGGTGAGTGTGGCCTTGGTGTTTTCGTTCACCATTGGCATCTCGATGGGCACATCCACTTTCTGCACCAGATCGGGACTGCCGTTGACGTTGACTTTCTTTTCCCAGATCGTATTGCCATCCACAATCAGGCGACATTGCAGATGTGCATAGTTAAGGACATTGGATGTTTCGTTGAAGACGACCATCGTGCGCGAAGTGGTTTGGCCTGCAAAAAAATTGGGATGAAAATCCAACGCGCGTACGCCACGACGCGGCATCACATCATCCCGATCACCTGACCAGGGATTGAGTCCTGCTACGCCCTGGAGACGGTAGACGTCGGTCGCTTTACGCAAGGTATCAATGTACGGACTATCGGGACTGGTTTTGATGCGGTCATAGCGCCATCGCTGCCAATCGTAAATCGTATCACCAACATAGCTGGTCATCTTGTCCGGGTCCTGACTGTAATCCCAATATTCACCGATCACCAAGGGGCGATCCCAGACAAATTCAGCCCGCCATGCCTGTGTGTTGAGCTTTCCTTTTTTGAGCCAGTACAGGTCATTGGGTATCACCAAGCTGGAGTTGGGGAATTCATTGCGTACATCACCAGCCGTACCTTCGGGATAATGGATATTGATCACCGGCAGGACACCGTTCCATGTAACTTCCGCATCACCTTGGATCGGACGTGTCGGATCAATTTTGAGAACGGTTTGAGCGACAGCTTTGCCAATGGCCATCTCCTCATCGCCGGTTCGCCCCCAGAAATGTTCGTTGGTCAATGACCACATCACAATGGAAGGATGGTTACGGTGCAACTTCACCCAACGTTGAAAATAGTCAATCAAATTGGGCAAATACTTGTCACTAGCCGCAGCAGGATATTCCGAGACGTGATACCAACTGGATTCGGGAACCACCATCAAGCCGATCTGATCTGCTGCATCAATGAGATGTTCATTGTTAAATCCCAGATGCAGCCGGATTGTGTTGTAAGGTCGCCCCGCTGCTTCGCGCAGCGATCCGCCGCGAATATCGCCAAACCATGCTTGATGCTCATCTGCATTGAGACCTGTTAACATGCTGTTGCGCAGCAATCGCGTCTTTCGACCGTTGAGATAAAAGTCTGTCCCTTTGATGGTGAACTCACGGAAACCAAAGCTGGTTTGCATGTCATCAATCACGTTGTCCTGGTGTTTGAGTTGAACCTTAACGGTATACAGATAGGGCATGTCCGGTGACCAGAGATTGTCCGCCAACCAATCCTGCTGCAAGCGGATAGTGGTTTTTTCACCTGCTTTGAGTGTGACGCTTTTGGCGTTGAGATTGCATCGTGAGACCTGTTGATCATCCAGAACCACTGCGAGAGGCATGATGGATTGCACGGTCTTGGAGTGATTGCTCAGTGTCAATTCCAATGCTATTTTTTTATTTTCGACAAACGTTTGAACAAACACATCTTCAATATGCACAGCCGGGAGGAACTGTAATTCCACACGCCCCCAGAGTCCGGCGGTGACACCACTGCATGGCGCGATGAGGGTGCGCGTTGCGGGGTCCACCAAAGCATCACGGTCAGCAAGTCCGATGAGCAGTTGATTTTCCTGGCCGGGTTTGAGAACGTCGGTTACATCGTATTGGTTGGGAACGAGTCCTTGTACGGATGTGCCGATGTGCTTGCCGTTGAGATAAACATCACTGCGAAACGCTGCACCATGCAGATACAGCACGGCACGCCGTTGGTAAATGGACTTCGCATCGGGTGCGATGAAGTTGCGTTTAAACCATGCAGCAGCGCCGGTATCCCGCAGGTAATTTCCTTTGCGATCTATCACCGATTTCACTGCGGCATTGCTGTAAGGACCATGTCCCTGTGTAACAATAAACGGCGAGGCGGATTTATGAGGCACGTCAATGGGTTTCCAATCCGCATTGGTATCCGGCGCGGGATATTGCGGGATAATTCCCTTAACGCCGATAGCTTGCCATGTGCCATCCAGTGACATGCGAGCACGCGTCCCGTCTTCGATGATGGTGTTCTGCGCCCACACATTGATGGTGCTTCCAAGCAGAATGAGCGCTATAACAGCCATACGAATCATTTTTAAGTGATTGATCATTGAGAAAACCTTAAGGCTTCAGGATTGTCTGTAAGAAGTATTTAATGCGGGACTATTAGTATTCGCAAAGTTATTTGTAATAGATAAGACGTGCTTTAGTCACCACGTGTTTTGGTCCAATAGCGTCTTGGATTCACCATGTGACTTCCCTCACCCATGCTCGTCTCAATGGTCATATTTTGAGCATGTCCATCAGCAAAGAGCCAGTTAAAACCACCATTGTGATTCTGAAGCTTACCTTCTCTTGACATGAATGTGTATGTACCACTGCCATAGGGATATTCAGGCGAACGGATTTCACCACTACCGTAACGAAAACTTCCACGATATCCCGGGTTACAGTTATCAACGAGGACAAAAACATCTGACGGTGCAGGAACCCAATTTTCATGTACCTGCACGCCGTATCTTGGCACATCAGGGGATGGCAATTTGGTGTCCGAGCCGGTCACTTTAAACGACATACCATCGTATGTTGCATTAAAACTATTTCGTTGCGAATTCATCTGGTAGGACAAGGCAGCCAAGTCTCGATTTTCTATCTGCCATGGATCATTGGGACATGAAAACATATAACTACCTCTGGCTTTACCGTCTTTATGCTTGTCAATCGAAGCCGTAGATAAATACCTAAATAATGCCTCAGCCCAATTAAACCCGTTATCCCAACTGCCCTCAGGTGTCGGTGTATTGGGGCAATAATCAGGTTGAGTTGACCATTGTGTTCCTGCCACCCACCAGCCTTTGCTATCAATCAAATATGCAGCCTGAGCCACACCAAAGCCTCGCATTTTAGCCATACATTGCGTTCCCCTGGCTGCTTCCCTTGCTTTACCCAAGGCAGGTAATAGTATGGAAATCAACAGCGCAATGATTGAAATCACTACAAGCAACTCTATGAGCGTGAAAGCCTTGTTGCATTTTTGCATGATATACTCCTTGTTAGGTTGAAATAGCCGTTTATTGATCAGCGAGCCGTATGCGGCCCCCATGCCGTATTACCGATAATCCATTCATTGCCCATCTTGCGTGACACGGGACGTTGTGCAGGATTATCTAATAACTGCAACATCATTTCCGCAGCCTGATATCCCATTTCAAAACGATCATTGGACACGCGACTCAGCCCCGGCCAGGATTCAAAAACTTCTGGTGTTTCATCACAGCACATCAAGCCATAATCCCAACCTACAGACTTGCCCATGGAAGTACCTGTGGTGAGAATCGCCTGCGCACCAAGTGTGTTATAGGCAACCAGTACTCGATCTGGCTGAAAATGCTGTGCCAGCTCCGGGTAAATCAACCGATTATCATCACGCTTGAGACTACTGATACTTTCCAATTCAATGCCATGACGCGCCAGTTCATCTTTGAGCCCAAAGTAGCGATCTGCCTGACTGTAGTGACTATGCTTATCAACACGCCCGCCTGTCCAAACTGCGCGGCGATATCCCAAATCCAAAATATGCTTGGCAATGAGCCGTCCGACCTGCTGCTCATCACGATGCAAGCAGCAGTATTCATCCCACTTGTTGGTGTCCGCCCAAATACAATTGGGTATCACACTATGCACCCAATCAAATACATCTGGCGAAAAGCCGCCAAAGACGATTAAGCCATCAAGAACTCTCTCTTCAAAAACGCGGGATTTGGCATCACCTGTACAAGCCAAATCACCCATACGGACAACACTCAGGAGATAACCATTCTGCTCCAACCGAGTATTGATCCCCAAAAGCAAAATAAAGGCAGCCAGATTGTGATAACGATGACCTTCCTCATTTCGAAGCAATAATCCAATCTGCAAGGTTTTCTTGGAACGCATGGTTCGTGCAGCCGCATTGGGCACATAACCCATTTCCCGAGCTGCATCTATCACTCGCTGACGAGTTTCGGGCCGAAACAGATGCCCTTTGTCATTGAGGACTTTACTGACAGTCTGCCAAGACAGACCGGCTCGTTTAGCGACATGTTTAAGCGTAACAGACATACTTTCTCACTTTTAACACTCTATGCGCACGTTATATTATCACGTTCGCATTTATTCTAGATATGCAATCCGACAGGTCAAGCAAATCGCAATAAATATTTGGGAAGACCAACTCTGTCATCAAATCCTACACCGAAAGTCATGCAGAATATGGTGGATTATGGCAGGCAGTATTGATCCGCTTTGAGGTCAGTAATAAAACCATGCGATGGGGCATGCGTAATCATCAATGACGGCTTGGCGGACTCCGCGGTAAATTGCGGGGTCACGCCACAAGCCCAGAAGACCGGGACGATGCCTTTGGGGATCTCATCTACCGGCTTGCCCCATATGGGTTGCTCAAG
Source organism: Phycisphaerales bacterium UBA7800 (assembly GCA_002480565.1). Taxonomy (GTDB): domain Bacteria; phylum Planctomycetota; class Phycisphaerae; order Phycisphaerales; family Phycisphaeraceae; genus UBA7800. The sequence goes on along the minus strand of DLCK01000028.1, from coordinate 64,058 downwards.
GTCTGCACCAATATCAGCAGGATCACCAATGTGGATCGGCGAACCATGGTTCCATGCAAAGCGAGCGGTCAACTGTGTGGCAATGATCGCCTGGGTAGATGTCATCCAACGCATCGTCACAATCAGCGGACCGGAAAATCGCCCTGCCTTTTGAGTCTGAATCGAGGTCTTAAGCACCCAGACTTCCGGTGATGCCTTAACGCCTGCACGTTGCAATGCATGATCAAATGTCAGACTCGATCCCATCAGTAATGCCACACTGTCCTGAGCCCATAGCTCGGTAATATCTGTGCAGGTTCCTTGGGATTCACCAAACCGTGAGACTGCGTACCGAGATAAATCCGTACGCATGTCTGCCCCCGGTGCTGCAAACTTTGAAATCGGATCCCCCGGATCAAACACTTCAATCACAGGACAAGGCTTGGGATTGCGCATGCAGTAGACCAGAAAATCATAAGCTTCCGATTGAGGCAACACCACAAGATTACACAACACATTTTCAGGGATCACCCCACCCGTCGGACCGCTGTATTGTCCCTTGCGACATGCGAGGCGATGTTCCTGAACATTTGCAAAAACCGGCGTTTCAAACTGATTCATACTGCGTTCCCAAAATTAGTCACTTGAAGTAAATTCATTGCCATCACTTGCAAGGGGCCAATCATCAGTGCGGAATGTTGGAGCAGGCAACCCGGCCCCATTAAACAGATTCGCATTGCGATATCCTGACCAACCATATCGTACCGCAACAGGCTTGGCGACAGCATCACTTTGCACAATCACGGTCTGACCATCAACATGTGCTTTGGCCCAATGCCATTGACGATCCGCACCAGCGATGGAGAATCCGTTGAGTGTTTCACCTTTGACTTTAAGTCCGCCATGGGTATGAGAAAAATGGAGAATGGCTTTGTGGTTGTCTACAGAGATTTTTTCAAACATGGGACCTTGATAGACAATATCCTTGCCATAGATTTCCGCCAAAGCAGCAAGAGCAAGGCGATCGCCGACGGGCAATTTATCAAGGTAATGTACATTGTCCTCAGGTCGCATCAAATCATGGCTGACCACCATATAGGTATCAGGCAGTTTGGCGCATTCCAGTTGCATTTGTCGCATCTCTGCACCAAATTCCACGCCCGGCTGGCCATCATCAAAACGCCCCGAGCCATAGGAAATCTGCACGGTGATAAAAGGCAGTTTGGGTTCATCCCACGCCTTACGCCAATCAGCCATCAGGCGTTTGAACTTGGCAGGATAGATCGCTGACATCTTGCTGTCAGACTCACCTTGATACCAAAGCACACCACGCATCGCAAAGGGAGCACTGGGTTGAATCAGGCCATGGTAATGCTGGCCCGGACGGTTGCGCCAAGACATATCTGCACGGAGTTTGGGTGCAGTTGGCTTCTTGTCTGCGGGGGCTTTTTCGTACTTGCTTTTCCATTTGCGAACTTCCGAAACAAGCTTGACGATGTAACGGTTCTGACGATTGGCTGGTGCATTGTATTCCCAGAATTGCTCGTTGAACCCTTTGTAAGCTGGATCCGTTTGCGCCGTCTCTTCGGGAACCCATGTGGAAATCAAGGTCCCCCCACGATTGGCAGCGATGAGTCCGACGGGGACGTTAAGTGTTTCGTGAATCTTCTTGGCAAAGGCAAAGTGGATGGCGATCCAACGTTTAACATGCGCTGGATTACCATCATGAGCAACGGCTTTCATCCAACCGACATCACGCATCTGCCCAGCTTCACCATTGGGGTACACAAAACCAAGCCGAACGTTGGGCATGTTCGCTTGACTTGCTGCATCCTTACCACCAATACATTGCAGGATTGGCCCGCCCATATTGGATTGACCTGAAAGCAGCCAAACCTCACCCACCAGGACATCTTTGCGGGTGATCTTTTGGGTATCACAAGTCGCAACCAATGTATGTGGCCCGCCAGCAGAAAGCGGTTTAAAGGTGACTTTCCAATGACCTTGTTCATTTGCAGTAGTCGTTTGGGATTGATCCGCCAAAGTCACCGTAACGGTTTGCCCTGTTGGTGCGAGTCCCCAAATCGGCAAGGGTTTGTCCCGTTGTAACACCACACCATCAGTGAATAAGCCATTAAGAGAGAGCTTGGTGATCGTTGTTTGATCATCCTTTTCTTTCTCCAAAGTGGTGGCCATCACATAACCAATTTTCATATCAGCAGGACGCAGCTTCTTACCATCAATGAGTGCAGTCACCAAATACAAACCGGACTTGGGGAGTTGGACTTCAACTTTTTGAGTAACAGGTTGCTCACTGGTTTTAAGCTCAACTTCCGGCCCATTGACCGATTGACCCGTGATGATTTCGTGAAGGATAATTTGACAGTTGGTTTGTTTTGGAGATGAACTGGTTATTTCCAAGGTCACTGACTGCCCGGGATTCACTATGCGGGGACTGACGACTTGTCCCAAAATGCGATGACTGACACTTTCAGAAGATGGACGTAATTGCCATTTAGATGGTAATACGCCAGGAAAACCAAGTCTTTCAAAACGCAGGGTATGCTTACCAGCTTCCAGAAAGAGATTGATTTCTTTGAAATCCAACTTCTGTTTGCGACGTTCGGCCAGTGGCAAAACATCATCGGGGCTGCCAATGGTTTCAACAAACATTGGCTTACCATCCACGTACAGGCTTCGACTCCATTCAACGGGGACGCCTCCTTCCCATAGCTCATACCATCCAGTAGTTGGAATCTGAACATCAAATTCGGTATAGCCAATCGAACCGCGTAAAGCCCCTTGTTTCTTCTCTTTTTGGACATCAACCCATTGAGGCCATTCCAAACTGGCACGGTCATAATCCCAACCGTTGCGTTCAATGATTTGGGTTGATGATTGGCCATAGGCAGACATGGATAAGCATAAACAGGTCATCAACATGACAAATAGATATCGCTTCAACTTCTTACTCACTTTCACTTGTTATTTGATTGGGTTGGATCAATGATGTTCAGATCACCAGGATCAGACAACCGGCAGGTAAACCAATTTGCAGTTGAGCCGGGATGACTTTTAACCAGCAGGACATTCTTACCTTTTCTTAGTCGGATCGATGCCAACTGTGGTTTCCAGCGACTGAACTGTGCACCATCCTCTGCGACTTCTTGAGGATCACGGCCAGTCTGTATCAATTGATCATTGATCCATGCGTTATGCCACCAGTCTCCGCCAAGAAGTATCTGAGCGTCTCGATCATCAGGTGATTGGATCACTGCACGTGCAAAGCAGACTCCTGAGAATTGATCCCCGCAGCGATACGGAAAATTCACGCCCGACTCACTGTGCTGCCCATCACGGATGTCACTGGTTGTCCAGCGGATTTGCATCTCACGTGTGCCGATGTAGCGTTTGTCAGGATCAAATTCGTGTTGGACAGGATAGACTTTTTCCATTGCATCCCGCACTTCATGAATCGGATGCTGCGGCGCAAAATCGGTATGGAATGGGCCAATGGTCCACCACAACTCCGCTGGCATTTCACGCCAACAGGCATTACGTCTTAACGCATAGAGTCCAAAATCAATGTCAGCGTAAAGTGATAAACGACGTGCCCCCTGCTCCATGACCAGTTTTGATAACCGCCATGTATCAGGACACCCCGGATGCTTGATTTCAAATACTTGATCCCAAACTTGTCCATCAATTTTGATGTGTATTTTCCCTGGTTGATGAGCAATGAGCCCCAGATCAAGTTCATAGGCATTTAAAACTGGAACATCAATATTCAATGATAACGTGCGTTTTGTTTTGGGCGTAAAGACCTGCCACTGATGCCAACCGGGACACCAACCTTCTGAGGGTGTGGTATTCACCGGGTGACGCTCAACGTCTAACTCCAAACACAACGCCTCACCAGTGATCACAGGCATCAGGGGAGGTGAATAATGGTCTGCATCAAATCCCAGTACCGGAGCGTTACCTGCTGTAATCCGTAAGACATCACCGCCACCTAACCAGCGTGCAGGAGAATCCGGTTGCTTCGGCACAGTCACATGCATGACCAACGGCCCATCATCCCATGGCATATCCTCAGTCAATCCGCTGACTTCAAGAGCACCATTAAGAACCGAATCAAACTTCAAGTTTGTGATATCACCAAGGAATCTGACCGATGTTGCATGGCCCAATCCATCAAGCCGGACAACTGGCCCGGGATAGGACTTGATGTGGATGTAAAAATCATTGCCACGCTGGGTGACTGTTCCTGCGACATGATCCGCTTCTGTGTAGTGCGTTCGCTGTGAATTAAAGATGGATTGACCGTTGGCTACCAACCAATCGCCAACGCTTTCAAGGCGGGTAACAAACTCATTTTGGATACTGCCATCCGCACGAGGTCCGATACCCAGCAGCATATTGCCCCCGTATCGAGCGCAACGTATCAAAGCTTGCTTGAGTGTCGCGGGGGACTTGAACTGGCGGTCATGAATGTTGTAGCCCCAGTTTTGATTCAGCGTCATGCATGCTTCCCAACGCCGTCCCATCGCTGGTGGATTAACGCGTTGTTCAGGGGTACTGAAATCCTCAGGCAAACCTGAACGATCATTAATCAATATGTCCGGCTGAAGTGACCGTACCATGGCATTAAGCTCTTTGGATCGCCAATGCCTGGCACGAATCTGATTGTCCTGTACGCCGGGGACTATGCATCCGTCATACCAGAGCAGGTCGATCTTGCCATAGTTTGTCATCAGTTCACGTATCTGTTCATGAGTCTGATTGACCATGTCATGCCAGCCTTGCGGGTCATTTCCCGGCCCACTGCGGATTGCTTGCCACTGCCAACTCTTAATGGAGTAATACAGACCGACACGAAGACCTTCCTCACGCAAAGCTTCAATATACTCTGCAACCAAGTCCCGCCCTGCTGCCGTTTGAACAGAATTAAAATCGGTCGTTGCAGTGTCGAACAGACAAAAACCGTCATGATGTCTTGTCGTCAAAACAACATAGTTCATCCCAGCACGGCGTGCGAGTTTTGCCCATTTTTTAGGATCATATCGCTGTGCAATAAATTGTCTGGCTAGCAGATTGTATTCTTCAAGGTCCAAATTCTTCCCAAAAAGAACCCACTCATTGCGATCCGGATCGCTGAGAATCGAGTATAGCCCCCAGTGTAAAAAGAGTCCGTAACGTGCTTGATCAAACCAACTCAGACGAGCATCTTCATGATGTTGACCATGTGTATCTTGTTGTTGGTTTGCATTGTGATCAAGACAATGCTTTGTAATCAGTGACATTTTTATTTCAATTCATATATCAAGAAAAATTTGTACAGGTGATAACGCAAGGCAATTAAACTTCGACAACCAGTTCGTTAAACACGATACGTCGCCCACTTTCACAACTTAACCGCACGGCCTTGGCAAGGTCATAGGTACGCACACCATCTTCAACAGAGCATGGCATGGGCTTGTCATTGAGATACGCATCGACAAAGTCCGCCATCTGCATCGCATCACGTTGGGTACCCGGATCATTTCCAGAAGTCGCATCCCATTCATAGATTTCATCCGCTGCACGTTGACGGGTTTTGTAGACTTTCACATAGGTGTCTTTGCCCCATGCGTAATGAATCGCAAGGTTCTGCAGATGGACCATTCCGAATTGTGAATTGGTATGTGCATGCTGGGACAAATTAAAGACCGCCATCCCACCTTGTTCAAAAGTAAATGCAGCGGAGAGCTCCTGTTCTTCATGTTGCAGGACAGCCTGATCATGGACATGAGAAGTCGCGGTCACAGTCGTGATCGGGCCTCCAATCCAATGCATCCAGTCGAGCAGGTGACAACAATGATGATTGAGTTGCCCGCCGGATTGTTCCATGCGATGCCTCCAATTGGTTGGTCCCTGCATGGTGCCCGGACCTTGAAGCCAATGATGATGAATACCAATGAGTTGCCCCGCATCAGGTCGTCGGGCAATCTCTGCGACCTTGGCGAAGGGATTGGTATAGCGATAGGAAATACCCACATAGCATCGAACGTTGTAATTGGAAATCGTCTCTAGAACGCGTTGCCGATCTTCATCATTAATACAAATCGGTTTTTCAAGGTAGACATCAAAACCAGCTTTGGCGACACGCTCAAATGTCTGAGCATGCAGATAAGGTGGTAGACAAATCAGAACGACATCCATCTCCTGTTTGAGAAACATCTCCTCGGAATGACATGCCACGGCATCGTACTCACTGGCAGCAAAGGACGCCTTTTCTTTGTCAATGTCAAAGCATGCAGTGATTTTCACCTTACCGGGACAGCCTGCATGAATCCCCGCAACAAGATCACGTGTGCGATACATGTTACAGCCATAGAGTCCGACTCGAATGCATTGATTTGAATTTGTTTTTTGAGTTTGAATCATCTTATTGAACTTCATAATGGCTGACCCACCGCTTCGTCTGGCCGGGTGGCAAGTCAATATGCGTAAACATTTCAGGACAGATCACACGATCGGATGCAAAAAACCAGAACCGAATCATCGGCTGATCAGATCGTATGTGTAACTTGGTATCACTTGGTAAATGGGTCACGGTAAGGTGACTGTCGGACACATCGGCAAACCCGGTCATGGGTGTGAATATGGTGCCGTTGCCCAGTGGTGTGACTTGGTTTTTGTTGAGCTTCATCCGGGATCGAACATTGTTGAGCGTCTGTGGAGAGTAAGGAAAATCCACGCGGTAACGCTTGTCGATATCGGTATTGTTGATGCGGATAAAATTGTGATTGTAGTGATTGGTGACGATTCGTTTTTTGCCGGTATTGGTAAGTTGATGCTCAATTACCAATCCTTTGGGTGAATCGGTTAACTGCAGTGCTTTGACATAGCGATAAGCATGACCGGTTGGCGATTCTCCATGTTGTGTAAAAGTCACCTTGTCGGACTGCACATCAGTTTGCCAGTCAAAAAAACGAATCGGCCAATAGGCAGCACCAAAAAAGTATTCGTGATCCATCGGCTTTTGAAGTAGACCAACACCGAGCTTCATGAATGATTCACCTGCGGAGACCTCATCAAAACCTATAGGCTCAAAGAACTCCTCTGCGGTACCGGTTGCGTAGTCAAGACCTGTTGGTGAATGATCTTGATGTAGTGATGCAAGTAACTGTGTATCTCCCACCGAGAGTTGCTCGATCTGCCCTGCCCATTCAAACCGTATGGAACGATAAAACCCTTTTTGGGTATCAGGCAAAGGGAGAATCGCACGGACATCATTGTTTTGTATGGACACCCGTGGCCAATCGGTATTGTTTTTTCGTGGGTCAACTGCATGTGGGATTGAACTGAAAAACCGTGTGTGTTTTGCATCACTTGCTGAGAACTCAAACCATCGTTCTGAATCTGAGGCACTCTCGGAAGGCATCATCACGACAAGCCTGTTAACACCACGCTTGATTCGATTCCATGGCAGTTGTATTTGCCTTTTTTCTTGAACAGACGTGAGACTTGAAACACACTTACCATTGACATACACATCAGCAGAAGTGTTTGTTTTGAGGCTAAAGCTATAACCGGTAAATGCCAGATCATTGTAAAAGTAGGTCATCGCACAAACAGTCTGGCCTGCGGGCATCATCACGCGACCGGGCTGTGAAGCAATAGCACGAACACTCTCAAATGTATTGGGAATATCAAACGCATCAGCTTGATTCAAGCCTAAATGTTGAATGGTTTTTTCTGCCGATTGCTCAAGGCTACCCACCTTCCAGCAAGCAGCATTCACCGGATCAAAACGTTTGATATGTGTTTGAATGTACATCAATGCAATAGGACTTTGAGAGATGGTGGGTTGTATAGCCAACTCGAAATTATGCCCGGGAATGAGATCGGTTTGGAATGTGGTTAATTGCACCAACACATCCCCATTGACACGTTGGGTTGTGATCTTCTGCCCGTCAGGAGTCTTTATAATCAAGGGGGCATAGCGTCCGCCAGCCAGATGCGCAATGGTTATTTCATATGATCCAACAGCTGGTAGTGAAATGGGTAATGTGACTAGCGACTGCTTTTCCCAAAGCACAACGGGCGGGCCTTTTGCATCGGGGATCAATGCGGATAATGCAGCCACATCACATTTTGGAATGTATCGGAGTTTCGATATTTTTGAGTGATCCAATGCGTCTTGCGGAACAGTATATTGCTGCTGTGCCAACACAGGCAACGTCAGCACAAAGGCGATCAACAGCATCATTGTTCGGTAGCCCACAACCATCAATTCACCTCCAGCTTGAGGATGCGTTGATTGTTGATATCCGCGACATACAGATAGGTCTTACCTTCAAGTGTCACCGCGACAAGACCGACTGGATTTGAGAAAGCGATATTCTCTCTATCATCATCATTGCCAAAGTATCCATATCGCCCGAGGAGTCTGCCTTGTGGATCAAAGCACAGAATCTGATTACGTCCTGTATCACTAACCCATATACGTTTTTGCGGGTCCATTGTGATACCGGTTGGCTCACGTAGTGGTAAGACATTTTGCCCTTGGTGGGGCGTAAACAGCGTCTTGAATTGAATCTTGCCGTCAAGTGAGACACTGGCTATTTCACGTGTCGCACCGCCTGCAATGAGTAGTTGCTTCTCATCAGTCAGATGCAGACCATAGTTCCCCCATCCAAAGCTATTGCCCATATTCAGAACAGTGTGATTGGCTTTGATGTTCAAGCCATCTAGTTCCAATGCGCAAATCATCAAATGTGGGCCGCGTGTTTTGATACCGGGAATAATATGTTGAATAATCAATCGTCCCTGGTCATCAAAGAGCATGTCAGTGGGGATCATGTATGGATTAGCAACAAGCGGTTTACCATCATTAAGCATTTGAGGTTGATCCCAGCCGTCAGCATTTTTATGCAATACATAGACATTGGTACCGCGTGTATTGGCAACGAAACCGCTGTTGGATGCCAAATACAAATCACCATTGGGTGCAAAGGCAAATGCATGGATTTCAGTCCGCTGAACCCCTGTTTTGTGAACCAGTTTGATCTGATCCTTTTTGCCTGGGATCAACTCACAAAGATTGTTATTTGAGATGAAATAGATTGAACCTTGAAATTGTTTGAGTTGCGTATGGCCTTGCAAAAAGCGTAAGGAAAGTAAATCAAGGGATGGGACTTTGAATTCGGTTAACGTGGCATTCTTCTCATTGACCTGTAACTGGCGAACAACCATTTGATCACTTGGTCCGACAAGTCCGACCGTAAGCGTCTTGGCATCACGCATTGCCAGTGAACTAATCCACCGGGCTTGCATGTTCTTATCCCATAACTTGATCAATGGTGATTGAGTATTAGATGTGACAAGTCGATAGCAAGCCAAAGTCGCCCCGCGGTTGGATGCTATAAACAGTAATTTATTGTCAGATGAGACAGTGACACATTTAGGTCCATCAGCCAAATCGACATTGCTTTCAAACAACCGTTCCCCTGACCGCGAATAGCATGTCACCTTATCGTTACTTGTCAGGTAAATACGATCATTAGAACCAACCGCAATGCCACGGATATCAGGCGTTATCAAACGTGTGGCATTATCCAGTGATGCCCAACCGTCGGGGATGCGATAGAGTCCTTTGTCCTTGGCTGTGTGTGTGACATGAACCAAAAAATTCTCGGTTGAGTCCACTGCAATATGGTCATAGACACGCCCCGGCAGTGATTCAAGCGATTGGACTAACCGCCCTTTTTGAGTTTCATAAATACCAGGTGTGCCCCACCCCTTGACGATAGCCAACTTATCACCGGGAAGACTGGTCATCATGCGAATATTGGCAATGTATTTGGGTGGATCAAGTCTGGGATACTTGGATATATCACCGGTAGGTAATTCATGAGGCTCTGTTAATGTCAGAGATCGTAGATACTGTCCTTGAGGATCAAAGCACATCACTTGCTGTTGAGACGAAACGTAAAGATTGCCTTTTTGATCATGTGCTAGCGCATCGACTGAATCAAGATGGCCACGGACATCGCCAACCATATCAACAAGTTTGAGCTTGGGAGCCTTTTGTGCATCCTGTAAACCCAGTGGATTTAATCTGGCAAACAAACGCTGAGGATAGTCACCTGTCAGATCATAAAGATGCACCATAATCGGGCGGAACAAATTCGACCATGCTTGCCAATACGCACCTTTCTCACAGGCTTTAATGGCATCATCCATCAACGTCATCGCTTGATGATATTGATCCTCACTTAATTCAATGCCTACTTGACGCGATGCAACTTGATCACGCAATGTTTTGATTTTATCTATGACATCTGTGACTTTCCGTTGGAATTGCGTCGTAGTTTGTGCTTGGCAAGTCACCACATGTCCATATTGGTCCGGACTCACGAACGTTTTGAGCATGTAAGGTTGTAACGTAAACGACACGCATCCTTGGCTGTCCATGTTGACGATTTGATCATCTGACGCACCGCGAATATTTGAAACGTTGGCTAGTTGCAGACGAACCTCAACAGGTTCCGACAAACGGTTGACTGCATAGAAAAACAGTTGGTTTTGATGCTTCTTTTGCCAAACAGCAACAGGATCTCGTCCCCCGTCTTTAGCTGGCAAAGGTTCAAATTGAACATCCGGGAGGGCTCGATATTCACGAAGAAACGGTGTCATGACGGAGGGGCTACCAAAAATGTGACCGTTGCCACCGTTAACCAGAAAACTCGAATCATTCTCCGCTAAAGCGACAGCATAGAGTTCACGTTCATGGACACCTGAAGGCGTACAGGCATCAAATGCGCTGTAAGGCTTACCGCCAATTTTCGTCCAATCAAAATGTTTGTTGACTTCAAAATAATCTGAGTAAAGCGCGAAGCCACGACCACCTAATTTCCCCAGTGTCCCAGCAAGTGTTCCGATCGCCTGTTCCCATTTACGGCTGTCGGACAAAGGTGTGCTGCGTCTGCGTCCATACATCGCGTTGGGTAACAGGACAATGCCCGGTTCGGATATATAGTTGTTCGGATCAATGCCGATCTCATACAACTCTTGGATGGGATCGTTGCTCAGGCATGTGTTTCGCCCCACCCCGTGATAGGGTAAAAACAGTTGCGCATCGGACTTTGCCTGTCGAATCCGATCTCTTAATTTTTGATGAAAAGCAAAGACTTTTTCGCATCGCCATTTGATCCATTGCTCGCGTTTGGGACCGGTGAGGAAATTAAATCTCTGTTGGTATCGCTGCCGACTCGTTGGATCACATGGAACCTTGATGCCGGTCTCTTTCTCAAATTGCGTGATCGTCCAATCACTGTATCCAACTGTGAGTCCAGGCAGCGCATTCCATCCTTGCCATTGCCAACTAAGCATCAAGCGAGATGAAATCCCTGCAAAAGATTCACAATCCCCAAGACGGTCTGCTAATTCGCCAAAGACATCCAGATAGATTTGTTGAACTTTAGGATGCAGCACATTGTAGACATACGGCTTCCACGGGCCGTTAGTTGTGCCATCTCTATTGATATGCACCATGTCTCTTGCTTGATCATTTGCAAACATGACTTTCTTATTTTCAACCCAAACACCCATCACGATACGGTCAAAATTAACTTGCCCACTAAGGTGAAACTCAGGAACAAATTTACTGCCATACTGCTGAGCAATGAGTGCAGCCATGCGACATTCATCATCAGGACGATTGAAGTATCCAAGAAGTACATCGCTGGGGAAGTGATTGGACTGATACACATTAATGGTAGGCATCATCAGATTGGCCCCCATCATCCGGTTACGTTGCGCCCAACGTTGCATGGTCAACATCTGTTCATTGAGATCTGACGAATCACCACCAAAGTGTTTGAGCCAACGGCCGGACTCCTCGAAGTAGTACCCCATTTTCCGACCACGTGTTTGCCCCAGTTCCGCAGCAGGTAATGTTCCTTGGATCTGATACACACGGATACGTGAAGCGGCGGCCTTGTATCCTGGTGCGAGATTGACAACAGCAATCACCACATCTTTGTGATTTCGCGGATAGAAAATCGCTTCATGTCGTATCATGGATTGGGATAGTGGATATCGGTCACCAGTCTCTACACCACCGGTAACAGTATTGCCTGTGCTGTTACTGATCTTCGCACCATCATTGACCCAGAATCCCATCGTGCGACGATCATCATCCGGGTAGTCCACCACCAACTTGTACACATGATCGTGATCCGGCAAGTTTACGCGATAGGCAAAACTCTGCACACCCCAATGTGCATTCAAATCCGGGCCGGTGGTCTGACGATAGGTTCCAAACGGTTTGATGACAATTTCTGAAGGCGTACTGTTTTCAAAGAAGTTTTCTGCCTGCTTTGAAGTACAGTCAATATCGACAACGAGTTGTTCTGCGGATTGTGTTAAGGTGGTTGCTGCAGTCTTATCTATCGCAATGATCTGCCCCAATGATAGATCGGAAGGTTTGAGTAATTGGTCACCACATTTTGCCAACAGATGAAATACACCTTGTTTTACAGGCTTAATGGACACTATTTGCTGTTGTGGTTTCGTAGATGCGGAAAATTCCAGGGTCGGTCCGTCTTGCAACGCACCGGTTTTCAAATCTTTGAGCACCAGAGTGTATTGCAACGGTATGGTTGTGCCGGATGTGATTTGAAGTTTAACAGGTTGCCCCACAGTGACGACCCGATGACCAATCTCTTTGGCATGGATACTACCTTCAGGTTCGTCGTTACTAGCTCGCAGTTGCCACGCATGGGGCAGAGAACCGGGAAAAGAAAAGCGACGAAATTGCAGTGTATGTTTACCAGAAGTCAGATAAAGATTGCATTCCTTGATCCATGTGGTGTCGCCCACTTTTTGAGAATCTTCACGAGTGCTTTGATGGAGTCTTAAATAGACTTTGCCATCCACTAGAATATCTCGAACCCAATTGGTTGGGACACCTGTTTGCCAAAGGTTGTACCAGCCGGACTTGTCGATTTGGATATCGTATTCAACCCAGCCTGCTGGATTGTTGAGTTTCCCATCTTTACGTTGCTGTACTGGATCAGCCCAGTGAGGCCATTGCAGATCGCTTCGATCAAATGACCAACCTTGACGCTCAATCACCTGCAAGGATTGTGCAGTCACAGGAATCGCCATGAGCATCGGTATAATGAAAGCGGATAGAAAAAATAAGTGTCTGTTTATCATTATGCGTTCGATTCGTAGCTGTTGAATACTCATGATCAATGTGTTGGAACGGGAGATATTTTCAGGCCATCATCCTTCGTGATATAGCCGATAAATCGCGTTCCCAGTGAGCCACCAAGCTGTTTGACGAGTAAGGTGTTTTCGCCTTTCTCCAATTCAAGTACAGCGTAAAAGGTGGGATAATGCGTGGTAAAGTCATAACCAATGTCTGAAAGTTTTGAATCGATTGTTGAACGGACACGCTTGCCATTGAGATAAGCACTGGCCCACCAATCCACTGGCAGGTAGAACATGGCAGTTCGTTTGCAATCCGAAGTGATTGTGCATTGCCCAAAAGCAATGTCGGCACCAGGTGAACCTGTCCGGATGGTGATATCCACTCCCCAATCGTGATAGCGTCCGCGGACGATGCCGTTGTCCTGTTTCCAACCGATGGTCTGGCCGTAGGCATTTTGATAGGTTGCATCAAGTGCGCTATTGATCTGCGGTGGATAAACCTTGCTGAAAGTTTTCTTTAATCCTTGGTCGCCTTTGAATCGACCGGCTAAAACTTCAGTTCCCCAATGGCTCTTAAAGGGTCCGACGGTTGACCATGCCGGACTTGCCATTGGCTGCATGACCGGCAGAACCTTTAATCCATAGATGCCAAACTGCCCTTGTCTTTGGAGCGTCAATATGGCTTTGCCACGCTTAAGCGTGATCGGTGGCAAGACAGCCGACTCGGGTTGATTGACCTGCATGGTCACTGCAGGCTTTGCCAAGCCCACGCCGTTGACATTCACAACCGTGGTTCCGGGAACTTGACTGACTTGCCCGATATGAATGGCATATGGACCATCAGCAGGAATATCCAATTCCAGTTTGATCTGACCTGAATCCGAAGTGAGAACCTGCATGCCACGCCAGTCTTCGTTGTATATATCTGAGTTGATCAGTGTGGCATCCGATGACGCAACCTGCATCTGCAATAACGACTGGGCACGGATCATTGGAGCCAGTAATTCATAGTGTTGGTTCTTGTCTTCCGAGTACATCTGATTGGGGAAACGGGTGATGATTTGCCCCTGAGGCAATTGTGCCATGGCGTTATAAATCTGCAGCATATGCGGGCGAGACAGTTCAGCGACTGTGCGCCAAGTCTGTTGTTTAGCCATCGCCTGCCATGCTTGATTCAGTCCATTGGCAAAGGCTTCTTTCTCATTTTCAGTGATCGCAGATGCCTCGGGAGTCTCCAGTTGCTGCATTAGTTTTTGAGCAAAAGCAAGACGCTCACGAGCGTAGGTGACATTTTCATCTGGAACATGTTCAGTCACTGCGACAATCTCTGTATCTGAGGATGCATAGAAAGATTGAAGGCCATAGGGTTGAAGTTTGAGAACCAACTTGTTCTTGTCGATCTTGACTGCTTGTTGACTACCAAGGTTGATCAATGCATTTTGGGATTCAATATCAAGCACGACGGAGACTTCGTCGGCAGAACGATTCACTGCATAAAAATAGAGTCCTGCTTTGAGCGTGTCGGTCGCTTTTTGCTTGTCGACGGTTCCATGCCAAATGGCAATTTGATCCAATGATGTATCGACTTGTTCAAACGCAATGGCAGGGATGGTACGGTAGGTATCAAACCATGGCTTGTAGTATTGTGGGGAACCGAACATATCGGTATTCCCACCATCACGGAAAAATGTCGTATCCTGCTCTGCTAAAACCACTGCATATTTTTCCAGGCTGTGTCGTCCTGCTGCCAACGCTGCGGAGCAAAAGTATGGTGGCTTCTCCTTATCCTTCATCTTGACACCAAGTAAACGTGCGGGCCACTCCGTGGACTGTTCAAGGTAGTTCATGTACGACGCAAAACCGCGAATAGCCCCCTTACCTGCCTCAACATTTTCACGACTGATAAATCCGTCATAGGCTTTGTGGTAACGCATGGCAATGGATCGCGAGCCATAGCGTCCGCCGGGCATGACGACCAACCCCGGTTCATTCTTACGAGCATCCAGATCGACACCAGCTTCCAATGCGCGGGTCTTGATATCTTTAGGCAAGTCGTAAATGGAATCCGTTCTAAAATCACCTGAAAAACCAAAGACAATATCATCGCGATCACCAGCTAGGGCATCACGGAACCTTTTGTGATAGGTCAGCAGTCGGTCACATCGCCAGTTGATCCAGCGGGCACGCATGCCTGATGCAGTTAGGAATTCAAAACGTCTGGCAAAACGATCAGGGTCCTTGATCTCTGCGGGAACCTTGATGCCGGTATCGTTTTCAAATTGCCTGATGGTCCAATCGTTATATCCCCAGTAGATACTCGGGAGTGTAAAGTCGCCATGAAACTTCCAAACATCAGCCCGCACGGTTAGACCAGCAAAGGCAGGAGAGTCACCGAGCTTACGATGCAGTTCCTTTGCGACATCTACATAGAAATCCTGGACACCTGTATGCAGCGCGTTAATGTCGCTATGCGCCCCTGCTGCCATGAGAACACCATTGAGGCTGGTGGGTTTAACATCCAATGGATTTTCAGCAAGTGACGGGATTTTGATATTGGTGAAGTAGTTTTGATTCCCAAAGATTTCTAGCATGTATTTCATGCCATACTTTTCGCAGAACAGTGCCAACAATCGACAGCGATCGTATGGTTCAGGCATGAAACCATCGAGCAGTTGCGTGCGCCAGAATGCACCTTGATAAGCCACTCCCAATGCTTGAATGCCGTTACCACCATGGTATTGAACAAAACGTACCCAACGATCCAAACCGATCATATCCTTGACGATTTGCTCATCACGGATACCGGCGATGCCAACCAGAAAACGCCAATTGTGCGCTTCTTCAAACCAGTGATAAAAGTCCCGCTTACCGGCACTCTGAAGCTTCACTGCAGGTAATTGGTCGTCGGCAAAGCGATAAATCCGAATCTTTGCAGCAGCGGCACGTGTCCCAGGTTCCTGTGATAAAACCGAGACCAACAGCGAATGTGAATCACCCCATGCGATGGCTGAATGAGTCTGCATTTGATGTGTCAAACCATATCGACCACCGGTTTCGTAACTCTTACCTTTGTATCCACTGGCAGGCTTGAGGAATCCGCCGGTCTTGTCATCCACCCATGTCATCAGCACCGGGACACTCCGGCGTGCATCATCGGGAATATCCACTTCCATCAAGTAAGGAACCTGCGTCTTAGGCAGCTTGATGCGATATGAAAAACCGGAATAGCCATTAGGCATCTGCACTGCCGTCTTGGGTGTCACCGCTTGAGGGGGCGTACAGTCGTGACTTTCACGATACGCTCCAAATGCAGTGTTGGTGACACGTGTCGGCCCATTGGCTTCGACGAATTCATCATCGACAATTGCTTGACCATTGATGGTCTGGTTCACACAATCCACTTCAACGACCAACTCTTTTTTCGCTGAAACAGGTTGGATGTGATTCACATCGACGACAGCAAATTGACCGATCTTAAATTCTGCATCACTGAGTTGTGTTTGACCGACTGCTGCTGAAAGTGAAAAGGCACCTTCAAACGGGCAGTCGATGAGGACGGTTTTAGTCGACGGTTTACTGGTTGGATCAAAGGTGACCTGTGCGACTTTAACAGCGGGGACTTTGGGTTGTCGTAAATCAGTCCGAAACAGGTCGTAGGTTACTGCTTTGTGAGTACCTCCTGCGGTGATTTTGATTTCAAATTGTTCGCCAACGCGCATGACATCGACATCGGTTTTGTTTGCAGCAATTGAGGCGTTAGGCTGGCCATGGGTTTCGACGAGTTCGAAGCGGTCGAAGATAATCTTTGGGAAACTCATGCGTCCGACGCGTCTGATTTTAAGGGTGTGTTTTCCAGCAGTCAGATAAATGTTGCCAGCCTTTTCATCCTTGCCTGGCTTTGCGTATCGCCATTGACACTGACCATCGACAAAAACATCGTGGTTCATTTGAGCACCACCACGCAGATAAAGTTCATACCATCCGGTCGTGGGGACATGTATCTGCCAATCCAGATCAAAACCATGCGGCAAATGCTGGGGACTTGGCTTTTCAAAATCTCGACCATCGCCCCACTTGGACACATCGGCTTTCCAGAACTCACCGGTTAGCCGTGCGGTCTCATGCTCGTGTTGTGCAGAAGCATTTTGCACGAAGTGAAGACCAACTGTTAACGTTAAGACTGCGCATAAGGGCAGCCAGAGATGTTGCGTACTCATAAAGTCACCTGTTTTACTGTTAAATTGCCTTGTTTGGTTTGCCCCGCCATTTGATTATTTACCACATGGAATAATCAACCTTGCCATCAGCACCAACGCCAGGTGCGAAGAACAATCCCGTCATGTCATAGCCTTTACTGCCTGCCAAAGCCGAGGGTGCGATGACTTCCGGGGGAAGCAATGCCACATGTCCATCGGCGGCGACGTAGTTGGCAGCCCCGTTGTGCAGTCGCCCGATCCATCCTTCCACATTTCCGACATCAAATCGCCGCGCCCCCAACGCCAAATCCTGCCATTTGAATCCCCAAAGGTAGGTAAACGCATTGGCTCGGCCTTTTTGATTTGATCCAGATACATGGCGAGAAGAATGTCCGATCATGATTGTCCTGGACGGTTGATCGACTTGCTCAGCACGCGTGTGACCTTCACCGTTGTTGTTCACGCCATAGGCATATGCATCAGTTGAATCTGAATCCTTACGCCATCCTCTGAATAAATAGGCGTTGGAAAAATAACTCGGATATCCTGCATAGTTCCAAGGCAAACGCAAAACCATATCAGTCGGGCAATCCCATATCAGTTTGGGCAGATCAGCATCATCACGGTATGGTTTGGACCAGCCAGTCCAATGTGCATCTGCCGTACTGTTAAACGGCACCATTTTATTGGTGGCATACTTGTCAATTCGTTGCGTCCAGTTCAGTGAGATGACCTTGGCGCTGCCACGATCCGTAGAGGGCGCATAGATGTTATTGAAGTCCACAAGATACGCTGCTGCTGCAATGCCTAGCTGTCGCATGTTCGTCGCACATTGAACAGTCTGGGCGGACTTCCGAGCCTTTGCCAAAGCCGGCAAAAGAATGGCAACAAGAATGGAAATAATCGAAATCACCACTAGTAGTTCGATGAGCGTAAATCCTCTACTCTGGGATGTATTTTGTCTCTGTTCTAATTTCATACTGAAATGTCCTTCCCAATTTTGTCTGACTCGTTGCAATGATGGCGGACTGCAAAACTAAAAGTCCAAAACGTGGATAGCTGAAAACAAAAACGTATAAAGTTCGAATTTATAGGTGAATCGCTGCAGTGGATTGGCGGACGATCAGCTCAGGGCTAACGCGCACCCGCTTGGTTGTACACGACGGATCCTTGATTTTTTCAAGCAGTAATCGCCATGCTTCCTCAGCGATGATTTGAGGTTTCTGATCAATGGTGGTGATGCTTGGGGAAACCAAGTTGCCAAAATCCAAATTAGCACAACCCGTCACAGACAGATCATCGGGAACATTTAAACCATGTAGTGAAGCAACATGCATCGCTCGAAGCGCATCCTGATCGGTGAAACAAACCAATGCAGTCATGTCAGGTTTTTTATCCAGCAATTCATCAACAAGGTTGTCGACGCTTGTTCGCCAATCAATTCGTTTGGTGACGTAAGACTGATCCACCTGCCCCAACACTTTGTTAATCGCCTTGCAATAGCCTTCGTAGCGCTGCTCAAGAATCAAGCCGTTGGGTGCCCCACGGACACAGCCGATATTCGTGTGTCCAAGCTCCAAGAGATGCATCGTAGCCAGGTATCCGCAGGCTTCGTTGTCATTACTGACCAATGGCGTATCAATACCTTCAAACCCGCAATCAAGAAAGACAAAGGGTAATTTGCGTTTGAGCATCTGCTTGTAATATGCCTGATTCTTTTTGGCATCATCGGGGCAAATGATCATGCCATCGACACGATGCTGACGAAAGGTGTCTACGGACTTAATGAGTTTGTCGTGATCCGAATGGCTTTGACTTAGCAGGCACTGATAACCTTGTGCAGATGCAAGCTTCTCCAGCGCGTTGAGTATGTCAGGGAAAAATGAAACGCGCACGCTCGGGACGATCACGCCGATCACACCGGTTTTCTTGCTTTGCAGTCCACGGACCAATGCATTGGGTTGGTAGTCATGCTTGTCGAGTGCCTTGCGAATTTTTTCACAAGTCGCCTTGCTCAATTGATCTTCGCGCCCATTGATGACGTGACTAACCGCAATGCGGGACACACCTAACTCCTGAGCAATTTGTTTCATGGTGACATGCATAGACGTACTTGACCTGCTTGAGATTTGCTTTAAAAATCGTATTCTAACCTACGTTAGAAGTCAATGTTTTAAGTTTAATTATTTGGACCTTTTCTAATTGGTTTGATTGTGTTCTGTTACAAGATGGCAACAGGCGTCACGGAGCGACGATGAACCATGCGGGGCGCAAAACGTTGTTGTGAATGATTGGGTTTTTGACCTGCAATCAAATCCCGAAGCATCGTCACGGCCTGCTGCATGATGCCCTGATAATCCACTTCGATACTTGTCAGTGATGGCAGCGATGCAGTGGCATCTGTTTCTGTCCCAACTGCAATGACACTTAAATCCTCAGGTACACGCAGACCTTGCTTCATGGCGGTATAGATCAATGCACGTGCAGTACGCATGCCATGAGAGACCATGGCGGTTGGACTTTCTGGGAGTTTGAACATGGCTTCAAACCATGGCACCAACGTATCCAAATCCACAGACAAACCATCTAGTCCGTTTTGCATCACCCAGTTTTCAGGCGGCTTGGGCAGACCAAGTTGACGCATTGCCTGGAGATAGCCTTCATAGCCAAGACGATGCGTGCTGTAAAAATGTGGACCACCGGTAAAGCCGATGCGTCGATGCCCAAGACTATGCAGATACTCAACAGCTTGGATCACTCCCTGTTCAATGGCATTATGCACACTGTACGTTGCTGGTTCATCAATGCAGACCCAGGGGAAGGACGACTGACTTTCAAGCCAATCAAATAATGGCTTACCAAGTGCGCCAGCGACGATCGTGCCATCGACAAGTCGACCGGTGATCTGTTTTGGCGGAACAAAGGATTCCTGATCAACGCAATTACATACTTCAATGTGATATGGGACATCCAGAAATTCACAGGTATGTACAAAGTGACTCATCAATGGGCCAGTAAATCCAGCTTCACCAGTAACCGGCAACGGTCCGGCAACCAGCAACCCCAACTGGCCGGTTTTATTACCACGCAGCAGCTTGGCAGCGATACTCGGTTCGTATCCCATCTCGGCAGCAACACGTCGAATTTCATCTCGCCGTGCATCACTCACCCCACCGGACCCACGCATGGCTTTAAGCACGGTGGTGTGAGACACCCCAAGTCTTTTGGCCACGCTCTTGGATGTAACCGATGTATTGGACATGACCAGCTCTTAAATCAAAAATGCGATGACTTGAAATTCACAGTCAAAACCAACAAATACTTTACGTGAAGGTTCACGTGAACTCTTTAAGTATAGGCAAGTCAATCAGCAAGTCAACGGCATGCAAAAAATTATTAAAATCAATTGGCTCAGTCAGCGCAATTGAGCATTCATCTGACACATATCATGCCATCCAGCTGGCAAGCATGCTTGTGGCTATTGAACGACTTGACCAGCCGTCCCGGGATTGCGTTCGCGGGAAATGTCACGAGATATACTTGAGTGATCAATGTGATAACAGCACAACAAATTCACAACAAATAGAAATGACGCGTCTGAATTTGTGAACTGCAACGCTAACTACATTGATTCCAGCACAGGTTCATCCGCAAACTGATCCTGTAATCGGCGGAGCTCGGTTTTGAGTTCTGCGGTGACGGTTTCAGTGCCGGATTCGCCATAGATGTTGCGTAACTCATTGGGGTCCGTTGTCAGATCAAACAACTCCCAATGCGGGGCAAGATCGAGATTGATCTGGCCGGCACCTGAGCATCCCAAGGCTTTGCAATAGTAGTAGGTGAGTTTGTGTGTGCGTGTACGAACACCGTAATGAGCTGGCACATGATGTGCACGGTCGCCATGCATCCAATAGCGATAGTAAATACTCTGCTGCCAATCTTGGGGTTCATCATCACCCTTGAGCATGGGCGCAAAGCTACTGCCCTGCATCTGCTCATGCACCGGGAGTCCGACCAACTCCAGGAGCGTGGGGGCCAAGTCCACATTCGTGACCATGGCATCATGGCTGGCTGCTTTAAACTCATTGGGTAAACGCATCAACAATGGCATTCGCAATGAGTGT
Source organism: Phycisphaerales bacterium UBA7800 (assembly GCA_002480565.1). Classification (GTDB taxonomy): domain Bacteria; phylum Planctomycetota; class Phycisphaerae; order Phycisphaerales; family Phycisphaeraceae; genus UBA7800. The sequence goes on along the minus strand of DLCK01000028.1, from coordinate 42,553 downwards.
TCGTAAATCAATCGCTTGTCATAGAAACCATGATCGCCAAGGAAAAAGCCTTGGTCACTGGTGTAGACCACAATCGTATTTTCAGCCAACCCCATCTCCTGGAGCTTGTCGAGAAGTCGGCCAACGTTGCGATCAATGCCTGCACAGCAACGCAGATAATCCTTGATATACCGATCGTAATACCATTGCTTCAAGTCACGCCCTTCAAGCTCACGCGGCGGAAGTCCCTTGACATCCTTGGGAAGCAAGTCACGGTCGATACGCATACGCACTGACGCAGCAGCAGGACGTGTTGCATAATCATCCCAAAGAGTCTGCGGTTGAGCCATGGTTTGATCTTCGAAAAGATGCTTCTCCATGGGCCCCGGTTCCCATTCGCGGTGTGGCGCTTTGTGATGGACACACATGAAAAAAGGCTCATCATTTTGACGGTAATCTTCATCCCATTGGTCAAGCCATTCGCTTGCCATGTCGGTGATGATATCGGTGACGTACCCCTGGGTATGCAGTTCACCACGCCGGCCTTTGTCACTGCCGACATAGAATGTCGGATCGTAGTACAAGCCTTGATGTGGCAGGACTGCCCAGTCATCAAACCCCGCGGGATCGGAATCGACACCTTGCGCGTTTTGCCCATGTCCAAGGTGCCACTTGCCGAAGATGGATGTGCGATAGCCTGCGTTTTTCAGGAGTTTTTGAACCTGCGGTTCGTGTGTGTTATCCAATCGATCTGCCAATGTCTTCACACCACAGACATGCGTATGCTGACCGGTGAGGATGCTTGCACGACTAGGTGTACAGATTGAGTTGGTACAAAAGCAGTTGTCCGCCCGGACGCCACCTTGCTTGGGGTCAGCAATTCGATCAAGATTGGGTGTATGCAAAATTCGTGGGCCAAAGCCGTTGTCGGTATACGCGCTGATTGCATGTGCTGCATGATCATCGCTGAGAATAAAAAGGATGTTGGGTTGCTTGGCCATTGCCGTCTACTTTCTAATTGGCGGCTATCAATTTCAATTAGTATCAGCGGTATAGGTCACTGGCGCGGTGGGTGTCTGCTGCATGACTTGCCAGTTCTTTTCAATACCGTCGCGCCAATGTAATGCTGCCTTTTGCAACGCATCAGCAAGTTCCGTCATGTCTTTGGCCAAGTTGTTTTTTTCGCCCATGTCCTGTGATAAATCCGAGAGATGCACTTGATCTTCAGCAGGTGCACCTTCAACGAGTTGGCCTTTGAGGACGAGTTTGTGCTGACCACGACGGATGGCGGTCTGATCATTCATTTCCCAATAGAGATCCCGCTGAGGTAGATCTTCACCTTTGCAAACGTAGGGAAGGATATTAATGCCATCCACACCGTATTGCGACGGATCACCACCTGCTGCTTTGAGCATGGTGGGCATGATGTCCATCGCTGCAACAGGTTGGTCGAGTACTTGTTTGGCAGGTATTTTCGCTGGCCAATTAAGCAGTCCGGGGACTCGAATCCCCCCGTCATAGAGACTGAATTTGTGTCCCTTGAGTTTGCCTGCTGATGAGCCGTAGTACGGATCCAGCGTTCCATCGAGCCAGTTGCGTGATTCGCGTGACGGGCCGTTATCACCCATGAAGAAAATACAGGTATTCTCGCGAACACCTTGTCGTTCCAATTCATCGACGATGTCACCCACGCCATCATCCACCGCGCTGATCATCGCAGCAAGCACCTGTTTGTCCCAAGGCAGATGAGCAAAGCGATCCATGAATTTCTGCGGCGCATGCATTGGATAATGCGGGGCGTTGTAAGCGACGTAGAGGACGAAGGGTTCTTCATTTTTCGTTGCATCACGGACATAGTCAATGGCTTTGTCGGTGATCGCTTGAGTCATGTATTTGCCGTTGTCCCAAATTTCCTTGTCATCTTCCCAAAGATCGTGGATGGGATTTTGACCTGGCCCGCCTCGATTAATACCCCAGTAAAAAATGTGCGAGTAGTAGTCGATGCAGCCTGCCAGGAATCCATACCAGTGGTCAAAACCCTGAGCAGACGGGCGACTTTCATCGGCTAAACCAAGATGCCATTTACCTGACATGTATGTGTTGTAGCCCTCATTTTTAAGGCCTTGCACCATCGAAGTCACATCGCTGCGAAGTCCACTTGCCGTGCGGTGTCCAGCAAGAATGGATCGCACGCCTGCCCTTGCCGGATACCGACCGGTGAGAAGCGATGCACGCGACGGCGAGCACACGGGACTGTTGCTATAGAAGTCTGTAAAGCGAACCCCATCGTCTGCGAGGCGATCAAGGTTCGGCGTCATCACATCGGTCGATCCCATACAGGACAGATCGCCGTAGCCATGATCATCGGTGATAAAAACTATGAAGTTGGGCTTGGACATGGTTTGGATTTCTATGAATTGCAGACAAAGAATGAATCAGAATCTGGAGAGAATTTCAGTTGCCTGGGCAGCGACTTCAATGACTTTCTGAACCAATGGCTTGAAGTAATCTTGATCCTGGGTCTGCAAACCAAGCATTGAAATGCCCATTGCCCCTACAAACAGATCACCACGAAAGACCGGCGCCATCACACGTGCAAAATAGTCGCGTTCGTCCTTGCGACTTAGATGAAAACCATCTCTACGAATTTGTTCGAGCGTAGCCATGTATTCAGTTTTACGTGGTTTGGTTGCATGCTTTTGGACCGAGTTTTTCCAAAGTCTCTCCCGGTCTGCTGTGGGGATGTATGCCATCATCACCATGCCCGATCCATGATTGGCAAAGTTGAAATTGCTCTTGCCTTCGCCGATGTAATGAAATCCATTGGGCACTTCATGTTTAACGATCAATTCAAAATGATCATCCGCCATTTTGAAAAAGACCGACGAATGTCCCAACTCCAACGCCAGATCATCAATCACCGGGCGAAGCAATTCCGAATAGGAAATCTGCCCGCGCAGCTTTCGGCCCAGTTGTACCGCTCGTTCACCAAGTAAGTAAAACCGTGACTCTTCGTTTTTGGAAATGATCTGCTCATCCTGCAACGCTTTGAGCAGTCGCGAAACACTCGAAGCAGGAGCATCCGGGAACAGCGTGCTGATTTCATTGAAGGTCATACCAGTGTGTCGCAGCCCCATCACCTCAAGCAATTTGAAGCTACGTCTCAGTACAGGAAAGGCATCGTTACGTGTCATGTCGACTCCGATATCGTTTATGAAACAAATATTTCAATAACGATAGTCTAGTCCGAATCATTACGCTGTCAACACAACAATTGACTCAAAAAGTGGTACATGAGAATGAATCACTCCATAATTAATATTTTTTTTTCAAATATCTATTTGAAACATGAGTTTGATATGGCATAATAATGACATGACAGACATGCAATCTCCAGAAATGAAGTCCGACACGACTTCCACAAGGCAAAGGCTATTGGAAGTAGCTTGTGAACTCTTTGCACTCAACGGATTCAAAAGCACCACCATTTCTGATATCTGTACTCAAGCCCAGGCCAATATTGCAGCGGTGAATTATCACTTTGGCAGTAAAGAGGATTTGTACTTTGCTGCCTGGCGTCACGCTTTCCTTTATGCTCAGCGTCTTTACCCGATCCATGGCAATCTGCCGGCTGACGCATCGCCAAGAGAACGTCTGCGTGCGACGATTTATTCCATGCTTCATCGTGTCATGGATACCGGGAAACTCGGCTATGCCGGCCAACTCCTACTGCGTGAGATGGGTCAGGAGAGCATTCTCAAACACGAAATCCGTCATCAAGTCATCGAACCCATGCGTGAGCATGTTGGCAAATTAATGTTTGAGTTGGTGGGAGAAAATGTGCCACCAACTGTGCTGCGGATGTGTATTTTCAGTTTTATCAGCCAGTGCTTATCCATTGGTTTTAAGGGTGGACGTTTACCACCTGAATTCATTGACAAACCAGTTGATGATCAACTTGTCGAACAATTCACCGATCACATTCTTGAATTTACTCTTGGGGGGATTCATGCCATCCGAGAGCAATACCATCATGAAAACGGGAATCAGCACTGACCATGAATAGTATGAATACCACGATTAAACAACTTGTCTGTTGGAGCCTGCTGTGTGGGATGATCTGTATTGCAACAGGATGCAGCCAACGCCCAATCGCGCAAGTCGACTTGCCGGTGACACTGTCAGAGCAATTTTCCATCACAGGCGATATGCCTTTGCAGAATCAATGGTGGCTTGCACTTGAAGACCAACAACTAAACGACTTGATCGACAAAGCACTAAAGTCGAATCTTGACCTACAAATGGCATGGGATCGACTTGCTCTGGCTCAAGCTCAGACACGCAAACTCGGCGCGCCGCTTAAACCGTCACTTGATGCTACGGGGGGGATCGAAAGAGAAGTCAGACGTTCCAACGGCACACGCAATACCGACAACACTTACAACTTATCACTGGGTGCCAGTTACGAAATCGACCTGTGGGGCAAATTGCGTTCTGAACGTGACGCATCGGTGTACGAACAGCAAGCAACACAACACGATGTCCACACTGCAGCCATCACACTCACTGCATCCGTTGCACAAACATGGTATCAACTCATCGAACAGCGTGGTCAGATTCAACTGCTCGATGAACAAATGAAGATCAACCGTCAAGTTCTGGAACTCGTCGAATCACGTTTTCGACGAGGCCAGGCTGTCGCCTCTGACGTCTTACGTCAAAAAGCTTTGGTCCAATCACGCGAAGGAGATCGCATTGTCGCTCAAGGCCAAGCCCAGATTCTGGAACATCAGTTGGCGGTTCTCCTGGGGCAATTACCCAACACGCTTGATGTCGCCCCCCCTGCCAGATTGATCACGCTCCCACAGTTACCTTCGACTGGCCTGCCGCTGGATGTGATTCAGCGTCGGCCTGATGTCCAAAGTGCTTTTGCATCCATCATGGCAGCGGATCGAAATTTAGCCCAAGCCATTGCGGATCAATATCCAACGGTCAGTCTAAGTTTATCGTCAGGTACATCAGCTGAGCATTTACGAGATTTGTTTGACAACTGGTTTGCCAACATTGCAGCCAATCTTGTTGCACCGTTGTTTGATGGCGGGCAACGCAAAGCCGAAATTGATCGTCAAAAAGCTTTGGTCTCCGAAGCCTTACACGGCTATCACCAGACGATCCTTGATGCCATCACCGATGTCGAAGACGCGTTGGTACTGGAATCGTATCAGGCCCAATACATCGACAGCCTGATGAAAGAATTGCAGTTAAATCGTGATGCAGTCAGCCGAATCCGTGAGCAATACACCAAAGGCAGTCAAGACTATCTCAACGTGCTGGACTCACTGCTTGATCTGCAAAGTACCGAGCGTGACTTACTCACTGCACGTGAAAAAATGATTGAATATCGCATCGCGCTTTATCGCGCGTTGTCTGGCAATTGGGAAATGTCTCAGCCTCCCCTGCTCCAGATTATTGAAACCGAAAAAATTTCTCCTTTAAGTTCCATCAACAGCCAAGAAGAACTGGCTGAATAAACAGGTAAATATCATGACCCGTCAATACGACAATCCGGAAAAACAATCTCGCGACTACACAGAGGACCAAACCTCTGGTGGCGAAAAGTTCGTCTATTTGATCCGACAGTTGATCACTGTGGTGATCCTGCCTGTAGCCATTATTGGTGGTGGCGTGTATTATGGGATGCATCTTAAGAATAGTGGCCCCAAGGCCGAACGCCGCGAGCGTAAACACAACGCCCCCATGGTCGACGTGAGTAAACTCACACCCACCGATCACACCATCGTGGTCCATGCCATGGGAACAATCATCCCATCACGAAAGATCAGTCTCTACCCTCAAGTCAACGGGCCAGATCATCGAGATGGCTTCACAACTTGAACCCGGCGGACACTTCCAGACCGGTCAAGTCATGCTCAAGATTGATCCAGATGACTATCAATTAGCTGTTGATCAAAAGCAGGCCGAACTCGATCAGGTCCAAGCAGACTATCGCATCGAAGAAGGTCAACAAGCCATCGCCAAACAGGAATTTGAATTACTCGGTCAAGATGTGAGTGAAACAGACCGGGACTTGATTCTACGTAAGCCCCAACTTCAAACCATGGCTGCAAAACTCAAGATTGCCCAAGCTCAACTCCAGCAAGCCAAGCTTGATCTTAAACGCACGACTATTCATGCCCCCTTTGATGCATTGGTCCTGGAACGCAATGTCAATGTTGGATCGCATATCACCACCGCAAGTGCCATCAGCCAACTCGTGGGGATCGACTCATACTGGGTACAGGTCTCCGTGCCGGCGGATCAACTCAAATGGATCACTGTTCCCAATACGACAGGGCAAACCGGTTCAAGTGTCCGAATTTATAACGAAGCTGCGTGGGGCAAAAAAATCTTCCGAACCGGACACGTCATACGACTGTCAGGAACCCTCGAAGAAGCTGGACGCATGGCACAGTTGATCGTCGCAGTTAATGATCCATTGGCATTGAAGCCGGGAAACAGCAACCTTCCCTCACTGATCATCGACTCCTATGTCCGGGTTGAAATTCAAGGCAAACAACTACATGACGTGTTTCAAGTCGAACGAACCGCATTGCAACACGACGACACTTTACACCTGTTTGTGGACGGTCAATTAGATATCCGCCAAGTCGACATTCTGCATCGTGGGCCCAAACATGTGATTATTCACGACGGTCTTGTAGCCAACGAATTACTCATCACTTCGGATCTCAGCGCTCCGGTCGCAAACATGCCCCTGCGCACGGAAGCAAGTAGTCAATTGGCAAAAACCGGGCAGGTCAATGAACCCCAAACCGCCAAACCGACCAAGGCATCGGAGCAGTAAACATGTCCGCCAAAGAGAATCATTTACCCGATTTGTTGACCACACCCAAAAGCCATGGCCCCGTGGCATGGATGGTTCACAACCGAGTCACTCCCAACATCCTCATGCTGGTGTTCCTGGTTGGCGGTCTGTTTATGACCACCAAAATCAAGCAGGAAGTCTTCCCTGAATTCACACTGGACATTGTCACCGTCCGTGTCCCGTATTCAGGATCCAGCCCAGAAGAAGTCGAACAAGGCATCATCCTTGCAGTAGAAGAAAGTGTCCGTGGTATTGTCGGTGTCAAAGAAATCACTGCAACTGCAGCCGAAAATATCGGCACTGTCACACTGGAACTCGATGAGGACGCAGATGCTCAAACCGTCTATCAGGATATCGAACAAGAAGTCAGCCGTATCACCACATTCCCCGAGGAAGCTGAAAAGCCGGTAGTCACCCTTGCAGCGCGTCGGCGTGAAGTCCTCGACCTGCAGATTTATGGCAATGCCAGTGAATGGGTTCTTAGAGAAATCGGTGAACAAGTCCGTGACCAACTCCTTCAAGCTGATGGGATCACACAAGTCGATTTTGACAGTGTGCGTGACTTTGAAATCAGTATCGAAATTCCACAGGAAAACCTGCGAGCTTACAACCTGACTTTACGTCAAGTCGCAACAATCATTGGTAACAGCAATGTCGAATTACCCGGTGGTGAAATCAAAACAGAAACCGGAAAGATTCTCCTGCGTTTCAAAGAGCGCAGCGACTGGGCTAATGAGTTCGCTCGAATACCAATCATTAATTCCAGTACAGGAAGTGTCATTTATCTCGAAGACATTGCGATTGTCAAAGATACCTTCGAGGATTCAGACACCTTGGCATCCTACAACGGCATGCCCACGATCAACCTGGAAATCTATCGTGTCGGTAACGAAACACCCATCGGCGTCTCTGATGCGGTTCACGAAGCACTTAAGAGCATTGAAGACAATCTCCCGCCCGGCATTGAATGGGTCATCAATCGTGACATGTCAGATATTTATCGTCAACGATTAACCTTACTCACCAAGAATGCGTTTATTGGCTTGTGTCTGGTGTTCTGTGTGCTGAGTCTATTTCTGGAATTCAAATTAGCATTCTGGGTGATGATGGGAATACCAACTTCATTCCTGGGCGCGATTCTGTTACTGCCGGGAACTGATGTGACGATCAACATGATTTCCATGTTCGCGTTTATCATCGCATTGGGTATTGTTGTCGACGATGCGATTGTGGCTGGTGAAAACATTTACGAATACCGTCAAAGAGGGTTAAGCAATTTTGATGCAGCCATCCGTGGTGCCCACGACGTAAGCGTGCCGATCGCGTTTTCAATTCTCACCAATATCATCGCGTTCTTCCCATTGATGTTTGTCCCCGGATTTCTTGGGAAAATATGGGGCGTTATCCCTGTGGTCGTTGGTCTGGTCTTTGCCATTTCATGGGTCGAAGCCCTGTTTATCCTGCCTTCACATCTGGCTCATACCTCCAGCAAATCAACAAACGCAGTGAGTAAGAAATTACATCAGCTACAGCAAAAATTCAGCAGCGGTTTTGTCCATGCTGTTGAAGTCGTTTACGGCCCATTTGTCCGTTTTATGGTCGCCCAACGTTACATCACCGCTGCGATTGCTTTAGCTGGTTTTATAATCGTCATCGGTTATGCAGCCAGTGGACGTATGGGCTTTATTCTCATGCCCAAGGTCGAATCAGACACTTCGGTGGTCTCCGCGACGCTGCCTTATGACAGTTCTCTGGAACAGGCGATCGTTGTCCGTGACCGATTGGTGACAGTCGCACAACAACTTGTCGAAGAAAACGGTGGAGAGAAACTAAGCAAAGGTGTCCGTGCGTCGATCAATGACAACTCCATTCGCGTATTTACATACCTCACCGATCCTGAAATCCGTCCGATGAGCACACGTGAATTCACAACTTTATGGCGAGATCGCACAGGAGCAATTAAAGGACTTCAATCCCTGCGTTTTGAGTTTGACCGTGGCGGTCCTGGTGGTGGTTCCTCGATCAGTGTTGAATTGGCTCATCGTGATATCAATGTCCTGGATCGTGCCAGTTCCAACTTGGCGTCGATCATGGAAGAATTCCCCAACGTCAAGGATGTCGATGACGGATACACGCCTGGGAAGGTGCAATTCGATTTTGAAATGACCGATGCTGGACGCAGTCTGGGATTAACAACAACGGATGTTGCCCGTCAGGTTCGTGCTGCATACTACGGTGCCGAAGCCGTTCGCCAGCAGCGTGGTCGCAATGAAGTGAAGGTCATGGTTCGACTGCCCAAAGAACAGCGATCCAGCATCTATGATCTGGAACAACTACTCATCAAGACACCTGCGGGGACTGATGTGCCCCTGCGCGATATTGCCAACGTTAAACAGGGGCGTGCCTACACCACCATCAACCGTCGTGAAGGCAAGCGAACCATCACTGTCGAATGTGATGTCGATCCCATCAGTGAAAGCAATCAGGTCCTGGCTACGATTCAGGATGAAGTGCTGCCACAACTGCTGCGTGATTACCCTGGACTGTCGTATAGTTTTGAAGGTCGACAGGCAGACATGCGCGACGCCATGACGACGATGAAGTGGGGTTTTTCCGGCGTCCTCATCGGCATCTACGTGTTACTGGCTATCCCGTTTAAGAGTTACCTTCAACCGCTCATCGTTATGTTTGCTATCCCCTTTGGCATCATCGGTGCGGTGATTGGTCACAAGATCATGGGCTATGATCTATCTGTCATCAGTCTCTTTGGGATTGTGGCTTTGGCGGGTGTGGTGGTCAACGATTCACTGGTGATGGTGGACTATGCCAACAACCGCCGTAAGGAAGGTGACGATGCCTACACAGCTATTACTCAATCAGGTATCCGACGTTTCAGGCCGATCCTTTTGACCACGGTCACAACATTCGGCGGTCTGGCACCGATGATCTACGAAACCTCACGTCAAGCACGGTTCATGATCCCGATGGCCATCTCACTGGGGTATGGCATCTTGTTTGCGACCGTCATTACACTGATCCTCGTGCCATGTTTATACATGATCGTGGAAGACTATCTGGCAGTTGTGCGTTATTTCTTTGGTGCTCAATGGAAGCGGGAGAAAGTAAACGAAGCAGATGAATCGAAGCTGGTGGATGTGTTTTAAATCACGTACGCACATCCAATATTATTTGCAGTATCCAACAATCGTTTATCTCGCGTCCACAGCAGGCTGTCGGTCAGTAAGCACGATGCCAGCAGACTGATATCTACAAACCCTAACCCCTTGCCCATCAATTGTTGTAATTGAATCAGCTGGAGAACCTCGTCAATCGTGACAGTCGATAAAAGGCGTAACGATGATATCTCTCTTAGAAAAATATCTCTCTGAGCCAAGTTACCACATGCCAATTCTGCAATGATATATTCATGGGTCGTAATTTGACCATCAATTAGATGTTCTGCTAATCGTCGATCATTGTTTCTTAAATGATGAATCCAAACAGAAGTGTCAGCAAGAATCATGACACAGGACTCCGGCGACGACGAACAGGCTTAACTTGCTTGTCCGTCCCCCCCATTGCTGCCAGTCGCTGAGCACTTTCACGCGCAATCAACGCTTCAAGTCCCAAGCGAACCAACTTGGTTTTCTCCTTGATCCCTGTTAATTCAGCTGCGCGATTCAACGTGTCATCATCAATATTCAGAGTCGTTCTCATACATATGATTGTGCATCAATGATATGCATAAGTCAATGCTTTTTCACTCCGTATCCAACTCCCCGCCGATCCAGTTTTTCTTGACCAGTCTAAAGCAATAAAGAATCAGACCGGCATTGAGGATGAAGAAAAACAGGAAGCAGACGATCCCGGCAATGCCCATAGCTTGTTTGTGTAAGGGATATAGGGGTTCGAGATCAATCGCGGCCAGTCGGACTTTTTCGCGGACCACGGTCATGGCGATGATCGCTAACGGGCAGAAGACTGACAGTAAGCTCAGCAACATGCCACTGAATTTAGGACGTGTGAGTTGAGCCAACCAAAGCAGCAATTGTACGCCGCCACAGGCAATCCCAATGTACAGGAACGGGCCGCTGGGGAAATGGTCACTGACCATCCCCTTGTAAACAAATCCACACGCGCCACTGGCAAGCAACCCGACGATGGCAATGATGGAAACGAGCTTGACGTTTTGGTGTTGACCTTTGTACCAGAGTTGCCAACCCACGAGCATGCTCATGGTTGCAAATGCTCCAAGGAACCAGACACCTAATCGCGGGAGGATGGCTTTGTTTTGATAGACGATTGCATCACTGCCATAGAATTCAGACCACTGCTGTTGGGTTTCCATACTCAGCAGATAATTCTCCGTCCATGAATAGGCAATGAATGCAAAGCAGGCGAAACTTGCCAACCCTAAAAGCACGCGCACGATGTACGGCCAGTTGGCAACCATTTTGGTCTTCAGCAAGTACGCCAGATAAAATCCGACAATCAGAATCGGCAGGATAATCATCCAACGATGAAACAGCAGCAGGTTGGCGGTGTAAAACGCTTTTTGATACAGAATCTGGATAAAGAGTAACGGGGCGACACCTGCAGTAATGGCAACGCCAATGGCAAAGGGCATCCAGTCACGTAACATCAAAGCAAGCTGATTACGGTTGGGACGCCCTGCCAAAGTTGAGAGTCCCAGATACGTAATCCCCCCCAGGACATAGTTCATGAACACCACATGAATCACCAGCGTCAACACATACCAAAACAGATAAAACGCAGTGGGCAAGGGGTAATCAAATGGGAAAATGGCTGCAAGGTTCATATCAGATCACTCGATTTGGGTGTGATGTTACAAGTCAGAAAACAAAGCGAAACGGTGAAAAATTACTTGCTCTTGGCAAGCGACTTTGGCCACCCCGGTGCAGTGCCTGCTTCATCAAGCCACTTTTGGATTGATGCAAGCACTGCCGGATCATCGGTGGGTTCCCATGTGTCAGGTTCACCTTCGGACGACCAGAGAATTCGCTGCACCAATGCTTCAAGCTCGGTCGGTGTGCCGGAGAACGGTGGCATGAAAGTTTTAAGCTGTTGCAACTTGGCAATGTTTTTCCGAAGCATGTCTTCGTCCCATGCACCGGTTAAATGCTCAAGGCCGTTGGCACCCTTCATGGTATGACAGATGCTGCACTGAAAGCGAAACACTTTTTCACCCAGGACGATTTGATCATTGGGATATTTTTCAGCGTTCCGAACAGGATAGGGATCAGCCGACACCGAGCCGTGTTTCCGCAGGTATGCGACACTGCCTTTGGCGGTCGGATCGTCATGATTCTTTGCGGTAATTGAATTGGAATACAGTTCCTTGCGAATGGTAAACGGTTTTCGGACACCTTCGCGGACGAACTCTCCGCCAGCCGTTGCTCCAAAGGCCAACGCCAGCAAGAGCGTTGCGGTTGCCCCATTGATATACAGTCGTTGCATGAACAGCCCAATGACCGCATACCCGCCGATGAGCAAAGTTGCGCCAATGGCAATGTTGGCAAACATCGTCATGGTGATGCTTCCGCCCATCACCCAACTGCGACTGTCAGCGGGGATCATCGCCAGGAACCACAAACCAAAGACAGGCATGAGTACTATCGTCACCATGAAATGCGCACAACGCAGGATCAATCGACGTCGATCTTCGCGTTGTAATCCGGGCATGGCATTGATTACCACGCAGGCTGCCAACGACGCGATCACCATGCAGGTCACCGTACGGAACAGCAGTGTCGGGAAAAAGGTCGGGTTAAAAAAGCCTGCCCACAATGCGGAATTGTCTTCATGCCAGCCTCCGGGAGTCAGTTGAAATGCAAGGATGCCGTTGATCCAAAACAGACTCATCCAAGCCGCTGCTGCATAGAACACCAGCAGGGTCAATCGCGCCTTGTCATTGAGATGTTTTGCGTAACGGTAGAACGCATAACCTGCTCCAACTTCCAGACAGAAGAACGTCCACTCCGTCGCCCACAGCCAATGGAATTGATCGATCATCAAGCCGATGGTCACTGGTGAGATTTGGATGGACGTAAACCACATCGCCACGCCGGTGACGGCACCAACGACAAAACTGATCATCACCAGCACGCGGTAAAAACCGTCCAGGAATTGGCGTGCATGTGGTTCACGATTGGTCATCGCCAACCATTGGAAGTAGCACATCAGCAGGCCACCACCAATGGCAAACTGCGCGATAAAGACATGGAAAATACCAAGTCCACCAATGATCATGCCCTTCATGGCAGGACCAAAATCATTAAGCGGATAGTAAACGACGTCAGCGAGAAACGTGGAGTAGTGCGTCATGCAAGTAGTTTACCCGACCTCTATTCGGATAAAAAGACTTAATTATGGACAAGATGTCGCACTGATCACGCTCAGCGTAAATACAAATCTTATTCACCGGAGTTGGAGTAAACCCACATGTTGTATTGAGTCACGCCATAGGGTGCCCAGAGCTTGAGATTATCCAGTGAACCAGAATATGGACCAGGGTCCGTTCCGACACCTGAAAGGATTAACTTGTGATCGCGTTGTTCGACATGGCCATCAAAAAATGACAGGTTGGCTCCTTGGTTATGTCGAAAAATAATACTTGCCAAGGTCACAAGATTTTCATTACTTGGGAAGCCCAGTGAATAGTGATTGTAGTTTGTCGTACCACTGGCAAAGACCGCTGTCGCGCTGGAATCGATGAACTCTGCGGTGGCGGACGGCTGGATCATCTCAGGCATGACATGGCCTGGATATTTTTTGGAGGCATACAAGCCGGTGTGGTTGTAGCCATAGGAAAAGGTCAGATTCGTTTCCCCCTCTGAACTGACATAAACACCCGGCCGATTGAAGTTGGGGCAGAGATATTCCATCGGATACATTTTGGCAAAATCATTGTCTCGCGTCGGACGATTCAATGCATCACGAATGATCGCATTACCTGCCCACGAATTCTTGTCATCGCGACCACCACTTTGTTTTCGAGGGTACACCGCATACCGGTCCTGGTAGACGCTCATGTATATCTTGTTGGCCATCGAAAGCTGCTTGACGTTGTTGGCACACTTGATTCGCTGGGCGGCCTTACGGGCTTTACTCAATGCAGGAAGCAGGATTGCCATGAGTATCGACATGATGGAGATCACCACCAATAACTCAATGAGCGTAAAGCCCATGCGTTGGGAATATCCATGTTTGATTTTCATCTGTATCTCCAAAAGATCACTGGGCCGAAAAATTCACTGAGTCATATTGCACCACGACCATGCTTTGAGGCGGTAATTGAATCTGCAACGGATTGTTGTTTGCAGACACATCCAGTGGGATCAACTTGCCTTGCGATTGATCTGTCATACACAAGACCTTGGGCAACGTGTCACCGATTCGTGGCAAGGTCACCTGCATGGGTGTCTTTAGCCCACAACGATTGATCAGAAAACAGTCCAACGAACCTTTTTGCGTATCTGCGGTCACTGCTGCAAAAAGTTCTTGACTGCCTTGCACATCACAAGCCAACACACGATCACCCAAACGGGAATAAACCTGTTTGAGCATGTGATAAGTCGGGCGCGGCTGAGCATCGGCGGTGAACATCGCAAGCTCATCCCATCGCCCCTCCGGCCAACGCATCGGCCAAAAACAACTCATCTTGACCCCTGCATTTAAAGCATTAAATGCCATCTCCACATTGGTCAGCCCTGCCTGATATGGCGTCATACTTTTGACAGTATGAAACACATCCCATTCCGTTAAAGCCAATGGGATTTCACGACGCGTCTGTTTGGCAAGGTATTGACGCAGACCTTTAAAGTGTCGCTGCCAATCCAATGGACGTGTACCGATGGTTTGGAATCGCGCCCGGTCGGATGGATTGATGTAGTGATGCACAACCGCAAAATCCATCTCGTCACCTGCAAGGCGACATAACGTCGGCCACCAGGCTTTGGCTTTATCAGTCACTTGATCGGGGCGTTGAAAATAGGCATCACGGATGGCGTGATTTTTTCGATCAGCTCTTGAAAGCTTGCGAAATTCCTCAAGCGTGCCAACCGGTAACCGATCCATCAAACCCAATTCATAAATGTGATTCGGTCCATTGGCACCAACCTGGATCGTTGGGTCGACCTGCTTCATGGCATGGGCAAACTGCTTGAATGCTTGAGCATATTCGCCAGCCGTTAACGGGAAGTGTCCGCCGCGCAGGTAGCTTTCATTGCCGATCTCCCAATAGCGGATGTTGTATCCCTTGGTGACATTGCTGTAACGAACCCAATCGCATGCCAGGTCAATCCCCTGTTGGATATTGTTATTTGCCAATGCCGTTTCAAGATTCACCACGATGATTGGCTGTGCATTAAACGACTTGGCCCATGCAACAAACTGATCAAACTGCGTCACCTTGGCAACAGACACATCCGCTTTGCCTGCAGTCTGACTCGGCTCAAAGGGAACATTGCCCACGGCTACGCGCCAGTCGTAATCATCTGCTGCTTCGCCGGCAGGGAATCGCATCAGACTCATCTGCATGTCCTTAAGGTGTTGGACATAATCCGTTCGCTGCATGAAAGCAGGCGTGTCAATCCAGTACAGACTATTGCCACCTTTGAACAACGGACTGGTTTTGCTTAGCGTCTGATTCAGATCAATGGTGACCTGAGCTTTGAGCATTTGCTGCTGCTGATCGATCGTTGCTTGATGGATGAAGAAGTCTGTAAAAGTCGCCTTACCTTGCGGGAGTCCATTGCGTGAATGATCCATGCGATAGCCGAAAAACTGGACGCGTACAGCCATGTCTTTTTCGACGGTGAACACATTACTCAGTGCTTGAATACTGTTTGGTTGTGCATGGGTGATGATGCTCAGTGTCGTCCAGTTCATATGAGCGATCCGCACCGACGGACTGAGATTCTGACCTTGATTGGAGATCGTTGAGCCGAAGATGTAAGGCACATTGGCTTTGAGATTGACGGTGATATCAAGATGGGAATTAGTCAGCTTGCCATCCGCTGTGAACGTGATCGCAGTATCGGTCTGCGTAAACTGATCACTGTTGCCAAATTCGACCCATTGTGGTGCTTCAGTGAGGATCTCTTCAGGCACTTGAAGTAAACGTGCCTCAGCTGATGGACGATTGGTGAGTACAAACATCCCAAGCAAGACACAAAACAGAATCAACAACGTTGCACCAAATCTCAAATGTGAACTCCTCTAAAAACGGTATCGGTCACAAGCAATCATGATGACTACCTGACCGATTGAAATATTTAAGAAATAGTAGCCTCTACATGAAACTGTTTCCACGAACAATGTCATGAATTCACAAGAAATCACTGTTATTTGGCATGAAACATGTAATTTGTAGAAATACGACTGAAACATGACTACAATCTATGAAATTATTGAAATTTAATTGAAATACCGCCTTCGGAGATCAACATGACCAATACCGCAAAAGAAGTAGCTAAACGGGCAGGCGTCTCTCCTGCCACCGTTTCAAGAGTCTTTAACAATCAATCATTGGTCAGCCAAGCAATCCGTCAACGTGTCATGCAGGCAGCGCAGCAACTCGACTATGCGCCCCGATCAGCCAATCGCCATCACATCATCGCCCTGCTGATTCCCGATAGCCAAAGGCATCCGTATAACGGATATATCTGGTCCTGTACCTCTGCACTCGTTGACCAGATTGTCACGCAGGGTTTTTCAGTCCAAATCATCCCGACCAACGTCATCCATCTGCTGGATCAACCCAACATCACTGGCATCATCTCATTGGTCTACGACGAAGAGGATTGGCAAGACTGGCCCAACGACCGACACCTGCCACTGGTGAATATCAATGCTCAAACACCGCACATTCCCAACAGCGTCACCGTTGCTTCGGACTCCGTTCAGGGGATGCAATTGGCGATCAAGCATCTGGTGGATCGTGGCCACAAACGCATCGGCATGTTTACCAAAGGGGTCAGCGACACCTATTGCGCCAACTATCGCCAGCAAGCCTTTAAAGACGTCGGTATCGAGTTGGGTTTATCACCCAGTGATTTGATCATTCAACATGCCATCACCAAGTCCGACCACTACGAAGCGATTGGCAAACTCGTCCGCCATGAAGTCACCGCCATCATCTGCCCCGGCGAGGATTCAGGCGTTATCGCTGCCTACATCCTGAATCTGTTTAACTGTCTGATCCCCACCAACATGTCACTGATCTCACAGGAAATCCAGCAGATGTCCGAATACTACCTGCCTCAGCACACCACGCTCAAACAGGATTTCACGGGCATGGCCAATCAAGCGATCAACTGCCTGGAACAAATGATCCAAAACGAAAAACCATCGCAAGAAGTACTCGTCCCCTACACCTTAATCGAACGCGAAACCGTCCGAGACCTTCGGGTGATATGACGAACCACAATTCAGCAATACGGTCTTGTGGGTTATCTCATTTTTGGATTTCAAACCATCGCATCATACCTGTACATCAGCAGTCTGCGGTGATGTCTCGCCTGTAGGCTCGACTTTATCCTGGCCGACACTGCCGATGCGGATGGCGTCTTTGCCTTTACGCATGGAGGCGAGTTGTTGGGCCAAGGTGGGTTCTTCACTTTGCGGTGCTGAGTCCGTCGCATCATCTTCGATGGCTGTGATCGGTTCATCATCATAGGCTTGTGGAGTCTTGTCGTCCTTGATGGCTTGGGCGTCGATACTGCCGTCGCCGGAGACCTGATCGAAGCGGACGCTCACGCGTTTGGAGACGCCGCGTTCCTGCATGGTGATGCCGTACAACACGTCGGCGGATGCCATCGTGCGTTTATGGTGAGTGATGATGATAAAGTGACTGTGATCCAGGAAGCTCTTGACCACATGGGTAAAGCGTTCGACGTTGGCATCGTCAAGTGCAGCGTCAACTTCGTCGAGTACGCAGAATGGCGAGGGCTTGGCCTGGAAGATACTCATCAGCAGTGCCACTGCGGTCATGGTTTTTTCACCACCGGAGAGCAGACTAATCGACTGGAGTTCTTTGCCGGGGGGACGGGCGACGATGTCGATGCCCGATTCAAGGACATCAATATTACCTTCGTCGTCGGGCACCATGAAGATGTCGGCTTTACCACCACCGAAGATCTTGCGGAACATGCCGGATTGACCTGCGAAGTTCTCGCGGATTTCGTTAAACACCTGTTCAAAACGGTCACGTGATTTTTCGTTGATCTCATCAATGAGCTTGATCAAATCTTCCTTGGCATCTTCGATGTCCTGAACCTGTTGAGCAAGGTTATCGTGACGGCCTTCGAGTTCTTCAAGTTCGGCGATGGCGTCCATGTTGACGTTACCCAGGCGACCGATCTTGCCACGCAGTTCCTTGATTTCTGCTTCGACCGCTTTCCATTCAATTTCAAATGGATTGGGGACGGCATCCGGCTGGACTTGCTGCGGGGCGTTTTCGTCTTCAAAATCATCATCGGATGCTTCTTCGGATTTCACTTCGTCTTCAAGCTGTTTAAGACGATTGGCACCGACCTGCTGAGCTTCGAGTTCTTCCTGTGCATCCTGCTTGGCCTGCTCCCAATCGTTGAGTGCATTGCGATAGGCTTCAGCGACATCCAGTTCCAATTGATCGACAGTGCGCTGGGTGACGTTGTCAATTTTGACTTCGACTTCACGCTTGGCGATTTCAAGTTCGTGAATCTGTTTCTCGAATTTAAGGACAGTCGTGCGAATACCATCGACTTCGACTTGAACGGCTTTGAGTGCTTCCTTGGCTTGGGCTGCACGGACTTTGATTTCTTCCAGAGCGGTGTCGAGTTCGAGCATGGCTGCCTTGGCCGTCTGAGCCTGCTCGGTGGCCTGGGTGATGGTGGCTTCCAGATCACCGATGCGACCTTGATGCTGCTCATGTTGTTGGGCAAGCAGATCATGCTGACGCTTGACATCCTGACGGGCGATTTCCAGTTGGCGGACTTGTCGTTGTGATGATGCCAGCTGCTCGCCAAAACGCCCCGCTTCAACGCGGATGGTAGTCAAAGACTCACGGGCGGTTTCGACCTGTTGTTCGATCTCTTTGATGCCAGCGTTGAGTTCTGTCACCGCATCTTCACGGGCTTTGGAGTCGGCTTCGAGTTTACGGGCTTCCTCTGCGCGACCTTCGCGTTTTTCCTGAGCTTCCTTAAGCTGATTGTGAATCTGCTGAGTTTCTGCAGCCAGAGAGGGTTGTTCTTTTTCGAGCTTGCCGATCTGTGAATTGAGACTATCAAGTTTCGAGGAGAGTTGGATCTTGACGGTATTGGCTTCACTGATGGCTTTGCGTAGTTCGCTGGAGACCTTTTCAATGTGTGCTGCACGATCATCGACTTCGATGAGTTGCTGCTGGTCTGCGGTGATGACTTCGTCGAGTTTGGCAATCTGTTCGTGGAGTTGAACCAGTTCGGATCGGCGTGAAATCATGCCCCCCATTTTGGAGCCGGTGGGACCCGCGAGGACTCTGCCATCGACTTCCAGGATTTCACCGTTGCGGGTGACAAAGCGATAGCCATCGGGCAACTGCTCACGGAGTTGTCGGGCTTGCGCCAAGTCGTCAGCAATCAGCGTACGTCCGAGCAGTCGCCAGATCAGCGGCGAGACTTCTGCGGGGAACTGGATCAAATCCATGATGCAGGATTGGCCATGCGTCTTGACGGTCTTATTGGTGATGGGCAAGCCGAATTGGTCGACAGCCAGGAAGGTCACCCGTCCGGCCAATGCCGAGACAGCCTCATTATCGTTGGTCAGATCAGCCATGCGGTCTATGACCATAGCCTGCTGATAGTCGCCAAGGGCTGCTTCAACCATGGTGGCATGATCGACATCGGTTTCGATCATTTCCGCGAGCACGCCACGGACAAAGTCAAAGGTATGTTCCGTATCGCCGGACTTGCGGGAAGCTTTGCGGGCAAGGATCGCTTTAACCGGGTCAGCCAAACCTTCCTGTTTATCCTGCATTTCCTGCAATAAACTTCGACGTGAGGTCAGACCACTGCGGTCTTCCTTGGCGGTGGCCAATTTTTGGGTCAATTCCTTTTGTCGGCCACCAAGTTGTTCGGACTGCTGCTTGAGTTGCTCAACTTTGGCGGTCTCTTCTTCGATGAGATTTTTGGCCAAGTCCAGTTTGCTGTTGGCTTCATCACGGGTGCTAAGCAGTTGCTCAAGTTCCTGTGAGATATTCGCAGCACGTTCATCGAGTTTGACGCGAGTATTGACCAGGTTTTTGGAGAAAGCTTCAAGCGAGTTAATTTCGTTGTTTAACTGACTGGAGCGACGCATCATGCTGACAATGCCAGCCTTTTCGTCTTCCAACACGGAACGTTTTTCGTTGAGCGAATGTTGCAGATCACGGTGCGTTTTCTGAGCTTCTTCCAACTTCGCAGAGGCGGATTTCTGAGCCTCTTCAAGCTCAGCAACCTTGGCGATCTGCTGTTGATGCTCAGCTTCCAGATCGGTCGCACGCTTGGCCAACTCTTCGAGTCGCTGGGCATCGCGTTGAATCTGACGCTTAAGATCATCAAGGGTGTGTTGCGACATGGAAGCACGTTGCTGAGACTGTTCCATTTCGGACTTGCGTCCCAGACGGTCATGCTCGATGCGCTTTTGTTCAGCAGCAATGGCCTGCACATCGACCTGTGCGGTTTCGATGGCTTCCTGATGCTCTTCAAGCTTACGGTTTGCAGCATCACGGTCGGCTTGCGCCTGGATATAGGTTTCCATCACCTCGACTAAGCGAGTCTGCAGGCGGTGATAATCTGCAAGGTAATACTGCATCTGCAATTCACGCAGACGATCCGCATAAGTCTGATAGTTCTTGGCTTTGGTGGCAGCAATCTTCACGGAGCGCAGCCGTTTTTCGGTATCTTCCAAACGCTGACGCGAGATGGTGAGATTGTTATCCGTGCGGTCGAGTTTGCGGAGAGCTTCTTTTTTGCGGGCTTTGAATTTGCTGATGCCTGCTGCTTCTTCAAAAATCTGCCGCCGCTCATTGGCATTGGCTTGAAGCATGACATCGACCTTGCCCTGTTCGATGATGGAGTAGGCATCGGTGCCCACACCGGTGTCCATGAACAGTTCACGGATATCGCGCAGGCGGGCGCGCTTGCGGTTGATCAAATACTCACTGGAACCATCTCGGTAAAGCTGCCGGGTGACAGCCACCATATCCGCATCGACATTGAGCGTGCGTTTGGGTGATTCGCCATCACTTGTTGGTTTGTTGATTGGATTTTCAAAATGCAAGGTGACCGACGCCATACCTGAGGGCTTGCGTGCGGATGAACCATTGAAGATGACATCCATCATCGCGCCACCGCGGAGACTCTTGGCGGACTGTTCGCCTAAGACCCACTTGATGGCGTCGACGACATTGGACTTACCACAGCCGTTGGGACCGACAATGCCGGTGATCGGTTGGTCAAAAATGATTTCGGTTTTATCTGCGAAAGATTTAAACCCACAAACGGTGAGCTTGGCAAGACGCATAGGCTCGACCTCCATGTCGAAAAATGTAACGCAAGGCGTTGCCGGCGGATCATCCACCGGTTGAATTGTCGGATACTCAGGATGCATGCGTATTCCTGATCGCTGGGCTATGGTGACCGATCCCCAAAGAAGCACTTCTTCCCTGAAGCTCTATTCCCAATAGCACGATCAAGTCCCGTGCACCACCTGCGAACACTGTTCGCAAGCCATCACATCATATCATGGCAAAGGCACGGCGCCCATACCGGATTGACCGGAATCTGCTGGGGATTTTTCATTTGTCGCTGCCTGATTGTTACGATCCGACCCGATTTCCGGCCTCAATGATGGCGACAAACCGCTATCCATGGCATCAGGACCGACTGTCGGGAGGTCCAGATTGGTGTCAGGTTGACCAGGTACAGCCGTTTCGGGACGTGATGGGCTGAACTCAATCTTACGGGCTTCCTGGACTTGTACAGCCAAGGGATTTTCCTGGAAGATGAGCTTATTCATGAGTTTACCTTGCTTATCCAAGGTGTAAATGGCATCCACAACATCACTGTAACCCAATGCCAGCCCCTTGGTTGGGTTGTTGATTGACTGACTTTGCGCCAGCAGAAAGACCAGATTGGCGACGGTTGGAGCGATCTTGAATATCTGGGCATCCTTGACCGCTTCATCCGGGCCGATCCACGGGCTGTAGTAAACCTCCAGCGGTGCTTGGGGTTCCATGGCTTTGATCATCAGGCGGCTATTCCACAGCGAAGCTACCACCGGGGTATTGAAACCTGCGTATGAGTTGAAGATCACAATCCGTGGCGTCTTGCCTTGGCCGATGTAAATACGCGGTCGCTGAGCTTCAACAATATCAAGAATAAACTTGAACTCTGTCCCCTCGCCCATGATCTTTCGCTGGATGAATAATGGGTCACGCCGTTTGGACAACGTCTCATAGGCAGTGATGGCCACTTGATCACTTGGATCATTAAGCAGATGGCGAATGGTATTGGTGGCTGCGGCACTGCGTGGATGCTCAACGAGTAGTCTGGCCACGCGCGTGCGTACCTGGACATCTGGAGAATTGGCAAGATTCACCAAGGGTTCAACTGCCAAACCGTCTTCAAGAAAGGTGCCAGCTTCCAATGCTGCCAGTCGCACGGTCATATTGGCATTATCGTAATAGTGACGGATCGGCGGGATGGCGGTTCGTCCCAATGCCTGCCACGCCAAGGTAACACGATTGGCTTGATGCGGGAATTGTTCAAGGACGGTGCCAAGCTGTCTTGCCTGGATCGGTTCGAAATCCACGCCGCCCTGGACATAGAGATGCTGGATTAATTCCAGGAAGTGCTCCACATCGTCGGCATACCTTTTGGGGACATGAATATCAATGAGTAAATCTGTCTGGGGCTTGGCAGTCTGATCCCGATCGATCGCACCACGTTCAAACATTTGGTTAATACGGTCAGCGATCCGTCGACTGCGTGCCCAACTGGGTTGGTTAAGAACAAGCTGCAATTTGCGGTCCATGGTAACCGTGCCACCTGAGAGGATCACGGCGGTGCGTTGGTGTGAGAACTTGAGTGATTCACTGGTGACTGTTGTGACGGGACTCACATAGGTATCACCAAATCCGTTGGCATAGGGCTTGGAAAATGAGATATTGGGATTGGTGCCATCCAGCGAGAGTTCGGTGGTAAACAGGCGGCCACCGAGTAATGAAGTGGTTTGAGTTTGAGGCAGGGCGCTGACCCAGATATCGAAGTTGGTGCCAACGACCGCACCTGGTGGGATCAGGCCATAGACGGCGACGACAGCGGTGTTGCGACTGGCTAGCACGCGGCGAGGTGACCATGCCTTGGCATCGAGTCTTGGATTACCCATGCCCTTGCGTGACATTTCATTGATGAGTCGACGGCGTAGAAATTCCGGCACGTCCGCTGAACCGGTCCCGTGGAGATTAACGACCAACCCAAAACCGGAGACCAGTTGGGGTTCATAACCTCTGAGCTTTGCCATGGACCCTACCGAACCATGCAGAAACCGCGGACCAATAAACGGGGCTGGTGGCGGCGCAGAGTCAGGTTGCTGGCGTGTCTTGGTTTCACATGCAACCAGAGCAGCTAGACAAAGCAACATGGCAATCGACAATAAGCGGTTTAAACGCAATGAACTCACCTCGGATATTTGGGGGGATACAGGGCGTGTTGGTAATAGACCAATTGTCCATCATCCCAATCAAAGGGTCAAGCGGTTTATAACAGAAGCAGCCGAAGCATTTGAAACGCAAAAGTTCAAACAGCTTAAAACAAGACAAAACAATCACATTTCAGGCCAGACAATCTCAATATCTGACACTTTCAACCCCATGATATTGTGTTAAGCTGTTGCGGGTCCATTCTGGAGGTATGTCAGTGTCACAATCCGTTTCCACGATCATCATCGGTGCCGGTCCCATTGGTCTGGAGTTGGCCGTCAATCTTAAACAGGCAGGCATCACATATCGACAGTTTGATGCAGGGCAAGTCGGTCAGACCATCAGCTGGTATCCAAGACAATCACATTTTTTCAGTTCGCCGGATCGCATCAGTATCTGTGGCGTCCCATTGCAAACGGTGGATCAATCCAAAGCGACACGAGAAGAATATCTGACGTATTTACGAACAATCGTTCAGCAGTTTCAACTGAAGATCAACTGTTATGAAAAAGTCACCCAAATCAATTCCCTTGGCCCACATCAATATGAAGTGGTAACTGACAAGGACACCTATCAAGCTGAAAATGTGATCTGTGGTATCGGCGATATGCATTCACCCCGGATGCTTAATGTGCCCGGTGAAGACTTGCCACACGTGAGTCATTACTTTGATGAACCGCACAAATATTTCAATCAGAAATTGTTAATCGTCGGCGGCAAGAACTCAGCAGTCGAAGCCGCCATCCGCTGTCACCGTGCCGGCGCGAAAGTCAGCATGAGTTATCGTGGTGAAAAATTCAGCGAGCGGAGTATCAAATATTGGTTGCAACCGGAAATCCAATGGCTTATTGAAATCAAGCAGATTCCGTTTTACCCTCAATCCACGGTCACTCAAATCACGCCAGGATCAGTCACGCTACAAACAGTCGATGGCATTGAACAGGTCGATGCTGACTTTGTACTGCTACTCACAGGTTACGAAATGGACACGTCACTGCTTAAACAGGCAGGCGTACACATCCAAGGTCCTAACCACGGACCAGCCTACGACGAAGCAACCATGCAGACCAACCTTCCGGGACTCTATGTCGCGGGGACTGCTGCAGCAGGAACGCAGAACAGCTTCAAGCTCTTTATTGAAAATGCGCATTCCCATGTCGTCAAAATCATGCGAGACCTATTTGGCAAAGATCCCAAACGCATCAATCCTCTGGCCTATGTCCACATGAAGGAAGAAACCCCGCCAACCGATCAGATGCCTGAGAGTTGATCAAATTTATTTCACAATCGCGCCATAGTGATACAACAAATTGGGGAAATCGACTTTGTCGTAAATGGTGTACCGCCCCTTGCCACCGAGGACTTGGCTGCCATCACGTTCGACCGCGAAATACGGGACGAAACGTTTGTCCTTTGGCAGTGGCACCATAAAACTGGTGATACCGGCGTCTGCTTTGTGACGATGTATTTTACCATCGACATTGATCAGCAACGTTCCCGGTTCCTTGAGAAACGCGAGCAGTTCAATCTCGTTATGCTCCGGCGAATCGTTGATATTCATGTCCTTGTGAAAATTCCAACGTACGCCATGCATCTGCGGCGCGTCTGTATGTTGGCGACGGTGACAGTAGTAAAGCACATCACGGACAATCGCAGGTTGCTTCCTGGTCTTGAACCATTGCGTGTAATAGGCGTTGAGATCGAAAAGCGTAAACCCAATGGCAGTCGAAGGCATCTGTGCCTGCTCGGTGTAATCCGTCCAAGTATTGATCACCGCCCAATCCGCTTTCATGGTGATGGCATCCATCCAGAGTTTGCGAATAGTTCGACTGTTCTGTGCTTCAACGAGACTGGCACCGCGCGTGCGTGCATCCTGAGCGACAATGGGATAAGCAAGTACATCGGTGTAGGGTCTGGCTGCCTTATACCAACCATAATCCGTCGGAGCACGCGGGCCCCAATGTCCCATGCCATAAGCGATGGGTGAAAACTCCTTGATCTTTCCCATTGAGTTGAACTGCGTGAACAATGCAGCGGGGACGCCTTGCTTTTGCAGCAAGTCCAGCGATTGGGACCACCACTTGGGGCTGTGCCGTTCAGTGAGCCACATGCTCATGACCGCTTTGCCATCTTCATTTTTAAAAGTCCCCGGATGCTTGAGGCACTTAAGTGTACGCTCGTGTTCTGCATACTGCTGCGGGGTACAGCCAGCGTCAGCTTCACCATTGACTCCACTGCCCGATGATGAGGAATAGATTGCAGGGATGACCGAAAACTTGCCATCGGTTTTGGCAGCAGCATCGAGGAGTTTATCCCCGATCATGTTAAACCAATTCCAGCCACCAGCGGTTTTATGGTTAAAGTCCATGATAAAACCATCCATGCCCATCATCTGCCCGAGTTTCACTTCCTCCTGCATTTCAATTTCTTTGGCGCGATACTTGTCACCAGATAAATCCGGCACACGGGGGATGGCGATGTACTGCATCTTGCAACCGGCATCCCGACGACGTGGATCCAAGTCATAAGCCAAGTTCTGCCAAGACCAGAATGCCCAACCCAAAGTCGGATCACCGTCCATGCGACCTGCACCAAAGGGCGGGAAGTAGTACGCAAACACCTTGCGTTTGGGATCAGCATTCGACAAGTCAGGCACAAACGGCCACCAACGCTCACGCGGCGATGTCACTTCACCGGCAAGACAGACATTGTCAATGTTCCATGCTCCCGTTGCCTTAGCTTCTGCAACTGATGTAAACGTGACATCGGTGGGTTGCCCCAAAGAATGAGCAAGTTTGACATCCACATAGGGACCGGGTTTGGGCATGGAACGGAAGCCAACTTTTTTGGGATTGGTATGTGGCGTGATGCTGATTTTCACATCCGTAGACTGCGTGTTGCCTACGACAGAAACGTGATACCAACGTGCTGGTTCACAGTCATAGAGTTTCAACAAACTGCCATCGAAGGTCTTGATCTGCAAACCATCTTTGACGGTTGCCAAAAGTTCAAGACCATGTTCCACACCACGGCCAAGATGTACCGCAAGTTTGATAGAGTCAGGTTCACCAACGCGCTTATCCACGCGGTAATCAAACGCCAACAGGATCGGCCCGACTGGCGCTTGCGTGAAGGTCATGCCAAAGCCGATACCTTGCCCATCGGTTGGACTGTTGTCGAAAATTTCGACACCTTTACCGGAGTACAAATTGCCTGTGACACGCGATTCGGCCCAAGGTTGTAACAGGACTTTCAAGTTGTCACTGAACTGGCCAATCGTATGCCATGGGTGAGGCAAGGTTTCACCAGGCAGGTATTCATCAAACTTATCAAACGGCAGCAACTCCGTCGTCGCTAATTTATCCTCCGCTGCGTGGGCTGGGGTATTCGTTACACCCTGTATGGCACAAGCGATCAAGAGTAGACGACAGTAAAACAAAAAGGACTTAGCAACATTCATTCTTGGTATAGCTTTCATTTTGAGCTTTGCTCAAACCCGTGTTGACACAACACGGCTCGCCTGAGCGGGAATACTTCCATGCCTTTGACATAGTGCAAACTAGAATCACTTGACGATCACACCACTGTGATACAGCAGATTCGGATAGTCGACTTTGTCATAGATGGTGTAGCGACCGTTACCACCAAGTGTTTCACTGCCATCACGTTCGACTGCAAAATAAGGGACAAAACGTTTATCCTTCGGCAGTGGCACCATGAAACTGGTCATCCCTGCGTCTGCTTTTTGTCGATGTTCTTTACCATCGACTTTGACAACCAGGGTTCCGGGTTCTTTGAGGAACGCGAGTAATTCAATGTTGTTTGTCGCCCCGCCATGTACATTCCAACGCACCCCATGAAGCTGTGGTGCATCGGTGTGTTGTCGTCGGTAAAAGTAGTAGAGCGCATCCTTGATGATGGCTGGTTGCTTGCCAGTCTTAAACCACTGCGTGTAATACGCATTGAGGTCATAGAGTGTATAGCCGATAGCCGTCGAAGGCATTTGTGCATGTTCGGTATAGTCCGACCATGTGTTGATGACTGCCCAATCTGCATTTTTTGTAATCGCATCAGTCCAGAGTTTGCGAAGCGTTCGACTGTTCTGTGCTTCGCCCATGACTTGTGAACCACGCGTTCGGACGTCTTGCGAAACGATCGGATAACCGAGCACTTTGGCATAAGGACGAGCAGCTTCATACCAACCATATTCAGCAGGTGTCCGCGGCCCCCAATGTGCCATACCGTAGGTAACGTCCGCGAAATCTTTGATCCTGCCATAGGAATTGAACTGTGCAAAGAGTGTCGTGGGGATGCCATCTGTCTCCAGATTTTTCAGGACATTACCCCACCACTTGGCACTGTGTTTTTCGGTAAGCCACATGCTCATGACAGTCTTGCCCTCTTCGGATTTGAAGCTCCCTGGATGTTGCAGGGCTTTACGGAGATTTTGACTGGATGAATATTTTTCAGCCGGGTAACCTTGATCACCTTGACCGTTGGTGCCACTTTTTGTTGCTGCTGAATAGACCGCGGGAATGATGGCGAATTGGCCGTCGGTTTTTGATGCAGCATCCATAAGCATCAAACTTTTTGCGTTGAGCCATTTCCATTCTTCGTGGTCTTCACGAACATGAAAATCCATGATGTATCCGTCCATACCCATCATCATGCCGAGTTTGACTTCTTCCTGCATTTCAAGGGCTTTTGCAGCAAAACGATCTTGCCCGGGAACCGGGACACGCGGATAGGCGATGTACTGCATCTTGCTGCCTGAAGTCCAACGGCGGTAGTCCAGATCGTTGGTAAAATTCAACCAACTCCAGAACACCCAACTGAGTGTCGGATCATCGACGTAAGGCCAATTGAGTTTGGAATCTTTGGTCGCACGATTGGCGGAGAACGGTGGGAAGTAATACGCAAACACACGCTTACCATGGATCACATTTTTCATCTCCGACTTAAACGGCCAGAATGCTGAGCGATCCGCAGTGACATCACCAAGCAGGCAGACATTGTCAATATTCCATGCCCCGGTCGCTGATGCTGGCGCGATGGATGTGAATTGCACATAAGTGGATTGCCCCCATGCTTTGGGCAGTTTGTAATCCACATAGGCAGCAGGTGTCCCGATGCTCGGGTATCCAATTTTTTTGTATGACGGATGCGCTGTGACTGCGATTTTCACATCCTCAGAATCCGTCCTGCCGAGTATCGCTACGTGATACCATTGCTGCTTTGCACAGTCAGCAATTTTGACCCAATCACCCTTTTGTGTTTTGAGTAACAACCCTTTGGCAAAGGAAGCACGAAGCTCAATCGCAGTGTCCGTGCCACGGCCAAGCGTCATCGACAGTTGCATCGTTTTGTAATCACCAGCACGAGCGTTGACTTGGTAATCAAAGGTGAACATCACCGGGCCGACTGGCGGTTGGATAAAATTCATCCCAAAGCCAATGCCCTGCCCGTCCGTCTTTGTCGTGTCGAGAATTTCAACACCTTTGCCGGAAATCAAGTTACCAGTGATGCGCGACTCGGCCCAGGTCTGAAGCAGGACGGATTGCTGGTCATCCAACTTGCCGATGGTATGCCAGGGATGTGGCAAGGAGTCGGCAGGTAAGTACTCGTCGAACTTGTCCAGAGGCAGACATTCGACGGAAGCAAGTTCCCCTGCAACGTGAGGCGTTTGTATGCATATGATCGCGCAACAAAGACAGACCCATAGACGTAGCGAAATCAGCAAAGTCGTTTTCATCATTCAACCTTCAAATTCGATTAAAATGGCTTGATAAATGGGAATTGGCCCGAGCCGTAGGTGTCGTTATTCAGTTCCACTGCGGTAACACCGTCAATGGTTTGGGCATGACCATCGGCAAAGGCGTAGTTGGCAGCACCTTTGTGTTTATCCTCTTGGATGAAACTAAAGTGACGGTAATAATAATTGTTCTGCGAATAGCTGTTTCGCGCATAACCATCTGCAAACATGGTGGTCTTCACCGGCGTCACGACTTGATTGACTTTGACCCACGTATACTCCTCTGGATGCGTTCCATGATGCCATCCAAAGTATTGGTTGTAAGCCAGATAATCCGGATAGTTGAGGACTCCGTTATAACCATTGGCATTGGTTTGCTGTGACGGACAATAATGCCATGCTTGCGACCATGACTTGCCGGGAATCAACAGCGAAGTTGTCCCAAGGTAAGTTGCAAACTGTGTTCCCCAACTTGCACCGCCACTGATTTGGTAGTTCACCCAATGGTCATTGTAATCCTGAGCATAGGTGTAATTGGTGAATGACAAAGTGCGAACACGCGACATGCATTCAATCTTTCGAGCAGCTTCACGAGCCGAACCCAGGGCAGGTAAGAGAATTGAAATCAATAGAGCAATGATGGAAATCACCACAAGCAATTCAATGAGCGTAAATGCGTGATGCTTACGATTTGTCCGTTGAACTTCAAACTGCTTCATGAGCTTTGGCATCGTTTATCTCTCCGTATGAATCAAGACAAATGGTTTTATTTGCTGACACGATCCACGGTTTGGCCGTGAATGAGATTGGGGACAAAACGCTGAACGGGTTGCTCAACGGATCGACCTTGCAAGCGCACACGAAGCATTGACATGGCTGCTGCCATCATCGCCACATGATCCCGTTCCACGATCGTGGGAACCGGCGCATGCGAGGATGCATCCACACCAAAGCCCATTGCAATGACACTTAACTGCGTTGGCACATCAATCCCCATCAAGGCTGCGGTGTGCATCACAATGGCAGCGGTACCTATCCCACCACAAAAAATAGCAGTCGGGCGATCCTTTGCGGATAATAATTTTTGAACCCACTGCGTTTCTTCTTTACGCAATGCAGGAGTCAATGAGCCTTGAAACTGAGCGATCCAATTGGGCTTGGTGATTAAACCAAAATGGTTCACCGCGGCGTCGAACCCCTGTTTGACCTGAGCATGTTGCAGACAATTCACATCACCGAAAGTCACTGCGACGCGTTGATGGCCCAATGCTGCCATGTACTGAAATGCCTGCTCAACACCTTGTTCGCTCGCCGACAGGACGCAGTGATCGGCAGGTTCGTCAAAGCTGACCCATGGGAATTGTGGTTTGTCTCTAAGCAGGTCACCCAGGGGGCAATCGCTTTCAACCATACCGCTGATGACCGCCCCATCGATCATGCCACCTTCAATGAGTTCGGAGACGCCTTTATGCTCTTGACTTGGTGTTTGGATGACCTCGACTTGATGCCGGACACCTTCGTTTCGACAGGCTTCGAGAAAACTGGTGATCTGCCATCCGACATGCCGGTAGTCCGTGCTGCTGGCTCCACTACGCAGCGCATCGGCTTTGTATGCATTGATGACCAAGCCCATATAGCCCGTCGAATGTGCACGCAGAAGTCGGGCCGCCATTTTGGGGCGATAGTTCATTTCATTGGCCACACGCAAAATCCGCTGCCGCATTTTGTCGCTGACATAACCATTGCCCGATAGTGCCAGTGAAACGGTCGAGGGCGCAACCTTGGCTCGCTTGGCCACGTCCTTGATGCGGACGGAAGTTTCGCTGGTTGATTCCAATTGAAGATCAGAAGACGTCGGTGTTCTCATATCGGTTCTCGAATCGATTTTATATCTTAAAATAGTAGGCATCAATTTGCCTGGGTCAAGGATTGGGCCATGTATTAATGACAAAATAAATCTAGCAACCATCAAAGTCAGTGACTATTCAACGAGTAAATCGAATACTGTTTTAAGCTCTGCATACCAAAAATTTTCATATACCAGAAACCACCAATTGACACAATCTTGTCTCATTACAGAAGTTACATACTTGGGCAATTGTGCGATTAATAGTACAATCGGTGTTCAAACCTTAATGCGGCTGTATAACGCCCAGGAGCACCATGCCCAACCCCAGAGCTTTGATCATCACACCCGATCGGCACGAATGCCAGAGCCTGATCGCTACAACCGAAACACTGGGGTTTGATTCTCAGACGCATGATTCAATTGAAGATATTCGAGACCAGGCACGTCTTTTCAAACCTGATGTCCTGTTAGTCAACTGTGAGTTAATCCAATCCAACCTGCTGGATTTTGTCTTGCGTGTCACTGGCAAATTGACGATTCACCTTGGGTTGATTTCCAAGAATCCACAAACTAAAAAATTACTCGCCACTGCTGATTCTGACTATATACACCTACTTCAAACTCCTTTGAATTTTCAAGAGCTTTCTGTTCTGCTCCGACAAGTGATCAAGTCTGAAAAACGAAGCCGTCGGCGCAAACCCAAAGCTCAGAAATTTGAATTACTCGTCGGCAGTTCAACTCCGATGCAGCAGGTCTACACTCAAATCGCCAAGGCCGCACCAACAGATGCCACCATTTTAATCTGTGGTGAAAGTGGTACCGGTAAAGAACTGGTGGCCAAATCCATCCATAATCGTTCAGAACGAAGTGCCAAGCGATTCGTGGCTGTAAACTGCGGCGCGATCCCAGATAGCCTCATTGAAAGTGAACTTTTCGGCTGTGAAAAGGGAGCCTACACCGGGGCAGATAAGACACGCAAAGGCGTATTCGAGCAAGCTCAAAACGGAACCTTATTTCTTGATGAAATCACCGAGATGGCCATTGAAGCCCAGATTCGACTGCTTCGTGTCCTGGAAGAACGTGCTGTGACACGTATCGGCTCGGATCGAACCATCAAGCTCAATGTCCGCGTGATTGCTGCCACTAACCGAGACCCAATGCAGGCCATAGAAGAGGGACAACTCCGCGAAGACCTTCACTATCGACTGGCAGTCTTCCCGATGAATCTGCCCAAACTCTCTGATCGTGGTGATGATGTACTGCTACTGGCAAACCATTTCCTGACCGATCTCAACAAGTCAGAAAATCAACACAAAACACTTTCAACAGTCGGTGAACAGCGCATCCTCAATTACAATTGGCCAGGTAATGTCCGCCAACTTAGAAATATGATGGTACGATCTTTCATTCTCGAAGAAAATACGATTGACATGAGTGTACTGGTCCAATTGATTGATGAAAGCAATTCTGAAACAAACCCGAATATCCAACCATCAAATACAGTTTCAAATGTTCATGCTGTAACGCAACACATAAAAGATACCCATACAGAACCTCAGCCAAAACCTGAATCTATAATCGCTCAACAAGACGATATTGTCATCATTAAAGTCGGCACCACATTGGAAGAAGCAGACCGCCAATTAATACTCACTACACTTAAACATTGTGACAATAACCGGAAGCTGGCTGCACAAAAATTAGGGATTAGCGTCAAGACACTCTACAACCGACTGCAAAAATATGAATCGATTTAATTATAGATATACAAATGAAGAGTATATTAAATATTTGAATGTAAAAAAAAGCCGCAGCCCACCAGTTGCAGGCTGCGACTTAGAATCATATTTTGAAGTCAAACATCAATCCATTTTATCTTGCACATCATCAGCCGCATCCTGCATGTCATTCTTAGCCTCTTGGGCAGAATCCTTCATATCTTCAACAGCTTCATCTACCGCTTCGCCAGCATTTTCAAGCGGACCGTCGTTATCACACCCCGAAAAAGTGACAACAGCAAACCCAAACATCATCATTACGATCATTGTTTTCAAAATTTTCATATTTATACCTTTCAAAATTCAATCGATTCAAGAGACACACAATTCGTATGTCTTACTCTGCAGCTTCCTGAATATGCTCACCACCCTTTTCAATATCCTCGCCCATCCCATCGATGGTATTGCAGCCCGTGAGTAACAAGCCAACCAATGCCAATAGACTTAACATCATTTTGCTGTAAATATTCAATTTCATCATATTTCCCTTTCAATAGTAGTTACCAGTTAATTCATTAATTTAAAACAAGATTATCGATTCACTGTACATTTTCAGTTGAATTCGACCATCATCCGGATTAATCAGGATTGCTTCAAAAGGCACGACTAATCGGCGACTATTTTGAAGTGATATGCTGACATAAGCCATCATCCCGTTATTGGCTTCAAAAACCACATCACTCACAACGCCGATTTGTTTATCTTCCAAATCAAAGACATCGTGATCCAAAACATCACGTGTTGATATAGCCTTGGGATTGGGGCAGATCAAATTAGATTGATTGAATGTCATATCCTGCTTTCATACTCAACGTCTGTAGATATCTATGCAAAGGCTGTGCCAGTTAATATCAGCATCAAGTCGGAAAAAATTTCACACTTTCGATCTAAGGTAAAAAAACAGTCGGTAATTTTTACACACAAGCATGTAAAATTTACAACAACAAACCTTTTTGACCTTTATAAAACATGGCTCAACAAGGACAAAACCAGCTATTTACGAAAAATAACGGCTATTTCCAACACTGGCACGAGGCTTGCATATCAGTCCCCATGTTCGTAACAAGTCAAATAATCATTGAAAGGAAAATGACATGTTGAGATTCGCTTTAATGTTTTTTGTGATTGCTATCATTGCTGCCCTGTTTGGTTTTGGAGGCATAGCCGGAGCGGCTGCAGGTATTGCACAATTCCTGTTCTACCTGTTTCTGATTATCTTTCTTGTGTCTTTGGTCATGGGCCTGGCACGTGGCAAATCGACACAATAATTTGAATCTGGATCAAACCTATTGCACCAGACCTTTAACTAGATTTAAGGAATTTGTCATGCAAAATATTGCTACTGCCATGATGCCTGACTCGCAAGCTGCATCGCAGGTACTTGATGTACTGCATCAAATGAATGTCCCTGCTGATGCGATTAGTATCATAGCCAATGAAGATATCAACCTTAATGGTTTTACAAACGATGTAACTTCCATTGGTGATATGAATTCACAATCGCCTACTCCTAAAGGCATGAAAATGAATATCCTGTTGGCCAATATGTCTGCTATTGGTACGGCTACAGGTGAAAATCATGGCATCATCGGTGCAGGCCCCTTGATTACCGCGGTCTCCGCAGGCCGATTGGGTGCAACAGATGACCATGCATTAGGTGGCTTATCTGCGTTGGGTATCTCCCAGGAACAAATCCAACAGGTTGAACACGCAATCCATGAAGGCGGCGTTCTGATTGGTGTCAACATTGATGCAGAGATGCAATCACAGGTTTGCGAGACCTTTGAACAAAGTGGCGCTCAATTCGTCACAAGCCTTTAATAATTACAAAAACACCAACAATGTTTACTAATGTAACTCAAACATTTTTACATAGAAGAAGAAAGATACATACTATGGTCGGTAACCAAAACAATTCAAATATCCGCAAAGAAATCAAAACACTCAAACGCGATCTGTTCACGATCAAAGAGGATCTTGAACAAATCTCAAATACAGTTGTTGACGAAAGCAAACAGACCTTTAACGAAGTCAAGGACAAGGCTAATCACGAGATAACCAAGGGACTCAAACGGGCTCGAAAACAAGTCCGTGAGCGTCCCATCACAACAACCTTGGTTGCAGCTGGCGCTGGTTTTCTGGCTGCAACATTTCTTAACCGTCACTAAATGACCAAGCGTCATTGACTTTGTTGATCGAGATAGAAAGTGAGTTTAGCTGTGCTAAAGCATATGGGACTATTGGCTGTAAAAATGACCGAGTTAGTTGAAGCTGAAGGTCGATTGGCCAAATCGGAAATCCATCAACTGGCTAAAGCAATGACGTTATACATGGTCTCAGGCATGCTCAGTATCCTTGGGGTACTGACCTTGGCAGCCGGATTCTACAACCTGCTGTTACAGGTCATGACGCCGGGAGCTGCGCTGCTAATTGGAGCCATGCTTCTGATCTTCATCGCAATGGGATTTGCATCCTTTGCCCAGAAGTTCGATTGACCTGAGAAAGTTCCAATCACAATCATGTCACATGACATGTGAAAATAAACACAAGTCAGCCACATCAGCAACAGGTGTGGCTGACTTTTTTTACATGTACTCATTGAGTACAAAACTTTTTCCATGCTCGTCCGGATTGCGAAAAAAAACAACTGCCCATAAGCGATGAGCAGTTGTCAAAGTTGGACGTTTTCAATTTACTTCAGGCCTTGGCTGCGACTGCGTCATCGACGAGTTTTTGCGCCATGCTGCCATACTTGATGTATGCGGTGTAAAGGTCTTCAGCGGATGCTTCGCCGCCGCCGGCATGCACCACGGTGGCCACATGCGGCTCGATGGAGATCGGGCCGTCATAACCGCTGCCGATGATGTCGTTGAGGATTTTGGGGACCAGTGCATCGCCTTCACCGGGATAGGTAAAGTCGTTGGAAGCCACATGATCGCCCTTGAACTTGGCATCCTTGATATGGACGTATTCAATGTAGGGCTTAAGGGTCTGGTAAAACTTCCAGGCATCGGGTTCGCCGTGCCCGATGACATTGCCCAGATCGTAGAGCATTTTGACGTTGGGTGAATCGACGGTCTTGATGAACTCGACCATGCGGTCAGCACCTTCGGATGCCCAGCCGGTGCAATTTTCGTAGAGCAGGATGATGTCTGCTTCTTCTGCCATCTTGGCCATCTCGGCATAACGACGATAGGCTTCATCACGCCACTGTTCGTCGGATGCATCCTTCTGGACCCAGCTCATAGTGCGGACGTACTTGGCACCACATTTTTTCATCCGGCCGATGACGAGTTTGAGATCTTCGAGGTCGGTTTTGAAGTCCGCGGTGATGGGGCGTGACCAGTTGCCGATGGCTGAGCCGAATCCAGCGACGGTGAGTCCTGCTTCGGTGATGGCAGCCAAGGCCGCATCAAAGTCTGCTTCATCCAAAGCCGGGGTGGATGCGTTGACGCCGTTGATCAGACGAATCTCGATCTTGTCCCAGCCCAATTCCTTGTGCGCTTTGATCTGCGTGTGAATGTCCTTACCCGCTTCGTCAGCAATGCCAGTCAAAAACATAAGTCAACTCCGATTCATGGATGTTGTGTTGTTATAAACAGTTGGATGAGCTTATCGCTTGCGGTCAAATTCCTCGAATTCGAACCGCAACGGACAACTCACCCAAACAATCCCACAGTGTACCGACTGAGGCAAATTCGTCAAAGGTGTATGGTGGATTTTGTTGGATTGAATCTGTTTTACCGCCAAGACGCCATGGGCGCCAAGATCGGATGAGAAAGACAGGTAAGGCAGTTTTACCGCGGAGACGCAGAGGACGCAGAGTTAAGAGAGATCGGATTTATATTCATTTCTTATTGCGTGCTTCTGCCATTCTTGCTCATTTGCATCAACGTAATTTTTTAGATCATATTTTAATCTTGAATGACAGTTCTGACATTCATAGAAACAAATTGAACCACCACATTTTTTCCCATCCCACTTATATCCACCGAGCCATTTTAATGATGTTTTATTGCATCTAGGACATCGTCTACGCCAAAACGGACAGAGTAAAAGCAAAACCAAATACAACAAAGCTGGCGATACAACAATGACAATCAGTAACAGCCATCTCATCTGATTTCTCTCTTACCTCTGCGCCTCAGCGGTAAAAAATTGCCTTATCCGATTCAACCATAAAATCCACAATCACGCAGGCTGGTTCATACCCACCAAATCCGCATTGGTTTTGAAGTGTTCCAAGGCTTTGAGGAGTTGTTCGATCTGCTGGACGGGTGGCATGTTCAGCAATCGGCGACGAAGGGCGTTGATGGTTTCCAACTCCGGTTCGGGCATGAGCAGGTGTTCTTTGCGGGTGCCTGATGCAGCAAGGTTGATGGCAGGGAAGACACGTTTTTCGGTGATGGAACGATCCAGAATCAGTTCCATGTTGCCGGTGCCTTTGAACTCTTCGAAGATGACCTGGTCACCACGACTGCCGGTGTCGACGAGTGCGGTGGCGATGATGGTAAGGCTACCACCCTCTTCGAACTTCCGGGCAGCGCCGAAAATTTGCTTGGGGATCGCCATGGCAGCGGAGTCCATACCACCGGAAAGTGTCCGGCCGGAGTTGGCAACGCCGGGGGCATTGTTAAACGCACGACCGACACGGGTCAACGAATCCAAGAGGATCACGACATCCTTACCTTGCTCGACTTTACGACGGGCACGGTCGATGGCGAGTGCTGCCAAAGCGACATGCTGTTCGGTGGTGTGGTCATTGGAACTGGCCAAGACGGTACAAGGCACGTTGCGTCGGAAGTCGGTGACTTCTTCAGGTCGTTCATCAATGAGTAATGCCATGACTTCAGCATTGTCATGATTCTTTTCGATGGCAAATGCGATCTGCTGAAGCAATGTCGTCTTACCGGCTTTAGGTGGGGAGACAATCATGGCACGCTGCCCAAAACCAATGGGACAGAACATGTCAATGAGTCGGCATGAAGGCGGGCATCCGGGATATTCCAGTGTGATCCGTGGTTGTGGGTCGATACTGGTGAGGTCTTCAAAACGTCGGTCATTGAGCGATTCGAAATAGGCTTCGGGCTCAAGGTCTTCAATTTTGAGAATGTCTTTGACGACCAGTGCATTGGGCGCGATGGCCAGTTTTTTGGCCGGTCGATTGTTGCGTTGATAGCGTCCCTTTTTGCCACCGTTGTTACGGTTGTTATTGGCATTGGCGCCACCAAAGGGCTTGCCGAGTTTAACATCAAGTCGCATGCCGGGTTTGAGGTTGTACTTCTGGATGAGATGGTGTGGAAGCACTGGATCGGTTGGGTCTGAAATGAGCGTGTTGTTCATTTCGCGGACTCGGCCATCTGACTTCTTACCTTGCTCAAAGATACCGTTAAATACGTTCATAGTGTTACATCACATTTGGCGTTTGGCTGTGAATTTCAGAGCCAAATCGCATATCAATAGAGGGTCATCGTCGGTACGTTACCGGTCGATCACCCGAAAAATGACAATTTCTTGCCCCAATATCGGGCTCCCTAAAGCGTATCCCGTCAATCATTCGTTGACGCGTACAGAGGAGTTTACGATGTCGATGCTTCATGCAGTAACAAATAACAATCAACGTGATGACTGGCTTGGCGGGCCGGCATCAGTCATTGATTCAAATGTCAGCATGGGGGACAGATCCAGCAGTCTTTGGACTGGCAAGATATATCCGACATGAAAACGATCTTTTTCAAACACTGGGTAACAGCCTGGTGCGACTTGCCGTTACGTAGCAATTTGACCGCAAGAGAATAACCACATTGCGCTGCCCTGTCAGGTCAGTGGATCAAATTGAGTTCCCAAGTGGTGGAGCTGACGGTTACAGTCAGTCATCAGATCGGATTCGTACTACTGATATTTAACCCGTTCTATCGTTGCAATTCAAGCCCATACTTCGATTTTGTTAAAAACTCTCCGATTCGATGGCAGGGATTGTTCGAGTCATGCCAATAAATCTGGTAAAGTGTGCAGACATATGAACCTGCCTGAGAGCTTCAGGCAGTCAGTAAACTCATGACCCAAAGCAGCACAAGGGATAAGAATGCAGATGTTGGAGATGCTAAAACAAATCGGAGCCGGCACAGTCGTTGGATTATGTGTCATGGCTGGATGTACATCCTCGTCTACAAAAAAACAGGACCCGACCCCGTTAAACGCACAGGATGCTGAAATGGAATACATGGCATTCCGTTCAAGCCATTCTGGTGAAGGTGTCAAACCCAATCAGCTTAAATCACCCAAGGCCGTTGCAGAGACAATGCCTGCGCCGGCTCCAACTGCCATGGCTGAACCTGAACCTGTTGCCGTTGCTGTCGAACCCACACCGATCGCCAAACCGACACCTGCACCTGCCCCCGAGGCCAAGCCTCAACCGGTACAAGTCACCGTGGCAACATCAGAACCTGCTCCTGAGCCAGTCGTTAAGCCAACCCCCGCACCTGTGGTCGCAGTTGCAGAGCCTCAGCCCGCTCCAAAGCCGATGCCTGTTGTCCAACAAGAACCTGTGGTCGATAGCCCAGCACCCACTGTTGCAGTGGCTACACCAGATCCTCAACCTGTTACCAAACCGGTCGCCCAACCTGCTCCTGCACCAATTGCCAAGCCAGTTGCAACCCCCTTGCCACAACCTGCCCCTGTTGCCAAGTCAACTGATACAGCAGTCGCATCGCCTGTCAGCCCTGCTGCCGCTCAAAAGCAATCCACCGTGTCACCGGAAGTATCACAGCAAATAGTGTCCAACAGCAGTCTCTCTGCTTCGGATGGTTTTTTGAGCAGTCGCCATCAGGTGACCGCTTCCGAGCGTACATTCACCCCAGCCAAGCGTGTCAAAGCCAAGTTGCCTGCTGAAAAAACGCTGCCTCTGCCCACCATGGAACAATTGGTTCAAAACGGCACGGTCTATGACGCTCGGATCGTGCTTAACCAAATCAATGATGCCAACCTTGCGATGATTGCTCAGGCCATTCGCATCATCATCAAGGAAGCACCACGCGAAGGTAAATCCGATTTGTATGATGTTGTCCGTTACGCCAAGGCCGCTGCCCCACGCGCGATGGCTATTGATGCCCTGCTTCAAGCTTACCCGCAGAACGCGACCTACTCAGCTCAGAAGCTGTTGCAGCAAACCCGTTACAACCGCATTGATCGCCTTGTCGTAGGCAATCGCATCATGCAATATCGCATCAACCGAACCTATCCCGCGGCCATCACCAATCTGGGTTATGACGCATCGGGTAAAGCCATGTTCGATGCTCGCCGCGGGATTCTCGCAGCGGATAAAGCAGTCGCATTGAACCTGAAAAATTATGCAGCCCGTTACTCAACCCGGCCTGCCAGTTTCATCGCTCGCCGTCTATATCACTGGATTCGTAATGATGATCGCATCGAACAGGCCTACGAAGACACCTTCGTGAAACATCCTTCAGAACTTGGCGTGATTATGTTCCGTGAACGCTTCGGCGAAGAAGCATTGACCTTGCTCCAACAAGCACAAACCAGTGCAGCAAAGAAACTTCAGCCGGTCATCACCCGTGAGTTGGCCAAGCTTTCCGACGATGCTTCACCTGCACTGATGTTTGGTTTTCACAAGTTGTACGTCATCAAATACACCACGCCACAAGGCAACTTCAGTCTGCTTTGTGACCAGAGCATCTGGCCTGACCAGGCAATTGACGAAATGTATCAGCAGAGTGATTCAACAAGCAGCTTTACGCAGCAAGTCATCAACGTCAAAGCTGATGAATTGGCGGACATCAAGAAACTGCCCAACACCTGGAAGTCCGGTGTCAAAGTCCACGGTATCGAGTTGGACACCATTGATTTGAAATAATCTGTTTACCAATATCAGAGTCGAAACATTTAACCACAGAGGCCCAAAGACACACAGATCAGACAATACAGAGCTATCGACTTTCCGGGCTCTGTGATTCTGTATCTCTGTGGCTGAGCCATCCCATTTGAGACCCGCCATGCCTGCCACGCAGAAACCTGACAATCAAACCATCGACACCGTCGCCTTTGTGAGCCTGGGTTGTCCCAAGAACCTTGTGGACAGTGAGAAGATGCTCGGGCTGCTCGCTGAAGACGGCCTGCTGCCTATCGGCGATGAAACCCAGGCCGATGCCATTGTCATCAATACCTGTGGCTTTCTCGAAGCCTCCAAGGATGAGTCGGTCGGAGAGATCAACCGCGCTGCGGAACTCAAAAAAGCTGGACAGATCAAACGGATCATCGTCGCAGGCTGTCTGGTCCAACGCCATCGCGCCAAGATGCTCCAATGGTGTCCGGACATTGATGCAATGATCGGTGTGTTTGACCGTGACCGTATTGTCGAAGCCGTCCGAGGCAGTCGCCCAACCCAAAAGGACATCGGCGTTGAACTACCGATTTACTCAAGCATCGCAGCCAATGCCACCGTCGCCAAGGAACACCGGGGCATTGAAGGTCGTGGCTACTTTGAGTCCGACGCAACACGCTTGCGACTGACCCCCAGGCACTATGCTTATCTGCGCGTCTCCGAAGGCTGCAATCAAAACTGCGCATTCTGCACCATCCCCTCCATCCGTGGGAAGATGCGTTCCAAGCCTGTCGATGCGATTCTCAATGAAGCGCGTGAACTCATGGCAGACGGCGCCTTTGAACTGAACCTCATCGGCCAGGATACCACCAGCTACGGCAACGACATCGGTTACAAACCCGGACTCAGTGGCATGCTCAAGGAACTCGACAAGCTTGCTGGTGAACAAGGTGGTGCATGGCTGCGACTGATGTATGCTTACCCATCATGCTTCACCGACAAGATGATCGACAGCATGGCATCGTTGCAGAATATCCTGCCTTACATCGACATCCCCCTGCAGCACATCAACGACACCGTGCTGGATAACATGCGTCGCAAGACCTCACGCAAACTCATTGAAACCTTGCTGGACAAACTCCGCGACCGCATCCCGGGCATGACCATCCGCACCACCTTCATCACCGGCTACCCGGGCGAGACTGATCAACAGCACGTAGAGTTGGTCCAATTCGTCAAGGATTTTGGTTTTGAAAATATGGGTGTCTTTGGCTATTCCCCTGAACCGGGAACACCTGCAGGCACGCAGCACATCGACCACGCGATCCCACAGGATGTGATTGACAATCGCATCGAAGAATTGATGCTCGCTCAGCAGGAAGTGGTCTTTGAACGCAATGAATATTTAGCCCAGGAGTCCGCGGAGTTTGATGTACTTGTCGAAGAGGAATCACAAATCCAAGGTACACAAACCGCAGGTGTCACTGATGCCCCCACGCGACTATACACAGCCCGGACATATCAGCAGGCACCATCCATTGATGCGGTAACCTATATTCAATCCAACCGTGATTTTGTCCCCGGCGAGTTGGTGCATTGTCGTATTGTCGGCCACTCCGACTACGACCTGGTCGCCCGCCCCGTCGAGGAATTAGATAAAACATTTTCACTGCCTTTGGCATGATGTGGGATTGTGTTTTAACACGAAATAAGCAGACAAGGCATTTTTTACCGCAGAGCGGCTGTGTT
>DLCK01000054.1 GCA_002480565.1 Phycisphaerales bacterium UBA7800 | reverse complement strand
AAACCCATCGCAAGGACAATAAAGTTGTGGATAGCGTCTCATTCACAATCAATTGCAATACATGGTCGGGCCCGATCTGTCCATCATTACGTTCAATGCCCAGTATTTGGCTGGCAAGGTTACACTGATCCGGATATTTGTCATGATCACCGTAGGTGTAGACCGTGGGGATTGGTACGATCCGAATCTCATCGAGTGATTTAATCTCCGGCAAAGCCAGTTTTCTTCGCAACGTATTCTGTTCTTCAAGTCTCTCTAACAATTCCTCTGTAGACATCCGCTCTTCTGTGCCGTCCGCCTTGTATACCAGTCGCTGGGTAGGTTTGCTCTGACGCGGCCAATAGATTATCAACCATAGATTCGGGTCTAGTTTTCCCATAGTTACCTTGTTGTAGACAAAGAGCATCGATCCGAAGCGATAACCCGGCCCCTCCTGCGGTGGCAAGGCTTCGATCGCAGCACGCAGTTGCTTCTGATGTGCGTGTTTGATGTCCTTTGTCTCTTGATTAAAAACGGAACTCAGTTCGTTGAAACCTTCTTGGAACCCGCCATGCCAGTTATCGAGACTCACGTCATTGATTTGGAATTCAAGACCGAGCATGGAGGTATCAACCATGTAGATACCCACATGTCTTGGTCCGATGGTTTGATCATCATTAACTTGTTGAAGAATCTTTGGACCGATGATCGCACACGATGCTCGGGTTGCCATAATGTTGACCATGTTTTGTCTTGAGATATAGATGCCGTAACCGATAGCGCCTCCCAAGGCGATTATCAGGATCAACGGCAAGCCCCACACTGCAAGCATCGTACGCAGTGTTTTCATCTGATGTCGCTTGGCAAGCATGATCCCTGCACTGATGGGCCACCAGATCGCCCCCACCCACGTAAGACCGTAAATACCGCAAAATGGAATCGCGGACAAGACCGCTGCCCCACTCGCGAAACTCAGACATTCAAACGTGTCGGTAAAACGTCCAGAAGGTTTTCCCAGCAGACATAATATGCCATGCGTG
Organism: Phycisphaerales bacterium UBA7800; assembly: GCA_002480565.1. Classification (GTDB taxonomy): domain Bacteria; phylum Planctomycetota; class Phycisphaerae; order Phycisphaerales; family Phycisphaeraceae; genus UBA7800. Next base: position 15,871 of record DLCK01000054.1, on the reverse strand, counting down.
ATTGCTGTCCAGATGAGCACCACAAATAAAATGCCACATATACTCCCACCGATCACCATGCCCAAAGAGGTAAGTATTTTAACGATCACATCCACTCCACGGGATGAAGCGTCGATCATCGTTATAATCACCACCAACACGCCGATCCCCAGTAGCAGCGTCATGAGATTGTGAAAGATTAAAAAACCCAACGCTGCCTTGAAACTTCGATCACGATCACCGTGGACCACCATCGCTGAAGGATTAAACATCGCCCGGCCACAAGCACGAAGCCATGTAGCAAATGTGCTCTTGCGTTTGTCTCTGGCGACCCACGGATTTTCTGTCTGCTGAGTCTGCTGCTCCTTGTACCCCTCTGCAGGCCGCAGAACCATCTGATCCATGTCAATATGCTCAGTACATTTAATGCAATCAAATCCGCGGGGTACTAGGTGCCCGTGTTCATCAGTACCGAAGTAAGTCTGATCGCAATGAGGGCAACAAAATGCAACACTCCCAGGCACAAGCTCAAAGTCCGAAGGCACAAACGCCTGACCACACTCAGGACACTGACGCGATTGGATATTCCAAAGTCGATAGCCACATTGCTTACACTGCATCTGTCATTTCCTTGAACATGTGACCTACGACCAACTCTTAATCGCCTTGCGAATCGACGGTCTGCACAACATCCCAAGCACGATCAACTGCGGCCAAGCCTGATCAATAAATCCCATGATAGACCAGACAACATCACTGTGAATATCTATCAAACCCGGCGCATACATCATCAACACGCATATCCGCAACAACATATTGGGCATCAAAACAACATGTTCATCCCATAAATACCTACTCGAATTTATCACATTCGTCATCGTCACTATATCCACCAAGTGAATCACCAAACCAGCCAGTGACCAATAAACCAACCAACGAATGACCCATTGTTTACGGCACAATAGACCGAATCCCTGAACGAGTTGTGTCACGGCCAGACACCACAGGCTTAAGAGAATCGGTAGGATCAAGTAGTAATACGACCTGCTAGCAAGTCGGTCAACATGCTGAGTAAAACCTGCAAATCCCAGCAACTCAATAACGTCCGTCACTTCCGAATGAGTCGCATCAAGATCAATCGCACGATGTTGGATCACATTGATGATGACATACGAACTCTGCAACAACTCCACCAAACCTACCATTAACAGCATTGTCCCCAGAGCGCGATACCAGATCGGACGCGTCTTAAGAACCGGCGCAACATACTGTGCACGTGGATCGCGCGGCGGAGGAACCGTCGGCGGGGCCGCTGCGACATCAGCTGAAGCATCATTGCAAGTGATATTGGTTGATGTAATTGGGTCCGACACGATTTCCCCCGTGATGCGAAACAAGATCGACAATGACACATAAATCCCATAATTCATGCAGAATCATTGTACTTGTTCACGTTGCGGGCGCCGAATCACATGCCAAAGAAGTCCGATGATGATGAGTCCCAATCCGACACACCAGATTTGCCAATCCACCCAGTACGCTAAAAACAGACATGAACACAAACCGCAGATTGGGAAAATTCGCGGGTAGAGCTGATCGGCTTTGGCAATTCGCAATGCTGCAAGATTATTGATCGCGTAATACGTCAGCACAGTAAACGCACTGAACGACCATGTGGTTTTGACATCACCCAGAAAGACCAAGCCGGTCATGAAGATGCCCACTGCAATGACTGCCACGTAAGGTGTTGTGCCAGACGCATTGATCTTCGTGGTGACTGCTGGCATGTCGCCCCGCCGTCCCATTGCCAGTAACACACGTGACAAACCCAACACCAAATTCAGCAATACGCCAAGCATTGCGGTCATCGCACCAATCCAGATCATCCATTTGATTGCAGGCATGTTCAGTGATGCTGCGACGACTTCCAAGGGTGCAGCATTGGATTCGGTGTCAGTCTCCAATGCCTCTGCCCCGACCGTCCCAATGCAGACCAACCCTACAAGTAAATACAGTGTCGCTGAAACCACCAACGTCACAATGATCGCACGTGGGATGGTCTTGCGAGGTTCGTGGACTTCTTCACCAAGCGTGGCAATGCGACCATAGCCGGTATATGCAACAAACATCAATGCGGTGGCTTGTAGTAGTGATTGTGCCTTGCTCCACGAACTTTGATTCTCGGATGCAAAGAACGGTTCGAAGCCCCCGGAAGTCCCAATGACCTTTGGCAAACACATCACCACCAACGTAATCAAACTCAGTAACGTAAACGACACGATCACCGTGTTGGTTACGTTACTCCGTCGAATCCCGCCGAGTACAATTCCCGTCATCGCCAGACAGGTTGCCGCAGCGATTAATGTTCGCGTGAGCGTACCATCGACATCAAAGGGTTGAAGCAGATAGCCTGCAAAGCCCAGTGCCGCCGTCGCTGCTGAGGCACTCTTTGCACAGAGAAACATCCAGCCGGCAGTAAATCCTAAAGTCGGATGCAGATATTTGTAGCCATACTCATACGCCCCACCACTGACTGCATGTGATGCAGCCAACTGCGCACTGGACAGTGCATTGCAAGTTGCCACAAACGCAGCAAGCACAATCGCAATAATCACCGACGGCCCAGCAATCCCCGCAGCAATACCAATACTCACAAAGACACCTGTGCCAAGGATGGAACCCAACCCCAGCATCACCGCGCCAAAGAGTCCGACCTGTCGTTTGAGTGTTTGGTTCATGAGGAAAACCTTAACACGAAAAACATAGTCTATGGCTTTCACCACAAGAGGCACAGAGTCACAGAGTTAGAAAGTCATGAGAAGAAATCTCTGTCTTACCTTTGCGTCTCTGTGCCTCTGTGGTGAAACCCATTGGCTATTTGGTTTTGTTTATTCTTCCCCGCGATACTCGATGGTGTAGTTGGGGCTTTCCTTGGTGATGGTGATATCGTGCGGGTGGTTTTCAGCCAGCGTTGCGCCGGAGATGCGGCAGAAGCGAGCCTTTTCACGCAACAGTTCAATTGTCGGTGTGCCGCAATATCCCATACCTGCCCGCACGCCACCGACGAGTTGGAAGACGTAGTCCGAGAGCGGGCCACGGTAGGCGACACGTCCTTCGACACCTTCGGGAACCAACTTCTTGGCACCCTTTTGGCCATAGCGGTCGGCTGAGCCTTTCATCATCGCGCCGGAGGACCCCATGCCACGATAGCTCTTAAAGCGTCGTCCCATGTGGATGATCATTTCGCCGGGTGATTCATCAAGACCTGCAAACAGTGATCCAAGCATTACCGCAGAAGCGCCTGCTGCAAGTGCTTTGGCGATGTCACCACTGTGGCGAATCCCGCCGTCGGCGATGATGGGAATGCCGTGTTCACGAGCAGCTTCGACAGCGTTCATGACTGCTGTGATCTGCGGTACGCCAACGCCGGAGACGATACGGGTGGTGCAGATCGAACCTGGGCCGATCCCGACTTTCACGGCATCGACGCCTGCTTCGATCAAATCTCTTGCCCCTTCAGGCGTTGCCACGTTACCTGCGATAACATCAATATCGTGCTTGGCTTTGATGGCTTTGACGGTAGCAATGACGTTTTCACTGTGACCATGTGCGGTATCCACGACGATCAGATCAACATCGGCATTGATCAATGCTTCGACGCGATCAAGTTGATGGACACCTACAGCCGCACCGACACGCAGGCGGCCACGTTCATCGCGACATGCCATGGGGAACTGGGTCTGCTTGTCGATATCGCGGATGGTGATCAGGCCGGTGAGATGGCCTTTGTCATCGACGAGCAGGAGTTTTTCGACTTTGTTTTTGTTGAGGATGGCTTCGGCCAAGTCCAAGGTGGTATGTGGCGGTGCCGTGATCAGGCGATCCTTGGTCATGACTTCAGCGATAGGCTGGTCTTTTTCGGGCAGGAATTTCAGGTCCCGACTGGTGAGGATGCCGACGACTTTGCCGTTGGTCTTGCCGTCTTCGGTAATGGGCACGCCGGAGATGTGTTGTTCGCGCATCAGGGCTCGCACTTCACTGACGGGTGCATCCGGGGGCAGGGTCATGGGGTCGGTAATCACGCCGTTGGCAGAGCGTTTGACCTTGGCCACTTCGCCGACCTGTTGGGCGACGGATAGGTTCTTGTGAATGACGCCCAAGCCACCTTCTTGAGCCAATGCGATCGCCAGCGAGGACTCGGTGACGGTGTCCATCGGTGCAGAGAGCAGCGGAATGTTCAAGCGGATGCGTTTGGTGAGTTGGGTCGAAACGTCGGTATCCGACGGAACCAGGTCACTGCGGGCTGGAAGGAGCAGCACATCATCAAAGGTGATGCCGTCCGTTACGATTTTTTCATTGATGTATCCCATGTAACAGAAATATCGAGTTTCGGTTTCGGCGTCAAGTTTGGGGGGAGGTCTGGAGATATGGTTATTCGTTTTTAACCGCCAAGGCGCCAAGATCGCCAAGGTCGGAAAGAGAGGGTCAAGATTCTTTAGCGTCTCTAATTTACTTGATTTATTACTGAATACAGCAATTTGCGAATTTCGACTTTTTCTTCACTGACCTGATGCTGTAATGCTTTGAAAACTTGATGATTGCTAGTCGGCTGATTTCCCACCATCACCACCACAAAATTCTCAAAATGCAGTCCATCGAAATCAGCGATCAAAACATCGTTTCGAGCACTTCTTCAACTTCTTCATCCTCATACCAACTGGTCATGATGTGAGTGTCGTCAGGTGGGTCGAAATTGCCCGTTGTGTCCGTATTCATGTACGCCCAATCAATTGCATCATGGAAACGACTACATCCATATCCCGCACAGAACGCATTACGACAGCCCGTCGCGACAAACTGGCCTGCCAGTCCATTTTCCTGTTCATTGGACAATTGGGAGTCGCAATTAATGACAAGCAGGACATATTCTTCGCCATTAAATGGCGATGTGAAGTCATATGGCAATTCAAGGGTCGTGAACCAGACATTCGGCTTTTTTGTGATCTGTTGCAAAGACTCCCCCTGTCTGCATCTCTCTCTGAACTTGGCGACCTTGGCGTCTTGGCGGTTCAAAATCAAATCACCCAAGACCACTTCCAAGGCCCGGAGATCACATCGGCTTGTCTTCGATGGTTTGGTCGTAGACAGCAAGGAGCTTTTGCTTGTCGAAGATCATGGATTGGCGGGTGGTGCCCACGATGTCATACACAGGGGTGAGTTCGATGGCATCGACTGGGCAGGCTTCTTCGCACATGCCACAGTAAATGCATCGCAGTTCGTCGAGGTCGAACTTGGCGGGATATTTTTCACGGTCATCCCATGGAGACTCGGCACCTTCGATGTGAATACAGTTGGCAGGACAGGCGGTGGCACACATGAAACAGGCGACACAACGCACACGGCCCTGTTCATCGCGATTAAGTCGATGGACACCTCGAAAGTTGTCCTTGTGCATGCCGCCGTCTTCGACGTCCATGTGTTCGCGACGTTCTTCGGGATACTGCATGGTCTTGGACATCTTGCCGTTACCAAAGGTAAAAACCATGTTGCGGATGGTGGTACCCAGGCCTTTGAAGACTTCGGGCAGGAACATCTGCTGGGCACGTGTTAGCGGCTTGGCGTCAACATTCACAATGTCTTTATCACGAATGGGCATGCGGGGCTCCAGGAGCATCAAGGTTCATACGGCGTACAAAAGTCTATTGTGATGGATTGTGGGATTCAGAGCAAGTACCACATGGTATGACGAGTAACTGATCTGATGACAAGCCTTTTAGTCTTTACCACAGAGTCACAGAGACACAGAGAGAAGCATGAGAAAAATCTCTGTCTTGATCTCTGTGGCTCTGTGTCTCTGTGGTGAATGCCATAGCGATTGGTTGAGCTATCACGGTTTTCGCCAGAAGGTTGGGACGAACAGGACCAATAGTGCGTAGACTTCCAGGCGTCCCAAGGCCATGAGCAGACTCATGACCGCCAGGCTTGGTGAGCTGAACCAACCGTAATTCTCAATCGCACCGACCCTGGCAAAACCGGGACCGACGTTGTGCAGGGTTGCTGCCGAAGCCGTCACTGCGGTCACAATGTCGATGCCATCACCGTAATTCTGTTCAATGAGCACAATGGCAATGGCTCCGAGAACGAAGATGGCAACAATACCCAGAATGTAGACCAGAACGGCTTGCCGCATGTTCGGGTCAATGACACTGTTACCGACTTTGATACTGCGGACGACATTGGGACGGAACACGCGTTCGATTTCCGCGACGATGATTTTAAATCCGACGAGAATACGGACGACTTTGATGCCCCCTCCCGTCGAGCCTGCACAGCCACCAATGAACATGAGAATCAGCAACGTCATCTTGGGCACAAAGTTCCATTGATTAGAATCAACCGTTCCGTAGCCGGTGGTGGTCTGAATGGAGACGACCTGAAAGACGCCGTGCAATGTGCTGTTGGCGACGGTACCTTCGATGACAGTACCATCGGTAAGTACAAGGTTATCGCCCAGGAGGGAACTGATCACGATCACCGATGCGACGGTGATGATACCCAGGTAAAGCTGAAATTCCGGATCACGCCAAAAGCGTTTAAACTGGCGTTGAAGAATGTGGTAATAGAGTCCAAAGTTTACACCAGCGAGGATCATGAAAACGATCATGACGATTTGTGCAGCAGGTGTATAGGCACCGGCGCTGGCATTTTTCGTGCTGAATCCGCCGGTGGCAAGAGTCGCAAAGGTGTGACAGATCGCGTCGAATAAATTCATGCCGGTACACATCAACGCGACAGTTTGCACGATGGTCATCCCCACATAGATGAACCACAGCAATCGAGCCGTCTCACGGATACGTGGCTTAACGCCTGGCTGCGATGGTCCTGGCGCTTCGACGTTAAAGAGCTTTTTGCCCCCCACCCCGAGTGTCGGTAAAACAGCGACGAACAACACCACAATCCCCAAGCCCCCCAACCAATGGGTCGTCGCTCGCCAAAGCAATAAACTCGTTGGCAATATGTGAATATCCGAAAGGACAGTTGCCCCCGTGGTGGTCAAACCACTCATCGCTTCAAAGTAACAGGCGGTAAAATCACGGAACGGATGACCGACTGGCATAACCTGAAATGCCCATAAAAAATAGGGCAATCCGGATAATGCAGCACCGAATATCCAACTCAATGCCACGAGCAACATCGCTTCACGACGGCCAAGATAGGCCTCTGCACCACGCCCCATGGCAAGCAAGACCACCGCAAAAAGCCACCCGAGCAATCCTGTAACCAACAGCGCTTTGGTCCCGGCCACTTCCAAAGGCGTGTTGTCCGACCAGAAGTACCAGTCCATCGCACTGATCAGTAAAACCGAAGCGCCAAGCACGCCGGTGAGTAAGCCAAGATGTTTGGAAACAAATCGATAATTCATGAGAGCCCGAACATTTTCAACAGTGGTTTTTCAACACCCTCAGGCCCGATCACCACGACCGTATCGCCACTTTGTAATTGTGTCATCGCGCCCGGCACATGGGCGTCATCACCATGCTGAACCGCAGCAATCAAAGTCCGCGGTGGCAATGACAAACTTTTGAGCGGCACATTGACCAACCCCTCGACACCTGAATACGGCACGCGGATTTCGTACACCTCCGCGATCCCCGGTGCCAAAGACGCGACATGTTTAAACGGACTTAAATCCAGGAACTGCTTGATCTGTCCCACCGCGGTGATCCGTGGACTAAAGGCCCGGTCAATACCCACGTGTTCAATTAAATGCAGATAAGTCGAACGCTGCAACACAGCGATTGCTTCGTCAACACCCATGCTCTTTGCACGAGCAGCTGCGAGAATATTGCGTTCATCCTCACGAGTCAGTGCGATAAACGCATCGGCCTGATCCAATCGCTCCTCTTCAAAAAGCTCGGTATCCGACACGTCGGCACAAAGGATGGTCACCCAGTCCAACTTGCCTGCCAACTCTTCTGCGCGTTCCTGATCATCCACGACCAAACGGATGGAAAAACCGCGGCCGCGTAATGCACGACACAGCCAGACGCCCATTGATGTCTGCCCCAGAATCACCACATGCTTGCGACGGGAAATGTCAGGATCAAACTCGCTGGCTGCCTTTTCAAAGTTCTGAACATCACCCAGCAAGGTGACGATATCGCCTTCCATGATCCGGGTTTTGCTGTCAGGAATAAAGACCATTGCATTGCGTTCAATCGAAGCAATCCGCGTTGCGGCAGGCAGGTTCATCGACATCAACGGCTTGTCAATTGCCTTGGCATTGGCGGCCACCGGCAAACGTCGGACTTCGATCTGGCCTCGAGCAATCCGTTCGACGGCTAAAGCGCCGGGCGCCCGCAAGGTCTGAGCGATCACACTAGCGGTCACAAACTCCGGGCAGACCAGATGGTCAATGCCAAGTTGCTCACCATAGTCAAAACCTTCACGGTCAAAATAAGCACTGTGATGCACACGGGCGATGGTGACCTTCGCACCCACAGCATGAGCCAGGGATGCACTGAGTAAATTGATTTCATCAATATTGGTAGCAGCTAAAAACAGGTCCGCTTCATGGACACCTGCTTCATGCAGTAAATCAACATGGGTCGCATTGCCATGCAATATCCGAACGTCCATGGACTGTTCCACAGTGACCAGTTTGGTCATATCCATATCGATGATGGTGATATTATTACCATGCGTCCCCAGCTCTTCAGCGGTATGACGCCCCACCTCACCTGCACCACAAATGACAATATTCATATGCTTCCTGTTGCATTTTCGAACGTTATTTTTTAACACGAAGGCACGAAGACCACGAAGGTCACGAAGGGCAAGGCAAATTTATAAAAATGACAATTAACGAATATCTCAAAGTCATCTTGCTTTAATAGCTCTTTATGACTGTCTTAAAACTTCGTGCCCTTCGCGATCTTCGTGCCTTGGTGTTAAAAATCAAACCGTCCATATACCTGTACGGACTTATTTCAACGACATAGTTTACCCTCACTTGCCATTCTCCGCCTGATCTACAGGGATGGCTCCAAGGTGTTCGTCTTCGCCGATGACAATTAAACGCTCGCCTACGCGCAACGGGACGTTGGGGTCAGGCAGGTGGGTTTTCCAGTCGTCGGAACCTTTTCCCTGCGTGGACTTTTCTTCAGGCGTGAGTTTGGTTCGAATGGCAACGATGTTCACGAAATACTTCTGTCGCAGATTCAGATCCACAAGTGTCTTACCTGCCCATGCGTTGGGAGTGACGATTTCCACTGCACTGAACTTCTCGCCGATGACCATCTGATTGATAAAGTGTGGCGTGACCAGTCGGGTGGCCCAGCGATCTGCTGACTCATCCTCAGGATTGACCACGTCATCCGCACCGATGCGTTTCATGATCATTTCGATGGTCGGCGTCACAGCTCGACTGATCACTCGGGCGACCCCAAGTTGCTTGAGTGTCGTAGTAGCCAGAGTCGCTGCTTCAAAGTCTTCACCAATACTGACGATGGCCACATCCACCTGGTCGATTTTATTGGCCACCAAGGCTGCTTCATCTGTTGCATCCATTGCGATCGCTAACGTGACATGGTCACGAATCTGATCGATCAACGTAAGAGACTCATCCACGGCAATAACATCCTGCCCTGCTTCATAGAGTTGGCGAGCCAGTCGCATGCCGAAGCGTCCGAGACCTATGATTGCAAAACGCATATTGATTCTCCATTTTCAGGGAGTAGTAAACAGGGAGTAGGACAAGGCTTTTTTTCGTCACTCGCGCACAGGCGGGAATGACGGAAGATCAAATCCTACTTACGAATCACGACTCCCTTTCCTAACCCAACAACACATCTTCTCTGGCGTAACGGAACCTTGCTCCCTGGGCAGTCTTGAAAAACAGGATCACCAGTAACCCCATCGGCCCCAGACGTCCGAGGAACATGGTCACCACGATCACCAGCTTGCCGAACGTCGTCAATTCAGCGGTAATGCCTGTTGAGAGTCCGGTACACGTGCCGGCACTGATCACTTCAAACAAAATTCTGATAAACGGGAACGGCTCGGAGAGACAGAGTAAAAACGTCGACATACTTACCAACGCCACATAGCACGCCGCCAACGCCGCAGCTTTACGAATCAGTGATTCGTCCAATCGTCTTCCAAAAGCGGTCGCTTCGTCTTTCTGTCGCAAGGTTGCTAAAAGCCCCATGAAAATCAAGGCGACCGTCGTGGTACGCATCCCCCCTGCGGTTCCTGAGGGTGAGCCGCCAATCATCATCAGCAGCATGGAGACGAAGTATTCACCACTGGACAGATTGGACATATCAGTGGTGTTAAAGCCCGCAGTACGCGTGGACCATGACAGGAAACTCGCATCCGCCAACTTGCCTCCAAGTTCACTGACCGTGATCGTCTGATGCGCTGCGTTGGCGGTGACATTCAGGCCAGCAGCATCATGCGCATGACCGGCTAACTGAGCAGCAAACAAAAGCAGTGTCCCGCCGATGTACAACACAGCTGTGGTGGTCAAAACCGTCTTGGTATGCAAGGTCAACCGACTCTTGTATCGCACCCACCCATATAAATTGTTGATCACAGGAAAACCAATCCCGCCAATTACAATCAGAGGGACGATGATGCCATGAGACAAAAGTGAATAGCGATACTGCATCAAACTGTCGGACTGCAGGGCAAAACCGGCATTGCAAAACGCACTGACACTGTGAAACAGACTGTATCCCAGTCGCTGCGACGTCGACATTGCCCCATCCCAGAATGGCAACATTGCTACCGTCCCAAGCCCGATGCAAACCAACGTGCAAAGCAAAATAAACTGAGTCAACTTCACGACATTCTGTAATGGCTGATCGTTGAGTACGCGACTTAAAGTAATCTCTTCACGTAGCGATGTCCTCGCTCCTAAGAGCATGGCAAAGACGGTCCCGAAAATCATAATGCCCAGTCCGCCAATGAGTATGAAAATGCCGATGATCGCCTGGCCAAACGGGGTAAAATCTGTTGCCGTATCTCGAACAATCAAGCCCGTCACACAAACCGCACTGGTGATGGTAAACAGCGAGTCTGTCCATGAAAGTGCGGGACCGGGCATTGTTGCCAAAGGCAATTTGAGCAGTACTGTCCCCACGGCAATGAGCAGGATGAATCCCATCGGCAACAACAACTCCGGCTTGGCAAGCAGCCTCGAAATGAGCATGTTCAACCACCAGAGATTCACGCAAAGCATCAACACCACGATCAAATCAAAAAGCACCCAGAATTGGTTGAATTCCATAACCCCTAAAATCGCACTGACCACCAGCAGACTGTGGAGCATCCTGGCTACGGAGACAAACTGCCTAGTCGCCAACATGCTCAATTGCGAAGGTGGTTTGAGAATCCAGAAGTCCACCAAGTAGGTGCCCATGCAGAGGATTTGCATGCTGTGAAGCCAGATCGGTGCAAGTGGCTGCTGGTTAAAGCCACGGTCCAATGCTGCCAAGACCCCAGACACCAGTAGCAACCCCAGACGTCGGAGCAATATCCTTGGCGGTAACGCCTCATGCTTTACAGGCAAACGAGTTGGTTCTGAAGTCTGACTCATGTGTGCTTAGTGTACTGTAGCCGATGAGTTGGGGCATTTTTTGACGATATGTTTCAAAATCCAATTTTAAGTAACCGCAATCAAAACTAGCCAATTAACTTCATCCGACATACAATGTTCCAAGACTGAAAACGACACAATACCCCGGAACAACCCGCTATGAGTTGGATTGAAAATCGCTTTGAAGAAGGCGTCATCGTGACGCAGATGGACTGGTTTCTCAACTGGGCCAACAAAAGCAGTATTTGGCCGATGACTTTTGGCCTGGCCTGCTGTGCTATTGAGATGATGGCTTTTGGTGCATCACGTTTTGATATTGACCGCTTTGGTGCCGGTGCGTTTCGTGCCACACCCCGTCAGGCGGACTTGATGATCGTGGCGGGTACGGTGACCTATAAAATGGCATCACGTGTCAAGCGACTTTACAACCAGATGCCTGAACCCAAATACGTGATGGCCATGGGTGCATGCACCGTCGGTGGCGGCCCGTACTTCAAGTATGGGTATCACGTTGTCAAGGGTGTGGATATGGTTGTGCCGGTGGATGTGTACGTGCCCGGCTGCCCGCCTCGTCCCGAAGCATTGATTGAAGGCCTTATGCGTCTGCAGGACAAGATCCAGAAGAAGACTCTTGGCATGCCCAAAGGTTCCAAGGTCAACAGCAAGGAACATGGACTGCCTACTCCGACCCCCGCTGTGGTTTGATTAAAGGCGGACAGCTTGTGTTGTGTCCCGGGAGCATATGACACAGTCGCTTAATAACAATATCAACACCCATCCAACTGGTAGACTGAATGTGCTGCTCGTTGAGGACTCCTTTGCTGTAGCTCAATCCTTCACTTTCCTGATGGAAGAGTACGGTTGGCACATCATCGGTCCGGCACCAACGGTTGAAGCTGCTTTAGAGCTCATTGATAAGCAAAAAATTGACACCGCCGTCCTGGATATCAATCTTCAGGGACAGGTGGTCACTCCCGTCGCTGAAAAACTGCAAAACAGGCAGATTCCTTTCATCTTCCTCACAGGATACGGCAGTACCGAAACCATGCTCCCCGAGTCGTTGCGTGACTTGCCGACGCTTCTAAAACCGGTGAACGAACAAGACCTGCTGAATACCATTGATCACCTGCTCAAATAGTTCAATGCACCTATGCCATCTCAAATCCAGCCCTCTTTTCAATAACGAATATCAAACACATAAGAGGTTTGTTTGCCATCCGATTCATCTAACACGGATTTCCTGTTAGAATAATCCGCATCCGATTTGCCCCGCGTTTGAATTCATTAAGTCCATCACAAAGAGGTTGATATGTCCTACGCTACTCGCATGTCCGTTGTTGCCCTGTGTCTGTTGATGTTGTTTTCGGTGACCGGCTGCCAGTCCAACACCTCCATCGACACATCCAAGCTTGCGGACTATTCCAATCTCTATGCCCAGAATCCCACCGCATTGGTATACATGCAATCTGAAGTGAGTAACTACAACGCGTTTCTCGTTGAAAACGCACACTACCGCATGGACACCAAAACCAAGATCCGCCCTGCAAAACTCAAACAAATTGCAAGCCAATTGGATCAAACCATCAAAGCGGATATGACCAAAGCCGGATACTCGCTGGTGTACAAACCTCAACCAGGCGTGGTTCGCATCCGCATCGTCCTTGCACAAATCAATGACTTATCCAGTGTCTATGCTCAAACCGAAGACCATGTCACCAAGGGTTTGGCACCGGGACAGGCTGTTGTCGAAGCTGAAATTCTGTCACTTGATGGTAAACAACAACTTGGCGCCCTGGTCATCGCTGACGAAAAACATCCTGTCTCCATCCAAGATCTTCAAGACGAAGCGGCTGCCAAGGAAATCTTCGCTGAATGGGCCAAGCAACTTCGCCTTCGCATCGACCAGATGCACGGCCGAAGCACGATGTAATATGTTCTTATATGCTTTTGAGCTTGGTTGGCTTTAACCACAGAGGCTCAGAGACACAGAGTTCAAGACAGAGTTAAAACAATTGATCAATTTAAGCGTGGGATCTACTGCATCCATGCGATACCCATCCCATGCTTCGCACCGGCGGCGATCAGCCTTGGGCTTGTGATTTATTCAATCTCAATTTCTTTGGCTCTGCCTTGATCTCTGAGCCTCTGTGACTCAGTGGTAAAAGCCAACAGCAATCTCTTACACCAACTCACGCGCGGATTTCGGCTTCGAGCTTACTTGTCAGCGCGTTGATCACTGTCTGCATCTGGCCGTCGACTTGTTCATGACGCAAGGTGCTTTGCTCATCGCGGAAGGTTAATCGCAGCGACACACTCTTGATGCCCTTGGGGATCGGCTTGCCACGGTAAGTGGTTACGAAATCTAACGACTCCATAAATTCAGGCTTGGTGGCCAAGACCTGTTCCTGAATCTGATCCCAGGTCACTTCATCTTTCACCAGCACCGACAGATCACGTTCGATGGCTGGGAAGCGGGACAATGATCCAACCAGCCGTTGGGCAGGATACAGATCAATGAAGGGTTGCAAGACCAATGAGGCAGCAATGACCGGCGTTTGCAGATCAAATGCGTCCTGGGTTTTCTTGTCGATGAGTCCCATGATGCCGATGGCTTTGCCGTTTAATGTCACAGCTAATGCATCGGAGTAACATTTCGCATCGGTCGCTTCAAGTTGAAGGTCAACATTGCCCCCAAGCCGTTCTGCCAACTCTTCAAGCAAACCACGCATGCTGCGCAGAGCCAACTGCGGGTCGGATACATCAGCAAGCAATGCCAATTCGCGGTGTTCGACGATTTCATCTTTAGCGTTTCTAGACCAGACGGATGCGGTTTCGAAAAGTTTGACATCGCTGTTACCCACATCCTGATTGCCCTTGCGACAGATCATCAGAGACGGGATCAAACTCGGGCGAAGCATTGGTTCGGACTTGCGGCGTTCATCACCAATTTCAAGGGGCTTGTTACCTACTGGCACAAATCGGCCACCAAGCTTGGGATTCACAAAACTGAAGGTCATTGTTTCACAATAGCCATGCGAAACAAGAATTTGCCCAAGACGTTTGCGCGCTTTGAGATTGTTTTGTGGCGGACGCACGCGGAGTGTAATGCTGTCATTGACAGGGATATTCGCCATGCCGTACATGCGAGTGACTTCTTCGATCAAGTCCACTTCACGTTCAATGTCCGAACGATAGGTTGGCACGGTGACTTTGAGCTTATCACCCTCAATTTCAGTTTCGAGTGTCAGCGAACTGAGCAATCCAGCCATCACTTCTGGCTTGAGAGTAACGCCCATGATGTCGTTACAACGCTTGATGCGAAGCTCGATGACCTTGGGAACAGGCTCCGTTTCGCCAGCACGGATCACACCCTTGGCTAATGTCCCCCCTGCCAGTTCCATGATGAGTTGGGCAGCACGTTTGGAAGCGATTTCCACGCCGCAAGGATCAACACCACGTTCAAAGCGGTAGCTTGAATCGCTGGAGAGTTTCATGCGGCGACTGGTGGTGCGCACGGAGAGCTGATCAAATCGTGCAGACTCCAAGAGGATGTTGGTAGTGCCATCGGTGACCTCGCTGTCGAGCCCGCCCATGACACCTGCAACTGCTTGAGGTTTGGAAGCATCTGCGATAACCAGCATGGCGTCATCGAGTTTATGGTTCGTGCCATCGATGGCAGCGAAGGCTTCGCCAGCTTTAGCGCGACGGACGATGATCTTGCCACCGTCGAGTTTATCCATGTCAAAGGTGTGCAGCGGTTGGCCCATTTCCATGAGCACGAAGTTGGTCACGTCCACGACATTGTTCACCGACCGCAAGCCGATGGCTTCGAGTAGATCGACAAGCCATTGGGGAGACGGGCCGACTTTGACACCTTGGATCACACGGGCGGTGTAGACCGGGCAAAGTTCGGTTTCGTCATTGGCAACCGAAGTGAGTGATTCGACTGCGGTGTCGGACTCCGTGATGGTGATGTCCGGTGTGTTGAGTTGTAGCTCTGAATCCCCCGCGGAGACCTCGCGTGCCATGCCGATGTGTGACAGGCTGTCGGATCGATTGGAGGTGACTTCCGCGTCGATAAAGACATCACCGCCGGGAAGTTGTTCCTGGTCTTCAATGGGAAAGCCCTGCTGACCGAGGAGGGTACAAACCTTCTCCTGCGAGGCCGGGGCGGACAGATAACGATTAAGCCAATTTAAGCTGAGTTTCATAGACGGTAAAGCGTAACAAAATGGGAAATGAATTTCGAATTGGGGATTGGGGATTGGGGATTAGGGATTAGGGATTAGG
>DLCK01000032.1:27759-150063 GCA_002480565.1 Phycisphaerales bacterium UBA7800 | reverse complement strand
AAGGGCTTTGGCTGCTTCACTCAGATGTTTTACTGCTTCGCCAATGATTTCAAAATTGCGTACCACTGCATCTTGGTTTTTTTTTATCGTGCATGAAATGCACTTTGCCATCGGTGTCGTTGTTAAGTGTCTCATCGATTTGCCCCACCGGTTCATCGCCGGTAAATATCGCACCCGGTGTCCCAGCGGTGGTTCGGAGCATCTGCGTACCCAACGTTTGATCGCTGAAATTGATATCCAGGAAAACTTCCGCGTGAACTATCTGAATCAAGAACAGACAAATCAGAACCGTCAAACATCCCCAGTGATCTTTGTGTAACCAATGCATCGGCGTCTCCTGTGGGCAAGTGAAATGTATCGGCGCGAAAGGCACCTTTGGGCGACACCTTGAATCAGGTGTCGCCCGATGTGCGGATATTGTTTCAACTCCCGGGTTAAAAAACCTAATGAAAACAGGCGGAAATGACGGGTATGTTTAACTTGATTGCATTACTTAATGGTGATGATCTTGGACTGACCTGCACCGACACTGACCTTGTCCTGCACTTTGGAGCGATCCTGCAATTGGGCGGCACTCCAGATTTTGGCATCGATATCTTTGTCGGTGGGGTTATTCACTTCACAGACCAGTTGCTTGTCATCCCATTTGACTACGGCGATGCGCAGGTTCGGGGCGTCGGACATCAGTGTGTTACCGATGTAGAAACTGCCATCGGTCATGACATCCAAGCGCGTGCGGGCCTTGCCTTCAAAGACATCGACAGGCATGAGGAGTTTGCCCTGCTGCACGACGGCGGCCGGCCAGTTGTAATTGACTCCCTGCACATCCACCGGCACGCGATACTCGGTTAGTGGGACAGCCTTGTACTTGGTCGTCGTGGATTCAGTGACCAGTGAACCGATGATGATGCCATCAATTTCACTTTCGGGCAGCGTCTTGACGATTTGCCCGCTGATGCCGAAGTTCTGTGCGACGGCCTGATGCACCATGTTGCTTTGATCGAGCGTGCCTTGACTGATGGAGACTTCGTAGGGTTTTTCACCTGTAAAACCCAGGAGTTTACGCCACTGCTGGACCATGCTGGGCGGGACGGTGACGAAGTTGGCCTCCCATGTGTGACCGATGGGCAGTGAACCGTTGGTGTAATCGGGTGCTGCGAAGCCGACTTTGCCTTTGTGATCGACACGCAGTCCGTCACTGAGCACGATCAACCCGCCGATGCTTCCACCCTTGGGCAGATCGACATAACCCTTGGTGAGTTTGCCGGTGACTTCTTTGCCGGTCTTCGGGTCGGCGTAGGCGTAGTTCATGTCACCTTTGACGCGAGCGTGATGAATGTCCAGATTGGTGATGGCAGGGAAAACATCACCGATCACTTGGACGGGGCGACGGAGTTTGATGGTGACCTGCTTTTGCATCGGGAAGGCGGAAGCCAGATTGCCCCTGCAATTGTTCGGTGGGAATTGCTGATAACGCACCTTGGCTTCAAAGACGCGACTGCGGTTGGTCATCTGCGAAGGCTTGGCATCGAAGACGGTTTCCTTGTAGATGCTGTTGTAATAGCGTTGATCCAGATAGGAGTCCTGAATGTAGACCTGTGGGCTTGCGTAGGCGAAGTCGAGAATACTCACCATGTTTTCGCCGCGCATCGGGCCATCGACATTGGGAAAACCGTTGTATCCGCCCGAGCCTTCCTTCGTCCAATAGGTGGGCAGTTCAAGCTGGAATTGCGTGATGGTGGTGCCGGTGTACAGATTGGGGAAGCTCCACCAGTTCTGTCGGTCACCGCAGCGCCAGGTGTGGTGTGCTTGCTTGCCGAAGTGTTTGCCGGCGGTGATGACGTTATTACCTTTGGCATCGGTGGCGTTGACATAGGTCCAGTTGACGTGCACTTCGGGTAGTTTCACGTGATCGACTTTGAAGGTTTTGCTGTTGGGTTTCCATCGGCGATAGAGATTGAAATTTTCGTTCATGCTCACATCGATGATGGGGGCATCGGACTCGATTTCCAGGAACGGCTTTTTGCCGAAGCTCTTGACCATCGGCCCGGAGGACAACTGCATGGGGACAGGGGACTCCCAGAAGTGAGCGTTGCCGCGTGGGCTGAAATACCAGTGTAAATCGTTTAGTGTCGGGGCTGCCGCATAAAGCTGGTGTCCGGCTTTGGATTCGTCTTTGAGTGCTTGGGGGGAATAGGTTTCATGGACGACATAGGGCATCGGGTTGGAATAGCGGTACAACTGCCATTCGTAGGCCGAGAGACTGTTGTCGACCATTTGCCCATCGCGATAGGTAAAGACGCTGATCCCCTGGAAGTGTTTGAGTAACTCTTCGGGTAGCGGGCTGGTGGACGGGCGGTGCGCGATGACGATGCCGTTGGGGAACGTCAATGCCAGGTAATGGGTTTTGAGCATTGCCTTGCCGTCGGCGGTGAGCATGAACGGTTGGGGGAAGATGGGTGAGTTCAGAAGCAGGTAACGATTGCCATAGGGATCGGGAATGTCCAGTCCGGCCATGACTTTGACGGTGTCATCACTGGCGTCGGCGCAGGCTTGGCGATAGGTGTCCCACTGCTTGGGGTCGAAGTGTTCGAATGTTTCGGTCATGTAGAGCATGCCGATGCCTGCGTCCTTGGCGGCCTTGGCGTACTGTGCGATGGTGCCGGTGCCGTCACTGAATTGGCTGCGTGCACCGACGAACATTTTGTGCCAGTTGGGATTTTTTTGGGTGTCCCAATGCAACAGAAAATCGGGTGTCGGTGCATTTTCAGGCTTGGGCAACGCGGCATATTGCTGGGCATCGTACTGGCCGATGTTTTGTTTTCGCGCGGTGTCGGCCAACCAACGGAACATGTTGATCAACAGTTTGCGTCCGTCACTGGGATGCCCCTCGATCCCTTTATCCATGAAGGAGCCGTCGATCCTGCCGGTGTGACTTTCACGAATCCAGCCGTGCTTGGGATCGTCATAGGGCTTGGTGAAGGTGTAGTAGTGACACGGCGAGAGCACGCCGAGGCGTCCCTTTTCGACATCGCGCACTGCGGCAATGACCGGCGACTGTTCTTCGATGGTTTCCCAACGGGCATAGTCAAAACCGCGTGCCGCCACTGCAGAGGGCATGGACGTGACCAAAGGCTGCCAGGCCTTGTCATGCAGGCGAATAACCGGGTTGGAATACATGTCATCCCAACGGAACATGGTCTGGGAAAAGACGATCTGTTTAACACCTTCGGTCGCCGGATGTTTGGAGATGTTGGTGGTCCAGCCGTATTCATCGGGCCGTGCGTTGCCACGTTCGCGTACGTAAAGATGTTCGTGGTCCCGAATCTGATACGGCAGCACACTCACGCCATAGGGCTTTAGCATTTGGGTGTAAGCCAAAGCGCCTTGGACATCGCCATAGATCGGCGAAAAGAAAAGGCTCCCACCTTCGCGGACATAGCGATCGATGAGCTTTAGGTTCTGTTGAATGTTGAAATAGTTCTGGACATACTTCTTGAGCAGATAGCTCATACTCGGGCCGGTGTAATCGGCAATCAGAACCATGTGAAAGGATTTGAGCATCTGCTCGTTGAGCGGGTCAGACAACTTGCCGGCCACAAAGTGAATGTTCTCCTGCTTGAGTTGTTTGGCCAATGTCTTATCGATTTGCAAATCGCCATCGGCCAGCACCAACACGTTGACACGCGGCTGACTGTCGGCTTGAGCATGCACGTTTGCACACCGACCAAAGAACCCCAGCCCGACACAGGCCAGTAAGAGCATCGTGAGAATAGACGGATAACAGTGTTTGAAATTCAATGGACAAACTCCCAAAAGTTAATCAGTTTTATTTAGCGATATTGAAAATTAAAAGTCAATGCGGATTACGGGCGACTCCACCATGCCTTGCCGTTGTTCCAACCGGTGGCATGACCGTACTCTCCGCTGCCCCCGTCACGACCGGCCAATGGGCCTTTGAGTGTCGCAACATGCGCGTCGGCATAGAGCATTTGAAGCTGGCCCATGTGGGCATAGCGGACATTGCGAACCCCCGTGGTGACATACGGCACGCTCCCCTGACCGTCGTTGGGATAAATATCCGTCCGGTGCAAGGCCCCATCAAGCATCGCATGCAATGTCGATGGCCAGTAGATATCGCCGAAACGCGTATCGGTGAAGCGTCCTGTATACGTATCGCTACTGCCGGTGTATCCCCAGCCGTTGATCATGTAGCTACCCTGTTCTTCGCCACCACCGGTGCCGATGCGCTGGGTTTGTCTGTGGTTTTCCGGGCACTGCCAGATGGAGAACGACTGGTCGTTGGAATAGTCATATGACGCAGGTCCCATTAATGGTGCCATCACGGTGAACCACGTTGGAGCGGTGTTGTACTGATTGGTACTCAGCGGTGTGCGGTCATTGTTTTCCGTAGCGTACTGTGCAAAGTACACGCCGAACTGCTTGAGATTGGCTGCACATTTGACCTGACGCGCCCGCGCTCTTGCTGCGGTAAGTGACGGCAAAAGAATCGAGATCAGCAAGGCAATGATCGAGATCACCACCAATAGTTCGATCAAGGTAAAACCGGTGCGGCTCGTTACGGACATAGGATAAGTGCGTTTCATAAGAGATTCCTGGAGATTCAAAATTTCAGGCCAATCGCGGTGAAATTTGGAAATGGCCCGGTTCAACGGACGGATTAAGGATCTGTTCTTCGAGTCGATGGATCATGCGCTGTGTGACTTCCTTCACATCGAACTCGATACGTGTAATCGATGGATTTTCGAATTGAGTCAGACCACGGTTGGCATGTGAGACAAACAAAATATCTTCAGGCACACGAAGTTCAAGCTTCTTTATCGCTTCGTAAATACCTTGCGTCATATTGTCGTCTGTACTGATCACAGCCTGGGGCTTGATCTCCCATTGTGGCCAACGTTCAACAAAATCGCGATAACCACGTAACTCAAGCGAATGAGATCGAGGAAAAGACATGCGCCATTGCGGGAGACTGCGACAATCATATTCAGCCAATGCATCATCAAAAGTAAGCATCAGATTTTGACCAACATCGCACAAATCATTGGCAAAGATTGCAATGTCCCTGACGCCTTGTTGGGCCAGATGCTTGACCGCCATCTGTATCAATTGGGTGTAGTTGAAACTGAAGGTATTATGCGTCTCACCTTGTGTCATTCGCAATACCGGTAAGCCCAACTTGAAAATCGCAGGCAGATAAGGCGGCGTAATGCCGTATAACAGCAAGCCGTCAATCAGACCTGATTCTGCGTCCTTCTGCAATTGTGTCGGGCCATGTTCATCGACATCGTGTGAGTAATCATTGATGTAGTAAGTGAACTGAATATCACGCTCGCGTGCCACACTCTGAAACCGCGTAATTAACTCACGGCCAAACGGTGGTGCCTGGGATGAAAAGGCTGCGGGATCCAGTACAAACCCGATCCGCTTGACCTTGGCCAAAGGCGTGATGTGGATGCCACTGCCACGCCGGCTTTCGACCAACCCTTCCACACGCAACTCGCCCACCGCTCGGTCAACTGTTGCTTGTGAGACACTGTAGCGTTTGCGAATCTGGACCACCGTAGGCAGGGTTTGTCCTGCTTCGAGCTCTCTCATCTGCCCGATCAACTGGTGTTTAAGCCAGATGTATTTGGGGATGAATCGATCCAGGTTCTCGCGGCTCATATCAGGTATAGATGCCACAGGCTTCATCAATATTCCAATTCAATGTTGTTAAAATAATTTTTAAGTTCATTATTTATATAAATTTATGTATTTTTTTAGTTGGCTTGTTGACAGCAGTTGGTATAATTATACCCCGTATAGTGTTTAAGGTCAATAAAAGTAGTAAATTTGCTTTATATTATGTGCGATTCGAAAGAAGCGATACGGCCAATCCCGGAATTTTGATCAACTCGCTCGACGTGACACCGTACCTTCACTTTGAGCAGGATCAGGCCCCGTTGATTATCCAAGCCCAATCGTCAATACACCTACCTGTGCAAGGAGTCAGTCGTGACCAGTTCCATTCTTGATAATGCCCGTCAATGTGAATTGCGCAAGAAACTGTGGGCTGCCCATCGCACGTGGTTGGATCGCTGCTGGGATGCACAGGGGCAATACATCTGGGATGGCACAATCAACAGCAAGAGCTACCGCGTGAAACTTTGTCATTGTCTGGCCTACCTGGATGGCGACGCAAACAGCATCGACAAGGCCAACCGGATCATTCAGACCCACTTCTCTGATGAGCCTTGCCATTTCACGCCCAGCGCGATCGTTGATCTGTTGCACTGGCATCGCGATCGCCTTGAAATCCCCATACGGTCATTGCTCGAAAACAACCTTCGAATACTGTTGCCTTATATGCTCACCGATGATCTGAAAATACAAGGCTACAATGACAATCATCCCTATAAAGCAATGCACGCTTTGATTCTTGGTGGCCAAATGCTTGGTGATGAATCGATGATCAATCGCGGGTTGGATAAATTGCAACAGGCTTGTGATTTTTTCACGCATGCCGGATTCCCCTGTGAATACAACTCGCCATCGTACACATTCGTATCGCTGGCCCCACTGGCGGGTATTGCGCATCATGCACACAATCCCCAGGCACGCGATCTGGCGCTGAAACTTGAACGATTTTACTGGCAGGACCTGGCGTTGCATTTTGATCAACGTGTCGGACTTCCCACCGGCCCGTTTTCCCGTGGTTATGACGCAGACTACGAAGGCTTACTCGCCAGCGTGGTGATGCTGCTGGCCTATTTGTTCCCTGATGAGTTTGAGTTTGATCTGCATGAGGAACTCTACAAAAAAGGGGCGCAAAGTACCATCATCCCGCCGTTCGCAAAATCCATGTTGCCTTGCTTTCAAGCACGTATCATCTTTGCCAGCGCTGCGAATTACCATCTCACACCCGAACTGATCAACGCTCTTTTCGGCACGCGGGATCACGTCACCATCCGGGGCACGATTGAAAGTGGCGTTACGAATATCACATGGCCTGATGCAACCAACAGGCCTGCCGGCGCTCCGGATGCACATCGCATGGGACCTCGTCGCAGCCTTATCACCACATGGTTTGGCAAGCATGCAAGTCTTGGGACCGCTCAATATGCATGGCTGGACAACAAGCAGGCACATGGTTGCATTGCCAACATCACACGCGAAAATCGCCGCCATCCATCTGCTAATGCGCGTTATTTCACCCGGTTTTTCCACGATGACAACTGCCCCTACGTCTATCCCACATCACTGACAAAATGCTTTGAGGACCAGGGGGAAATCCGCACCGTCCAACACGAAGCAACGGCCATGGTGTTCTACAATCCCATGCCGATTAAGCGACATGTTACACGTCTGCGGACAGGTATCTTCCGGCCTATTCGTTTTCATGAGCCTCAAGAAATCCGTGTTGGCAACACCAGACTTACCAACTTCAACACCTGTTTCGCCACCCCTCAGCCCATTGCCATCAATGAAGGAGCCGCTTACGTGGGGATCATCCCCATGCGACTCACCGATCATGGTCAATCGCACAATGCTGCACTGGAAATCATGACACGCGGCGACCATCTGTCGATTCTCATTTCGTCACTGCAAAGCTGGTCACCCATTGCGATGACCTATCAACAACTTGTGGAGACAAACAGTGGGTTTGTCATGGAAACCCATGACGCTCAGGATTTCGCATCCTTTGATGCTTTTTGCCAAATGCTCAACACAGCCGAGTTGGATGACCAATGGTATGCAAGCATGCGTACCACAACATACTGCCGTGAAGGTCTAAAACTTTCGAGCTGCTACTCACCATGGCAATCAGCTTTCCGCCATGTCACGATCCAAGGCAAAGTGTTAAGCGCACAGTTATTGGAAATCTCAGGAATCGATGATCCCGGCTGTGATTTATGCAGCTAGCTTCTCCTCGTCCATTGGGTAACATTCGCACTGGTTCGCTTTGTTGAGTGGATGCGAGGATTTTGGTCGGTTTCTTACGCAGCAAGACGATGCATGGTCATTTTGATCGCCGGCAGTTTGTCATCGCTACCCAATCGGTTGCGTTGAACACGAATATGGGAATTGCGGGGGAGACTGGTTATGGGGGGCGTATGGTCGCGATTGGGTATAGATGGTATCCATGGTCTTTCGACCCGCTGAAAACCACACGGCCTAACCTCGTGGCCCCGCCCCCGGGCGCGAAAACCAGGCAGTATTGGCACTGCAGCACAATATTTGCAACACCTTTTGTCGCTGTGTTTTACGTATATCATCCCCATGTCACCGAATTCGGCACCGTTTATCCAGTCTTTTTTAATCAAATATCGATGTGGATGCATGGCTCACCGCATCTTGTTGTATTCAGCCAGGTCTTTGCAGAGTTTTGCGAGGTTGGCACGTTGTTCGGCAGACGCATTATGGGCGAGTTGCTGGGCGTATTTATCCTTGGTTTGCCAGTATTTTTCTGGATCATCAAAGACACGATCCCATTGTTTTTTGTCAGTGAGGACACGCTCGAGTTTTTTACCTGAGGGCAGCATTTTGATCATGAAGCTGACTTGGGCAAGGAACTGTGTCTTTTCTGACTCGGGGATATTCGAATAATTCTCAGACAGTTGATTGATAGCAGAGACGCGTACCTGTGCCGTGATTCGTTTTTTCAAATCCTTTGGCATGTCCGAGTGATCCCAGCTTTGCTCAAAGCTTTGTTTGTCCTGGTGGTTGATTGACAAATACCATTTGGCCAGATCACGCATAAACTGATTTTGTTTTGCAACAGAGATGTTGGCATAGTCTTCACGCAAAAAATCAACGACCTTGTTGGTGGAAGCATTTGCCATATCCGGCACGTGAATCGGCCTGAGAGCTCGATACAGCAATGACGCGCCGATGGATAAAACCGCTAATGCCGTCAACGTTACTGCAATTTTTTGTTGCTTGTTCTTGAGACAATTGTTTCTGATGGATTGGAACATGGTGATCTCTGGATCAGGGGGTCACGCTTGCAAAGAGCCAATCGACATGCGTGTCGTGGTAGACGGTTTGTCTGGGATCGACATTATTCGGTGCGGGATGGAATTTGGCGGCATCGGTTAATACTGGCAAGGACTGTGGACTGCGACGTGAGAGCGCAACGAGTTTGGGGATGTTGTCTGGATCAAATGTAATGGCCAGGCCCGGTAGATATTCATAACTGCTATGTCGATTGACGTAGTATCCCAATTCATCATCGGGACATTCGTAAATCGCAGTCGTCTGGCTGTTCATGTAAGGTCGCAATGCATCGATGATGCTGATTTCGTCCGGTGGTGTTGCATGAATTGGCGAAGGTAGACTCACGGCTTTGGGCATTGTGTTTGGATTTTGATCACAGTAGATTGCCCAGATGGTGCCGATGTTCTTAAGGTTGGATGCACACTGCGTGGTTCTTGCGGATTTGCATGCCATCTTCAACGCTGGGAGTGCGATGCCCATGAGCAAAGTGATGATGCTGATGACCACGAGTAATTCAATGAGTGTGAATCCAGCAGGTTGTTTAATTGCTTTCATGTTGCGTGACCTGTTTTTGAAGCTTGCCATTGAGTGATTCAATGCGGCCATTGGGATAGGTGATTTGCAGAAGGATATCGTCGTAGCCGAATTGGACGCGTTTGCCGTGGTAGGTGATGTGGGCACCACTTTGTTGAGCACGCATGAGGTAAATACTCCCTGCGATTGCATTGGCCAGACCCTTGATTTCAGTGCGATTGAGGTTGGCTTTTTTGAGTTGCTCGGGCTGCTGAACGATTTGCATGACGATGGTGCTTGCGGTTTGCCAGGGCAGTGTTTGCTTGTTGGGGAACTGACCGTGGAGAAGTTGAGCACAGACTTCAAGGCTTGTTGCCACGGCATCCAGGCTTGGGGATGGGATGGTAACGGATTGTGCCAGTTTGTATTGTTCGGGGATTACGTTTTGTACGCTGGTTGTTGGATCGGGCTGCCACGCAAAATCAGTTGCGGTCCATTTTAGACGTGTTCCATCCTGTAAGGGTAAGTCACAGATGATGGACAAGGGGCGTTTGCTGTTGCGATCCACCCATATCATCACGTCGGTGCTGCTGGGCAAACGAATTTGTGAGCCATCCATTCGATAACACAGTGATTGTGGATCGTCAGAATCCACCAGTTGCGGCTTGCCTGTGATCTGGCTGATACGTTGAATGAACTGCGCGGGATTAAATTGCAGCAACTCGCTGGGATCAATATCTGGAGGCACTCGAATCGGTGTGGCCACTTGGTGAATGTGATTGATCAAGATCGTGTCGCCGTCCCATGGATGCCAAAGCCGCAACGCGGGTTTACCCATGATGTCAATATCCGAGCAAAGTCCTGATTGACGATTGATCCAGGAACGCGTGGTACTCAAACGCATGTTCTGGTCAATCAATGGAACATATAAATCCATGTCGATGGTCACACGCATGTAATCGGTTTGTCGAATCACCTGCTGCATTGCCGCGAAGCTGTCATTGCTCTTTGATATGAACAATATCAATACCAGCGCAATGCATGCCGCAAGTGAGGAGCCGCGTGTGAGCCAACGGTAATATTGGTGATGACGCTTGTGGCTTAAAGCACGTGCTTTTGCCTGCAATTGTTTTTCGAATTGCGCAGTTACTGCTGCATCAGGTTCGTCCTGCGGTAGATTTTTCAGTAACTTGTGATAGTTGGGTTCCATGGGGTGATTCATCTTTTTGTTTATGTGCTTCGTAGCGTACTTTGAAGTGCTCTCTTGCACGGTAAAGCAAATTCTCAACCGCTTTTTCCGTGCGATTCAGTCGGCAGGCAATCTCGCGAACACTGGTATTTTCCTGATACATCCAAACCAATACCTCACGCTCGATTGTTTTCATTTCAGCCAAGATGTGAGTGACTTCATCGTGGCTTTGATATGACTTCTCAACTGTTTCGTAGTTTGTTGGATCACCTGTAAAAATCAGGCGATCCTGTTCGCGGTAATGCTTGCGTAAGTGCGCAGCGACAGTGTTTCGGACAATCCCAAAGAGCCAACGATCAATGGAAGCGTGAGACGGATTGAATTGCTCGATATTCCGCAATGCACACATGAACACTTCAGCCGTAATGTCATCTGCCGTCTGTCGGCAAGTAACTCTCCCACGGACGAACCGCCAGACCGTCACATGACGTGAGCGGTAAAACACCGTCCAGGCGTCAGCAGACTGTTGCTTAAGGTCATGTATCAGCTTGGTGTCATCCGTCATTGACTCAAATGATACCTTTGTACTTGGTTTGTCATGTCAAAGGTCTATTTGCGCGCAGGCAGGCTAATCACTCGGTCAATCGTAAAATAATTTGAGCTTGGTCATTTATCCGACATTGGTGGGCTGGTCTCATTTGCTTCAAAGCATAGCGGGAATGGCAGCGGCCCAATAGATGACGTCGTGCCGGTTGTAGTCGAACACGAAATGGATGTATTGCTCCTGCTCATCAACCACGCCATCGGGATAGGCAAGCATGCCTGGGAAGTCGGTCAGATTACGCTTTTCATACCAACTGTCCATATCGTCAGAACTAATCCACATGGCTAATGGGTTACGTGTGAGTTGCACACCGGGAAGATCGTTGGCATGGGATGTCTTGCCGTTGGGATTATGCAGGAGAATGATGCGCCCGTCACTGAGTTTGAATAAACGAAACTTGCTCCCTGGATTGGGGATGTCGGTTTGGACAGGCTTGATCCAATTCCGCCCACGATCTGTTGATTCACTACGCAATAGGACACCTGCATTGTCGCTACGGATGAGCATCACCAACTTGCCATTGGATAGCTCGACAATGTTATTTTCTGCCCAACCGTTTGCACCTTTAAACAAGTTGGAGCAGAACCAGGTTTGGCCACGGTCTTGACTGATCAGCACGCCATTTTCGGGTTGACTCAAAGAGTTGTCATCAATCGCTGAATTTTCCCATTTACCCGCGTTGACATAGGTTTGCAGGGGCATGATCCATTCTCCCCAGCTGGTCGTGATGACATTACGAATAAAACATCGGCGTGGTGATGGTTCAAAAAGACTTGGAGCAGACCATGTTTCCCCGCCGTCTTCGCTCTTGATGGTGACACATTCCCAACGTGTAAATCCACCATCGTGAGGTTGAGCAAAAATAACTAAATGTCCATTCATGTCCAGGTACATTTGGGTCATGCAGCAGGCACGATCAGGATATCGCAGGATCACAATTGGCTGACTCCACGTTTTTCCACGGTCATCGGACCAGCAGCAACGTAAGTGATTATCGAGTTCAGGTTCCTTGTCACCGCCCGTCATGAATGCGACAACCATGCGACCATTAGGGAGTATGCATAATGCCTGGTCACAACAACAGTGATTGGGGCTTGAACCTTTATAAACAAGATACTTTCGATCCATGGTTGAATCCTTTTCGCGTTATCTGATTTCTTTGTTAATTGTAGTGGTCAATGTTTGCCAGAGAATTTGTGCATAGAGGCGATGGCCAAAGTCATTGGGATGATTTAGGCCGTTGCCTGTTAAGTCCCAGTAACTTTTTAGGTTGACCATGGCTCGCCACAGGGGATACACATCTGCGAGCACGATGCCTTGATCTTGCAATAACTGTAGCGACTGACTGTAAGCAACATACAGTTGTGGGCGGGCAGCAATCCACTGTGCATTGGCAGAGATCGGTGAGATCAAGATCACTTCTAATTCGGGTAATTCGTTTCGGGCATCGTCAATGATCTGCTTGATCGTACGACAGAACGCTTTAGGCTGAATATCACCTGATGCATCATTCATACCAAATCCAAGCAGCAATAAATCAGGTTGCTGATCCACCACGGCTTTGACCTGTTCCAACCCCCATTGAGCGGACTTGCCACTGATCGCCATGTTGTGAAATGATGTTTGGCAAGCGTATCGTTGCTTAATAGCCATGTTAAACAGGTCACCAAATGGTGGTTGGTAGGGGGGCGTATCGCAACGACCGCTGGCATTAAGACCATAGCTGATACTGTCGCCCAGCAGAACGATGGATATCGGTTCGGAATTTAGTAAGCGCCTTGCTGTGCGCGGGAGGCTGCCTGTGGGTTGGGTGAGTTTGAGAATGCTCGGTTCGTTGGGCTCGAATGAATAATTGATTGCTAGTTGCCATTGATGGTACTCATCTGCCGGGCCGTAGAATATGTCATTATGCCGATCAATACATCGGCCGAACTCCTGTGAGTTAGCAGGGCGGTACAGCTGTGTTTCAGACACAATGGGAATATCAGTGTGATTCGGGATATAGATGATGCGACTGCCTGATCGCCAGTGATAGTCTTTTCCCGACTGATACAAAATTTTACCTGTAGCAGATGTCACCACAGGAGGTTGTTTGGGGGGGAAGGCTAATCTTATTTCAGCAGATCGCGTCGAATTGCATTGTATGGGCAATGCCGCCTCGCCAATCATTTGATGTGAATCTATGAAAGGTTCGATCAGATGAAGGATGGACGTGGTATCAAAGTCAACTTGATTGAGTACTTCTGAATTCATGGCATTTGATCAATGGGCAATGAGATGTTGGCGGATGAAAGTAGATGTTGCAACAGGATCACGTTTAGCAAGTAATCGATCGCCTTCGTCCATACCTACGCGTTTTAGAATACTGTCGAGTTGCTGTAGAAATTGAATGCTCGATCGGATCGCGCCATAGCCATCTTCACGATAGGGGTATTGATCCATGGAGATCCAACCTTCGTAGCCAGTCTTTTGCAACCAATAGAGAATTTCAAAATATTCCGGGAGATGAATCGAGCCGACGATCATGTCGTCATCCCAATGCGTGTAGTTGTCGTTAAAGTGCATGTGAAACAGCTTGTCACCAAACTGCTTGAGCAGGCAAATGGACTCGCCGACATTTTCATAAGCGACGAACGCATGACCTGTGTCGATGGTCACACCAACGTGATCACCCAAGGCATTGGCTATCAACAATGTGTCAGCGGTACGTGCCAGGTAGCTATGGTTTCGCGGTTCTTTGGGTTTGAATTCCAGGGACAGGCGGACGTTTTTGGTTTTGGCGTAGTTGGCACATTCCCCCAATGTTTCCATGAGCCAGTTGCGATCCTGAATGTAGTCGGTACTCAACGGGTAATCGTAACCATCTTGCCCCGGCCAGAGATTGATCAGGTCACCGCCCATGGCAGTGACCGCATCAATCATGTTACAAGTCTCTTCAACCGCAAGCTTGCGAATACCTGAATCCTTGGACACAAACGCACCACGGCCCCAGTGTTTCTGTGAGAAGTGATCCGGGATGATCGAGGCGCACTTTAGGTTGAGTTTGCTGAGTTGTGCTTGCATCGACTCAACGGTTTGTGGCGTGATGTCCCAAGTGCCCACCAACTCTATCCCGCCAACACCTTCAATACTGGCAGCTTGCTCGAGCATTTGTGTTTTATCCAGCGTGTCTTTGTAGCCGGTGGACAGGAAGCGATCGCAGGTGTTCCCCAGATTCCCAAGTATGACGGCATATTGATTGTTCATATGAGTACTTCACTTTCAGTCTGTTGGCTAACGGTGTATTCAATGCGGTGTTCACCGGGTTCGTACCATTGCTTTTGGCAGTATCCCCGTGTGCCATTGGGTATGGTGATTTGGATATTCAGCGTTTGTTTATTGATACTTTGCCAGCACATGTGGATTAATCCATGTGGTGTTGGGATCGTGCCTGATGCATGACTCAAGCTATGAGGTATTGGTTGAATTTCAAAGGTGTCAAAGCCTGGTTTTGTAGGGGAAATGCCAAGGATTCCGGTTTGAAAATAGTTGATAGGACATGCTGCAAAGCCGTGGCAGAGGCTCCCTGCATCGTCGTAAGCTTCTTTGCCTTGCCGATGAACGAACGCTTCCCATAGCGTGGTTGTGCCCGTTTGGACCATCGCGCCCCAGTGTTTTAGGATACGTTGGTATATCGGATCTGTTTGGCCAACTTGTTGTATGGCTTGAAACACGAAGTGATGAAGGTACAGCTCGGGTTCAAGTAGATCGTTACGATCCAATGCATCAACACAATATTGCTTACGGTGTTCTGGAACGCTTCCACTCAGTATTGCAAGGGCATGTGTGAGTTGACTGGAGGCTTCCGATGGATTGCCGTGATCATCCAGCCAATCGGCATAACAAAGCTTGTCATCAGCCCAGAAATGTGCATCGATTCGCTCTGCAAAGTCGCTTGCTAGTTGCGACAAGTCTGATGCTTGAGAGGCCGGTGGGGTGATGGCAGCAAGTTTCCCCGCAGTGTTCAGTGCATAGCAATACAGCCAGTTGAGTAGTGAAGTGCACTTGCCATTAAGACTGGTTCCATTGAGTTCATACGACCAATCAAGGAAGTTCCAGAATGTATCGGGTGCAACAATCAATCCCTTGTCATTGGTATATGCGTCAAACAAATGCAGCACGTCAATCATCTGTGGCAGAAGCTCATTTACCAATCGCTCATCACCAGTGTATTGATAGTAATCCGCCAGCATGATCACCAGCATTAAGTTGGTTGCTACAAGCACCAGATTGTCTTCCCCTGTGTCAGGACAGACACCAGGTATCCAGCCATCATCACGGGCATTGCACATCGCAAGTCGAAGGCAGTGTGCATTGATTTTCGGATCGCCAAACGCTTGTAGTGAGACGAGGTTTTCAACCACAAGGTCATTGACCCAGAAAGATCGCTCACGCCATGGGCAGTCCAGAAATGTATCGGTTGTGCAGGTGCTTAGTGTGTTTGTACATACGTCCCAGATGCGATTGAGTTGTGTGTTATCACATGTGAATGTCCCCAATGTTTCAAACGGATAGCGACAGTCATTGACGGTCATGCGATGCAGCACGACAGGTTTGGTGAGTTGGCGCAGGACAATCATGACATAACGAAAACCGCGGTCGTTGATGGTGTTGCCCAATGTTTGTTGGCCGTTGCGCGTGATGTAACGGTCTGCTGTGCGGTAATGATGCCTTGCTGCTTTTACCCATCCGTCTTCTAACTCTTCATCGTGTGCAAAGTCCACAATGACACCTGATTGGCAGGTTAATTCCAATTGCGCGTAACCTATGAACTCATCCGCAAAGTCAAAGACGATTGCAATATCCTGGCCATCAGGCGAGGGTTCAATGGTGATGTCTGATCCCGTTGTGAGTTGCGATTGGCAATCGTCTTTGAGTGTGTGGGCATGGGTGTATTGCTGATAGGAAATGCTTAAGGCGATTTCCTTTGGATCAACCGTTGGGTTGTTGGTGACATAACCCGCTGATGGAATGTATTGAGGTAGATGCGTTGTCTGTTTGAGCATTGGGATGGGGCGAGGCAGCAAACGCTTGTGATTCATCGCGTCTGTTTTGCCAAGTATCGTTGCCTTTTCCCATGTTGCGTCGTCCTCGCAGATTTGCCAGCCTATGGGTTCTTGTCGCAGATCGCGGTGTTCCATGAAGCCGACTTGCAGTGTGTAAATTTCGACATCTTCTTGCCATTCATCATTGCTGAGCACTTGCCAATTGGCATCGGTTGCGAGAATGTTCTCCAGTACTATCCACAAGCCTGGTTGATGCGGGAAAGCAATGAACGTCGGGATGTTCATGCATTGCACGAGGACAGCAATGACATTCCTGCCTGGTTGTAAATAGCGGGCGACATCCACACTGTCGTAGAAATTACAGGACCGTGTTCCCCGCGCGGGGCCGAAGCAGACTAGCTTGCCATTGAACCAGAGTCGGTAAACCGATTCTGCTGCGATCTTCAGAATGACAGTGTTTGGAACTGCATCAATACGAAATGTACGACGGGCACGAAAGTAACAGTTTTGCTTATCAGCGATATCAGCAGGTGCGATCCAAAAACCATTCATGATTAATCTCGAATAATAGACAACGATGTTCAGATGTCATATTGTTGAATCTATTCGGGCGAAATGGTATGGCTAAAATTCTCAAGTCTGTGTATGTTTATAACATGCCACCCTATTCTTTGAACTCGTATCAACCACGCTTCCCCGGGATTGAAGTGCATTACCTGGAGAATGTGCCACTGGGAGGAGCAGGGGATTTTGATTGGCATCAAAACAAGGTCGTCGGCCCCTACTGGCGAGCCTATTGGAATGAAAATGCAGGTGGCATTGTGCAAGTTGGTCATCAGGAAATCCAACTCAAGCCTGACCGGGTTGTGGTGCTTTCTCCGGATACGGTGTATAGCACGAGATTAGTCCAACCGATTCGGCATTTTTATGTCCATTTCTCATCAGGGCGGCCATTCTCGCAAGTCGCCCCCGGCATCTTTGAGTTGACGGATGTGAACCTTGTGTCCCAAGCCAGACAATTGGCAGAGTTGGTTCAAACGCAGCAGGATGACTATCGCACGCACATGAAACTCCAGCAGTATCTCTGCGAAGTCTTACTGCAATTGCCCACAGAAGTGATCCCGCCTTTGACAGATTATGATTCACGTATCGAGCGAGTGATCGCATTACTTGAAAAGGTTGAGTGTCCAGCCAACCCACAACTAGCCAGAATGGTCAACATGAGTACTAACGGCTTTTTGCATCTATTTAAGCAGCATGTCGGAGTGTCACCCCAACGTTATGCACGTCGACGTCGGTTGGAACAAGCAGCCATCCAGTTGCAATACAGTGGCAAGAGTATCGAAGAAATCTCCGATGAGATGGGGTTTGCAGACCGCTTTCATTTTACGAAATGCTTCAAAAACGAATTTGGAATCGGTCCAGCTGCATATCGAAAATTCCACTAAATTCTGCGAATCAGTTTTTTGAAATCACCGTCGTAAACCAGCATGCAAACGCTGGGAAAGATGATGAGTCAGATCTTGGCCTGGATCGTCTGGGCTATTTTGTCTGTATTTTAAGGGTGTTAAACCATATTGCCGTTTGAAGTGTTGCCCAAAGCGACTGACGTCCTGGTAGCTTACACGTTGGGCAATATCAGATACAGACAGCTTGGTATTGGTTAACATTGCGGCAGCTTTGTGCATACGCATGGACTGTACCTCCAGGGGCATGCTTCGTTATTCTGCCCGTCTCAAGCACATGAACGTTACATGTCAGGTTACTACAGCAATTGGCCGAACAACGCAGCGTCTGACAATCTGGTCATCAACCCAAGTTATGACTTCATTCCATATCCCAACCCGTTGACTCGTGAACAACCCTTGCTTGATGAGTATGATAAACGGGCATTATATTTCGATGTGGCGACAAGTTATTTTACGACTGCATCAAAAGCCCACAAGAATGTATGGAACGCAGTTTATGCTGACGGGCATGTCAAATTACTTGGAAATAAGGATCACAATGAATTGAAGTGGACCACTGCTGGGATGACCATGATCCAAATCATTGACACAGGCATGAACCAGTCCTGGCCACATGCTGACCGCATTGGTGATCGTTTCCAAGCTAATTTCTGATTCTACGTAAAAAAAGAGTGGATTGCGTCATGTCCTATATTGCTAAAGCTGTTGTGCTGGCATCTGTGTTCATCAGTTCAACAGTTGCTTCAGCTGGTTTGTCCATTGATTTATCTGATATCAAGCAGGCTGGTAGTCAGTTTACCTACACCTATTCTTTTAATGCCAGCGATATGAAAGATCCTGACTGTTTGAAGCAGGATGCCGAATTTATCGAGAATGTGACACTGAGAAATCATCGCGGTGTTTACTATATTGACGCTGATCATGATGTTGCCAATGCACAGATTGTTTACAAGTTTGATTTCTCAGACTTGCCGATGCGACCCACATCAGTGACCTGGCAGGATCGCTTGACTGTTTTCCCGCATAAAACAGACTCCGAACGCTCCACGATGATTTCTGAATGGAGTGTGGATGGTAAAAGCTACACAACGATTCAAGAAGTAACCTCTGTATCAGACAAGGCAGTGGACAGCGGGAAAAACACCAAGAGAAATAAAATCGATCTGCCATCAGGCACCAACGTGGTCTATTACAGAGTGCGCTTTGAACCAAACGAAAAAGAAGGGAAGTTGGTTGGTGGTCGAAATCAGTGGAATCGATCTGGAACCAATACGCTACTTTTTCGCGCATCATTTGAGTTAAAACCACTCACCACGCAGTCATCATCTGAAGGCATCAACGTCAAAGTGATGGCGATGCAGGATACGCCACATATTTTCCAAGACATGGTTTATCCCGCAGCTTTTTGGACTTTGGATACATCCAAAGGTTGGCGGTTTCTCGGTGCGACACATGGGCATAGCGGTGGCGTAGAATCTGTTGATGCGCCGAATCGTTCAGGTGATAAAGCATTACTCTGTCATGTGACGGTCAATAAAACCAATCCCAAAGCGCCTTCGTGGTTGACGTGGGAGAAACCGCTTGATCCGCAATTAAATATTCAAGGTGCCAAAGAACTCATCTTTGATATCTATCCTTTGGACCCGATTGACTTTGATATTTACATGCAGTTGGGACGCGAGAAAGGATTTGGGATCATCTCTGCAACCTGGAAGTCCATCGGGAAACTCAAGCCCGGACGTTGGCAGGAAATTCGCATCCCCATTCACCCGACACGTCCTTCTGTCGATGCGTTTCGCCTGACATTCCCATGTAAAGCACCTAATGTCCCTGACCGTCAGCCAATTCGTTTTGTCATTGATAATATTCGATTGGATCCCAAACCCGAATCTGAAACCGCAGTGTTTACCGTTGCGATGCGTGCTGCTTCACCCGTCAAGGCCGCCTATTTTCAGCATACATCAGCAAATCAGGTCAGCGATGATGAAGCCATCACATTCGATCTGGAGATATCTTCATTAAAAAAGTTCAAAGGGGTTCTTCAAGTTCATGGTCGCAACAAACAGAGTAATCAGACCTATACATGGCAGGCACCAGTTTCCATTGATACACAGCATGCCTTGGTGACTACGGTCATTGATCATCCTTCCAGTAAAATCGGTGTGGGGTTGGCAAACTATCAAATCGAGCTTGTCAGCGAAGACAGCGTTTTGATGGCTAGCAATCTATCATTGGAAGTTTCAGGCTTCACGTCAGAACATATGAATCAAAAGCGACATCAACTGCTCAAGTGGGTCGGTCAGATTGAAAGAATCGCAGCTCAACTCAAACAAAAAGGTATTGGTGTTAAGGAACCGAGCATTTCGCTTGCTGTTGCAAGTTGGTTTTTGAAAGATGACGGCTTTGTCGAATCTGATTATAAAAATCAAAAGGCCTATGGCATTGCCATGAAGCAACTGGATGACATTCAGTCCATTCTGGACCGCACGCAACTTGCCTTGAATGACCGGGCAACTGGCAAAATCACCGAGATGTCATCTGAAGATTTCAAGTCTGATTCACCTGTCAAGTATGAACGTGGTCAACAAACTCAGGACGGTAAACCACTATTGATGATCGGCCCAATCAGCGACGGGACAAATACTCACCTGCTTCCTGAATTGGGGTTTAATGCAGTCGCTCGCGAAACAGGGATTCGTGATTGGTTTTCCAAGTACAAAGGTCATGGTGAAAAATTCCTCAACCAATTTTTGAAAGAGGGCAAAGACGCAGGCATATCCTTGCATTTGTTAGCATCCTCTCATTATTTACCAGAGCCGATGCCCAAAACTTATGCAAAAGCCAAGACACCAGATGAAGGATCAGGGATGTTCCCATGGGACGTTTTGTCGCCTCAAGCAGATAGGTTGTTCGAGAACTGGTATCAGCAAATGACAGCGGTAATCAAAGACGAACAACATCTGGTGAGCATCGGGTTGGCCAATGAGCCTGGTTACCATGTCAAGCAAACTTCCCAATCATTCACACAGGCATTCCCTCGTTGGATAGCCAGTGAATATGTCAACATTGACGTCGCCAATAAACAATGGGATAGTCAATATGATTCGATTAAAAGTATTGATCTAAAGACGTTCTTTGAACTTCGTAAGCAGAGTAAGGGCGCTGAATGGGACTGGCAGCGATTTGTTGACCAACAAGTGACATCGTTTTTCCAGAAACGTAAAAACGACATTACATCGCAAATGCCCGACAAAGCCGTTTGGACCAAATTGATGGGACATGAAACCCATTTTGGTTTTGCCATGCTCAATGAACATACCAATGTTTCGCAAGCACAAACGGTATTGGGTACTGATGGCGGCGATCCAATTTGGCTGGACTATCTCAAATCCATCAACCCGAACATACCGATTTACAATACAGAATGGCATTTTATGGGAGGCGTCGATCCCAATGATACGCAGCAGATTCAAATGCGTATGGTTGACGGCGTCACGCATGGCATACAAACAGGATTGATTTGGATATGGTGGCGAACGCCGTGGAATAGTATGGCAAATGGCGGTGAGCAGTCCATTATACGCTGGCCTAAAACCACTGATATTGTCGGTCGGACATCATTTAAGCTGCGTGCGTTAGCTGAACCAATGATTGCTCTTGGAAATGCTGATGGTGGCAAGGTTCGATTGCTTTATTCGCTTTCTGCCAATACGCATCAAGGTGTTAATTACATTCACAACTTGCAGGCAACTTATGACAGTTTGAATCGCAACGCCAGTGGTCATCGATTTGTGTTTACGCACAGTTTAACATCGGATGATTTGAAGGGCGTCTCACTTTTGGCGGCTTCAAATACACAGTATATTGAGCCTGACGCTGCAAGGATCTTAGCAAAATGGGTACAAGATGGCGGTACGCTTTGGTTCTCATCGCCTGTCACATGGTTTGATCCGTGGGGCCATCCTGTTGAGAATCAGGATAATACATTTGAAGATGCGATGATTACCCAAGGTGTGTATCGATATGGAAAAGGAAAAGTTGTTGTTGGTGTGTTGCCTGACCTGAAATCTCACTGCACAGGCCCATGGCTTGTTGGCTCAGACGGAGAATTGATCAAACATGTTGATATTCGACGTGTGTCTCATCATGGGGCACTCTGGTTATTAATCATCAATCGAAACGATGGAGAAGTCTCAGGCCAACTTACCGGTTTCGACAACCATTGGCTTGCCAGTAAAATAGGTCGAGATGTTTGGAATGATGAAGATGTTAATTTAAGTCAGGATATCTTGGTTTCTAGATTTGGTGTTAAACTGATAAAGTTTAACTAACATTAGATGCTATTGAGACTATGTATTATTGAAGTCCATTTTGCATCTATAGTTTAGACTATTAACGAGTATTCGTATTTGCTCATGGTGGTTCCGTATCCTTTCTGGGACGATAGTATGATCACCCTTCCATTATGTGAGTGGAAAGGGCATGCGACGAATGAGTTTTCTCGTCGTTGAAGATGATAAGCAGATTAAAACGCAAGCAATTGATGATTGCCTTGCACCGCTGAGATTTGCCAGCGATGCAAGGCAACGATGCAGCAGGAAGCCAACGAACTGTTGGCTATTCACGAATACAACCTGATTCTTCTGGACTTGAAGATTCTTTCATGTCCAAGCGGTGAGCGTTCACCAGACTACTGGGGCAACTTATTCAAGCATATCCGTGCACGCATGCAACGGCGCGTTCCTGTCATTTTGATGACAGGCCAGCATCAGCAATGTGTTGACTTGATGGTGGAACTCAGCGAGCTTGGGGTTGACGGCAGTATTTCCATGCCGTTTCCGACAACGGGACGGACGTTGTTGTATGTCATGCGTGATGTCCTTCGGAAGTTCCGACGTCAACGTTTACTTTCTGAACCCATTATCACCGGGCAGATGAAGCCATTCACTGGTGGCGTCTTGGCCGTCTATCCCACGCGCTTTGAACTCTGCGATGCGACCATCGCATTGGCCGGTGAGAAGGGCTATGCATGGAGTATCTTGAATATTCTCAAAGAGAAAAACGCTCAAGACCGCTTCGTATGTATCAGCAGCGATGTATTGGCTAACCGACTCGGTCCACAGGTTTCTCAACCCTCGGCGGTTCAGTCCGTTCGCACACTTCGTCGGCGAATTCAGAGGATTATGCGTGATCGTCTTTCCCTTAATTGCGGCATGCACGACGTGATTGTCAATGATCGCATTGGTTATCACTTGCTCGATTGGATCACGGTTGAATGCAGGGACGATTATTCGGAAGACCTGCTATTTGTTTTACAGACTACTTGACTCTTTAACAATGGCCTGTGCAAATGTCGTGTTGTAACGTGCTCAGGCTTTAACATTTTGTCTTATGGAGTTTTTTTTACGATGTCTCAAACCGCAACCTCTGCTAAATCACTCTAACTCGGCGTGGTTGCCCAGCAAAAACCATGGTCGTTGAAGCTCAAACATAGATGAAACCCGACAAGTGCGCCCGCGGTAAATTCGCACTGACCGGCGATGAATCGGTTCTTGCTTTTGCTCAAGCCAAATCCGAATGCACCAAGGCTCAAGTCAACGAACACTGGATCAAGGAAGAGCGAAGCGGCATGGTCAGTAACACACTCGTCAAGCTGGCCAAAACCAGTAAGCTCACATGCATGAATCTCAAGGGACAGTGAGGTAGCACATTTACTACAAGGTAAATGCACGTTGTTCCAACGAGTGATTGCACGAACCGGGTTAACCGTCGGGTTCATTTTTTATGCGCTTTGCACAAAGCCCAGATCAAATCCCTTGTCAGTCAATACCTGCCCGATACACTGCATGTGAAATTGAATGGTCCCCCGAGCTCTTCTCGTGTCGTCGGCAATGGCCTGAATGCTGTCACCATGCATCAGGGCTATGCAGGCTTCCTGCTGGAACGCTGGCAAACTGGTAATGGTTTTATGTAACTCCTTGTAAGCAGCCAGATCATCAGGGATTGGTAGCTCGGGCTGCGACATTTTCAATATTACCTCCAATCACTCCAGTATCGTTTGATGGCGCGCGTAGCAACGATGGAACATGCGAATGTGATTGTCCATTATCCGGGTGAGGATCGTTTCAGCCTTGGTTTAGCCTGTTTTTCCGGATCAAACTCAAACGCCCAGAGCATGATGGCTAAATCCTGCATCACGTCATCCCATGTATGGGGTGGCAGCTTGAAACACTTGATATATCTATGCTTTGATTCTTTGTGTTATACGTTGATACGCAATTTGCATGATTGGTTTCGTAAAGGCCATTCCAATCGGTGAGGTATTGTGGTGATGTTTGAACTTCTCCACCTTGATTTTTAAATACGTTGATATAACATTCCAGTTCATCTGGAATTGGGGTAAGATTTATGAGATTTTCGTATTTGTTCAGAATGCCGTCTTGTATCATTCTACTGTCGACGATGTCGTAGTTTGTATGTTTTCTTACTTCAGCTGCTTGATTAATAAATTGATGAAAATTTAATAATTCTTGTCCCGTTCCATCTAGCATGAATGCGTTGATCTTTTCGTCTATATCTGGCCAGAGCAATGCGGTGTTCGTAATGGGGGGACAGAAGGTGATATTTTTGGCGAGTGAAATGTTATCGTCACCAGACTTTGTAATATTCATAAAGTCGTTGTGTAGCATGGTTGCGCCATTGGCGATACATTCATACAAGGCATTTTTAGCATTCTCAGCTTCAATGATGAGTGCAGCTTCTTCACCAAATTTTGCACCGTAAAAACGTGCTGCTGCTGATACACGATTAGCAGGAACATTTGACTTGCCGAAATTCCTTAATTCAGCCATGCCGGTCCAGCGAGCAGTAAAATCTGGTGATACCTCAGCCATTTTCTTGATCACAAGTGATTTGCTGTGACCATTATTTGCTTCCTCAACAAACCCCAATGGGACGGCATATCGTGATTTGGGAAAATGGTTGCGTATGGTTTGATAGCAGTCAGCAGTAAATTGAGCGGTGCTTTCTTCAATAAAATTTACATACTGAAGAATTGTTGCTCTATCTTGAGTTGTCAGTATATCTGTCATGCAAATATCTGAAATAGTTTTCCATTGCTTTTGAGCATATTCATCACCAGTCCAGAATAAGCCGCCGTGTGAATGTGGGGATGAGAATGTGTAGTGTTCAACACCTTGAGGGAGTACAGGCTCACCAAAATCACCACAGGATGTGACATAGACAAAGTCAACGATATTTGCGTAGCGCTGTGAAACAATCTCGTACAATCGGTCGAAATTATCTAGGGTTTGAGGGGCCCATGGGGAAAGAGTGGTTGTTTCGAAACCATGCCTAAGACATTTGAAGTTAACACCCTTGTGCCATGACGGTGGATGATTGAACCATGCCATCAGTCCGACCTTAAGACCTGCCTTAACCACGCGATCAAGATCACGTTCAAATCTTGACCAATCGAATTGATTTTTCTTTTTTTCCAGTTCCCACCATACAAGTCTCAGTTCAATGGTGTCAATTCCCATGTCCACGAGCTTGGATATTTTGTCTGGATCTAGACAGGTAGTTAGGCCATTCTTGATGACTTTATGGGCTGTTTGTGTTGTTAGTTTCAGGTGCTCAATTGGAATATGCCGTGTGTGATAATGAAATGGTGATGGCATGTTGATTCCCTTCTTGTAGCCTCTATATGACTTGAGTTGATTGACTATTGGTTGGAGTTACGGGGTTGTGTTTGCCAGCTTTGCTACACCGATTAGCGAGGCCTTGTCTTCAAGATGACTGGTGCTTATCCGAGCAGTTATATTAGATTGAATGAGTTTGAAAAGTATATGTTCCTGGAGTAAATCCATTGCTTTGGCAATTTGCCCCCCAAATACTACCGCTTCTGGTTGTATCGCAATAACAGGCTCACAAAGAACCTCGTCAAGATTCAAGGCATACTGCTTCAAGGCTTCTAGGGCATGTCTATTTTTATTGCGTGCCAAATCCACAATTTGTTTCACAGTCAAGGTTGAATCTTTCCTGTCAGACAATATTTGATACTGTTTTATAATGGCTTCGGATGAGATAAATTGTTCGACGCGACCATTACGGAATGGACGATTCCAAACACTGACTTCACTTGATGGGCAACCACTCTCTGTCACCAGAAGACGGTTGTTGACGATAGCTGCAACGCCAATACCTGTCCCTAGTGTGATGCCTATGCAATTTTGACAGCCGGTAACGGTACCTTTCCAATGCTCGCCAATGAGGAATGAGCATGTGTCATGGAAAAAGGATATACGCATTTTTTGTAGCGTTTTGCAGCTGTCTTTTAAAAGTGTTTCAAGATTCTTGCCGTACAAGGGAGGGAACTTGT
Organism: Phycisphaerales bacterium UBA7800; assembly: GCA_002480565.1. Classification (GTDB taxonomy): domain Bacteria; phylum Planctomycetota; class Phycisphaerae; order Phycisphaerales; family Phycisphaeraceae; genus UBA7800. Next base: position 123,863 of record DLCK01000032.1, on the reverse strand, counting down.
GAGTCATCTGACTGAAACCAGTTGGGTAATGCAAGGGGCCTGGCATGCATATCGCAACAGAGTCAAAACAACCTGCGTGATTTTTGGCAGGTTCAGAAAATGCTGTGATGATCTCTGTTGCACTTGATGTTGAGGATATCGGCAAAACAGTATTTTCAAGCGATCTGACATTACCAGATGCGTCCACAAGACCGGACTTGATACATGTTCCACCGATATCCATTGCCAATGTCGTACCATTCATATCACTATTCCGATTTTAGTAATGTTTTATGAATCGTAATCGGTCCGGCGCCCATGTTAATTATGCGATACCTGCCTAGACAAGCTGGAACGACAACCATTTCCAGATATTCTATTTCGTATGCAGCAGAAGAATCATCTAGTGATTCAATACGGGCTTTTTGTCCCTCTACAAGGTTCAAAACATGAAACTTACCATTCGTCTTGCTCTGAACTTGGGTATACAATTCAATGCATCGTAATTGGAAAAACATTTTTTCATGTTCGCCTACGATAAATTCAGTCCAATCATCACCCTTATCCAGAATTTTTCGTTCTGGGACCAGTTTGGTTTTAACATATTCTTCATTACGGCTGGTATCAATGACATTAATACCATGCTTTGAGTGAATGGGGCGCCGTGTACCATCAAGATCAGTTCTTAGATAATCATACATTTTGAAAGTATATGAACCGACCGTCCAGCAACCAATTTCCAGAACAACCTGGTTAACGCCAGATGAATGTAATGTTCCACCGGGTAAAAGGAATTGTCTACCTTGACGGCTGACGATTGAGTTAACATATTTTTCGTAGTCAACTTCACTGCCATCCTTTTCGGACTTTTGAACTGCGTCATAAAATTCCTTGGGTTCATACTTATCTCTGATTCCCATATATGTTCTGGAGCCGGTGGTGTGAACGATATAATAGCTTTCATCTTGTTGGAAGGGCTCGTTGAAGTTTTCGTTATTATACTTTCGTGTTGGGTGTACCTGAATGGACATGTTGCCGCCGTTGACACCATCGTCGTAGTTAAAACGGATTGGGAATACCCCGCCGTATTTTTCGACAGTGTCTTTGCCCATTAATTTTATGCCCATTTTTCTGTAGAATGTGACATAGGGAAATTCAAATGTCATGTTACTGGTTTTGGCAACAAGACTCACTTCATTGGGAATCAGGTCAAAAACCCATGCACAGTTGCGCATTTTCTCGGGGAGATTGCGTAGATTTTTAATATAGTCCCCGCCCCAGACGCCTTCGATATAGCACGGTTTACAGCGAAATGGACGGTTGACTAGATGTTCGAATATTTCTTCAAAAGCTAGTTTAGGAATAAATTTATGTTCCTCTGGATCGTTGCTGTCAATGTATGCAATCAATTTTTTATCGTTAAGTAATTCCTGCCTAAGGCGCATGGATACTTCATATTCAACATAGTAAAGATGTCGAAGTAGTTGCTTAAATGGGCGATTCGTTTCATCACCGATACATTTAATTTTACCCGCTTTGGCGCGAAGTACGATGTTTTTAGGTGCTATATCCAGATAGACAATTCTGTCTGCAAGTTGACGAACAGATTGGCAACCGCTCCCGCAACCATAGACAATGACTGGTTTGTCACTTTGGGTAATCTGTTCTAGAAGGTCGGCGAGTTTGGTTTTGTCTAATAGGTCATCAATCTCACCATGATAGATGCGCCCAAACAATGAAACAGGATCCATTGATGAATCAACTGCAAGATAGGGATCAAGCATTTGATCAAGTTGAGCTTGGGTTTTATAGCACGATGCGATATCCAGAAAAGCAGCATGGCCAAGTTCTTGTTTCAAGGGCGTGATGGTGGCGTCAAAATCAATACCAATATAGCCATCGATGATCAAAACACCTTTTGTAGCCTGATTGCAAAGCTCTTTGATGACATTGGCGTTGCCACAGGTAATGGACTGGATGGACTTCTCAGATAGATCGATGGGATTGGAGGCTTTGGGATCGTCGTAGGGATATGGATTAAACATGAAACTCATGATAATGATACCTTTTTGAATATAAATGAAAGTTATTTAATCAGATTTTTAATTGGCAACGTTTTAAGGACGTTTTCCTGTACACGGTCAAAATGATTTAACGCAATGTTGACCATCAGTAAGTCAACAACTGCAAGTTGGGCCAAACGTGATGCCATTGCACCAATACGAAGTGATTTCTCCTGACAGGCGGTCAGTAACATCACGTCTGAATATTTTGCTAGTGAACTTTTGGGAAAGTTCGTAATGCTGATAATTTTTGCGCCCCGGTCTTTTACTACTTTGGCGGATCGACAGATTTCTTCTGTTTCGCCGCTAAAGGAGATTGCTATGGCTGAGTCATCTGGTTCGAGCAGGTTCAAAGCCATCTTTGACATCGTATGATCGCTATGAAAAACGGGCGTTAATCCAAGTCGAAGTAACTTGATTTGTAAATCCATGGCAACAAATCCGGATGCACCAACACCTGTGATAAAAATACGATTGGATTGACTGACGATCCGAGCAGCAGATTCAACGACATCTTGATCCAACAAACTCATGGTGTCTTGCAAAGCGGAGATATTGGTTTGTAGCATGCTGCTTTTAAGAACATCAAATGGATCGTCCTTGGTTTTCTTCTTTGCATCAGCTTGCTGGACAGGTAGCAATTCATCAGCAAATGAGGCACGCATTTGCGATAGACCGCTATACCCAACCTTCTTGCAAAATCGAATGACCAAAGCATCATCACATTCACAAGCTTTGGCGATCTCTTTGACTTTATGTGTGATGATGATTTCCGGCTTTGAAAGAATAAAATCGCAAATGACTTTCAGCTTGCCACTGAGTTGAGGCTGGAGTTGACGTATCTTTAGGATGAACTGTGGAGTATTGCTCATAACGAGTAAATAATATTGACTAAAAATTTTAAGTCAAGTCAAAAAAAATGACAAATCAAAATTTCATCACTTTATCGCTTAATTTCTCGTAAAAATTACTGAGCGCCAAAAAATACAATTGCCTGAGCGACTTGTTTTGCAAGAATCTGTTGTTGCGTCATATCCAATGTCACATTGTCGTTCTGGAGATATTCTGGGAATTGTTCGAGCATGAAATGGTAAAGGTCATTGGTATAAACGTCATGTTCGTCCATGATATTCTGAGCGACCCTGTTGTATTGTGTGATCAGATCGCCTGAGTAATCTGTTAGATTTACCGGGACAGCAATAATGGGGGTCCAATATAATTTTGCGCCATTTTTCGCTAGCAGATTGATAATCTGTTGAAGGTTACTTGCAAAGGTATCCAGATCAACGGCTGGCTGCCCATTTGGTTTGCGTTTTAAATCTTCTAAGCCAACACTTAGTTGAAAGACTTGGGCCTGGTGTTCCCATGTTTCGATATGCTGTTGAACATAGGTTAGTGTTTCACTGGTGTTGCCTGCTGATTGCTTATTAGTCATGACAACGTAGGACTCCCACAATTCCTCGACCAGATAGGGAGCATATTGCAATGCAAACGTGTCTGCGATGAGTTGGAAGGCTGCTTTTTTGATGACGGTAGATTGAGGTTGGTTTTGAAGGTGTTTGGGAACGCCATAGTGTTGACGTACTGCTGGGGGTAGGAATTGATAATGCTGATTAAATCGCTCGATTTGCTTAGCTTTTTCTGACAAATCAAATGTTGTATCGGTACTGGCGAAGTTTGTCGGATATCCCATTGAGCAGTTCAAGTTGGTTAAGAGTTGAGCCATTATACGACGCGCTTTTTTATTGCCATGAAGAAAATCGAGTTGACAGAGAATGATCTGGCCTTGCCCATGTTTGATTCTCAGTACGACCGGGTCCCGGTTAATAAACCAATCCGCACGTTTTAGATCTTTGGCAGCGTGAATGTACTCACCACCCCAATGTGGCTTGCTCCAATCAATCTTCCAATTGCTGATTAAAATTGCGTAATCATCGTTTGCACGAACGGGATCCTTTCCCTTGATTTCAATACCATATTCAAACATATCCTGCCCATCCCAATTCAGATCAAGATTGGATATGCCACTTAGCAATGGTTCGTGGTTGGTTTCAAAGGGCTGGGGGATCATGATGCCTTGATAGTATTCAACAAGATTGTTGGGCGTATCTGCTTTGGTCCAACTGATTGCTGCTTTGACGCAGTGCTTACGTTCATCCAAATAAGGTTGGGTTAATTTCAGATTTTGCCCGGTTAATTTTCGTATCAGGTCGATACTTGATTCATTGATATTGCATATCAGCAGAGTGCTGCCTTCTTTGACAAGCTCATTCAGGTTTTGATCCATTACCTTTTGGATGGACTGTCCATCAGTGATAATCGTGTTTGCTTGGTTGATGTCCGATTCACGAAAGACGTCCATTTGATTTAGATACTGGTTTAAATCAACGTTAACGCAGGTATAGGTTCCTGACGTTTGTTCAGGTTGGTATTGCTTGAGATAGGTGATGATATTGTCAAAGATTGCTGATGCGGTGGGGACGTCATTGAGTTGATTGAGATTCAATGATGTGACAATTGCAACGCCTTTGCCATGGAATTGTTCGTAGAGTGACGCGCCCATGCCATCATGATTGCCCGCCAGAATGACTCTGGTATTGGATCTTTCAGGTAGTGGTAAAATGCCTGAGCAAGCACCGTTAGGCCAGAAGCTTAGGTCTTGTTGGTCAATGTGATTCAGTAGCCTGTGTTTGGGACCATGCAAGGGGATCAACGCACTTGGTGCGCCGCGGCCTTTAAACTGAATTTTCGCGATTGAAAAATCAACTGCTTCTGCTGGTAGTTGATAGAGATAAAGTCCAATCCCCGTGATGGTTTGCCAATCCGGGACGATATTTTTGTTGGTTGAGATCGTGCTGTGAAGCATCCCGTCAGAGGCAGTATTGACTGCTAGCCAATCCATTTCACCCAATGATGCATCGCTGTAGCCATTTTTGCCAGTGAGGTTCAGTGGTGTTGCTTGACTTGACAGGAACCAGTTGTGTTTGTGATCGCGAAGCAGAATACCCATTGTGCGATCAAAGAAATTTGCGTTTTGATGTAATTTGGTTTGCCAGTTTTCCGAATCATTAAGGTATTTGAGATAGACATGCCCTTCATTAGCTTGTAGCAGGGGGCGTTTGAGAATTGCATATGCATAGGCTCCTGCTTCGTTGATACCATTAAATGAAAGACGTCCAGCTTCCTGTTGAAGGTCATTGTGTTGTTGTTTGATCATCACAGGTTGGTTGGCAGACCAGCCATACCAAGTGCAGTTGGCAGGAGAATCAATGCCCCGCGTCGTATTGAGTTGGCCTTGTATATCATGGAATGTGTCGATGATCTGGCTTTGAGGGCGTGTTTGTTTCGTCTTGCCTGCCAGACAGAGGACTTTGCCACCTGCCGCGATGTGGGATTGAATGTTGGGTTGTTCAAATGTCTGTTGGTTGACTAGTAGGATGTCATTCCGACTTTCAGGTTCTTTAATACATTCTATATGAACACCTGCGTCCTCTAAGCCTTGTGTATCAAAGCTTCCGAGTTTTTTTAGCCGAACATCCTTAATGCCACATTGGGGGAACACCTTGGCAGGAATCTGATCGCGATAGCCTGGTTGGTTTTTGTAACGAAACTCGCGAACCAGTTGGACTGGCATAGGCGATTCGACATGCGGGAATGAAAATGTGCAACGGACATTGCCCATGATCTGGCCGGGGACAAGGTTCAATGGTTGTGTATTAGAGCTGAGTACTTCGCCATCCAATGTCTGTACAAAGCAGGTCAATTCGTCAGCAGGACGTGTGTCATCGTAAAAAATTTGAGCGTGTGTGGTCCATTGCGTTGAACTGAAAAATAGTCGGGCTTGTTCTTCATCAAAGAAACGAACTGGGTGCATGTATTTTTCAAAAAGATAATAACCGGGATTCGGCTCAAATTCAGGTAAGGTTTGATCCCAAATATTAATTGTCGAAGCACATGGCCGAATGTGTTTGAGTTTAACGCCTGTGGTGTCGTTGTCCTGATGGGATAAGTTCATGATTTGATTGTTATTTAAAGGTTGCCAACGGAAGAAATTGTAAGCAAGGTCCCATGGGACAAAACCACTGATCCGCTGGCGTTTACCGTTGATAACTTTGCCGTCGTGGTGCCTGCGGATATCTTTGAGAATCTGGTCATTCCCGTCGTGCCAAAGACCTGTCGCGTAATCCTGTGCTTGCACTTCGTGTCCGGATGTGCCGTTGTCTAATGGGCGATCATGTTGCCAGACGCTACCAAGTTCATCCCAGATCATGGGTTTGTTTGCGCCGTATTTTTGCCAATCTTCGAAGACGGTTTCCGGGTCATAATGGTGTATGCAGATATCGCCATGTTGTGACTCTAGGCTGAAGTCCGATGCGAAGACAGGACGTGTCGGGTCAAACTGTTTTGCATAGGCAATCATCTCAGGCTTTTCGCCACCACCACGCCATCGCAATTCATTGGAGACACTCCAGACAATAATGGATGGGTGATTTCGCTGTGCTTTAATTAACCGTTGCAGGTGTCCTTCCCAGATCGCATCATTCTGTGGCACTTTAAAATGCAGTGCTGCTTCGGCTTCGAGTAAGATTCCTAGTTCATCAGCAACTTCATACAGAGCGATGTACTTTGGGCTGCAATGTAGGCGCATAAAGTTAATACCAATTTTTTTGAGGTTACTCAGCCATGTGTACATATATTGACGTGAATGCTGGATGTCGCCCAGGTCGTGGCCGCCATGTCCTCGCAGGAATAATTCATCCCCATTGAGTAATAAACGTGTTTCGTCAATGCTTACTTCTCGAAACCCAAAGCGTGTAGTTTTGCAATCGAGTATCTTGCCTTGTTCGTTGATGAGCTTGGTATGAATCAGATAAAGGTGTGGATCGTGTGGGGACCAGAGATGCGGGTTGGCCCACTTATCATAAAGGATAGAGGTTTCGCTTTTGCCGGCTTCGAGGGTCAGGTTGTTTTTTGTGATTGTTTTAACGGGTTTGCCATCGAGTTCGGTGATTTGGCATTGGATAGACAGGTTGATGGATTGGTCAGTGAGATTGGCAATCGGGACATGGCAAATGATGTTGCGATTTTTGACAGACGTGTTGATGAAGAAATCGTCCCCGACAAATATCTTGGGGAATGCTTTGATAGATGTATCTTGCCAAAGCCCGCGTCGGTGGGTTGCATAGTCGTCAAAGAGATCGCTTTTTCGTTCACTGATATGAATCTCCAGCGTATTGATACCTGTGCAAAGCGCGTGTGTTAGCGGGATGGACATGGGGGTGTAACCGTCGTGCCATTCTCCAACTTGGGTGCCGTTGAGTTTGACAATACTATGGTGGGCACAGCCTTCGCAATAGAAGTGAACGTTCATGTCTTGCATTGATGATGGGAGTGTGAACGTTCGTCGATAGATGGCTGGATGTCCTTCCCAGTGACGTGGGTAATCAAAACCATCCCAGTGTTCGCCACCCCAGTATTGACGTGTTCCTGTGTAGTTGCCTGGGACGTATATTTGCGTCCAGTTATCGTCAACAAGACTACGAAAATCCCAGAGTCCATTGAGGCAAATTTCAGATCGAATGGTGGTGTCGTGATCGACTGACATGGCAAAATCCTTGTAGTGTAGACGTGGCTTCGCTTGGTGATCAATTGAGTTGGCCGGGATGGGCGCTTTGGAACCCTTATCAATCGCGATTGAGATAAATGAATTTCGAGCCTGCTCATTTACAGGGCATGATATCTCGTTTTAAATTCCTAAACAAAGAAATAACTATCGCTTAAAGTTAATAATCAAGATTTGAATAGTGAACTATTGCCTTTGCATATTGCAGTGCTATAATCTGCTATAAAGCAAAATATAACCCAAGGACAATAATGACGCAAGTGGATCAAACAAGCAATCACTACGAAGTTTTGCAACGAAAAGTGGCGGATAAACTCTGCCGTGACGGCATTGCCCCAGGTGGGCGTTTGCCTTCAGAGCGTGAGTTGGCAGAGTTCTTTAATGTTAGTTATCTGACATTGCGCCGAGCGATCAGTGAAATGGTTGATCGTGGCATTTTGGAACGCCGTCCTCGTAGTGGTACCTATCTCCGCCCAGAAGGATATCGTCGACTCAATAATCAATCGGTCATGCTGGTCGTAACTGGCTATGACAGTGAATTGGCAAAACGATTTATATCGCTGGGGGTAGAAGAGGCTCAAAAGCTTCAATGGGTTCCGCATGTCGTGCATATGGATCGCATACAGGAACGTATTGTGATTCAGGCGTTAACTAGTGGTGAGCCGGCATTGTTGCTTTCGGCTCCCGATGCGATGACTCCGGACCTGATGGTGGCCGTTAAGCAGGCGCAGGGTCGCGCGGTGCTCATAGGTAATCGTATGGATGCGATGGGGATACCATCCGTTGTAGCAGATGACGCACATGGTATTCGTATGGCTATGGAGTATCTGCAGCAGCATGGGCACAAACATATTGCAATAGTAGGTTCTGAGCCCAATTACAGTATTGATCAATTGCAATTATCGACATGGGAAAAATGCTTGAATTTGCCTGGTGTTGATCTGAGTCAATATATTTTGCCTGTAAATTCAGATCGGTTTTCCAGCCCATTAGATAACGCGTATGAGGCTATGACGCATTGGCTTAAACATCGCCCTCGGTGTATCTCGGCTATGTTATGTGTGGTCGATGAAATGTTGCCAGCAGTCAATCGTGCGGTGATTGATTATGGCATGAGTATCCCGCAGGATATTTCTTTGGTCGGATTTGGTAATACAGCCGTTTCACGCTATGCCAACCCATCTGTGACCAGTGTTGATCCACATCTGGCCGAGCATGTTGAAAAAGGTATGGGACTGCTTCAGCGAGCTTTGAAGGATCCGACGTCCGTCAATCGTAATGTATTGATTCAGATTGAACCTGAGCTTGTGCAACGCGAAAGTGTTTGCGTTGCTCGTGTGTGATTACGTTACATCAAAATATTATCTATGTAGGTAGGAGACATATTAATGAATAACAAGGCATTTACACTAATTGAGTTGTTGGTAGTCATTTCGATTACCGCCTTATTGATCAGCATCCTTTTACCAGCCTTGAGTAAAGCACGTGAATCGTCACAACGCATTGCTTGCATGAGTGGTGTTAAACAAATGTGTGTGTCGTCTGTGGCCTATACATCTGATTACGATTCGCATTTTCCCCGGACATTTCACTCAGGCTCTGAGTTTCCTTTTGCGGTGTCTATTGGAGCGCCTGGTGGTGTGAAGTATGGTGGTCTTGGTCTACTATATGGTGGTGGTTACCTCAACAAGAGTAAATCCATTTTCTTTTGCCCAGGATTGAGTGCGGGTGATTTTTTATCCTATGCGAACTTTGGTGATATTGTCGATAAAGCAGGGGCTACAGCATGTTACACGTCTTATGCCTATCGCTGTGAGGCATGGGATATGGATGAGAATGGTATTTTGGAAACCAGTGAAGTTCCATCCAGTGGTCAGTATAACGGTATGCAATTAAGTCTTTTGCTCAAATCCAAAGCATTGATTGTGGATTATTTCCTACACAATTCTCAAGAACGTAGTGGGCATATTAATCCCAATGGCACTGGTACCTATAACGTGGGGTATACCGATGGGTCTGTCAGGCCGTATGTCGACCGTGATGGAAGCATTGCCTTTGCTGCTAGTGGTATCGGATTTAGTGGTGGCGGTCATGGAAACTATTCAGGGTCCCATGTCTGGGGTTGGGTAAAATTCTTCGATGAAAACTGATTTTCAGATTTAATACTTGCATTTTAATTATATTCTGTTTGATCTATAAAAGGTTACTGATGATGCGATTGGCAATCGTTACGTTTATTGTGATACTTACTTCGACGCTCTGTGCGCAGGCTTTGGAGTTTCAGCCGGATAAAGTCGTCAGGCTCGGTGCAAATGTAGATCAGATTGTTTCAGGAGCAGCTTCTCAAGTTGTTTTTGATAACTATTTCGTCGCATGGAATTCTGATGAAAATACGGAATACCGCTTGTGTGTCGAATATGATCCGAAGTCGACTGCGCTGGCACAATCCAATGTAACCGTACTTCGGGCGATCCTTAAATTTGAGTCAAAACCTTGGGGGCTTGGCCGCAATGCGGTGACTGTTGATGTTTTGGATTCGAGAAATTCAGATTGGCGACAATTGGCTTATATGCCTGGGGCTGAACGTTTACTTGCTGATGGCTGGACGCAAAAAAAATATGAATTGAATATCACCAGTCAATTGCGTCAGGCACTTTCATCGGGTCAATCATTAAGGATTCGCTTTTCACAAGACAACGATACAGATATAACAACCAAAGATGGTAAAAGAATCAAACCGTTTGATGGTGGTACCTCAGATCAAATTCAAGTTAGTTCTGGATGTACTGTTAGCAAGCCAACGATCAGTGTGGTTTACGACACGATTTCAGTGTCGGAGCAATCGGATCGAAGTGTAGCTTCGCGTGAGGTAACAGACTTTGCGATTGATCCCGCTTTGCCAGATCAAGGCCAACTGTCAGGTGGGCATACGATCGGTCGAGCAATTGCACTATTGGGTGGTAAATCCGGGACGATTAGACTCAAAAAATCGGGTCAATATACAATCGGTTCAAATTTATTGATTCCTGAAAATGTAGAGTTGAAGGTGGCTCGTGGCGCGATCATGCATGTCAATCCCGATACCAAGTTAACAATTCACGGTTATATCAATGCTGGGCCGCACCAGATATTTAATCAGCAAGGTATTATTGATGGGGAGGTGCAGAATAGCGATATTTTGCCTCAATGGTTCGGAGCCAAAGGGGATGGTATTGCTGATGATACAACTTGCTTGCAACAGGCAGTGGATATGGCCTGTCGTACAGGCGTCATGCGTGTGAACCTTGGGCGTGGTCATTACCGTCTAACACGAACGCTTGATTGTACCAACTCGCGTAGACCCAACACTATTCGTCGTGACTATCTGCAGATCCATGGCAGTTCTTTTCAGACGCAAATGATCGGTGATACAGGGGATGGGCATGCGGTAATCGAAACAAGTGGTAGCCAGTGGCTCGAACTTCACAATTTTAAAATTAAGGCTGGTGACAAGAATCCCAGTAGCATAGGCATTTTTGCGGGATGTCCTAAAATCCTACCTCAATGTCAAAACCAGGTGTTTCATCTGTTTATTAGTCTACACGATGATATCCAAGCCAATGAGGGCTTGGGAACAATTGGGATATGGAATTTTGCTGCTGAAGAACATACATATCACAGTATGTATATTGCAGCCAATCGTCCAGTTATTCTCACGGCATTCAATAATCAGCCCAGCGATCCACTGGGCATGGAATACAAGCATCCCATGCTGGATTTACTCAATGTGCACTCGCTTGGAATGACCACTTTTTCGGGTGAATGTTTTCTTAATGCAATAGGAAGGCGAGCACCTGCAGTGACAACCAATTGTGCCAATACCATACGGTTTGAAAATACATACATTGGAGGTAGTCCAGGTGCAAAGAGTCCTGCTCATGCTTTTGAAGTGTATGGCTCGTTGGTCAGTTTGAATTACAGCGGTGTCGTAGAAAGTTTGGCGACATTCATGAAACTTCATGGTCAATTGATCAACGCCAATGCTACGGTAACTTTTGGCAATATCACTACTGTCAATGAGTCATTGTTAAAAATGGGATCTGATGCAAAAGTGGTCAACTCAACTTTGAAATTTCAATTGGAAGCTAATTCTAATCGGCCTTTACTAACATTATTTCAATCTGGTAAAGCAAAACATAATGATGATTGGCAGCAAGATGTCAAACAAGGCCAGGTTGATGACATAGCACCAACCGCGGGCCTTACGGATCAATCGGACGGCGAAAGTGCACTGATTAATACCGAGATATTTACTAATCTGCCTAAACATCATTTGAACATTGCACCTCAGGTTTCGCGCTTGTCTCGTGATACAGTCATCTATGGTGCAAATGCGAAAGTGAATCTCAGATGAACCTAAAGTGTGTAATCGTCATCATGCTGATGATTTCGTGTTCTATTGGGATCGCACAGCAACCTGATACACTGCCATGTGTGAGTATTCCCAAAATAGACCGGCCTCTAAAATTAGACGGTGAAACGATTGATTCCTATTGGGATAAATCCTCTCATGTCATTTTAGAGTATTATCCGAAAACCAGCACAAAATCGTTAGTAGCAAACACGCGTGTGAGTTTTTTGCATGATGGAAAGATGCTATATCTTGCTTTTGATTGTGAAGACGATCTTGTCATTGCTACCAAGAGTGAATCAGACGATCAGACTTTCAGAGATGACTGCGTGGAGATTCTTTTAGGGGCCCCAGATGTTCGTTTGGCGGATACAGCTTGTCTTGAAATTAATCCAATAGGAACGATGGCTGATTTTTATTATCGTCATTCTGATTGGATCAATTACCGTTTTACATCTCATGCCAGGGTTTTTACATTCCCTAAAACAGCATTTGGCAAAAAAGGTTACCGTGTTGAAATTGCGATTCCTTTTTCATCATTGATACCACTTCTCAGGCAACTGGATCAAGGCAATTTGTCGATGCCAAAAAAAATACGTGCCAACTTCGCACGTTGGGATCGAGGTGGGAAAAATCAATTTAGTATCTGGTCTGACCCGCAGCTTAATCTCCCGCATCCACATAATCCGGATAGATTTGGCTGGCTGTTTCTTGAATAGTTATTAAGCTTGTTCGTTCTGTGTTGTATGTCCTAAATACTTTTCATCGATTAGAGATTGATGATGTCTTGTCATGTCTTTATTAAAGACATGTTGTCTTATGTATATACCACCAACTGGAGATACGAAATGTTATTAATTGACCAGCGTAGCTATAGGTTCATTTTTGCACATGTTCTACTAACAGGTTTGTTTTTTACCCCATCTCTTGCAGCAAATACGTATCCCTATCAGGTGCCAGGGGACTATTCAACACTCTCAGAAGCGGTTGCAGCTTCAGGAGCAAATCAAGTGACGTTGCGTATTGTCGATCAAACAACAGTCACTGCAAATCTCATCGTGCCCAGCAACGTGTCATTAATATTTAACTCTCCAGGTAAACTATATATTAATTCTGGGGTATTGCTGACGATTAATGGCAGTGTACAGGCCGATTCGTATCAGATTTTTGATGGGCCAGGAAGTGTGTCAGGAAAATTTATAACACCAACAATATATCCAGAATGGTTTTTTTAATGGTGAATATGATAACGAAAGTTTTGACTGGTCTGGAGCAATCAATAAGGCAATTGACCTTGCATCCCAGGGATGTCGCAGTGTTACTCTTCAGGCAGAAGCATATAATGTTGATTCTACAATCAATCTAACACCTGCAGGGCATGACAATATTCTAGCTGACATGGTTTTTCAGTCTAACGTTAGATCAACGCAATATAAAAAAGGTGGTCGCCTAATCGGAAATACTGGGGTTGGCAATTGTGTTATTGAAACAACTAATGTTGATGGTGTATACCTGAAAAATATTGCTATTTTACGTGGTACAACAACAGATGCCTCAGATATTGGTATTCTTCAAGCTCGTGGCACTCAGGGGACCAGTTATTGGGCTGGTGATCAGTATCATGAAAATGTGTTTATTGATATGGGGTCAAATAAAGATTCTAATAATAGCTTTGGGACAATTGGTTTTGTCAATCTCGCAGCTGAAGAGACACGTTGGCACAATATTCAGATATGGGCTAATCTTCCCTTGATCATCACATGGACTGATTCGTGTACACGTACCAAAGGAGATTTTTCTGGTCTTGATACGTTAACTTTTTCTTCAGATGTCGGCATTCAACTAGCTCAGAATGCTTCCAATACTGTGTTTAGAATTTCTGGGTTGGGTAGATTAATATCCTATGATTATTTCTCACCATGCGTATTGATTAATTCCGCTGCAACGGTTGATCTGGGGCATTGTTTTATGCAAAAACGCATATCAACAACTGGCGCTCAGACTGGTGATTATGTTTATGCCGTTGAAAATTGGAATGTCAGTCAGTTCATGCATTTTGGTGGAGTTGAAGGATGTGAGGGGTATCTTCTTAATCGCCGCGATTTTACTGAAGCTGATTTAAATATTCGATTGGCACCTGTTGAGACTTCATTACCTGTAATATATCTTTTCGATGATGGGGGTAATTATCAGTTACGAAATGTTCAGATGCGTGTTTCTTCGCTATATCAAGATCGACCCTTGATTGCTTGTAAACGTTTTGATGGCAATAACAATGAAGCGATGCCATTTACGCTGAAAAATTGTGAGTTTAAAACAGACCTTCCACTCAATATGACAACATTGTCTGATAAACGCATTTTGCGACAGACAACGTATAGTACATTTCACTTTAAGAATCAGTCGCTAAAAGTGAGTGATCATTGTTTGACAACTGATATTAGAATGAATGTCGGGCAAAATGGTCAATCTGTTGAGATTGCACGAATACACATGCCTACGTACATTACTAATCTCGGGGCATTTACCGCATCGATACAATTGTCTGGCACCTTATCTAATGCTATTGGCGGCGGGATCGGCTCGCCATCGTGTAATAGCTTTTCCTCTAATTTCAATGTAGCTAATCGACACAATTCACAAACAATCTCATGTAGTCCAGTGGCAACAACAATCGGTACACCAGCTGTATGCAATGCGTCAGCTAACCAGATTGACAATCTATTACTTAGTACGAATATTAATCAGACAAGTAACTGGATTGAGCTGTATGCTGAGCCAGAAACGTCTGGTGTGAATAATGCATCAGTTTTATTGCAGGCGCAGCTTAAAATTCGCTGGGAGGGTGCTCATCGAGATTGCATTTTAGTGGAAAAATTTCAATGAAATATCAAGGGTACTGCTATGTTCTGCCCCCTCAAACCAAGTCCAAGAATTTATGCGAGAATCTCTTGGTCTTGGCCGCAATTTGAATGGCAGGTCTCCATGGCTTGAATTCGCCATTCCTCAGAATAGATCATTGGCAAGCTCCGCGAAGCTGAGGTATTGCTTGGTCAAGGATATTCGGTTGTGGACGTTTGCAATTGACAGCAAACGCCTATCCCAGACTGACGTTTGGCACCATTTCTGGCCCCGGTGCGGTTTTCCTGACACCGAATTCGACACGGGGGCGGGGATTGACGGTTTATCTGAACCATCGCGGTCCGTGGCCATAGACTTGGCGAAGGAGTTTGTTGAGTCTTTGAAGATCCGGCAGGCCGATTTGTGAGGCAATGACTTTGGCGGGTTGGGTCGTGTGTTCAAGTAGGTGACGAGCGCGTTGGGCGCGCCGTGTCTGCACGTAAGAGATGATCGAACATTGATGATGTTTGCGAAACAATCGGCCGAGATAGGCTTGCGAGATGCCGATTGACTTTGCCAATTCGGTGATGTGAAATTGCTGGTCCAGGTGTAACTCAACCCATTGCTTGGCCCGTTCGAGGATTGGATCGTTCATTGGGTTTTGGCGGGCGCTTCTATCATGCAATTCCCAGAGTAACGTCCACAAGATAGCCGAAGCTTTGGCGGTATGGCCTGCTGCGATGACTGTTTCCATGTGATCTCTCCATCGCCCAAGGTCGTCAGACACTGATATTACCAGGGGCAATGATTGATCGATGCTCTGCTTTTTCCTGTCAACATGAAAATGGGCACACAACAGACGGCAGGGGTTAGGCCAGTTGTATGTCGACATTTGAGCCTGTGGCGTCAAACTCACGTCCCCGGGGCGCAATATAAAATTCTGCCCCATTACGTTCAGCTTTGCCGGATCGAGATAAAGATGAATCGCCCAGAGAGTCGGCAGCACATAGCTGTCCTGGCGGCTGTGCATGCCATGTTTGGAGGCCGCTGCAAAGGCGATTTGTGGTGGGATCTCCAAATTGATGCAGCAATTCCCCAATGCTGGATGAGTTTCAATATTGACCACTAATACACCATTCTTTCCAATTGTAATTTTGGCATTTCAATGAATAATTAAATTCTTCACACCTTATCGTGAAAGTCAATATAGACCACTAATCAATGGAGATGAATGATGCAGAAGTCACCCGCCGGTCCGACCCTGTCACTCGCTCAGAAACAAGCCTTTTTCGATGAAGGCTATCTGGTGCTTGAAAATATTTTTGATCCGACTGACTTGGATCCGGTCATTGCCGAAATTCAGGAGCAAGTGGATCGACAGGCTCGCGAACTTTACGCCAAGGGCGAACTCCCCGAGATGTACCAGGACCAGGACTTTGAGCGTCGCCTTGCCTGCATCAGTCGTCATAGTGACAGTGTTGCGCGGTCCATTTGGAATGGTACCTTAAGTGGTCCTGCATTTTTTAATCTGATATGCAATCCGAATCTGCTGGACATGGTCGAAGCGTTTGCCGGGCCGGAGATCATTGCGTCGAGTGTTTACCGTCTGCGTCCCAAGATACCGCATTACAACTACGGCGCGGTCCCCTGGCATCAGGACTCGGGTTACTTTGAGCCGTTCTGTGATAACGGGCTTGTGCTGACGGTCTGGATTCCTTTGGTGGACACGCATGCGGACAATGGTTGTTTGTGGGTGATCCCGCGTGCCCATCAAGGCAAGGTGTTGCCGCATCGTAAAGATGCCGACGCCGGTTACCTGGTGATTGATGAAGCGCATCTGCCTACTGAACACAAGCCGGTGTGTTGCCCGGTTCCCAAGGGTGGGGTGTTGCTGCTGCACAATCGCACGCCGCATGTCAGCTTTGAGAACAAGACTCAAGGGGTACGTTGGTCGATGGACTTGCGATATCAAAGTGCAACATTGCCGACCAATGCGCCGATCACCCGTTTGGCTGATGAGTTGCTGCCACGTGGTGAAAATGCTGACGACCCGCAATATATTCCGCCTGCCTGTTATCCACCGGAGGCTGATTTTCTGGTGCGCAGTCGTCAGCGACCAGAGCAGGTTCTTACCAGTGCATCCGCTTTTTCACTGTTACGTCGTGAACATTTATATCGTCCAGTCACTGCTCGTTGGGAGTCGTGACACACTGTTTTTTTAAGGCAAAAACATGTCCAACTCCACATCATCGGTTACCCAACTCACCAGCCGCCAGCGCATGACACGCATGCTTCAAAGGCAGGATCACGATCGCATCCCACGTCACGACGGGTTCTGGCCGGAAACCATTGCCCGTTGGAACAAGGAGGGGTTTAGCGGTGATGGTGATGTCGCGTTAAAGGTGTTGGGAAGCGACGTGGCACAAATTGGTTTTGTCTGGCCTTGCCCGTTTCCCGGCCAGGAACAGGTGATCGAAGAGGACGAAACAACAAAGGTGATCAAGGATTCCATGGGTCAGATCAAACGCCTTTGGAAAGACAAATGGGGAACTCCTGAGCATATCGGCTTTGAATGTGACAGTGCTGTCAAGTGGCGTGAGATCTACAAACCGGCATTGCTCTTAGCAGAGCCAAGTATCGCTGCCGGTCAGCGTGAGCGCCTTGAGCGTTGGAAGCAACAGGATCAAGACGAACGCTTCTGCACCATCTGTGGCATCGAATCTTTTGAGGCCATGCGACAACTCATTGGCGACGAAGTGCTATTGATGGCCATGGCCGATGATCCGGATTGGGTGATTGACATGTCCGCGACGTATACGGACCTGATCATTGGTGAATGGCAGATACTCCTTAACACCGGATTGCATGCTGATGCGATGTGGCTTTTTGGTGATGTGGGTTACAACAGTGGTCCGTTTTTTTCGCCTGCCATGTACCGACAGTTGATTCAGCCCGACCATCAACGCCTGGTGAGTTTTGCCCATGAAAAAGGGATTAAATTGATCTATCACACCGATGGTGATGTCCGGCCTTTATTGGAGAGCTTTGTTGAAAACGGTTTTGATTGTCTTCAACCCATGGAAGCCAAGGCCAACATGGATGTACGCGATCTGGCGCCGCGGTACGGAGAGAACCTGTCCTTTTTTGGTAACATCGACATGACCGTCGCCAGTCGCAATGACAGGGACGAAGTGGAAGAAGAAGTCCGCAGCAAGCTTGCCGCCGGCATGACTCATCATGGTTATGCCTATCACTCTGATCATTCAGTCCCGCCGGATGTCAGTTGGCAGACGTATCAGTGGATCATTGAATTACTCGATAAGTATGGCAATTATGGATAAATACTGGAAGCTGCTTTGTAATATCAATGATACCATTTCAGAAATTCAGGGATCAGGCTGGAAAATCTTATGATTAAAACGTATCGCCTTAAAACCGAAAGCCTCATTGCAACACGTGGGATTGTCGTACCTGATCCTGAATTTTCCTGGGCGCTGGCTGCTGATTGTCAGGGGCAATGCCAGAAAGCCTGTGAGATTCAGGTGGATCGTTTAATGCCCGACGGCAGGCGTATACCGGTCTGGCGTTCGGGTAAACTCGACAGACGTATCGGCCATGCGGTTCGCTATGCAGGTCAAACACTAGCAAGTCGCAGTGATTATCGTTGGCGCGTGCGGGTGTACAACGACGAGGAGCAATGCAGTGACTGGAGTTCGTGGGCGACCTTCGAAACTGGTGTGATGGCACCTGACAAAATCACCGCAAAATGGATCACCGGTGGCGGGGCTTTGCGCCGGGTATTGAAGGTGGATAAGGACCTGGTTCGAGCGCGCGCATATGTTTCAGGATTGGGGTATTACGAATTTTTTTGTAACGGTGTCAAGGTTTCAGCAGCAATCCTGGCCCCATCGTTTACCGAGTTTGATCGCCGGGTCGAGTACGAAACCATCGATCTGACGGAGCAGCTAAACCGTGGTGGTGCGCATTGTGTTGGGTTCCTGCTGGCCAACGGTTGGTGGCGACATGACGATAAGCCCTGGGCTCAGCGATCCAACCAGGCGTTGGCGGAGATTGTCCTTGAGTACGCGGACGGCCGTCGTGAAATCCTGTCGACCAATGAAACCTGGCAGGCAGCGCATGGTCCGTTGATTGCAGATGAAAATCAAAGCACTCGCCAATTCTTTGACGGCGTCGCCCTTGATCTGGGTTGGCTGGCCAGTGGTTGGTGTGAAGCGGGTGCTGGCAATGAAGATTGGCAGTCAGCAAAGTTGGTGGATGCGACAGAGGATGCAGGGCCTGATGATCAATTGCAAACAGTCAAAACTGTTCCCGGCCAACTGGTGCCGACGCAATTGCCACCGGTGCGTGAAATTCGCACGCTCAAACCCGTGAGCATCAAACGTCTTTCAGACACGCTGTTGTCGGTTGACTTGGGGCAGAACTACACCGGTCATCTGCGCTTCAAAGCCAACGCCTCCAAAGGCACACGCATGACCATGCGGCATGCCGAATTGCTGCACCCCGACGGACGGTTAAACCCCAACACCCAGCGCACTGCCAAACAGACCGACACCTTCTTGTTAGCAGGGATAGCAGGTGAGACCGTTGAGCCGCGATTTGTACATCATGGGTTGCGTTATGCTCAAATCCAGGGACCGGTCGATCAGATCGATTTGGATTCCATCGAAGGTGTGGTTGTTCATACCGACCTTGAGCAGATCGGAACCGTGACCACAAGTGATGACCGAATCAATTGGCTGCTTAATGCAGTGCAATGGACAGTTCGCAGCAATGCCATGAGTGTGATGACCGATGTCTGTGCGCGCGGTGAACGCCGTGGCTGGCTCATGGA
This sequence comes from Phycisphaerales bacterium UBA7800, assembly GCA_002480565.1. Lineage (GTDB taxonomy): Bacteria > Planctomycetota > Phycisphaerae > Phycisphaerales > Phycisphaeraceae > UBA7800. The sequence continues at coordinate 104,115 of DLCK01000032.1, read as the reverse complement.
TGGCTTTACCGGTTTTAAGGCGGGGCTTTTGCACTATGACATGGTTGCCATGGCACGCAAATGGTTTACCGACATCATTGATAATCAGCAGGATGACGGCAGCCTGCGTGGGGACATGGCACCGTTCTGGTTTGCTTCCCGAAGTGTCGGTTGGCAGAGAGCGATCGTGTTACTGCCTTGGGTGATTTATGAATATTACGGGGACCGTTCTCTGCTTAAGCGCGCGTTTACGCACATGTGCCGGTACGCTGACTTTTTGATTGCCAATCTCAAAGACGACCTGTTACCTGTTGGCTTTTCACTGCATCCTTTGGAATGGCTGTGCATTGGTAAACAGAACAATCAACTTTCTGATAACGCAGCAGCCCTGGATGTGTTGCGCAAGGTTGCTCAGGCTGCTGAGGTTTTGGGTGAGGACAGCACGCGTTACACCCAGATCGCTGATCGCATGGCAATGGCAGCGCACAACCGTTGGTCCAAACCTGGATCGGGCAGCTTCGGGGGCAGCGGAGGGCAGACTTACGCGCAATCCAACCAGGTCTTTGCTTTACGCTTTGGATTGGCTGATTCGGAAATTAGCCAGGACGTCTTCGACAGCCTGGTTTTCGATCTGATGCACGCACGCGGAGAGGGGCCGTTCGTGACCACCGGGATTGGTTGTACCGAACATCTGCCCATGGTTCTCAGTGATTTTGGGCGTGATGATATTGTCTGGAAGTGGTTACAGCGTGATACATATCCAGGCTATGGTTTCATGCACAAGCACGACGCGACGACACTGTGGGAGTGTTGGGATTATCGCATTGAAGAAGCCATGAACGCACATAACCACACCGGCATGATTGGTATCGGAACATGGCTGCTACAGCGCCTTGTGGGGATCCAAATCCAACCCGGTCCCCAGCCGGTGTTTGATCTGCATCCGGCGGTGCATTTGCCATTACAGACACTCGAAGCGCATTGGCAAAGTCGCTGGGGGGAGATCGCCATCAATTGGCAAACCAATGAGCAGGGCAAGATTCTGAATGTCCTGATCCCACCGGGTTGCCGGGGCATGCTGAAATTGCACGGCAAATCAGAGATTCTCCCACTCGATCCTGGGAAACATCAAATCAATGTTTAAACGTGCTTGTTTCATTGCCATTTACGATGACATGTTTGCGTCATTGCATCCTGATGATCGCCAGATCGTATGCGGGGATGCTCAAGGCGATTTGGTTGTTTTCGATTTTTAACGGTTGATTGTCCAATAGACTTCTTGCTGCACGCAGATCATGATTGGCTGTCACGCAACCTTGCCAGGTTATTGGGTCGTGATTGACGATCAGGACATGCGTCGCATCATCAACGCATGCGGTGACCCATTGCACCGGCAGGCCTTTGACAATCACCGGTTGAACCTGGCGGATCACGTGGTCCCACAAATGCACGCATAAATCAAGATGATCAGTCCCAACGCCTTGGAACCATGGGACGGTTGTGGTCCAAACCTGACCTCGGCCGATGGGATGGCAGACCACAAGCGGCTGACCACAATTCGTCTGTGCCATGCACAGAGTTTGTGGGTACAGCTTTGCCGGAAGATACCGGAAAGGCTCATGGACTTGCGATCCACCATCCCACGACCATGCCCGACCCATCCACAGTTCCGGTTCAATCTCCATTCCAATGAGTTGGCTGTGTTGCGGCGTGGCAACACCTGCGGACAAAATCAATCTTCCCCCCGCGTTGACATAACGCATCAATGTCGTGGTCAGTTCGTCGGTTAATTCGATGCCCCCCAATAGCACGATTACCGGGTAGTCGTTGAGTAAGTCCAGGCTGACGTCCGTTGTCAACACATCGAAGATGTCTCCCCATCGCGATGTGGCCATCGGGCGATAGGGAGCAGGGTCGATATTGTGTTGGGAGAACGCAGCCTTGGCCTGCGCTCGATCATGAAATCGACCAAAAGGAATATAGGGATGCGCATCAAAAAGATCGCCAGGGGTTGGCGCAAAATCCGGACCGACGCATGAAAGACCAAACGGTGTGGCAGGCGGATCATTGCTTTGGTAGCTGCCAAATGGGAAGGGATCCATGGCGCAGGGGCTACCGGGAAATGCCGTGTTGAAAAAACCGTCGATCCCACGGTCACCGGGACGGCAGGGGACATGGGCATAGGAACACATCGTGCGCGTTCCCTGCCAGTAAGGACGTGTCATCCAACCGTGATCTTCGGGGAGCATGACCGCCACGGGGGTCTGAACCTTGCCCGGATCAAAGTCTCCAAAGAACGTGCCGACTTCCTGAACCGCTTGGGCGACAGCGGGTGGATTGTCCGGATTGACGCAGTCTTGACCGCGTGCCATCCCTTCCATGATCAATGCCCCGGCGCCGGAAAATGCTGAAACAAAGAGATTACGCCGATGAAACGATGCTGGGAGTTTCTGGACCAGATAACCAGGCCCGACAATGGCTCCCCACCATAGTGAAAAATCAATCCCCCAGGTTGGAACCTGGTACTGGCGTGCCGCTCCGCGACAAAACGCAATGCCGGTCTGCAAATCATCGACATCATCATTCGTCCGTTCAAGTGTCAAATGCGATACACCCATGGCAGCATGAGCATGAAGGTTCATGGCAAACCCCACCGTTGCAGACAAGGGTAAATCGGGTAAGTCCGCAGCCGGTTGCAATGCTTCAGCCAAACGTTGCTTGAGCATGGCATATGCCTGGGCATGTGTTGAAGGCTTTTCTCGCAATAGTGCCTGCGGGAATGCCACGCCACTGGAGTCTTCTTCAACAAGTCCAAGCCAGTGCATGCGATCGCCCAGTGTTTGACTGGCGCGATGCAATAATGTTTTGATATCCGGCAACGGCTGGTTCAGACATTCATACTGATACGCAAGAGTCTGCTGATGTCCAGGCATTTGACAGATGATTTCCCACGGCCGGTGCAACAGCGATTCAAAACCTTCAGCCGAAGTGTTCAGCGGGACAATCACCCCCCGACACCAGTCATGTCGGTCAAGCCACTTCAATGCATTTTCACAGTCAGGATCGGTAATGAGAATGATTCTGGGCTGTTGTTGGGTCATTGCAGATGTTTCCTCAGACGCTCGTTGAGGTCTTCTCGGGCATGGATGAGTGATTGCGTTCGCACTTGCAGGTATTCATCCAGCCAGCATGCGTCGATCAATCCATCAAAGATTTGTTTCATTGCAAGCCCGTCACGTTGGACATCGGCAATGTAGTTGTCCAGGTAACCGGTGATGGTCGGCAGGATGCGCGATCCCTGTTTTTCTGGGCAAACGGACTCCATGGCCAACTGTTGATGAATCTGGACCACCATATGCCATGCCGCTCGCCGGCTGTCTGCCAGTTGGGTCATGACCTGCTTGCAGTCGGTAAACAACTGTTCTTCACCGATGGACTCCAGCGCTTGGACACATCTTAAAAGCGGTGGAACCTGGCCATCACGCAACGTCCATCCCACCGCCAGCATCACATCCAGCGCCGCATCGATTGGTTCGTTTTGCATGCCCGGTGTCGCATGTCGGCTCCAGCCTGTTGCCACGCCACCGACAAAAGGGATTTGCTCATGAAGCTTCATCCATGCTTGTACGTTGGCGATTCGTTTTTCAGGATTGGGTAAATCCGCATCTGCCCCGTCGGCCCCTTTGTATGCAGCACCCAGCCAGAGTTTGATCCCCGCGTCATCAAAACGCTTGAGGATGTCAAGCGTGCATAAGCCGGAAACTGATGGATCACCGTGGTAATGCCACGCGCACAAATCCGCCATGGATGCCAGTTGTTTTAAACTGTCGTCCGACCAGTTGCACATCATGTCATGCCAGAGGATCGGCCGGATACCACGCGCGGAAAGTGTCTGGCAAAACGGCGTGATATGCTCCAGGTAAACCTGCTGTTTGCTTGATTGTTTGATGGCTTTGGCGGTGTCGGGATGCTCGCCCAAACACCGCGCTTCATCTCCGCCAAGATGAAAATAATTCACATCATCCAGTACATCGAGTACATCGGCGATCATGTCCTCAATGAGTTGCTGCGCTCCGTCAGCTGTGACGTTTAGCACTTCTGGTCGATCCGGTATTTCGCGCAGGTGTGTGTGATAGCGCAGCGGTGTTTCCATGTGTCCGAGGCATTGCACCAGTGGGATGAGTTGGATGCCCTGGTCCGATGCGGCTTGTGCGAATTCACGAACCGTGTGGCGACTGTAGGCTGTGGGGGAACGGAAACGTGAATCACATACCCACGGGAAAGCGTCTTCCCATTCGACCAGCAAGGCGTTGTATCCGCCAACTGCCGCAATGCGTGGCAAGGCCATCAACCGATCCGCAGTCGGCGGCAGACCTTTTAAATCCAAATGTAGCGCGCGAATCCCAAGCTTCGCACCATTGGGGGCATTCATTGAATTTTCCCCTGGTAAGGCGCTACCGGCAGGTCTTCCCGGCTCATGAGATTGGCCTGTGGATTGTCGGCCCAGGCATAGCGAAGGGTGGTCGCGTCGGACATTTGATCGGTGTCGATGAGGATGGTCTTGCCGGCGATTCTGGCGTTGGCCCAGACCCATTGACCCTGGTCGTTACCGATGGCAAAGCCGCGAACCGAGTCGCTATCGGCTTTGAGTCCGGAAGGTAAATCATTGAATGTGACTTTGAGTTGATCGCCATTGCGGGTGACTTTTTGAATGCTTGGGCTGATCCCCACCACGTTCTTGTAATAGTAATCCTGGAGAACGAGTCTGGCCAGACGATCAGCGATGAGCTTTTTGTCCTTGGGGTGCAGGTCGGTATCTCTGCCATCGTAGGTCACCGCGTAACCGGTATGCGGCAGCTTCAAGGCCTGGGCATCGCGGACATCCGCCCAGGCGCTGGGTTTACCGGGGACATCTGTTGGTTTGCCATAGGCAGGCAATTGCACGCAGTAAAACGGCATGTCGGGGTTATCCCATGTTTTTCGCCAAATGGCGATCAATTGCGGGAAGAGTCGGTAATAGCGTTTGCCCCAATCGCGTGCGGCTTCTGCTTCGCCCTGATACCACAATACGCCGCGTATCCCGTACCCATACACAGGTTTCATGAACTGTTGATCCATTAAACCTGGTTTGAGAAATGGATGATAAAGCGGATTTTTTTTCGGTACTTTGGGGGCATGTTTCCAATGCTCGACAATATCGGCATTGGCAGGATCGGCGTTGAATGTTTCCAGGTCAAACCAGGTCTGTAAAGCGCGACCACCTGCTGTGAGGGTGATGATGCCGATGGGGACTTTCAGTTGATCCTGTAACTGTATTGCGGTGAGATAGGAAACCGCCGAATGATTGGTTACGGTTTGGGGGGTGATAGCTTGCCAGGGTTTGTGGTTAAAGCTCATGCGGATCAGCGGATGGTCAGCATTCTGGATGATCTGTTTTGCATCGTTGACCTGTCCTTCACGCATGCGAAGGTACATGTTGGATTGACCGGTGCATAGCCAGACTTCGCCGACGAGTACATCATTGAGCTGCATGTCACCGCCCCCCAGTCCAAGGTCGGTCATCAATAGCGTCTGCGGCGTGCTGTTGGCTGGCATCGGATCAAAGACCACACGCCAATAGCCGTTTGCATCGGATTGAGTCGCTTGGCGATATTCTCCGAGGACCACGACGATATCGGTATTGGCTCGGGCTTTGCCCCAGATCGGGACCGGTTGATCGCATTGGAGCACCATGTGATCAGTAAACACTCGGTCGGCACGTGGAGGACGCCCCGCGAAAACCGGCATACTCAATGCCAGCACGATAAACATTTGGAATAGTGTGATGATTTTCATGGAATTGCCTTCCTTTGAAACTTATTTGATTTGAAATGTTGTTTGTGCTTGTGACTGCGAAGTGCCTTCTGTCACCGTGACCGTCCAGGTTCCCTGCTGCTCGTTAATCGGCAAGGGTAAGGTGCGCGTGAGTTTGCCAGCTTTGGTGACCAGGCGGCCGCCATACTCAAAATGGTCATTGCCTTGCGGATCGGTGACAGTGATATTGCAGACCATGGGCATGGCCAGATGCTTTGCGTTTTTGTCCAACACCTCAACTGTATACGTGAGTTGGTCGGTAGTTGCGACCGCGTTGAGTTTCACGTTGGTTGGTGGTGTGGGGGACAGGAGAATCACACGACCCCAGGCGCCGTCAATGGTCATCGGGATTGTGAGCACATTGCCGTTCTGCTTGCTGGTGATCGTCTTGCCGGTGATCATGTCAATCGCCTGGTACTTTGCATCAGTCAAAACCAACGTCAACGTGGTGCTTTGTTCCGCGCGATCAAGATTTACCGCGGTTAAGACACGGTCGGGCAATTGCGGATCAGCCATGTGCAGGTTGCAGACGATTTTAGGGTTCTGACTTTTGGCAATGAGTTTGACGTGACCATCCGCCAAATACCGAACTTTCTGGTCGGCATTGGGCAGTCTCAGATCCAGGCGAGGCATGATGGCCGAGTCTGCAAGGATGGTCGATACCTGGCGTTTTTCATTCTTCGATGCGACATCCGGCGCACCGATGAGCAGGCCACCGCTTTGGGACCAGTCGGCAAGGCGCTGCTGGGTTTGCGAATGAACCGAGATGCTGGCTCGGGGGATCACCAGCATGTCCAGGTTGGGTAACGACGTTTCGAGTTGTTCATCAAAGACGACATCCACCTGCCCGAACGTCTCGCGGAGCACGACATAATCTTCGGGCCAGTGCATGCGGTGATTGGTTGAATCCAATGTCATACTTGTCTTCCACGGGCAGAGCATGGCAATGCCGGATCGTTGCTTGTTTAAGTGCAGGAACAGTGGGGCGATTTCTTTGATTTGATTAAGTGTTTTGCTCAAGACCTCGACGCGCTCTTGACTGTCGACGAGGTATCCGTGTGTGGAGACCCAAGTGTAGCCTTCGAGGAATTGCGTACCATGGCAGATACCTAGCCAGAAACCCAGGGCGCTTTTCCATTCCTGCCCGGCTTGGGGGATGATGCCCAGGATCAGTCCCAGTCTCGTGTCAGAGTAGTCCGTGGCAGCCCAGGTCCATGCCAGAGTATGGTCGATATGTGAAGGCTCCGAAGCGGCCCAGCGTTCTGCCAGGGCATATCGCGGCGCGCCGGGACCATCTCGAAACGCTTGCCATGTCGGGTGCGGCAGATGGTGGTGGACCGTTGGGAAACAGATGGCCCGATCACGTGTCATCCCCGCAACAGGGGCGTATTGGTCGATGAGTTGACGGCCCTGTCGCATGGCGTTGGCCATCCCCTGAGCCCGGAAGTTGGCGGCGAAATACCAGTTGGGATCTTTGTGGTCCGTCGGCATCTCATAACCGTATTTTTCACGGAACAACGCCTTGTCGATCTTACCCAGACCGTCATTGGGAAACAGCGTGGTTTCATCATCGGTCTGCATCAGGCCCAGGCGCGGTCGGCGGTGATAGACCGAATAGTTACGATGCAACATCGATTTGAAACGATCCACATTAATCTCATCCCAGAAGTCGGATTGATGGCTCCATGCCAGATTTTTCACGACATTGGCAGTGGAGATGTACAAGCCTGCTTTGAGAATTTCGTCTGTGAAATAGCCATAACCGATGGTGTTAAAGCCCATGTCCTTGAGGATTTTCACTTCTTCGACACCGCGCTGGATGGTGGTCACATCGCGACCGCCATAACCGAAGTAGGAAAAGTTGATGGGGTAGTAGTCACGCCAATCTGACTCAGGTTCGCAGTAGAGCGTTTCGGTGAATGTATCGAGTTGTGTTGAGCCGTTGTGTAGTGTTCCGGTGACCTGATACGCCCCGCGCGCCAGTGCAGGAGCCTGCCATTGGTCATTGAGAGTGTGTTGGTCGTTTACTTTGAATTGGCGGGATTTGAAGCTGTGAATGGTTTTGCCCCGCGGATCGGTGATCGTCATTTCAAATCGCAGGGTCATCGGTTTTTGCGCGATGATGGTGACCGGCAGGGGGACCGTTGAACCCCACGTAAACACATCCCCGCGCCCCATGGCCCATTCGTTTAAGGCTTGCCTTTTGACTTTGGCATCGGTGCGGAAGTTAAAGTCGTGTTCCAGGATCACGGGTTTGAGATACGCAAGGGGTAACGGCTTTTCCTTGGCCGGTTCCGTGAAGGGTGAAAGGGATTGGCCCATGTTGTCTTCCATCAGTCGCCTGATCAAAGTCGGGTAATCATGCCAGGTGGTCAACGGGTCGATCAAATCCCGGCGATCCGGGCGGATGGCAAAGCTGTACACATGCCCGTTCCCCATCTTCCTGGAGATGAGAATGGGTTGGAGTTGCTGTGCTTTGGGTTGATCGGTTTGACGGACGCTTAGCAGCACCTCGGAACCGGGCTTGATTTTAGCTGGATAAACCGTGCTTTGAGGCAGTTTGGTATCCATCCCTTTAAGCAGCGGGTTGCTCTTGGAACCAGGCACAACCGGATAGGTCGGCATGGGGTTCAGGGAAAAAATGGATTGGGAAAAACTGAGCTTGGGATTCGCATCATCATGCGTGACAGGCAGGAGATCTTCGAGTTCACTGCCCCCATACGAGTTGCCCGAAGCCGACCCGGTGAACACCACCAGCAAACCACCTGCGTTGACGAAGTCCTTGAGGTTCATCAGATCCAACTTGGAAAACGTGTGTGTCGGGACATCAACAAGATAGATTGCATCGAGGTTCAGGAATTCTTCGGGATCCAGCGGGAAATCTCTGGATGAACTGTTGAGCCCACTTCGGAGAAAGGTGGCGATTTTTACATGGGTGTTGGGACGTTGACTAAGCGCTTCGGCAACATGGTAGGACGTGTTTTCCGACCACCGCCGAACCACCAGGGCATTGTCGGTCTTGCGCGACTTGCGGGATTGTTCGTAAAGTTTGGTGGTGATGGCCTGGGCTTTTGGGGCCGACATTTGTGATTGGCTCAGCGATTGGACCGCGTATGTCTGTTGTGTTTTGCCCACGGTGTGCGGTACATCAAATGTCCCGATGCGTTTGCCAGCAGCATCTTCGACCGTCCCGCGCAGTCCATAGGCTCCAGGTTTTAAATCCGTGCTGCCAAATATCAGCGATGCGGGTTGGTTGGTATCAATGTCCAGCACCTGCTTGCCAAGTTCTTTAGCCACGCGACCGTCCTGCGTGACGCAGTCAACACGCATTGAGACTTTTTTGCTTTGGGTAAGTCCCCAGACATTGATGCGGATTGGATCATCATGCTGGACATCCAGGAGTAATTGTGGTGAGACAAAATCAATGTGCTTAAGCTGCTGGGTTGGGATGATGTGAAACTCGGTTTCGTAGGCCTCATTGGTTTTGATGGCGGTATCGTGATACGTCACCTCGATGCTTGGATAGAACTGGATGTTGCGTAAGAGCAGCGTCTGTGATGGATCGGTCAGGAAGATGACACCTTGATTGTTGGCGTTGAGAGTTGCGATCCAGGGTGCGGTGAAATCCTTGACAGCGGCGATATCACGTGTGCCCGGATAGGGGTGTTGCTTGCCATCGTATCGCACCACGCCGTTGGGGCGGGGGTAGAGCGTGTATTGGTTTTCCGGGTGATCGCTGACTTGCAAACCGTTGTAGGTGCGGTATTGCAGGCGTTGGAGGCTGCCGCTGTTGGCTGCCGTGATACGAACGTGGATGACTGGCGTGTCTGTTCGCAGTTCGTATCGCTTTTGAAGTGTCAGGTTCCGCGTGCTTGGCGAATCACCTTTGGCTGAAAAGCAGACCACGACCTTGTCCGGCTCATCGATTTCAATTGTCTGGCTGGCTGGCAGCTTGGGAAACTCGCTGATCCCCGATTCCACAACGGAGTCCCAGACCAGGACCGGCAAGGTACTGCCTAGCACATTTCGTGACCATCCCCTGTAGTGCAGGTTCACCACGTTGCCGGTGTTGCTGTCGATGGCCAGTTGGTAAAAAGGCGTGTTGGCGATGAAGCAGTTTTCGTAGTCATTGCTGGTACCCTGACGGTGACGAATTACATCCGCAGCACAGACCTGCTGGGCCAGTATCAAGGTTGATAATACGACAAGGGCAAATGCGGCAAGGCGTGAAGTCATTGCGTTGTTCCTTAGCTTTTCAATGGGAGGATTCATCTCATCCATAGCCAATGATTCCCTGGCATGCACGGGCTGGGAAAATCAGTGCGCACCCTCACCGTGTTCCGGGTTTGAATACTCGGGGTGTGAGACAAAGTAAAAGTTGTCGGGATCGTCAGTGGTGTGGATATCAAACTTGCAGTGAACTGCGTCTGCAGGTTTCTGTCTACGTTAAGTCGATACGCTGTGTTGTGTCACCGGTGACCAGGGAAACCTGGACGACCTCGGACATGGCCTCACTTTGACCGTTACTCAAATCTTCAAGCATGGACACCGCGCGTTGAGCCACCGCGTGGCTGTCGTGGGCAATGGTTGTCAGCTTCAGACCACTTGCAGTTTGGACATCTGCATGGTCAAAGCCGGCTATGGAAAGATCACCAGGCACGGTCAGTCCCATGGCTTCCCATTGTTTAATAAATTGAATCGCCTGAAGATCCGTTGACAGGAAAACCGCAGTCGCTTTGCTGTCACGGACTTTTGGGGCCAGGGCGTGGATGGTTTTATCCGGTTCCAGGGGGGCGAGTTCAAACGTGAAGGCTGGCAGCAGATCATGCGTTTTGAGTTCAAATTCAAAACCTACCTGCCGCGCCTGGGTGTATTGTGAAATTTTCGAATGGCTTGTCGGGGCAATCATGCCGATGCGCTGGTGGCCTAGTTCAATCAGATGCTTGGCGATCAGGCGACCGCCCCCGAAGTTGTCCTGGCCGACCGTGCTGAATTCACCATGAAGAGAACGTCGATTGAGAATCACCAATGGCACGCGGCTGCGCAGTGCGGCATTGACGTAACCGTCTTCATCCTCGACCCCCATGAGAATAATGCCAGCAAACAATCCGTCTTGCAGACCTTGTTGAAAGATCAGGTTGTTTTGGGCGTGCAGGTTTCCGGTGACAAAGCTGAAGTTGCCACCCTTTTTGATGATCTGTTTTTGCAGTGCCTGTGACCAGTAACGATAAACACCATCCGGCGCGTCGTCATCAGACGAGATCTGCGGGCAGACCACGCAGATGGTGCCCAGTTTGAAGGCTGCGGATGGCGTGGGGGCCTTGGCCTTGACGACTCTGGAAGAGCGGGGTTGAAATTGATATCGATCCAACAGGCTTTGGACGCGCTGGCGTGTGGCTTTGGAAATCTTGCCTTTGTTATTGGCGACCAGCGAGACCGTCGTGGTTGAGACACCCGCTTCTTTGGCAATGGTTGAAATAAATGACACCGCGAATCCTTAAGCAAGGTACAACTTCAAATCTGTGATCCAACCGATTAACTGCCATCTTACCCTAGACGACAAGTAAAATAAATTCAAGTAAAATAGTAAAATAATTTTCTTTATTTTACCTTTGTTTTGGATTGGGGTATTTCCATGGTTTGATTATATAACCAAAATATTCGTATTTTTTGGCAATAAAACATTGACATTTAAATTTTCAACGTCAATACTAAATAAAATAATGCTTTGTCACGGTATGTATTTTACCCAATAAATTAACCCTTGGATGCGAATGTCATGCATACGATCTGCAACAAAAAAGGGTTTACCTTAATTGAACTACTGGTTGTTATCTCAATCGTGTCGTTGATGATGTCGATTCTGTTGCCAGCATTGAGTGCCGCGCGAAAAGCCGCCCATCGGACCGGCTGTCTGTCTAACCATCACCAGATTTTTGTCATGCAAAGTTCCTTTGCCACAGACAACAAAGACCAAGTGCCGCTCGGTGTGGCCGGGAGTATCGGTGCCAACTATCGGCTCAAGGTCTTTGACACGTATACAGGGGTGGCCTATCCAGTGAACCAGGGATACGTCAAGACATCAGGTATTTTCTATTGCCCTGCCGAGTCCCAATGGTTACCGACCGATCCGAATCCTGCTTCAAATTACTGGACGAACACCTGGGGGCGAGGCACATATGGTTCGCGTGAGCAGATTGATGGTGTTGTCCGATTTCAAGTCTGGGGAACGGATGCTGATGCAACTTTGCAGCACCCCTGGCCGCGATGGCTGGATTGGCCAACGGACACCGTTTTATACGCTGATACCTTTGGAACCGAATCGCGTATCCAGGCAGTACACGGGACTGGCATAAATATCACGCATGCAGACGGTTCATCCAAATGGTTCGCCAAAAGAGAATTCCAACACTATTACGAATTAGCACTTCCATCTTCAACCAGAGTTCACAACATCTTTGATTTTCTGGATAGTTATTGATTGCCCTAATGTCGTGGCACAGTGGATTGTTGCGCTGGTTTGACGCGTTTTACTCCTCTTTGAAACGCCTGATTTCTCTAATTCCGTTTGCAAAATACGCAACGCGCATGTAGCAGCAATTGTGTTGTTTATTGGTATGCGAATTTTGGTCGGGTTCTTACGCGGCAAGAAGGTGCTTAGTGATTTTAATCACCGGCAGGTTGGCATCGCTATCGAATCGGTTGCGTTGAACACGAAAATGGGGAGTGTGGGGTGTCTTGTTGCCGAGTTTGGCCACACGGACGTTAGGCAGACAAACGGTATACACGGCAACCACAACCACCCGAAAGCCACACGGCACAACGTCGTGGCCAAGGAACCGAACCTAGCAGAATCGGCACTAGGGACAATATTCACAAAACCTTTTGAAACTGTGTCTTACGTGAATTCTGATCCATGTCACCGAATTCGGTGCCGGGTAAGTCTTTGATATACTCATTTTTTGTCTGATTGGCACATCATTACTCAAGAAAACTATCGGGGAACATTTTGATGAATCTCGGTTGCAATTTAATAATATGGTAATAATATGGTATTTTGGTTATAAAGAGCAGGTTATGGATTGTGTTTGTTTTGTTACACATAACGACGATCTGAGTTGAAGTTGATGCATGAACCACAATATCCAAGTGAAATTGATTTGTCGGGTGAATGGGATTTCGCATACACACCCAAGTGTGTTTCAGAAGTGATATCTGCCGACGGTCCCAAATGTCCGGACGTGATGTTCGATGTTTACATGGTAGTGCCCGGTTATTGGGATGATCATCTGGGAGCGTTGGTAAATTCTGCCGGATTCGAGCACGCACAGTGGAATCCGGAGTACCGATCTGAGATCCATTTTGAAAGTGACCCATTACCAGATGCGGCATTACCTTACCTTTTGGGGACCGGGTGGTACCGTCGGCAGTTTGATCTGGTTGAACCGATCGATGAGCAATGGGTGACGCTGCAAATTGCAGGTGTGGTGATGGAGGCATGGGTTTGGCTTAACGGCCAATATGTGGGTCATCACTTGGGACACTCCACATCCTTTGAGATGCAGTTGGATATTGCTCTGTTTAAATCGCAGGGCAATGAACTGACGATAGCAATTTCCAACATGCGTGATGATCGGTTGGGTTGTGTCATCCGTGGCTACAAAGGACGTAGTGCTGGGATCACTGGACCGGTCACGTTGCAAATTGCTCACCATGCTCGGGTGTCGGATGTCTATCTGGAAAATACATCTGACAACGCACGTTGGCATGTGCAGGTTCAATCCAATTCGCAGCAGTTATCTGAAATGCATGTTGCTTGGCAGGTGATCGAACCGCAGACGGGCAAGGCAGTATTGGATGGCAAACATCCAGCCACTGTTGGTGACAATCTATGGGATATGCCAACCAACGCCTTGGAATCCTGGTCCGATCAATCACCCAAAATCTACGAATTGCATTTGCAGCTTATCACACAGGACAAGGTGTTGGATAAACATCGACAAGCCTGGGGCAAACGTCGACTATCACGCGATGGTATGCGGGTGTGTTTAAACGATGTGCCAATTTACTTGCGTGGCATTACCGAACATGCCTACTTCCCAGAGACTTGTACTCCGCCGATGGATATTGACTACTACCGTCAATGTATCAAGGCATGGAAAGAACTCGGTTTCAATTGGCTGCGATTTCATACATGGTGTCCACCTGAACCTTACCTTCATGCTGCAGACGAATTGGGTATGCTCATCCAAGTCGAATCCCCTCGCGGATCAGGCGAAAAGGAATGGCTCGATATTCTCCATGCCTGTCGCAAGCATCCCTGTGTGGTGATCTACTGCTGTGGTAATGAAGAGTTGCTCGATGAAGCTATGATTGAACAGTTGCGTCTCCGTGCCAATTTTTGTCATAAGCAGGCACCCGATACCTTGTTTAATCCTCAAGAAGCCTTGCGAGGCATCGAGTACGGCTGGAATACACAGGATATCGGCAAGGAAAAAGTTGATGAGCCATTCACACACAACCCGCATCGTCTTGACTTATTGACTGAGTTCTCAGATGTGTTTGGTCAATATGCCTGGGGGTATCTGAGTTATCAATGCATGGCTGCCGATGCATCGGAGTTATGTAGACGTAGTACAGTTTATCAGCGACCATGTCTGTCGCATGAAGTGGGTATTCTCGAAACCTATCTGGATTTATCGCTGGCTGATCGCTACACCGATACACGTATCGGTACGGCACTCTTTGACTATGTTCGACTGAAACTTGACGATGTGGGCTTACTCGATCGGCTCCCATTGTATGTGAAAAATTCTGTCGCCTGGACAAGTTTGGCACGCAAGCATTTACTCGAAGCAGCACGACAGTGCGATCACATCACAGGCTATGATTACCTTGGTGGCATAGATACCCATTGGCATCGCGTCGGCTATGGCTGCGGGATTCTCAATGAGTTTTTCCAACCCAAACCCGGTGATGATCTGAAAGCCTTTAAGGCGATTAATGCGTCAAACGTTCTGCTTTTGGACTTGCCCCGACAACGGAATCTGGTCTGCGGCACCACGCTGTCTCTGCCAGTTTTCTTCTCGCATTTTGATGGTTGCAATCATGCTGACACAACGCTGACATGGCGTTTGCTCGATCACCAAGGCAAAGAATATCTCAACGGCAAACGCCAACTCCAATATCTGGAGCATGGGAAAATACACGCGCTAGGTGAGCTGAATTTGACAATGCCCCAATTGGCCCATGCCTGCGAATTTCACATTGAATTGGCGTTGATGTGTAAAAATGAGTCTTGGCAAAACACATGGACTGTATGGGCTTTTCCCGCGACTCAGTCAGCCATACAAACGGATAAGCACGTCAATGGTGTCCGTGTCTGCAATCAGTTAAGTGTGGATGATCTGTCATTTCTTGAACAAGGTGGAAGTGTGCTTTTACTCGGTAGTGAGCCCTTCGAATCGCAAGCAACCAAGTTTCAACCCGCGGCATGCGGTCGGTCCAGTGGTGACTTGGCGACCGTGATTGGCCCGCATCCCATTTTTGAAAACTTTCCGCACCAAGGCTTTTGTGATTGGCAATTTGCATTCATGCTTGAACACGGCAGTGCAGTGATATTCAATGATTCTGCTTTGCCGTTTAAACCGATTTTGGAAGTGGTCAGCACCTACAAGTCGGTGACTCCGAAAGCCGCGATGTTTGAATATGCCCTTGGCAAGGGGCATTTACTGGTTTGTGGCTTGAATCTGCAAAAGGATGATCCGGCTGCTGCATTGCTTTTTGACCGCATGATATCCTACCTGGCCAACAAACCCGATCAGAAGAATTTAATCCCGGTGAGCCATGAAACCTTGTCCGATTTAATTGGCAAAGGTGGAATTCATCATCAGCAAAAAGCAACAGATCAGGCGTTTGATGATCGTGTTATGTAAAGTGACATCATCTTTGAATGGTCAGCTAAATTAAACAGGCTGCTATTGTCATGAATGATATGAATCCACAATTCACCCCAATCCGCCATGCGATTGATTCGGCGTCTGGCATACCGCGGTATATGCAGCTTGCTAAGGCGATCCAGCGATTGATCGAAACGCAGATTGTCATGCCCGGTGATCAACTGCCCAGCACCATTGATCTGGCTCAATTGGCAGGAGTGGACATTGGCACGGTGGGCAAAGCCATGGGATTACTCGTGGATCAAAATTTGGTCATCCGTCGGCGCCGAGCCGGCACATTTGTCTCGCCCGAGGCTACCCCAAAACGCAGGAATATTGGCTTTTACTACTTGCGTGGGCGGCAGCATTTGACACTTAAAACAGTTGAGGCGATGTACGCAGGACTCGATAAACTGCTACTGGATATCAAGCTCATTCCCTTTGATAAAGATTTTTTTAGTCAAACAGATATGGTTGCAGATATTCGAAGTCGAGGTATTAAAGCAACTGTTGTGACCACGTTCGATTCAGAAGATTGTTTGCAGGCTATGCGTCAACTTGAGCAATCAGAGATTCCACATCTACGTTTGGATAACCGCTATTTCGACGACCTGCTGTCCTCGCCATTACTTACAGAAAACCATGAAAAAGCCATGAGCGATTCGATAAATCTATTGCGGGAACATGGTCATCAAGCAATCGGTTTTATCGGTTATCGTTTTTCAGATCAACGCGATCTCGTCTATCAGCAGATGATGTCTGACGTCCCGGGCTATCGTGATTCATGGCGATTGGTCACCAGCCAATGGGTACCAGTGGGGCAGGGCATGCCAATGGTGGATCAGATTGCTCGTGGCTATCTGCATGAAAATCCGGAATTGACTGCTGTGATTGCCTATCACCCATTGGAAGTTAAAGCCATTGTTGAGCAGGCTGCATTATTGGATCGTCCGGTTCCTCAGAAGCTCAGCATCATCGGTCTGCGCGATTGGGCGGAGCATGGCGTTCAAATGGCTGCCAGTGCGTGGCGAGTACCAATTGACTGCATGGCGGAACGGGTGGTGCAATTGGTATCAAATCTCATCGAGAAAAAAGAGGTCGCCCGACGTACCGAAATAGATTTTCAATGGGTGGATCGTGGATCTATTTTGTTCGTTTGACCCATGTTTGCATCTTTACAGAAATGATTCCATGCCTGATAAGAGCTTTAGTATTTACAAACATTCATTGACAGCCACGCGTGCATCGCCTGACGATGGTCACTATTTTTTTGGATATTTTGATAAATATCAGTTCGATTTGACCGGTCGATACCTGTTGGTCAATAAAGCAAAGTTCATGGATCGCCAACCCACGGCAGATGATGAATTGGAACTGGGTGTCATCGATTTAGATGCCGATATGAACTACCGGGCTTTGACCCAAACCCGCGCATGGTGTTGGCAGCAGGGATGTATGTTGCAGTGGTTGCCTGGATCCAATACGACGCAGTACATCTATAACGATTGTCGCAACGGGCGCTTTGTTTCTGTGATCGCTGATATTTTCAAGGGGGCGATTAAGACCATACCCTTGCCTGTGTATTGTCTGTCGCCAGATGGCTGTTGGGCAGCTTCGACGAACTTTTCACGACTTGCAACCGAGCGTCCGGGATATGGCTATGAAGGTGTTGCGGATTCCTATGCCGACCAGAACCATCCCAAGGATGATGGCATTTATATCATGGACATGTTGACAGGCGAACATCGTTTGATCGTTTCACTTGATCGGTTGGCTAATGTGATACCTAAGCATGATTCGTTTGCCTGTGGACCGCATTGGACCAACCATCTGCTGTTCTCTCCAGACAGCAAACGATTGGTGTTTCTGCATCGTTGGCGTCTACAGGATGGCACGCATCAGACACGCATGTTTACCACTGATATTAATGGTGAGAATCTATATCTTCTCAACGATCAGGTCATGACCAGTCACATGACCTGGGTTGACAGTCAGCATATTGTTGCATTCGCCAACCAGAAACAATGGGGCTATTACCTTTTTACCGATCAGTCACCAGATGTGGCTCAAATAGGGCAAGGTCAGTTTGATGGTGATGGGCATTGCTCGTGTCCCAAAGACAGTCGATGGTTACTTACTGATACTTATCCTGATAAGCAGACAAACGAGCGGACTTTGATTCTCTATGACAGGATTCACAAGCTGCGTCACAATCTTGGCGACTTTGCCAGTGATTCCAATTTGCCTACACCTGTACGATGTGATCTGCATCCTCGGTGGGACCGATTCGGGCAGCGTGTTACATTTGATTCGATCCACGAAGGTTTTCGTGGGGTGTACCTGATGGATCTTGCAACCTTGATAACGCGATAACGGGTCATGCATGTGGGAAGCGGCAGGTTGCCATGTCATTGATATTAGTAGCGATTGATGTGGATTCGGGAATTCATCTTTCGATACATGGCTGGTGAAATGGCTTCCAGGCGACGAAAGATTCGCCGGAAGTACCGTGCGTCACTAAAACCGCAGTGGTCAGAAATTTCACTGATATTCATTTTGCTGCTCTGTAACAAAGACTTGGCAAGTTTGATCTGATTCCGATGGATTGATTCTGTAATGGTGATTCTGTAGGCATTGCGAAAAATGCGGCCAAGATAATCTTCGTTATACCCCATCTGTTTGGCAATCTGTGAGGTGCTCAGTGAATGGGTGCAGTTTGCAGCGATATATGAATCCACACGACCTGCCAGCGATGTGGTGTGTTCACTGATATTCGTGAATTCAGCTTGACGCGATGTTTCAAATAGAATTTGTGACATCAGCAATGACGCCTGGGCCGGGTGAATATTGCCACGTTCTCTTTCGTCTAAATATCGATGCAACAATTCTCGTTGATACTCTGGTCTGGCAGGTTCGGATAATTGATTAACTCGAAATTGCAGGCCATCTTCATCAGTGGATTGTTGTAGCTTCTTGGGTTGCTCAGGTAATGTAAAATGAATCCAGTAAAACGAGAGGTCCGGCTCGTATGGGTAAAGGCCACCATGCTTGCAATCAGGCCACAGCAGCAGAGATTGACCTGCACTTAAATCAAATTCGTTGTTTTCCTCATAGAGTCCGAGCTTTCCGCTGCGGATAACGATCAACTCAAATGAAGGCAGCACACGGTGTACGTGCATCCCTTTTCCCATAGATATGAATAACCCCCCGCGTGCAGCATGAATCGGGCGAACGAGTTGGATCAGGAGTGTTTTTTTTGATTTAGTCGGAATTGTGCCCATTTACTGCGCCTCCGTCCCCTTGGTTTGGATGACATGTCGGTCTATAGTTGTTTCATAACAGAATTTTATACAGATATTAATTTTTCAAGGTCGAATTTGTAATGGCTAATATAAGCGGAAACGAACCCCTTGTGAAGATGATTGGACGACCCGAGGCAAAAGCATCCATCCGGCCAATTGATGTCACAGTCAGCCCTTTTACGAGACTCAAAACGATCAGCGGTGCTCAGGTGCGTTTACGTCAAGGACTTTGGCATCAACGCATGATGACCAACCATCAGGTCAGTTTGAAACATGGCTTTGAAATGCTCGCAGAAGGTGGCAATCTGCATAACCTTGGTATGGCAGGTCGGACCGTCATAGGGGAATACCATCAACGACTGGCATCTGATTCCGATGTTTACAAGTGGGTTGAAGCTGTAGCATATTTTCTTGCCACTTCCGAAGATCAGACAATCAAAGACATGCTGGATCAGGTGATCGATCTGATTGTCAATGCTCAGGATGATGACGGTTACCTGATGAGCTACTATCAAGTTCAAATACCTGACAGTCGCTGGAAAGACTTAGCCAAAGGACACGAACTTTATTGTGCCGGACATCTAATCCAGGCAGCGATCGCACATCATGCTGCAACCGCGGATGACAGACTTTTGAATGTTGCCAATCGTCTGGTCGATCACATAGTGGGCCTCTTTGGAGTCAATCGACAAGAGGGAACCACAGGCCACCCCGGCATCGAAACTGCATTAATCGAATTGTACCGTTATACCAGGCGCGATGACTGTCTGGAGTTAGCAGAGTTCTTCCTAAAGCAGCGTGGGAAATACCAATTCGAAGGACTCGACCAACAGTGGGTGTTCCAGAATCATGCTCCCATTGAAGAGCAAACCACTCTGGTCGGACATGCTGTTCGGCAGATGTATCTGGTCGCCGGTATCACGGAT
The DNA here is from genome assembly GCA_002480565.1 of Phycisphaerales bacterium UBA7800. GTDB lineage: Bacteria > Planctomycetota > Phycisphaerae > Phycisphaerales > Phycisphaeraceae > UBA7800. Next base: position 84,117 of record DLCK01000032.1, on the reverse strand, counting down.
CTGTATCTGGAATCCGGTGATACTCGATTGCTCAAAACGCTTATGATGCAGTGGGATGATATGGTCCGTGGTAAGGTCTATATCACAGGCGGCTTGGGCCAGCGACATTACAGGGAAGTCTTTGGTGATTCTTATGAGTTGCCGACGGACCGCTGTTATTGTGAAAGCTGTGCAGCAGTCGGCAGTATCATGTGGAACTGGCGTATGCTCTTGGCCACGGGCGAAGCACGATTTGCAGATGTTATTGAGCAGACACTCTACAATGGGTTTTTAAGTGCAGGTGGTATTGATGGACGTCACTTTTTCTACGTCAATCCTCTGATGAGTCGTGGGCAAAACGTAGTGGCTAAAAACGATCATTCCTCACCTTGGTGTCGTAAGATTTGGCATAAAACGGCTTGCTGTCCTCCTAATATCATGCGATTACTTGCATCACTTTCACACTACCTTGTGACAACGAGTAAAGATGGTATTCAAATTCAGCAGTATGCATCCTGTTCTGTGCAAATTGAAAAAAGATCTATTGGCAATATTCAACTGGATATACAAACCGAATATCCATGGGATGGACATGTCTCTATCAATGTCAATTGCCAATCTGATATACCCTGGAATCTGAGCCTGAGAATTCCCTCTTGGTGTGATGAGTTTGACTTGTTTCTCAATGGACAGAAACTGGAATCTGCTCCAGAAGAAGGTTATGTCAATGTCCACCGTTTATGGCAAGCAGGGGACACTCTGGAGTTAAAGCTGGCCATGAAACCTGTTCTAATGATCGCCGATCCACGTATAGATGCGGTACGCGGTTGTGTAGCGATTCAAAGAGGCCCAGTACTGTACTGCGTTGAACAATGTGACTGTCCAGCAGGTGTGGAGCTGCAGGATATTGCAATTCCCTGTGACCCGGACTTTAAAACCCGTTGGCAGCCTGATCTACTTGGTGGAATCATGACTGTTGAATTTAATGCGAATCTTCATGAGCGATCACAATGGGAGAAAAATCTATATCTTAACAAGGAGAAATGCCCCGAAGTTTTAGACGTATCAGAAGTGAAAGTTCAGGCGATCCCATATTTCTGTTGGGCGAATCGTACACCTGACAAAATGCGCATGTGGCTTCCACAAATAGGTTTCGGGCAGGCTAAATATCACACGGATGTTAATTGAAAATCGATTGTCTACTGCACAAAACCGTTAGATTCCCTTATAAGACCGGAGTCAATGATGAAAAGTCGAATAATTAAAAAAACAATTTTCAACCAGTCTGCATTTACGTTGATCGAATTACTAGTTGTGATTTCGATTATCGCTTTGCTGATCTCAATTCTATTGCCATCGCTTGCCAGTGCCAGACGAGCTGCCAGAGATACACAATGCAAGGCGAATTTACGTGGAATGGGGCAATCTGCAGTAGCCTATACAGTGGATAACAAGGAATATATGCCCATTAGCGCTCGAAACAATGTCTATTATTTTTACTTTCTAAAGTCGAAATCTCATGGGAATTTGCCGGTCAATCTGGGCATCCTCTATGCTCAGGATTACAACAAAGAGGCGAGAACCTACTACTGTCCATTGCAAAACAACAACTACTGGACATATAGACCAGAATCCTTCTGGGATGACGGTGTGAATACACCAGGTGGATATAACTATTGGTTGCGGTCGGATCTGCCAGAAGTATTAAAAGACACACCGTGGGCTAACCATTATATGGTTAGATTGTCCATGTTGGGTCAAAGTGCATTTGCATCGGATTTAACATATGGGAAACCAACGGATAAGAATTGGGCACACTATACAGGAAGTAGAAAACGATCAAACTACCTGTCAACCGATGGCAGTGTACAAATGTACGTGGATGAAGAGTCAAGTTTTGAACTAATGACGAGTATTGATTCAGAAGTAGAATTGAATTCAATTTTCTCATTGTTTGACGATCACGTTAATTGAAATCAGGTGGTTATCTATACGATAATCTTCATGAGATGAGCTTGTTTTAGACTTATTGAACAATGTCAAAGAAAAATGCCAGTGATGTAATAGGTGTTACATTTGGGATATTCTTTTGTCTTAATTTTATATAAGATATTAATATGAATCTAATTATTGATCGATTACTTCTTGTTGTGCTGCTTGTTGGATTTTTGTTTGGAACCGGCCTGGCTTTTGCACAGGAAAGGTCACCAATTAACCTTCTAGACAATTCGTCGTTTGAACGTGTTGATAAACAACAGGCGTGGTCTGTGAAGGAAGGCTCGGTTTTTCGATTCACATCAGACGTTTCACTTACCGGAAAATATTCTCTGAATTGGGATAATAGTAACCCAGATACCTATGAACTGGTGACGCAGAAGGTGCCATTGACATCAGGTCGATCCTACGAATTGTCAGCATGGATCAAGACAGAGGATGTTAAAGGTGTACGCGAGTCAGGTGCTACAATCGCACTAGGGTATAGTGGCCATGATGAAAAATACATTACCGGTGGTCCTCATCCCGGCGGGCAAAAGGGTACGAGAGATTGGTGGCAATTAATTGCTTACACTGGGGCTGTTCCTCAAGATGTGGGATATGGCACTTTCACCTGCTATGTACGAAAAAACAGCTCGTCTGGAAAGTCGTTTACTGGACGTGTCTGGTGGGATGATGTGCAGTTGCGGCCGGTTTCAATGGAAGTGCATATACTCAAGCCTTTCTATAAGAGCAGAATCACGGATGAACAATCACAAATCTCCCTAGAAGCCAATGTTTGGCCAGAAGATTTCAATCTTGGTTTAAAAGATATCCAGATTCATCTTCAGATATTAAAGAGTGGTCAAAATACCTCAGTCGCGATTGATCGGATTTACACTTTCGATCAAGAATCAGACAAACGAACGATGGTGGTTGCGGAGGATTTGAAACAGTTGGTCAATGGGGAGTATGACGTTCGCATTGAAATGATTCATGCAAACACAAAACAGATTCTGTGGCAAGAGCATAGATCAATCTATCGTGTCTCTGAAAGTCTTGATCAACTTCGTGTGCATATAGACGAACACCGACGTCTAATTCTCGATGGCAAGCCGTTCTTCCCGATTGGGGTTTATACTCGTAACGCACCGGTTAAGGATTTAGCAGGTACAGCATTTAACTGTTTTATGTCATATGATGAGTTGTCCAGCAAGCAGATGGATGCTGCACATGAAGCAAATTTGAAAGTGATCTATTCGATCAAGAATTACTTCAATAAAATCTGGTACAGCCCCACAAAGATTCAGTCCATTTATGATGAAGTCCCAGCGATTCGATCAAGAGTTAAAGCTCTGCGTGATCATCCGGCATTGTTAGCGTGGTACGTTAATGATGAATTGGGGCCCGATTGTCTACTTGAGCATCGAGCACATTACAAGCTGCTTAATGAAGAAGATCCACATCATCCTGCATGGAGTCTTCACAATAAACCGTTTGAAATGCCAACCCTCATGGATACTGCCGACGTCATGGGAATCGATACTTATCCTGTTCCCGAAGAACCATTGGCAAAAGTTGCTGAGGATATGCTTGCAACCCAGAATGCAGTCCGCAATGCCAGAGCGGTCTGGGCAGTGCCACAGATTTTTAATTGGACCGTTTTTGGTCGTGAAGGTCGTCCCCCCACACTCGAAGAAATGCGATGCATGTCATGGCAGGCGATCTGCAATGATGCGTCAGGATTGATTTTTTATTCATTGGCTCAACTTAGACGCGACAAGAAACATAGCTTTGAAAAGCAATTCGACGCGGTTAAGGTTATGGCAGCAGAAGTCGCAAACTATTCAGATATTTTATTGTCGATTGAAAAGTTGCCGGTGATACGTGTAAGTCATCAGGCCTGGCTGCATTGGACTGCCAGAAAAATTGGAGACACACTTTATATTTTCGCTGTCAACGATGCTAGCGGCGAAGGCGAAGTGATGTTTGAAATTGGACAAAATGTAAGTAAGATTCAACGTGTTTTGTTGTCGGATAAACAAGTGAAAACCTGCCGGGAAATCGATAGCAGCAAGTGGCAGGAAAAGATCTTAAAAAGCGAAGTTCATATCTATAAAATCAAGCTTTAGAATCCTCATGTAGGTGATATTTTGTATCTGGATTTGTGCTGTAGCTGACTTGTTGCATGCTCAAGCATATCCACGTCTTAAGTGAAGTAGACTATTATGAATTGCAAAGAATCTCCGCTTTTTATTCCGATTCTCGATGATGCATCCAAGGTGACAAGTTACATACTTAAAGAACGTGTTGCGCCACTACAACAGAGTTTTTATTACATCAATAATCCTACAGATATTTCTGAACACTATCTGTGGTTCTACTGCGCTTTTCCGCCTTCAGGAAGTGGAGCGTATGGTCGTACATTAGCAGTGCTAGATTTCCAAAATCAGACGGTTCGTCATTTCCCAGATACACAATTTCAAGCAGCTTCGCCATATGTTGATCCACAGACTGCTGATGTCTATTGGACAACGGGGCGAGCGATATGGCGACGATCACCTGAAGAAAAAACCATGCCGCAGTGCGTCTATGAATTACCCGCTTCTGCAATTGATAACCGTGAAACAGGGCGTTTGGTGACACATCTTACACGCTCAGCAGATGGTCAGAGGTTTGCTATTGATGCAAGGATTGGTTTGCAATACTGGTTCGGGACCATGCCTTTTAATGGCAAGGGTGATTTTGAAATTTGGCATCGATGGGATCGGCAATACAACCATGCTCAATTTAATCCCAAAGACGCTGATCTGATGCTATGTGCCCAAGAAATTCACACTGATCCATTAACGGGTATTCGATCTTTTTTTAACAATAGGTTGTGGATTATCAAGCGTGGCCAGAAACCTCAACCGGTTTTCTCTGAGCCAACCGCTGTGACGCATGAATGGTGGGATCCGGCTGGCCAGCACGTCTGTTGTATTCGTGGACGTGATCAGGAAAACCCTGGCGTTTGGCGCGTTGATATTGATTCAAAACATGTTGAGAATATTTGGCCAGGTGAACATTGGCATGCGCATCAGAATCAGGCCGGAAACTACTTAGTCAGTGATAGTGTGGATGAAGCGTCTTTTTATCGAGGATGTGCGTCGAGTGTGAAGTTTTTGAATGGTCAAACAGGCAAAGATGTCTGTTTTGCTCGCAATCCACAATATCCCTGCTTCGAAGGTCAGAATTACCACATTGATCCACACCCGCGATTTGTTTTAGGTGATAAGTATGTCTGTTACACCACAACAGTTCGTGGATGTGTTGATTTGGCATTGGTATGCGTTGATGAACTTGTTTCTGCAACAGCATAGTACGTGAAGATGATTTATGAGACTGTTTTTTTGAAAGTTGTCTGTGATGATAGTTGGAATTCCCAAAGAATGTAAAAGCGATGAATACCGCATTGCGATGTTACCCGCTACTGTTGAGCAGTTATGCTCACAAGGTCATCAAGTGCTTGTTGAAAAGACAGCAGGAATTGGCAGTGGTTACGATGATGAGCAGTATACTATTGCTGGAGCTCATTTGGTAGATGAGCCTGACGAGGTGTTTGCTCGATCTGAACTGATTATAAAGGTTAAAGAGCCGATCAAATCCGAATGGCACATGATGCGTCAGGGACAGATCATCTTTACATATTTTCATTTTGCATCCAGCCTTGAATTGACTGAAGCCTGTTTGCGATCAGGAATCACTGCCGTTGCATATGAAACATTAACAGATAAGCAGGGCCGTTTGCCGTTACTCACGCCAATGAGCGAAGTCGCCGGACGCATGAGTATTCAGCAAGGCGCTAAGTATCTTGAAAAACCACAGAAGGGGAGGGGGATTTTACTCGGTGGGGTTCCAGGTGTTGAACCCGCTGATGTTCTAATTCTAGGAGGTGGCGTTGTAGGAACACAAGCTGCCTGGATGGCTGCAGGGCTTGGTGGACGTGTGACAATCATGGATGTGAATCTTGAACGTCTTCGTTACTTGGCCGACATAATGCCACCCAATGTTTGTACTTTATATAATGACCCACATATTATTGCAGAAAAAGCGATGCAAGCTGATTTGATTATCGGTGCAGTCCTTGTTCCAGGAGGACGAACGCCAGTTCTTATTGAGCGTTCATTACTACAGAATATGAAGCCTGGTGCTGTGATTGTAGATGTCGGGGTTGATCAGGGGGGATGTGTTGAAACAACGAGGCCGACAACGCATAAAGAACCGACATACATAGTCGATGGTGTTGTGCATTATTGTGTTGCGAATATGCCCGGTGCAGTTGGCAGGACAAGTACGCAAGCACTGTGTCATGCAACGCATTCATATGTCATACGATTGGCTAATCAAGGTCTTGATTGTTTGGCTTCACAAGATTCGTTGTTTTTTAATGCCTTGAACATACATTCTGGTGTGCTGTTGAATGACGCCGTGGCTGAATCGCATGGCTTGAAGGCTGAGACAGCAACCGTCTGACCATTCAGAAGTGATCAATGAATAAATTGAATCAAGCATTGTTGGATAATTATAGTCAATAATTGCGACTGAACTTAGTGCGTTGCCAATGTCTTACTCGAATAGAGGTTGTCTTGATATTGAATTATGGCAGTCTGGATTACGGGCGAACTAAAGCGACTTATGGGGATTGATCGAATATCAAATTGCCGTATCGATGATCAAGAAGCTATTTTGATTGAAGAAACGTGTGAGAAAGATTATTTGCGTGAAGATTGGTTGGTTCAAACTGAACGTGATTATTATGTCCCTGTTTTTGTACTTAAACCAACAACGGATGATAAAGAACCATATAAACGTTGGCCTGTTGCATTAACGCCGCACAGTCATAATGAACACGGGCGATATATTTATTCTGGAATTTCCATGAACCCCGAAGAAGAAATAGAAATAAAAGACGTGCAACTGGATGTCGCACTCTAAGCATGCGTGCAGGATATTTTGCCATTGTTCCAGAAGCCAGAGCGTTTTGAGGAAGCCGAGAGATAAAGGCAAAATATGCTGGCCTTAAATTTGTATGCGATCAATGGCAGCACCTCGCTCAGCTATATGGTCGTACGTTATTAGGAGGGCGCGTTTGGGATGTTATGCGTTTGATCGTTTGGGCTCAATCACGAGATGATACAGATATGTTGAGAGTCGCTATTACCGGGAATTCAGGTGGCGGAACCGTCAGTCTTTTTGCAGCTGCCATGGATTTGCGGATTAGTGTATGTGTGCCATGTTCAAGCTACACGCCACGCTGTGACACAGCTTCAAATGGTATACAGAGATTTAGGAGTGTCACAGTGTTGTGAATTGTTTGTTGGAGATGAAGCCTATCGATATTATTCCGATCTTGTATGGAAATTTGTAGCATTGTTTTAAAAATACACCCTCAAGAGAGTCGAAGGTTAATTATGTTAAGCTATTACAATGATATGACAGTAGGAACGAGACGTTTTACGTTTTTGTTGTATTAATATTTGAGATATGCTTGGTGAATTCATGTTGGACTGATTTGAAAACTTATGTCCATAAATCAGATCCCAGCTACCTGTATCATGTGGTCCAGGAATAGCAGTTGGGCCCGTTGATGTCAGCGTCGTTGAGTTAACCAGCCAGACATAGAAAAACAAGACATAGCAACATTGGCTTTACATTCTCAAGCCCAAGCAGATTTTGTATCCGGGCAAAGCGTTGCTCGTGATTGCGGGTGGGAATAATCGGCCCGATAAACCAAAATTACCAAAAGAAGCGATGGTGATCGGGCTTGCATGTGAGTAGCATGGTGTGCCGATTGCTGTACTTGGGTAGGTTCCCAATCAGCCACTTTATGACAATCTCAAAGAAGATAACCTCATTGCACACACCATGACAAAGTATCTTGAATCACGCGACGAATACGTTATCTCCACGCATGCCTTCTGCAACTGGCTTGTCAGAGAACAACGCATCGTCGTCACATCCGCAGAGCATTGGCGATTGTGGAAGTCGTCAACCTGCTTCACGCGACGACGCTGCGTCCCATCGCCGAATGGGGGCGAGGCAAAATTGAAATCCCCAAGTCCAAGCGCAAGGGGCGTCAAACCTGGAAATACGAGTTCAATACGCAGCAAAATCTGGATGCCTGTTACGAAGCGGCCTTGCTAAACTCAAGATACCCACCTCAAGAAACTCGAACGTCTGGACCGGGAACACACGTTGTTTATCTGATGGCTGTGTCCACGGGCCTGTGCCATAACGAACTCCGCAGCCTGACATTTGGCCAATTGTTCCTTGATGCCAAACTCGCGCCGTACTTTGAACTTTACGCCAACCAGTCCAAGAACGGCAAGGAGAGTCGCCTGCCTTTACGAGCTGATGTGGTTGAGAAGATCAGGCAACACTTGGAACATCGCAGCAAGCAGGGATACAAGGCACTGTTGTTCGACACACCGGGTTTTCGACGCCTACTGCCAAGCTGTGGGGATTGCAAAGAGCGACTCCCGTGGCCGAGTCGTCGCCAATCACGCCCTCCGCACCACCTTTGGCCTCACTTGGCCGTCACCGGTGTTCATCCCCGTGTGGTCCAAACCGCCATGCGGCATAGCCGGATCGAATTGACCACCAACTTTTATACCGATCCTGCACTGTTGGCCATTAATGGCGTGGTTAATGCGATGCCGGATTGGGAGGGGAAGCAGAGCGTATGTGAATTGGATTGATATCTGCATAGGCATATCGTCTTCGAGTTCGATTCAACAACCCTACTACACACAGGCTGACCAACATAACGTGGCAAAACTCGTGAGGTAAGTTAGTGTCTATAACTGAAGGAGCTTGCAAGGTACTCACTCATATGCGTAACAAGTCTTGAGGATTTGATAAGCATTTTTGGGGACAAGATTTTGATCTACAATTCCCTTGCGATTGTACGCTTGTTGGTGTCGGCCCAGCTTGATGGGGGTATGAAAGTCAGCTAGGCAGAATGGTGCCATGCCTTGGAGGAATCCTTTTTGGACTGTGTCAGCGAATAGTGAAGCGAGTTTTTCGTAGTATGCTTCTTGTCGTTGTTCACCATAGTCTAATGTCGTTAAGTCACGCACTGCATCAATGCCAACTTCCGCAAGAATCACCGGGCGATGATAGGCTTGGGCTGCGATGAGTTTTTCGAGGTGTTCGTCAAAAGTGTCAGGCTTGTCGGAATGGACCCCGTCGGTGCTCCCTGCGTAACTGTTTAAACTCAGTATGTCGAGTTTTTCGACGACTGCTTCGGGGCAGATGATTTCCAGATCATGATTGGCTGAACCTTCAAACCCGCCGGTATAGGTAACTAAACGAGATGGGTCATGTTCATGCAGAAAATCTGCTGCCTCAAGGAAATAGCCGATATTGGATTGTGCTTCCTGAGCATTGTTGTACAAGCACTCATTGCCAATGCACCAGATGATGACTGATGGCGAGTTGCGGAATTGGCTGATCATCGCATTAAACATATGAATTGCAGTATGTGTTGGTGCTGGCTTATGCACATTTGGGTGCCAGTATGCGGGGACTTCCATCCAAAGCAGAATGCCTACTTCGTCACAGGCTCGTACGAATGCTGCTGTTTGTGGTTGGTGGCCGGCTCGGGCGAAATTGCAATTTAAATCTTTGAGTAAAGCGACGATTTTTTCGCTGGTCTGCTCGCTGAAAGAAAAGTTGCCACAGATTGGATCAGTATGCCATGTGCAAATTCCTTTTAATATCGCTGGCATACCATTGAGAAGGATATCACCATTTTGCGTGGCGATTTCACGTAAGCCAATGGTGTCAGTCCATGTATCCTGGTCGACTTCGATAATCAAGTCATATAAGTTGGGTTGCTTCGTGTCCCACAGTTCAACTGTATCACGATCAAGTAGCACAATCTGTTGTGCCCATCGGCCAGTGGTTGCGTTGAGTGATTGCTTGGTGAGTGTTTGCCCGGTTTGGCGGCTGACAAGTTTCCATTTGATATTGTGTTGTTTGTTGCATTGCGGTGATGCAATAATAGAGCGGAGCGTTATCTCAATTTGCTTGTCAACGATACGTGTTTCTACTGCTGCATCACGGAGATAGGTTTTTGGGAGATAATACAGATGAACCGGGCGATGGATGCCCCCGTCATGCCACCAGTCATGCATGGTGGTTGGGACAGTTTGTTCACTGCGGGTATTGTCGACATAAACCAGTAGTCGATTTTTCGATTCAATGGCGTGAGATATATCCAATGAAAATGGGACAAACCCGCCGTCATTTTCGCCAACCCAAATGCCGTTTAGAAAGACTTTGCAACGGTCAGCCACACCTTCAAAGTGCAGCATGATCCGTTGATTATTTTCAGCAGTTTGAGCCTGAAAATGGTGCAGGTAAATAACCTGCCCTTCATAGTAGGCAAGTTCTTGATGCAGGCGGTTAAACGCGCTGGGAACTTGCGTAGGCCAGAACGCATCGTCGTCATAGGAAGGGAAGAACTCGCCTTCCTTGCGTGTGGATGACCACCATTTCTGTGCGGTTCCGCGGTGCATGGGATCGGGAAGCAGGCTCCATTGACCATCTAGTTTATGATTGGGACGCTGGCCCATGTTGATGCGATGCATGAAAAATCCATTGAAAAAATGTTCGCCGACGCCTGGGGCAAAGTATGTGAAAGTGCAGGGTGGTGTTTATGTGTGGTTATATATTTATTTAATTGCTTGTTTCTTGAGGCGAATTAAAAATCTCGTCAAAGAAAGTCGGCAATTTAGGAGCGTTAGGAAACATGTCCCGATGCTTGGGCAGTTTCAGGTAGCATTTGGCTTTGACCTGATCTGCCTTGTTTTTAAAGTGCAGGCCATGTTGGGCATGGTGGATACCGTCGCTCTTTTTGTCCAATTCACTGCCGTAGTACAATAGCATTGGCGGGTCATCTGCAGTCAGATGGTTGATGGGTGAAAATTCACGGTAAAGATCGGCTTTTGTTGCGTAGTTTTGATCCATGTCTTTGTTGTTTTTAAAACCAGCGGCTTTGCAGATCATGTGATGCTTCAGGCCAAATTCGCCGATCCATTTTCTAATACTTGCAGGCTCAATGGTGGTTTGTGCAGAAGTCACCCACGCACCACACAAACGTGTTGATTGTCTTGCAATCGGATCATCGGAATTGGGTTGAGCTAAATCGTCGTGTGTCGCAAGCCATAAGCTGGTGCATCCGCCCGCAGACTGTCCTGCTGCTGCAATGCGTTTGGGGTCAATGTTGAGTTCAGATGCTTTGGCCCTCAAAAATTGGATGGCACGTGCTGCATCGATAACTGGTGCAGGGAGGATGGCGTCTGTCGATAAGCGATAGTTGATAAAAGCTGCAGAAATTCCCTTGTTGAGCAGAATGGTGGAGAGATTTTTGTGATTCTTCCGTGCATATGTTTGTTTATCGCCATTGAGCCAGCCGCCGCCATGGATAAAGACCATCAGTGGCGTGGGGTGATCGGATGTTGCTTTGAAGAAATCAAGCTTCTGGCGTTCATGTGAACCGTACGCCATATCGGTAATCGTTGGTTTGATCGCTTGGGCTTTTGTCTGGCCCCATGCGGCGGTGTTGTGTGCTATCGCGAGTAAGCAAATGAAAGCTGTTGCTTTGCTACAAATATTTATGAGATTCATGATTGCTAACTTATTCTTGCGGGAACTGTTGTTTAAACTGGTCGTATGTCCAGCCCAGCAGGTAGACGTAGTAGTAGTACATTCCGTTGCCGGTGCTGTAGCTGACGGGGTTGGTAGGTTGTTTGTATGTCTCCATGATATTTCCCGGATCTGCAACAAACCTTGCTGAGCCATCGATAAATGATGCGTTGCCGCCTTCGCCATGGCCATGTCGACTGGCACCATAGATACGCCATGTGCTATCGATCAGGGGGTCGACCTGCTGTGAGGGATAATCCAGTGCCATAACTGTGTTGGGCCGACTGGATTCGAAGTGATGCCATCGCGCAAAACGCCAAGTGGGGTTGGTGAGATATGTTGAAGAGCTGTCGCTACCGCTGTCGGCAGTGGCAATGGCGTAGGAACAGTTGTATTTGCCACTGGTAAAACCGGTTTGCCATTGTGTGATGATTCTGTCTCGAACGAGTTTGTCGTCAATTGTTCGTCCGGGGCACATATATACATCTGGTCCGCGGAGATAGCTTTGATTATGCAAAATTCCGCCAGTTAATGGGCCTGTGTATTCCGGCCGAGACCATGACAGTGCTTCCTGCCAAGGGCGTGCGCTTCTTGTGACGACACCTGGTGGTGTTGCGTTGTAGTCCACGCCATAAGTTTGCTGAGCCTGTACGATGGAACGGACATTCATGAGGCACTTGGCGGACTGAGCTGCCTTGCGTGCCTTGCCCAATGCTGGTAACAAAATGGAGATCAGCAGGCTGACGATACTGATGACAACCAGCAATTCAATTAAAGTGAATCCTTGGCGTTGGGTGCGATAAGTCCAATGTGATAACACGGGCAGCATTCTTGCGCTCCTTTACTCATTTTCGATGACATTATCCGGCATAGTTAACTTTTAGATGATGGTTGCGGGAATGTCATTTGTTAAACCATCGGTGTTTCCCTGCCGGGAATGGCGTAGTTGCTTTATAAAAATGTCGAAGCCGAAGCTCCGTATAATTCGTCGTTTTGCATGGGGTCCTGTTCAATCGCATCATCATTTGAAGCCTCAGGTTTATTTCGATCTACTAATTTCATTTGTAGACGAATGTGATGCGAAGCGTTATCAAATTGCCACTGGGGGGCAGTGACCATCAAGCCAATATGACGAGCAATGAGCTGCTCATGCATGGACAATGACGGGAACTTAAGGACCTGTGACCAGGGCGTATTGCCCAGTCCGATCAAGGTTAAATCTTCAGGGATTTTCAAGCCGACCTGCAAGGCAGCCTGCCGAACAGCAACCAGTCGATAATCCTGGCCGACGATAGCGGAGGGCCGATTGGGTTGGCTGAGCCATTGGGCAAAAATATTAATCTGCTCCTGGCTGGTGATATCGATGTGGCGCTCGTTGTAATGAATGGTCATGCCGTGGCGAATCCCCGCATCACGCATGGCATGGCCGATGCCCAGAATAAACGGTGTGCTGTACACGTTGGATTTATGCAGTTCGGGGCGCTGGTGATAGGGTTGATGTGGACGTTGGTGTGTCACAATGCCGATGCGTTTATGTCCGAGTTTAAGCAGGTGGTCTGCAATCATGCGACCGCCGTTGTTCATATCCATATCAATAGTCGGCCAGTGATCCGGCGTGACTACGTTTGAACGGCAGACCGCGACGCGGCGTACATGTTTTGGCAGATGATCATCAATCATTTGCGCCAATCCCGGAATCACATATTGCAACACCACTGCCGATGGAGGCGTGTGCTTCCAGCTGGCAATGATGGGCTCGAATTGTTTAAGTTGCGTGTTGCGAAAAAACTGTGATACCGGTTGGACGGCATATCCATGAGGCTGCAAAATCTGAACCAGATGGTTGACAATCAGTCCATAGACATGGCTGCGGGTGCCCATGAACACACTGACTGGCCCGCGAGGCTGACGGGTAGATGTTGAGTCGGCCGGTTTTCCAGCAACCGTTTTGCGGCGGCGTGGCGTATAGCCCAACTCACGGGCAACAGACAGAACACGCTGCTGTGTCTCGGGAGTAAACCGTTTGGAATCACTGTTGCTTAATACAAGTGAGGCTGTGGCAATTGAAACCTGTGCCTTGTGGGCAACATCAGCAAGTTTGATAGGTGTGTTGGGTTTTGTAGTCATAGCCATCACATTTAATGCTCGCAGGTGAAAAATGTCAAGTTAAATTAATTAAAACTTACCGCATTTTGCTTGTTTTCGGTTTTTTTTTGAGAAGAGATAAAAAAGTGAAACATTATAAGTATTTGATAAATAGGCATAATGTGTGAATTTAATTCAGTTTTCAGGGGAGGCTTGTTAAGCAATACTTGACTTAACGAGATGTGGCTGGTTAAATTAACCGAATTGAAGCCTTCATGCATTGTCATTATTCAATTGTGCTTACTGTATTGATGTGCGTTGAATGTGTAGTGGATATTGCATGTTTTTATCAGTTTTTCTGGATTCATTATGCCCCGTATTCAATGTCTGTCATCTGAAGATATCAGCCGTTGCACCAGTCCTCAGGCACAAGCGACGCGTCGTATTCGGATGCTGGCCATGATCCGCGGTCGCCTTGCTCCGTATCTACAGGATGGGGTTGGTAATCCCCATTTGATCTGGTGGGATCAGACGCGCGTAGCCATGTGGGCGAGTCATGCATTTTTGGCTGGTGATAAAGAAGATGTGCAAATGGGCAATGACATTCTCCGTTATGCCCAAGAGCAAATGCTCCCAGATATGACACCTAACCCCTTTATGACCAGTACTGCTGCCAGCTTGCTAGTTGAGCGTGATGCGCAGCTTGACGAGGATACCCGTGCGTTTCTTGATGACTTACTTGCGCGTCTGGCACCCATGGGAATGACGCGAGACTTTCAGTTTCATGGATACAACGACAATATGCCGGTAATGTTCAGTTGGGGGATGCTCTATGCCGGCGAGCGTTTTGGGCATGAGGATTTACTTCAAGTCGCTCATGCGAATCTTTATCAATGCCGTGACTTACTTCGCAGACGAGGGGCGGTCTCGGAATATGGCATGGGTTATGCGACGCATCGAATTGTCGGATTTGCTCAGATAGCAGAACACTGTGCGGATCGGGAAATCCAGCAGTTGGCCCGTGATATCGAAGCTCGCATCTGGGCCGAAATTGCAGGCCATTGGCACCCGGAGCTTGGTGAGATTGCAGGTGCTTCCCTGCGCGGAACCTTTGCGGTCAACTACGAGCCTTTGTCTGTGTTTGAAGTGGTCTTTGGCTCTGCAATCCATCGCCCCTGGGAGCCGCAGGAAAGCTTCTTCAACAATGAAGATCAGATACGCATGTTCGGGCTTGATCCGAAAAAATATCTATTTACACAGCCGTTGGCGTTGGCGTCGGAGTTTTGTTCAGCGACGTTTCATGTGCCCGATGCGGTTGCCGAGTTGTTTTACTCTAAAACCAAGCCTTTCGAGTTCAAGGCCACCGCGGAAAACGGCTATTTCAATGAAGGCGTTTTCTGCAAGAAACAGACAATCACCGGCAATGGCGGGCAATACCGCGGGGTCAAACTCACCGACGAACTGGTGGTGATTCCCGATCATCCCGAACATGGCGGCCAGATGCACAACATGACCACCTGGCATGGCAAGTATTTCGCGCTGGGCAGTTCATCGACCAATATGTTCCCAACATCCTATGCCATGCGATGTAATTACATGCGGACTCCAAAGCCTGCCAGTCGTGATGATATCGGCATGTTCACCATGCGATACAACATCAACAACAAAGTTCCCGGCGGCAAGTTTATTAATGATTGTCCCCAATCTCCTGATCATCCCAATGAAACAGGCAATTACTGCCGACTCTACCGTGACATGGGGCGCCATTTCTGTATGCAACATCAAGGCACGGTGGTCTGTCTGGCAACACCTGAATACCGCGAATATTGGGATGTTAAACAGATGCGTCTTGATCTGTGTTTCTGGCAACTGCATGGCAAGGTTAATCATTGGGAAATCGCAGGAAATAACAGCTGTGTCGATATCAACGAGAACGCAGTGTACATCCGCATTCGCCCACTCATTGGCAGGCATCTTCAACGTGATCAAGCCATTAAGATTCAGGCCATCAATGAATGGCTTGTGGTTAGTCTTTACAATTATGATGGGCCATCAAAAATCATGACGTCTCGTGAAATGGCTCGGCTTGGTAACGGGTTTGTGTTGGAAGTTCGCGATGCTAAAGACTATTTGAGTTTTAAGCATTTTCAACAGGAGATGGATCAAGCCCGTGTATTGGATCAATTTTATTCTGCGCGCCGAGAAGTGCATTATGCCCGACCGGACATGCGGCTTTCAGCACATTATTGCCCTTATCGCCACACACTGATACATGCTTCGCTCAATGGTCTTGACCTGCCACGACCGAAATTATCGTTTAGCAATGGGCTTCAAGATAGCCTTCCATTTATGAATGCTGATCCTGCGGTAGGTTTTGAAGATTGGGATTGGATTCAAACGCAACAGCAACGTGAAGTTGAAACTTATAACCCTCAGGAATAATTGATGTCTACTTTGATTCGTGTCCTTGTTTTGTTGTTATGTGTTTTGCTTGTCAATGCTGGCAAGGCTCAATCTCAGATACCGTCGCAACCACAGCCGTTGGTGAGTATGCTCATCAAGGATGCTTCTGCTGTGATCAAGCCTGGTCCTAGGCCAACCTATATTGCCGAGTTGGCCAAACTGGGCATTATTGCAGATCTTTCTGGCGGAACTACACATCAGAAATTGACCTTCAAGCAGTTGATGAAATATTCAGTTCTACTGATGTCTGACTATACTTTTGTTCACGGTCAGCCCGGATATGATGCCGATGAATTAGCGATGTTACTTGATCGTTATATGCAAGAAGGTGGAAGCATTCTTTACATCGGCACGCGCCGGATGAACTATGTCAACGAACATGATAAAACCAACCAATGGCTTGAAAAACATGGCGCGCAATTCCGCTGGGCAACCATTGAAGACCCTGAGCACAGCTATACCAACTTGCCTGAGTCTCCACATCAACGCAAGGGTGTAATTTATACCACCAACATTGCCAAGCATCCCTTGACAGAGGGTGTTAAGACGCTGTTTTTTCGCACGCAAATTTTTCGGACACCTTATCTTCGCCCGTTGACCGTCAGTGATGATTGGACGGTGTTGGTGCGTACCATGCCCACAGCCAACATCATTGAATGTACTCGTGAAGCACCCAAGGTCACGATTAAGACGCGCCCTGAAACCGCAGTGCAGGAAGCTTCGCCCTTACTTGCCGTTCGGCAGGTGGGGAAGGGACGTCTTGCACTGTTGGGGCACGATCCTGGCCCGTTTATCTACAATCTTGGTCAGCCTGCCATTGGCGCGATTTGCTCTGAAAATGGTGACGGTATACGCAAGCCTGACTGGTTGCCATTGCTGCGTAATCTTGCGGTTTGGCTTAGTGAACCAGCTCGTCAAACCGGTGTCCCCGGAAGTACGTTGGCGAAAGTGGATATCCAATTCCGATCAGACTGGGGTACGCGTCATCCCATTGATTGGGATAAACCAGATATTGCCTGGGGCGATGAAGAAATCAACCGCCTTTTTGGCGTGCATAGTCCGGCTTGGTCAATTCAAACATGGCGTGACATGGCCGCGGGAAAATATAAACCCATGCGCATTCTTGTGGGGGCTCGCACCCAACTCAGCGGTGGTAAAGGTAGCGTCGAAGACTGGAAACAAGCTGCACTCAAAGCCGGCTATGTCGGTGTCGTCTTCCGTGAAGATATTCTCTCATTGACACGCAAGCAGTGGGAAGATTTTCAAGACCAATGTCGGGCAGCAACTGATGATCATTTCGTCGCTTTCCCCGGTCAGCAATATAAGGAATGGGAAGGCAACCAGTTTATGCGCTTTAATTGGAACATCAACTGGCATAACAAAAACCGTCTCACTGAAGATGGCAAAGCTGTGCGTGAGCAGTTGGACTTCTTTTTCGATCAACGTACCAAAAGTGGCGGAGTCGGTCTGCCAGCAAACTTTCCTATGCTCGTCAAAGGCAATCCCGCACCCTGGTGGAGCTATCGTGCGTACGATGCCTTTCCTGTTGCGGTTTATCAGGATGGCGAACGTATCGAAGATAATCTTGCTCAATGGGAACAGTTGATTGATCGCATTGAATATGTTTCACCCATGGCTGTGCATCTGCTCGATGATCCTGTACAAGTTGCTCGGGCAAGTGATGAGTTTAATCTCTATCTTTTAGCGCCTGATGTAAAGCATCTGCGAACCGATCCGACATGGAACCTTCGTGCGGTGGGGCTTGGTCGTCCCAACAATGCAAGCACCTATGTGTCTAATGGGCCGGTCATCGAAGCATTCCTGCCATTGGCAGTGAATCGCACAACTTTGGGGGCTAGTGGTGTTCACGGTTCCTATCAATGGCAATTACTCATTCGCGCTCGATCCGAGTTTCCCATCGCACGTGTGGAAGTATGGGCCGGCAGTGAAATGATTCGCTGTTATCGTCCCAACAGCACCAAGGTGCATCAGGTCATGGATGAAGTGCATGATCGTCAGCGCGGTGTCTGGCTTAAAATCGTAGATAGTCAAGGCCGTGAAGCTTACACCACCAGCACAAATTCACATGACAAAATGTTCTACCTCCAATGGTGTGCAGATCACTGTAACCAACTTGGAGCAGGTATGGGCGTTGATGAAAACGGCGACCCATCTGGATTTGGTATTGCAACGCATGTCCGTTTAAAATTTAGTGGCGGCACCGGACCTGGCGCCAGCCATGATGATGCCAAACGCTATATTCCATGGGGAACTGATACAGGGATTCCATCGCTTGGGCTTCAAGCGACCGTTGAGCTTCATACGAAGCAGGGCAAGATGCCACGCAAGAATGAAGATCTTATCCCTGATATGCGGATGAAACATAATAACCGGACGACATGGATTACCCGCCAAGTCGTTAATCACGTGGCCAGAAGAGATATCTATCTCGGCAAGCATGCAACCAAGCCCTACGACAAAAAATATTTCTGTTCATGGGGAGCATACTTTAAGCTTGAAGATCTCAAAGGCATGCAGGTGACGCATGACGATTTGGACTTTCACAGGGATGCCAATGAACCTGCCTTCCAATGGGTTAATGGAAATATTCTGTTTAATACCAGTACCGATCTGGAGAAATCCAAGACATGGAATTTGGAACTGGGACGAAGCGACTGGCTTGGCGACATCAAGGGATGGCGTGTCAACGGAACAATCCTTGGTGATTACGAACAGGTCACAAAAACACTGGGTAAGGGCGGCTATTTCAGCTTTGCAAACCCACTTGGCAACGGCACAATTTTCGCTTTGGATGATACCTTCACCGTACATCGCATTGTGCGTAAAGATGGTAGTGCCAGTTGTATTTTCTACGGCAATAATCTTGGGGCCAAGCAATACGCTACCGGTGATTCTCAGCCGTATGGTTACCTCTTAATGCGTTGGCCGGTTGGCATACCGCTTGCCGATGGTTTGGATCAACAGGTTGCTGATTTACTGTTTGGTTCCCAACGGGGGCAGTTAGCGGCCGTGCGTGGCAAAGTGCTAGATGTGCCGTTTGGTTTTAAAGTTAAACCCACCGAGGGTGCTTTTACGGGTGCGATCCCTGCAATGTCATTGAAGATGGGATTGCCATTACAGGTGACCTCGGTCAATCCCAAATGGCCAGCAGGTTTGTGGTGGGATGGAAAAGCGTTTTATGAACCTTTGGCACCCGATCAGGAGGGAACACTCTGGACGCAGCTTAAGCCTCAAAAGCATCATGGCACATTTACTGCTGGTAATCTCATTACTTGTGATCAACCTGACATGCTCATACGTTTGTTTCAAAAGACTCAAGGCTGGCAAGTACTCGTACACAATCCGACGAATCAAGACCTCACCGTCAATGTCACCGGGGTCATAGGTGGCCCTGTCCCTGGCAAAATCGCAACCGCCACCATTCCCGCTGGGACTGATTGGAAAATCAATGTTTCCAAGTAAACAATACAGAGGTCCAATGAAGTTTGGTCGGTTGAATCATGCACACGTTGCTTGCCTGGCAGTGATCCTGCTATTAAGTTTGCACTGTTGGGTTCAGGCGGCTTCGGCCCCGACAATACTCTTTGATAGTTGGAATGGTCATGCAGACAACGACTACATGAAGCAACTCACCGAAGCTGGATTTGTCGTCGATGCCATTAAACATGAAGAACTCACATGGGATCGTCTCAAGCAGTACAACGTGTTGGTGATGTTGGATTTTCCCGAGGAAAATAAGGTTAAATACAACCCGGGCTATGGGCCAGCCAAAGGCCCCAATTTTCAGCAGACGTATGAAATGATCGAACGTTTTCTGAAGTTAGGTGGTGGTGTGATGGTGAATTTAATTCAACATCGCAATCGACCGCAGCTTTACGATTCGGTTCAAAAGTTACTTGGCAAATGGGGGGCATCAAGGCCGATGCAAACGGTGGATTTGCCTCAACATCAATACGTTTTACATCCGCGATTACGCCATCAATTTCAATTTTATTTTACAGATAACGTGCAGCCAAGTCCGGTTTCGCAGGATGTTAAAGGCGTCTGGTATCCTCAGAATCAGATGTGGTGTACTGGAGGCCCAATTACAGTTGACAAGGATTGGACTGTGGTGCTTCGTGCTCCGCATGGCAGTGTCACGAAGCCGTTGGCGTTTCCCCAAAAGCGTATTCACGCTGACGATGATCAACGCATCAAAGAATCACAGGAACGCGTCAAGGAACCAGCACTCTATGCTATCCGCGAGTTTGGCGGTGGTCGTTTGGCCTTGTTCCATGCTCATTCCAATCACCATTGGCAGTCTGGTAGACAGTGGCTTCACGATGGTGTTATGCTCGACAAGGGACTTCAAGGCAGGCCATCAGATTTCGGCATTTTACTATCTAATACTTGGAAATGGCTTGCATCACCCTCACTACAGTCTGGTAAGCTCGGAGGCGCAAAAGTCGAAGCAGATCGCTGGAAGCATCGCTTTGAACGCGAAGATGATCCGGTCTATCAACGCCTGCTTGTCAATGAGCCTAAGGTCAATCTTTCACCGCAATGGACTCCACGTGACCTGCCATGCTTTAAGGGAATGGTCGGGCCACAAACAGTCCACTCAGGCGGTCAGGCAACCGTCGAGCAATACGCAAAAGTGGCCAGGCAAAAGGGGCTGGGATTCGTCATCTTTCTCGAAGATTTTACAAGACTCAATCGCCAGTCGTTGACTCGTCTGGTCGCTCAATGCAAGCAATACAGCTCCAGTGATCTCTTGCTTATTGCCGGCTATCGCATCCCTACGAATCTGGGCAATACGCAGTTTCACTTCGGCTTTGATCCGGTCTGGCCTGACAAGAAGCATCTATCAGCAGACGGCAAATTGTTGATCATTCAACCCAAGGCCAAAGACGGGCGTTACAAGTCTGCTGACATCGTGACCTACATTTTGGCTTCACGTAAGGGGGGGAAAAATTCATCCGGATTCTTTGGCTTTCGTGAACCCATGAAGCAGGGCGGGATGGCAGTCACTGATTTGAGAATCTATAGCATGGTCGGATTGATGCTTTACCGTGAAGGTCAACTTGTTGAAGACATGACCGATCAATATCTCACTACCAATGCATGCACCATGACAGGCACGCCAGTTGCAATTCATTTGATCGATACCCACGAGGCTATGGCTGATGCAGTCGATCAAGGTTTGGCGATGACCTATGCAAAGGCACGCAATCTATCGAAGCTGTGGAAAGAAGCACTGGCATGGAACTCGCAGTTCATGAATCCAGATGTCTATGTCAGTAACGGACCAATGATTGAACACTGGACCGATAGTTCCTATCGTAAAGGTACCTACGCTGCTGAACCTTACGTTGCTTCACGCGTACTGGTGGGGGCGACTTTAGAAGTTACTTCCAAGGTTGGACTCAAAGAAATCTGCATCTATGACGGGGATCGTTTGTTTAGACGCTATCTCCCCGGTGGCAAGAAAACTTTTCAAAAACGTCTGTTTTTTAGTGGTTCCCTGCAACGAACCATGAGTGTGGTGGCAACAGATAAACAGGAAAATAAAGCTGTTTCATTCCCGTTGCGCGGTTGGAATGATGGTGGGCCCAGCATCATTTTTTGTGCCGATCATGTCAATGAAGGGGAAATGAAATTATTCCACGGGCCAGGTTGGACACGCTATAACGATATCCCATACATCTCAGAACTAGGTGAAAAATGGGATGGCATGGTTCGCGTCGCACACCATCCATTGCTCGACTTTGGCAACAATGCGCCACGTTTTAAATCGGATATTGGACGACAGGATATGAATCTTTGTCAGACCCCAATGCTTGAATTGTCTGATGACAATGTACTGCGTTGCAGATCGATTAGTCGGGGTGTCATGGCGCCAAGTGTTAAAAATTTCAATGCATGGCGTGGCTATGGTCCAATCGAACCCACGCCATTGGTCGACCTCGTGGGAATCTTCACGCAGTTTTCGGCCTACCAGACAGGCAAGGCTGTAGGCCATGGCCCCATGGGAGTCGAAGGCGGTCCGTTGCTCACGATGTATGAGCAAACCAACACCTTTAAAAAGGATATGACTCTGACGGAATCATACTTTAGTCATCAATGGCGTGAGCCGATAACTGGTGACATTGACCTGGTGGTGGGCGAAGGTGATCGTATCATCGAAGAACGCGATATCTCCACCGATGAATTTGATAATTCCAAACCCAAAAGTCATATCATTGATACTGGACAATGGTTTGCGGCGATCTCACCTGTG
The DNA here is from genome assembly GCA_002480565.1 of Phycisphaerales bacterium UBA7800. Lineage (GTDB taxonomy): Bacteria > Planctomycetota > Phycisphaerae > Phycisphaerales > Phycisphaeraceae > UBA7800. The sequence goes on along the minus strand of DLCK01000032.1, from coordinate 61,643 downwards.
CAGGCCAATGCGATGCTGATGGTGAATCGTGGAAGTCCATTGGTTCTGAGCGTTTCAGGGAAAAAAACACAACTAGTCGAAGCACTCCCGCGAAATGGTTTGGTCGTAAAGGCCCATCAGCAACGCAGAGTCAGTTGGCTCACATGCTATTGGCCGATGGATATCACGATTGGTGATACGGACACATTACTTAAATGGATTCGTTACTATCAGAAACCTGATGGTTTGCAGATTATTCAAGGCAAACAACTCGATGGATTCCTTGGGTTGATAGACCTGCAGTCAGAGGACGGAGCAGTCGAGTTGAAATTGCCACAGGCACCAGATGACCTGGATGTCAACCTGCCTTTTCGCGTTCATGGTTTAAACCCTCGTTACAGTGCGATTCTTTGGCAAAAAACTGGCTATGTCGGGGAGGGCCGTTATGGCTCGGAGAGAAATCGATTCCGAAATGTCGCTGTGGACTGGGAAGGGCACGCATACTTCCCGGTCTATGCAGCCAAGGCGAAATTGCATCACTGGGTGGTTGGTCAGCCTGTGATTGCTGATGAGCAGGGCGCGGAACTTTTTATCGAAGTGGTTTGTCTGAAGGATGCACAAAAAGGCGCCTCACCACAATGGCATGTGTCGATTAATAACCCGACAGACCAAGTTATAACAACAAAAATTAGACAGGTGATTAAACTGCCTGGCTTGAATCTTTACCAACAAAAAATCTCTATTAAACCCGGGGTGTCTGTCACGCTTATTCATGGTGATCAAAAATGAAAGACAGACTGATGGTTGTTATAAATGATGAAATGTAATTGGTTATTAGCAGTAGTTAATGTCCTTTATTGAGTTGTATTGACGTCGTTATAGTCGAATTTTAATGATTGTAATTTGAAATAAAACCAGCATGGCTTACAAAGTCACGTTTTACTATCTCATGCGCTATGACGGAAGGAGGCCAATGTTTAAACGGGGTAAATGAAATCGACGGTGTACCGGGTCATCCCTTTTTAGTTCGCCAGCCTCACAGAATAAAGGAAAGATAGATGCAACGTAGAAAATTTGTCCATATTTTAATGCCCGTGATCATGTTGTTTTTTATCTCATTGGCAAACGCTCAAACCCCCGCGATTCTTTTTGATAGTTGGACAGGAGAAGCTGATCACGACTATATGACAGAGTTGCTAAATCAAGGATTTATAGTTGATGCGATCAAACACGATGAACTGACATGGGCGCGTCTTCAACAATACAATGTTCTGGTAATGGTTGATTTTCCTCAAGAAAATCAAGTTGTTTATCAACCAGGTTATGGACCGGCAACTGGTCCGAATTATCAAGACACGCTAGATATGATTGAACTGTTCCTCCAGCAAGGCGGTGGGGTAATGATCAATCTGTTTCAGCATAGCAACAGACCAACTTTTCATAATACCGTCCAGAAACTCATGGCTAACTGGGGAGCTGCCCGACCAATGGAATCTGTGTCATTGCCGGAAGGACGAATGATTCAGCATCCAAGATTACTCCAGAAGTTTATGTTTTATTACACGGATAATGTTCAAACAAGCCCAGTTTCAACTGGTGTGAATGGAGTTTGGTACCCACAAAATTCACAATGGTGTACCGGCGGGCCGATTTCTGTGGATCAAAATTGGACAGTGGTTTTGCGGGCTCCAGCTGACAGTCAAACACAGCCTATCGTACCTGAATTTACGGGTTATACGGATATGCTCGTTCCGCCTGCTGCCGTTAGTCAACCCGCATTATTTGCTATCCGTGATTTGAATCCCGGTCGCTTGGCGTTCTTTCATGCTCACCCTAGGCACCATTGGTCATCGGGTACGACTTGGATACACGATGGTGTGATGTTGGATAAAGGACTCAATAATGTTCCTTCGGATTTTGGAAAATTACTCACCAACACATGGCAGTGGTTAGCGGATCCAAGTCTACAGTCACAGACGTTAGGCGGTGCGACGACTCCTGCTGATCGATGGCTTCCGCGATTGGAACGTGAATCACATCCTGTCTATCAAAAATATCTTGTTAATGAGCCTGATTTTTCATTTTCTGATCAATGGACCCCCGGTGCAACAACTTTATTTAAAGGGATTGTTGGGCCCCAAACTCAAATCTCGGGCGGTGCCGGGTCCGTTGCTGACTATGCTGCCATGGCACAGCAAAAGGGTCTGTCCTTTGTGATCTTTCTTGAAGATATGACCAATTTAACTGCACAGGATTTGGATGATCTTGTTGAGCAATGTGAAATATATAGTACGCAAAGCCTGATGTTAATACCGGGCTATTATATTAAAACCAATCTTGGCAACAGCTTTTTTCACTTTGGTTTTAATCCAGTGTTGGTGGCTGATACACATTTGTCTGCTGATCGATCCGAGATGATTATTCAACCGAAAAACGCATCAGGTGATTATATTTCTTCTGCAGTGGGAGATTATATTAACTCTTTGAGAATGAATGATGCTAATTCATCTGGTTTCTTTGATTTTACGCTGCCTATGCAAACAGGTGGAATGTCGGTTTATGATCTGAAGAATTTCAGTATGTTTGGCTTGATGCTATACCGAGATGGTGTTCTTGTTGAAGATATGACCGACCAGTTTTTGTTGACGAATGCCGGTACGATGACCGGTGTGCCTGCTGCGATTCATATTGTTGATTCACCATTAAAAATGGGACAGGCCGTCGATAATGGTTTGCCAATGACCTATGCAAAAGCAAAAAATATGGACAAATTGTGGCCTGATGTTTTGCGATGGAATTCGCAATTTGCATCGCCTTTTGCCTTTGTCAGTTCCGGACCTGTGATTGAGCATTGGAATGAAGGTAAGTATCGAACCGGTTCCTATGCTGCTGAACCATTTGTCACAGAACGTACTATTGTTGGCCCCGTTTTGCGTGTCACCTCCAGTGTTGGTTTGCAGGAAATTGAAATATATGAAGGTGATCAATTATTTAGAAGATACTTGCCGCAAGGTCAAACCGTATTCCATGAGCGATTGTTTCTAAGTGGTAGCCTACAGCGGAATATGAGTGTTATTGCAAAGGACATCAATGGCAAAAAGGCTGTCTCTTTTCCATTACGAGGTTGGAATGATGGATCTGCTGCAATTGTATATTGCAGTGATCATGTCAATGATGCGGAGATGAAACTATTCAGGGGGCCAGGTTGGACACGTTATTCCAATATTCCCATGGTACAAGATTATGGCGAAACATGGGATGGCATGGTCGGTATTACACAGCGGCCATTACTTCGTTTTTCAGATCCCACGCCGAGATTCTGGAGTGCTGAATTAGGTAAGCAGGGGCTTAATCTGTATCAAACTCCCTATTTGGATTTCTGTGATGAGAATGTTTTGCGGTGCCGGTCAATCAGCAGCGGCATGATGTTGCAGGTTCCAGTTTCACTCAATGCCTGGCGTGGTTATGGCCCTATAGATCCAACACCTTTGGTTGATTTGACGGGGATCTATACTCAATGGTCACGCTATCAGACTGGTACTGCGACGGGCTATGGACCAATGGGAGTTCAAGGCGGTCCCATGGTGACGATGTATGAACAATATAATACATATAAACACCAGATGACACTTACTAAAGATCTGCTAGATAATGATTGGCGAGATGAAAGGAATGGAAACATTCAGATGCTGGTTGGTGAAGGTCAGACGGTTTTGGTAGACCGGGATATATCAACGTGGCGAACCTATGACGCATCAGAAAAGAAAACACAAGTTATAGAGACAGGACAGTGGTTTGCAGCATTTTCAGAAACGGAATCAAACTCAATACTATGTGTTAATTATGGTGACCCATTGAAATTGACCGTCAAAGAAGATTCAACTGTATTGGCACGATCCTTACCCAGCGCTGGTTTACAGGTTGTCCCAGGCCAGCAGGACAAAATACATTGGTGGACTTGCTATTGGCCGATTGATATGCCGATTGCTGATAGCACCACAATGCTTCGCTGGGTTGCGTATCTTCAAAATCCAGACAGCTTGTCTATCACACGTGGCGCACGTATTGGCAGCCTGCCAGGTCTGATTGATTTAGAACCAACGAATCATGCGGTTGAGTTGAGCATTCCCAAGCCGATTGATGATCTGGATGCGTGCTTGAGCTTCCGTTTGACTGATCAAAACCCTCGTTACAGCACGATTCTCTGGCAGAAGACAGGCTTTGTTGGTGAGGGGCGTTATGGCGATGCCACCAACCGTTTTCGTTCACTTGGTGTTGACCAAGATGGTTATGCCTATTTCCCGCTATATAGCAATCAGGCTCCCTCTCACCACTGGGTCATTGGACAACCGATTGTGGCTGATACTAATGGGCAGGATCTATTTATCAATGTTGTATGTTTGAAGGACGCTCAAGGAAGTGAATTACCATGCTGGCATGTATCGATTAACAATCCGACCGATTTGCCGATAACCACATTAATTTCACAGACGATGACCTTGCCGGGTCTGAATTGGACAGATACCACACTGACAATTGCAGCAGGGCAATCTATCACGCTTGTTCACACCGCTACAGATTAATGCAGTGGTTTAGTTTTATTTGATTTGGAAAGTTTACAAATGTGTCAAAATGTTCTGTTTATTATGGTTGACCAAATGCATGCCGATTGTCTGTCAATTGCAGGGCACTCTTATGTCAAAACACCTAATTTAGACAAGTTGTCACAATCAGGTGTTCGCTTTACGCAGTGCTACGTACAAAGTCCAATTTGTCTCCCATCACGTATTAGTTATCTCAGTGGGCAGTATCTCAAGACCCATCATCAATACGGATTTGTTGGTAAGCAGCATGATGATATGCCCAATCTTATGCGACATTTGCGTCAGCACGGTTATCAAACAGCCGCGGTCGGCAAACAGCACATTGGCACGATCCGCGGAGACTGGGGGATGGATTATTGTGCCCCCAGTCTCTGGGAGGATCAGGCCCATACCATGCCTAAGGGTTTGTGGTATGGTGATTATCTTTCTAAACAGGGCATGTCATTTCCAACAGAAGAAGCTCATGGTGCCGAATGTCTGGCGATGCCCGAAGGCGATGAAGTTTCACCACACATGCATCCCATGCGTCGAGGAGCTGGTAAGAGTCGAGTTCCTGTAGAGCATGGTTTGGAACATTGGACAACGGACAGGTGCCTTGATTTTCTAAATCAACATTGGAATCGCAATAAGCCCTTTTGCATGTGGCTTAGCTATGATCGGCCGCATTTCCCAAATGCGATCCCTACGCCATGGTACGAACGTTTGAAGTCACAGGATGTGCTACTTGATGAACTTTTAACTGCTGAACAATTAGCAGCTATGCCTGCATGGGTGATTGAACAGTACCTTGCTAGTCCATCGAGAATAACGATGCCCGATGATGATATGCGTCATCTGCTTGCAACCTATTTCACGATCATTGAGATGATTGACCAAGAGTTAGGCCGCTTATTTGAATGGCTTACCAACAAAGGCGTCATGGAGCAGACGCATATTATTTTCTGTGCAGACCACGGCGACAATGCTGGCGATTTGGGGATATACGACAAGAAACTTGGTGTATGTTCCAATGCGATCATTCGTGTGCCACTGATCTGGCGACCAGCTGAAGGTGTGATGGCTGATTCGGTCCCAGGCACAGTCGTGGATAGCCCGGTCGAGGCGATTGATCTTTTTTCAACGGTTTGTGATTTATGTGAGCTGCCTGTCCCCGATGCGGTACAAGGAGTAAGTTTAGCTTCGGTCTTTGCAGGCGATACTCTACCCATGGATCGACCGGTATTTTCTGAACAACGCTGGCGACGCGCAGTGGTGTATCAAGGCTGGAAATATATTCATCATGTCGATCAGCCCCATGGTGAGTTGTACGAACTGGCGAATGATCCGCTTTGTCGCAACAATCGGTTTGACGATCCGGCTTGTCAGATGCAGTTGTCTCGCCTGAAGCATTTGATGATTCGGTTTCTTGCCAACCCGTATACTCAGTTGGATGTGCAGACTAATGCGAAGATTCGCAAACGTCCCGAGCTAATCAACAAGTGGCGGACTAATAAGTGGTGGGTAGGTGATGCCGCTGATGATGAGCATTATCCCAATTTTATTGATGGTGGCAGCACATGGTTGATTCAGCAGAGGAGTATTCAATTGTTTTATGATTTGCATGCTGAAGATCATTGGCTTGTAGATATGAAAAGTGATTCATGCAAAACAAATAATTTGATGGGGCTTCCATCAAATCGGAATATATTTACACAATTACAGGCTGCATTATTAAACGAACTTTGCAGGAAAATTGCAGCCATTGATTATTTGGATGCTCCTGCCAGCAAGCCATATCGCTTAAGTTCCAAGCAGGTGCATGATGCTGTCATATCTCATTCATCTACGCAGTGCAGATGTATGGATTAAGTAATAATCAAAAGTGATGTCACATAATAAAGTGAATTGTTGAGATTAAGGAGTGGCTAACTATGGTGGCGATGATTAAGACTTGATATACAATGCTGATTTTAGATGAATTTCGGTAAATCTCACAGATATTGGATCGATCAAATAAGTTGCGCCTTCCCCATAAAGTCTGTACGCTGATGCTCATCTTTCGACAGACTTCTGCCGGGGCAACACCGGCTTCCGCCTGCTGAAGTGTGAAGGCTATCTGCTCCTGCGTAAAACGTGTCTTTTTCATACATCGACTTCCAATCTTGAAGGCCAGATGATCACCCAAAAACTAACATTCAATATGGAACAGGATTCGGGGAAAGGCGAAGATCGCTTTGTGCATAAAGTCCGCAGGCGGGAATCCAGTGGCATGCAGTTGACACTTGCAAATTCCACAGGACTCCTGCGTGCACGGGAGTGACGGAGGGTGAGATTAATGATCTGAACTGCTCTAAAGACGCAAAATAGCTTGAAAATAATCATACCTGTTGGGGCAACTGATACACCTTGCGATAAGCCGTTGCCGTCATGCCGGCTTTGCGTTTGAAGAACCGACTGAAATAGTTGGCATCTTCCAATCCAAGATGCGTCGCAATAGCAGCAATTTTAAGTGTCGTGCCACTGAGTAGATCCTTGGCTCGTGCCAGTCGCAGATCGTCTTTGAGTTGCGTATAAGATTGGCCAGCGAGTTGTCGAATCAGATGGCTCGCCCATGTGGGTGAAACACAAAGCATCACCGCCAACTCATCAAGCGATGGATCGTTGGCAAGGTTGGCATTAAGCCAGTCGGTGACTTGTGCCAAACGCGGATCATCCGGTGAGGGTTGTTCGGCTAAACGCTTTTGATAGATTCTCAGCAGTTGACTCTGTAATCCAGCTGCCAACACCAATGCGTGTTTGAGCTTCGCTTCTGACCACAACGGCAACATCGCAGGCTGATCATCGCGACGTCGAAACTGACCCAGAAACACCACGGCAACCAACTGATTCTGCCAATGCACAGGGATGATGATTTCATCGGCACCCGCATGACACGTCCGAACCAACGGCTCGCTTGCTTGCCCAAACATCGTATGCAGGTGATCCGCGTCATCATGCTTGCATGCTGCCATCTTGTCCCGACGTTGAGGCACGCAAAATGGCGACAGATGTAAACCCATCCGCCCGACATGCACAGGTTCCGGCTGATGCCAAACCGCGCTGCTCCCCCGGAAGCATGAGAGTAATCCCGTTGCCCGCTCATATGAACGTAACAGTTGGCGGACTTCCATGGTGGCTGGGTTGTCAGGCATGATTGTCGAATCCTGTTGCAACGTTTCTTGCTTTGCCTTGCCCTGATCCCCGGTCGCTAGTTCCTAGTCCCTATTTTCTGTTTAATAGCATGATTTTACGCCAAAAAACAAATAAGTCCAGATAAACAACCAATCTATCCATCGAAACCTGACTTTAAGGCGCTACACTGATACATCTGAAATCCAGTTAACCAAGGAAACGCCATGTCCACTTCACGGAAGCCTCAGAACATTCAGCCGTTTGTCAGTGTCTATAAACAGGTTTTTGATGTCGCCATTATCGGTGGCGGGTATGCCGGCTACGCCGCGGCACGAGAGCTTGAATCGCAAGGCAAGCAAGTTCTGCTCGTCGAACCAATGGCTGATTTACTCTGGGAGTCAGGGCGCTGTTTTGTGCCCTTGGCTGGTGAGTCAGATCATCCGATTTTTAATGAGCTGGTTGATGATGTCGCCAAACGTGGTGGGGCGGATGCCAACTTTTTTGATGGGGCGATGGCAGAGGTGTCCGCGACGTGCATGATTCAAGAATCGTCTGTGCGACCGTTGTACTACGCTCATCCGGTTGCCGTTGAGCAGTCTGGCGGATTAATCACTTCGATGATTGTTGCCACCAAGAACGGCATGAAACGGATTGTCGCCAAGCAGTTCATTGATGCCACCGACACGGCGACTTTGTTGCACCTTGCCGGTCAGTCACCGCAGCTTGCCAAGCCTGTGAGTGAGGAACTTTATCTCTACTTACAAAAACTGGACTGGGCCGACTCATCGTTGCCCCAGACCGTTTGGCCGACACAACGTTTTGTCACTTGCAAAGTCAATGACGGTGAGACTACCCGTCAGGCCACGCTGCGATGTATCAGTGAATTGGATGCCAACACGCAGCAAGCATACCTGTCACACAACAGTGTTGATCCTTATCCAATTTATGATGCCAGTTCATCTCCGGTAAAAGCGTTTGGCAACGTTGCAGTTGCTGTACCAAGTGCCGCGCGTGTTGCAATCAAGACCTTGGCGGATCGATTTGAATTAGGTGTCAAAGCGGCTGCGACACTTGGTGATTTACCATGTGCAGATGTGAATGCATCACAGTTGGATCAACCTGTCACATCACCCACACCCGTCAAAACTTTAGAGACTGATGTCGTCGTTATTGGCGTTGGAACCGGTGGCGCCTTTGCAGCGATTGGTGCTGGAAAACAAGGGGCAAATGTCATCTGCGTCGATCCGTTTACTTTTGCAGGTGGTATCGGTACAGGTGGCGGGATTCACGGATACTACTACGGGATCCCCGGCGGTTTGCAGGAGACAGTCGACAAACAGGTTGGCGAAATGATGAAAAGCTATGGCAATGTCTTGGCGGCTCATACCTTCAATCCCATCGCCAAAATGTCAGTTCTCGAAAACCATATGCTTGATGCAGGTGTTGATTTTATGAGTCGCACCATGCTCTGTGATGTGACCGTCGAAAATGCAACGGTAACCAGCGCCCTCATCGCCACCCCGCAAGGCCCCATTGCGATCAATGCCAAAGCCTATATTGATGGTACAGGTGATGGCGATCTCTGTGTCTTGGCTGGTGCGAATTACAGCTGCGGGCGTCAAAGTGATGGCCTGCCTCACGCCTATTCGCAGGTGAGTTACGGTCTTGAGATCAACGATGATCGTATCCGCGTCACTGGTCGTAATTTCGATGCCGGCTGGTGTGATGCGACCGATAGTGAAGATTTGACCCGCGCTCGGGTGGTGGGCATTGTTCAACATCAACTCGAAAAAGCAACCAATAACCAGCGCATCACAATGGTCGCGCCTGCGATTGGTCTGCGTCAGACGCGACAGATTGATACCGATTACACACTGACATTTGATGACCAAATTTCCAATCGTCAGTTTGACGATACCATTGGCTATGCAGGCTCAAATCACGATACGCACTTTGTTGATTACGCAATGGAGTCCGACGAAGCGGTCTTCTGGATTAATATGACGCGCAACTGGTTTACGCCCTTTGCCCATCCGTTGTCTTATCGCATGTTGCTTCCCAAGGGTCTGAAAAATGTGGGCATTGCCGCACGTTGTATGGGATTGACTCAGGACGCTCATCACGCGACACGGATGATGCGTGACATGCAGCGGATCGGTGAAGCGATTGGTGATGCTGCAGCATTGTTGGCTGCCAGTGGTTTGTCGGATCTACGTGATGTGCCGATGGATGTGTTGCAAGACAAGCTCAAAGAAACTGGCGCAATGGTCGATGATGTGTCGAAGGTCAAAGCCGTTTGGGCGCGTTCGATTTTTGCAGGCAGTATTGACACGCAAACATTGGACTTGAAAGTCAACGACCAGTTGTTGGCTCAATGTCTGGATGACCTGCGACAAGGTGAATACGGCAGACACCTGTGGCTGCTGATGAAAAACCGTGAGTCCGTACAAGCCGATGTGCTGTCGATTATGCGTGATTCGGATAATGAAAAAGCCCGTTGGTTTGCTGCGGGTATAGTCGGAATCTGGGGCAACAATGAAGCTGAATCCATCTTCATCAATGCCATCAAGACCAAACAATACGGCTTTGATACACGCGGGGATACCAGTAAACCCAGAGCACAAAGTGACCCAATCGTCATGCCCCGCAAGTGTCCGGACTGGTTGTCGGCGGTGAGTATGCTTCGGATGTGCGGCTCGGATGCGTGTCTGGATACGTTGTTGGAACTGGTGACCAATCACACGCCGTCAATGTTGACTGCGGTGGCAGTGTTCACCACGTTGGATCGTCTTATCGCCGATCAACGCATTACCGATACGCAAAAAGCTGTAGAGATTGTCCAGCAGATAGATTTGGATCAAGTGTCCAATCAAGTTGTCCACCCACAGCCGATTCACAGCGGGTTGGCGGATATGGCGTTGCGACATATGCAACTGCCCGACCCCACCCCCGGACATTGGCCAGGGAAGAACACCGTTGAAGATCACAGTTGGCGGTTGGCTTTGCTCAAAGGTCGCTTGTGCATGAAGCTTGGCTTGAATTTGCCCGAGCAGTTGCAGACTCTCGCGCAATCTGACGAACGTTTGCTGGTGCGTCGTGCATTAAGAGGATTCGTGTTGCAGACGGTTGATGCATGACAGGCTGTAATGTCCTTTGGACGTGTTGCAACTTCCGGGGGTTTGTGACATAACTATAAATATGCAGCAGACTGACGAACCGGCAAACAGGCCGTTGACAATCTCCATCGTGGTTCCAAGTTACAACCAGGCCGAATATCTGCCACGGACACTTGCGAGTATTCTCTCACAGCAGGGCGATTTCGCTTTGGAAGTGTTGGTGGTCGATGGTCAAAGTACCGATGGTTCGTTGGCGATTCTCCAGGCGATAAATGACCCGCGCGTCACTTGGATCAGCGAGCCGGATAATGGCCAGAGTGATGCGATTAACAAAGGGCTTGCCCAAGTCACCGGCGATGTGGTGACGTGGCTTAACAGCGATGATATTTACTGCGATGGTGCTTTAGCCAAAGTTGCAAAGGCAATGCTGGATCATCCACAAACCCAATGGCTCGCAGGGCAATGTGTCATTATCAATGAACAGGATCAGCCGATTCGCCAAGGCGTCACGCGATATAAAAACCGACAGTTGGCACGCTATCGCCGTCGTCGTTTGTTGCGTGAAAATTTCATCAGTCAGATGTCGGTGTTCTGGCGGAACGATTTTGGCAAAGACGTGGGTTTTCTTGACGAGTCGCTGTATTACACGATGGACTACGATCTGTGGCTGCGGATGAGTAAAGCCAGCGAGCCGTTGATACTGTCAGAGAATCTGGGATGTTTCAGATGGTATGCCAACAGCAAGTCGGGCAAGATCAATCGTCGACAATTTGATGAACAGTATCAAGTCGCATCACCGCATTTAAAAGGCGATCCGATCAGTCGGCTGATTCATCGGCTGAATGTGGAGAAGATTGTGTGGGCGTATCGTCTGATGCGTCTTTTGGGGCGATAGCGGAAATTTGGTCCTGAAGGATTCCAACCGACTGAGCTAACGTGGTGATTTGCCTTTGCTGAACACTGATGATCGAAAAGAGTTTGAGCAAAAGCAAAATGGTAAACGCTCCCAGGGCAAAGACCATGAGTGTTGGTTTTTCCATTTGCATTTGTTCAGATAGCCAGACGATCCCGTCGGGCCAGATCGATAAAATCAAAAACGGTAAACCGGTGACAAAAAACAGCAGCATCCAGCGTTCCTGCATGCGAAGCTTACGCAGACTTTGCAGAGACATTATCAAAAGCAGAAGACCAAATCCAAGTAGTACGATGGTACGAATCATGGGGTGACCTCCTTGTGCTTGCGGTGCGGCCAGGGGTCACGGATTTTATCCAGCAAGACTGCGCCAGCTACCTTGACCACATAAAAGAGTCCGCGATGAAAGGGGATGCTCGTCTGGCCGGTACTGCGCTGTTCCATGTGAACCTGTAACTCATCAATCTGCATTTGATGGTTCGTCAGCAGCACCAACACTTCCGGCTCAGGATAGTCCATCGGATACCAATGAGCGTAGCAATCAATGACATGGCGATTAGCGGCACGGAAGCCACTGGTGCAGTCAGAGAATCGTTTGCCGGTGAGTAAGTGAATCCAGAGTCTAAGAAAGTGGATTCCGAACATCCGGGACAAGGTCTGGCGGTAGGCGATGGTATCTTTGAATCGCGAGCCGACGACCATGTCACTATTGCTTTGGAGCAGATGGTCAATGAGTCGGGCAACTTCAGAAGGGGGGTGCTGACCATCACCATCGACCTGAACCGCCACGTCATACCCATATTGGAAAGCAAAGCGATAGCCGGTCTGCATCGCGCCGCCGATCCCCAGATTAAACGGCAGGCGAATCACCGTCGCCGATTTGGGGACGTGTTGATACGTGCGATCCACCGAACCGTCATCAATGACCACGACATCCACTTCTGGCAGATGGTCGTGAAGTCCTTGCACCACGCTGGTGATGGAGCCGGACTCGTTATATGCCGGCACGATCACCAGGCAACGTGCTTTACGCCCATCGGGCAGCTTAAATCGATTGGTCGGTTGGGATTGCGTCATGAATGATGCATGATACCGCAGGACCGCTCAGATTGCAGTATGGCATTGGCGCGTAGTTGATGTTTGCAGATGAACTTGGTTTATTAAGGTGGCGAATTTCGAACGCTGTAGGCCGATTTCTTCTTTTTTCCATCTCATGTAGCTAATTTGCCGATGATTTACTAGAATACGCACACTAAATTATGAGATATTCCCGCGTCCAAATTGAGTCCATCGGCTACAAGCTAGGCCCGGTCGTCGTTACCAGCGATGAACTGGAAGGCCGTCTTGCGCCGATGTACGAAAAACTTCACATGTCCCAAGGCCAACTCAAAGCCCTCACCGGTATTGAAGAACGACGCTGGTGGGACGAAGGCACGACGCTATCCCAAGGTGCTTCGGCAGCAGCACATAAAGCGCTTGAACAGTCCAATGTGCAGGTCAAGGATCTGGAAGTTCTCGTCTATACCGGTGTATGCCGTGAACAGTTCGAACCCGCGACCGCTTGTGTCGTGGCCAATGAACTGGGCATCACCAATGACGCTTTTATCTACGATATTTCCAATGCCTGTCTGGGTGTTCTCAACGGCATCATCGATGTGGCTAACCGCATCGAGCTGGGGCAGATTCGTGCAGGCATGGTTGTCAGCTGCGAATCCTCCCGCGAAATCAACGAAATCATGATCCAGCGGATGCTCGAAGATCCCACCATGGAAATGTACTCCAGTTCGCTGGCCACATTGACCGGTGGTTCAGGTGCCGCTGCGGTGCTACTCACTGACGGGTCCTTTGGGAACAAGAATCGTCCAAGACTTAGCGGTGCAACTTCCAAAGCTGCCCCGGAACATCACAAGCTCTGTCGCTGGGGTGTGACCTTGTCACCGATCCAGATGGGCAAGATGGTCTTCTCGCCTGATCGCCTGAAGCTCGCGCTTGATGAGATCATGCAGCCGGACACGATCCCCGAAACGCTCAAGGACTTGATGGAACATACCAGCGAGAAACTTCCGCCGGTGTTGGCCAACTTGATGCCCAAGGAAAAACTCCCCGCTGCGTTGAATCAATTCATGCAGACCGACTCGGTGGCTGTGCTCAAGCATGGCGTGGAACTGGGTGTCCGCACTTGGGGAAGCTTCCTCACTCGCATGGGTTGGGCAGTGGATACCGTCGACAAGATCATCTGCCATCAGGTTGGTACTGGACATCGCGATACCATCCTCCGCGCGTTGGGTATCCCGCCTGAAAAGGAATACTCCACGTATCCTTATCTTGGCAACATCGGCACGGTGTCGCTGCCACTGACTGCAGCCTTGGCAGAGCAACGCAAGTTCCTCCGCCCCGGTGATCGCGTGGGATTCCTGGGCATCGGATCAGGTCTTAACTGTCTCATGCTCGGCTGGGAGTGGTAAGCAACGTGAACACAGCCTCCTCCTCGCCCGATGCCACCACGGCACATCTCGGACTTCCAGATTACAACTTCCAATCCAACTGGTTCACCCCCGGAAGCCCCGTAACCCCCGGAAGTTCCAATAGCCCCAAGATGCATTACATCGACGAAGGGCCACGTACCCAAGGCACACCGGCTCTGGTCATGGTGCATGGCAATCCAACGTGGTCGTTCTATTACCGCCGACTGGTCAACGCACTGAGCAAAACCCATCGCTGTATCGCAGTCGATCACATCGGCATGGGACTCTCCGACAAGCCGTCCGATCTGGAATATGAATACACCCTCCAAAACCGCGTGGATAATCTCGATGCACTTATCGAGTCATTAAACCTTGGCGACAACATCACCCTCGTTGTCCATGACTGGGGCGGGATGATCGGCTCAACATGGGCGCTTCGCCATGCTGACCGGATCAAGAAACTTGTCATCCTCAACACTGCTGCATTCGGTTTACCCAAAGACAAACCATTACCTTGGCAGATCGGTATTTGTCGATCACCTGTTGGCGCACTACTCGTCCGCGGACTCAATGGTTTTGTCAAAGGTGGTGTGAAAAATTGTGTCACCCGTCAGCCTATGCGAGCCGAAGTCGCCCGCGGTTATGTCTTGCCTTACGACAGTTGGGCCAATCGCATCGCCGTCCATCGCTTCGTACAGGACATCCCGCTTAAACCCGGCGATCGTGGTTACGACATCATTGCCAACACCGAAAACAATCTCTCAAAGTTTGCTGACAAACCCATGCTGATTTGTTGGGGCATGAAAGACTTCGTCTTCGACCATCACTTTTTGAAGGGTTGGGCCGACCGCTTCCCCAATGCGCAGGTTCACAAGTTCGAAGATGCCGGACACTACATTCTCGAAGACGCCCACGAAGACGTCGTGCCACTGGTTAAGCAGTTTGTTTGATAGATATATCAGGCGGTTTGTTTTTAACACGAAGGCACGAAGGCACGAAGGCACGAAGGTCACAAAGATCACGAAGGAAGAATAAAACAATAATTGACTGTGTTGTGTCAATTTGTGATTGATGTGCAATTCTGCTGCCTCAAATCAAAAACAAATGTCTTGAACTGCGTGTCCTTCGTGACCTTCGCGCCTTCGTGTTAAAATTTTAATCACACAAGAACCAGAAGTGCTACCGAACCCGAATCGCAAAGTCGATCATCTGGTAAATCACACGACCATCGACAATCAGGAAACCATCAGCCACCACTGTTTGCGATGCATCATCGACGGACTTCACAACAGCTTGCACAGTCACCATGGAGTCCGCCGGGATGATCTGCCCGCGGTAGACCCACTTGTGTTTTGTATTCAATGCCATGCATTCAAAGAGTGCGTTTTCCGATGCACCCCAGCGATCCGTGGCATAGACTTTGAGTAATTGCAGGAACGACTCTAATCCCAATGATCCAGGGCAAACCGGGTCTTGATAAAAGTGTGCTTGGAAGAACCAGCGGTCAGGATTCACATCCATCTCACCACGCACGAAACCCAGACCATGGGGTCCGCCATTGGGATCGAACACCACGATCCGATCGAGCATCCGCATCATGTCATCGGGATAGGGTGCAGTTGTCGGATAGTTAAAGGGTTCGCTACGGACAAACTCACGGTTGGAAGGTTCATAGACATCTGCATCGCGGATACCCACTTGATTGGCTAATGCTTCATGCGAGAAGAAGCCGAAGTAGGTCGTGCCTTTGTAGACATCACCACGGTCTGCATAGGTGTGCATGTCGTAGTGTTGGATGATCATGCCACCGGACTGGCTGACGTTGGTGATTTTGATGCGCGTGGTCAGCGTGCCGATGTCCGGCGTGACGGGGAGCAGTTGCACTGCCTCCCCCCCAAGGTTTCTAAACCGCAGATCGTTGTCACTGGTCAGTGCCGAGCCAAGGTAGGCAGCGAGCCATCCGCACGGCTGTAATGCGACTTCTAATAAGACCGCAAACGGCATCACGGGTTGGCGGTCTTGCGTGAAGTACCATTCATCCGATGGGACATCGTATTCCGCTTCAATCACACCGCCAGCATTGAGTTGCCACTGCTGACAGTTCTCAATGTGAACGATTCGATCCAGGAATTTATACGGCGGGCGTGGCAGTCGCGCGATCTTGCGATCGTTGTCAAACACCTTGTATTGTGCACCAAATGCGTCCGACGGATTGCCCTGTGCAAACGCAAGAATCGATTCATTGTCGAATAATACGGGTTTGCTTGTCTTAGCCAAGCCCGCAGATGAGCTGTCCGCAGCGATTCTGCGTGGGTGCTGTGACATTGATCCCCAACGCGATTCCAATGCCTGTTTGGTGAGTCCCGACAGTTGCAGCGACATATTCTTCATCTGCACGATCGGCTTGCCATCACCATACATCAACGCATCAGCAATGACGTAGGGCGTTTGGTTTTCGTCATAGCCAATTTCCTTGACCGTGATTTCGTACCAGACTTTTTTTGTCGTTGCCAATACCTGCCCGCGGCACTTAAGCTGCCCCGGCACACCTGGCTTGGGTTCGTACAAAAATTCGGTATCTTCACCCACCCAACCCAAACGCAGCAGATACACACGCAGCGTATGCAGACAACATTCATACATTAGCGTGCCAGGCATCACTTGGTCATCACAGAAGTGGCAGGTGATAAACCAGTCGTCAGGATGAATGTCCGCCTCGCCGACAATCTGCCCAAGACCAAAGCGCCCGCCTTCAGGTTGCATTGACAGAATCCGATGCACCAGTGTCATGCGATCCGTGGGTAAGCCCTTGGCATGTTGCAAACCAAGAGACGCAAACGTATCGCCAAAGCATGCAGCCAAATCACCGCGACGCAGGGCATTGATTTGATCCGTCGAATAACTCTCATCGCCGGACATCTTTGCCAACGGTTCAAAGCCACCGACTTTGATACCCTTAGCAGGTTGCTTGTCGAACTTCGTTTGAATGATGCCCTGGCCTGCATCCAATTCTGCTTGCGAGAAGAAGCCCGCACAGCCCTTGTGCATCGTCAGGAACAATTGGCCATCCACCGTCGCATCAAAGCGGAAGCGGAATAGATATGTGTCATCCTGCCGGAAGAATTCGTCAATGTGAATGTCATAGACAATCGTTTTGCCTGCCCCCGGAAGTGGCATGTGGAAAGTCACTTCCGCATCAAGCAGGCGGTAGACCGCTTTGCCCTTGGTGATGAAGTCGATCCCCAGATAGCCTGATAAGAACAGGTCTGCCTGTCCAGCTTCCACAGCAATACAAGTCGGGATCACCCCGCCATCGAGATACCATGCGCCCGGATGGATATCGTGTTCGGTCACCACGCGCCCAGAAGTCATCGAGCAGGGTTCGCCTTCGATTTGCATGATGCGATCCACGAGCATCAGCGGTTCATCAGGTAACCGTACCCGTGTCGGATGCGAGTCAATTGCTGCGAAGCGTTCGCCAAGTGCTTTACCAATCGAGCCAATTGCAAACTCCATGCACTGATCACGATCAAGCGCAGGCCCCTGGAAGTTGTTTTGCACGACTTGGGTTTGCATTGGCGTGAACTGCTCGGTGACAGTTGAGAAATCACCATTACCCATTGCGGTTTGATACATCGCAATCGCAGATGCCATCGTGTCGTTGAGTTTTTGTGAGACGCGCATGAATGTCTGTTGCGTGGCGACATGTGCCTGCTGGGTGGCAATGGCTTGAGAGACCACGTTACTATCAACCGTGACACTTGTCTGTGTATCTGCGAGCCGGACCGTGCCGGTCCGGTCCGGGCTTAAGTCCGGTTTAAGGGTTGTCTCCTGAATCACACTTTGATCCATCACTGGTTCTGGCACTTGTTCTTCCTGTTGACTTAACGCAAACGGCGGCTGGGGAATATCAAAACCATGTCGTGTTGCAGCCACATGAATCGCCTTCTTTGCTGATGCTGTTTGACTTGGCGCGATGGGTAACACAATCTCATGTCCAATTGCTTGAAGTGTCCGAGCGAGTTTCAGTAGCGTAGCCACGTTGTCCTGATTTTCTTTGCAGAGACTCACTGCCAGATGTTCACGATCACCAAGGACACTGTCGATCAGTCGCGTGCATGATGATCCGGGCCCCATCTCAATGAACACGCGGACACCATCGTCATAGGCAGCGTCGATCACCTTGGAAAAATCAAACGGTTCCATGGCCTGACCCACAATGGAATCCGCAATCGAATCCTGTGTGACCTGATACGATTTGCCAGCAATACCACTGTAAAACGTGATGTTTCTCGCAGCATCGGTTGGCAGTAAATGCAACTCGCGATACGCATCACGGATGCCATGGGCAACTTCACAATGCACCGTCGTCACACCATCCACCGGATGCCAACTGCTATCCAGTTGTTGGACGGCTTGTCGAACTTGCAGGCGATCCCCACCAATGACACATTCATCCGCTGTATTGATAATCAGCAGGTACGCCCGATTAAAGTCCGCCAACACCTCGCGCACCATCTCCGGAGTACGTGGGACAACGGTGACCACCCAGTCGACCGGTTCATCGTCATCAAGCTTCCATGTCTTGCGTGCTGCATCACATGGCCCTGCAAGGTCGGTGGTGAACAAGGTGGACTTGTTCATGCGGTCGAGCATATGGTCGCGATCCGTCCAGCTTCGGGATGCAAACATGCTGGTGGTTTCGCCGAGACTGTAGCCAATCATGGCGTCGGGTTTGATGCCGAGGGATTGGGCGATGTCACTGATCATGGTGCCCAGACAGACTTGCCCGAAGATGATGTCTTTGTGACTGATATCTGTCAGTGGTGTACCATCCCAGAACTTGCCACCCGCAAACTGAGATTTGAGTGTATCGTTTTCCATGTGCATCTGTTCGATGACATGCGAAAATGTCGTGCAAAGGTCTTTGCCCATGTTGGCAAATTGATTGCCCGCACCGGGGAACACAAAGGCAACTTTCCCCCCGGAAGCCCCGGAACTTTCCTTTGAGGATTCAAATGTGCTGGTGTCCGTTTCATCCAGTTCAACCACCGGGCAGATGTCCGCTTCACAGAGGGTCACACTTGCGGTGTTGCCATCAATGCTATCGCTGGCAATGAGGCATTGGCGAATCATCTCGGATTGATCGGTGAGCCAATACCCCTTGTTTTGCAGGTCGAAACGGTGGTAGAGAAATAACGCAGCTTTGATGATCGATGCAATGGGTGTCGCTGGCCCAAGATCGCCCAGGTCATCCATCGCATCGACGGGCAGGGCATTTTCAGCATCAATCACATCGCAGCGGGAAGACTGATCAATCACTGCATAGATGACATCGCCATCTTCACGGGCATCGGAAAGTCGCTTGAGAATGACGGCACCTGCTCCATCACAACAGGGCATGTCACTGCTATCGGTTGCCACGTGTCGAATGTCGCATCCCTGTTCCACACCACCGACGATGGCGCTGTTGATCTCGCCACGTCGCAGTGATGTGACTGCCTGGGCGATGGCGTGGAGTGTCGAAGTCTGCTCGCTGGAGATGGTGAAGCTTGGCCCGCCGACTTTAAACGCGCGGGCGACCCGTGAAGCGACAATGCCGCCCAGTGCGCCCATCGTGCGATTGGCAGTTAACGGCGGATTCATCGCATCACGCAATTCTTCGAGCCATGCTTGAGAATACGCAACGCCCAATTGCTCGGCCCAACGCGGTGCTTGATTGGCAAGTTCCCAACGCAAGTGGAAATTGGTTGTGTTCAAATCCAACCCAATACCAATGTACACACCCATGTCCAAACGCGGTGCGTCCACCTGCTCAATCCCAGCATCATCCAACGCATCGGCAGCAGCAAGGAGCATCAACAACTGCTGAGGCAGCATATCCTGCAATTCCAACGGCGGGATGGGGAATCGACCTAACGCAATGGCAATGTCTTCAATGACATGACCCGACTTGTTAGCCAACGCGACACCCCAGGTTTGCCCAATCGGTTTGGCGGCTTGCTTGTCACCATCAATCCACAAACGCTTAAGGTCATCGAGATTCGCATAAGGCCCAAAGTGTCCGGCCATACCCACGATGGCAATGGGTTCATAACTTTCGCCCGGAAGTACCCCCGGAAGTTCAGATACCGTGGTCATCGCTTTACGGTCGTGGTATTGCTCCAGTAACACATGTGCATTGATGCCACCAAAGCCAAACGCACTGACCGCAGCCTTGCGGGGTGAACCGTCCTGAGAGTTCCAATCCCGTGCTTCGCTGAGCACTTCAAACGGACTGTTGGGGATGTCCATCTTCGGATTCGGGTTGGTGAAATTAGCAGTCGGGGGTAGCTTGGCATGCTTCATTGCCAGCAATGTTTTGATCAATCCCGCGCCGCCTGCGCCAGTGAGTAAGTGACCGACGTTACTTTTCACTGAGCCAATCACACAGCGAGTGTCGCGTGAGGATTCATTCTGCCAGAGATTTTTGAGACTCGTGAATTCAACGTTATCACCAACAGGTGTCCCGGTACCATGACATTCAATATGGTCAACATCCGAGGGTTTCCAGCCTGCAAGTTCGTATGTTTTGCGCATGGATCGACCTTGGCCTTCAATGTCCGGGGCCATGATGTTGCCGGTGATGTCGTTGGATAAACCGATGCCTGCGATGGTGGCATAGATGTGATCGCCATGAGCAATGGCATCGTTGAGTCGTTTGAGGATCAGCATCCCCGCGCCTTCACCAACGACCAAACCATCTGCGCGGTCGGAGAACGGGGCGCACACGCCGGACTTGGATAGTGCGTGGAGTTGGCTGAATCCCATCTGCGTGTACAAGCAGTCAGGGCGCGACATACCACCGGCGATCATCGCATCGGTCCGACGGGCAAGTAGCTCGTCGCATGCATATTTCAGTGCATACAGTGAGGAAGCGCATGCAGCATCAAGTGTATGAGCGCCGCCGCCAATACCCAATGTTTGAGCCAGCAATCCGCCGGGGAGTCCTGCAACGTAGCGGTTAAGCACGTGGGTTGGTGTGTGCTGCCAATCGACTTTGCGGCCGAGGATGTTGGATAGTGCTGCAGCATAGGCCGGGCCGATGACTTGTTGGGCATGTTGCGAAACGCTGTCGGTGGGCAGTGCGATATTGCCAATGATGATGCCCACGCGCGATGGATCGACGGCAGACATCTGAGCATCGTCCCATGCCTGATGGCCTGCATGGATGCCTATGTGGTTCATCACATCAAGCTGTGGGATCAGATCAGCCAACGCGTCGTTTAGATGCAGTCGATCAAGATCAAGCTTGAAATTTTCGACAAAACAAGCGCGCGGACAGTACACGCGATCAGGCGAAGTGTCAGCGGATAACGCATCGTCTGCGGATAACGTCCATCGCTTGGGCGGCGCGGTTTTGGCTGCACTGTGTCCAGCAAGGATGTTCGACCAGAAGGTCGATAGATCATTGGCATCCGGGAAAATCCCCCCGATGCCCACAATGGCGATGCGATCCGTCACGCTCAGGCCTGCACTTTCTGCCCAAGCTGGTTGTCGAGAAAAGCATCACGCAATGAAGCGTCAACGACGCAGTGATAGCCAGTTATCTGTGCAAGGAGCGATCCAAAGTTATCGAGCAGTTCGACATTGCAGGTCACTTGATGCGCAGTCTGCTTGGTGATGCGGCAGATACAGGTGACACCTGAAGAGGGCATGCGATCAACATACTGTTCATAGCGATCGATCTTCGTGGGCAGTGACGGTTGTTCGAATTGATGCTGCGTCCAGAGAATCATCAATTGGAACACACCATCGACCAACAGGGGATCGGTGAGCCAAGTCGTGCGCGACGGTTTGTTGATCCACTGTGATGGGGAGGGGGCACTGTTGAGTCTGCCAATGATGCCCATGTCGTCACACGCATCGACGCCGGCGATGGCATGGAGTTGCTGGCCGTGGAAGAGCAGTCCGGGCGTGGTGTAAATTTTGTCATTGGCAATGGGGTAAGGCATCTGCGGGCGAGGCAGGTCGGATGCATCGGGTGCATTTGAGGCTTGTCCCAGTAACACGGTGGCGCGGGCGTGGAGTGTTTTGCCGTTCTCACCACTTCGGATTTCAGCCACGGCGGTTTCAATGTCACCATCCATGTGATCAGCAATCGCAGCATGGACATGCAAGGTCAGATCATCCTGTGCATTGAGAATAATGCCTTTAAATACAGAGAAATCGGTCATGCCGATCATGGACATGCCCGGGTTCTCAGCGATGGCAGCGTGTCCGAGATATTCAATCATCAATGCAGCAGGCAAGACTGCTTTGCCATTCATCACGTGATCTGTGAGGACAGGTAATTGTGTCAGACTCACCACACGATCAAATGCCAAAGGCAAGCTGGGGGTCTTGGGAGCAGTCGGTTTTTCTGTGTTCGTCACATCCTGCATATTCAGTGACAGATCACTGCCTTTGCCGAGAATGACAATTTCAACCGGGCCTTGGACGGGCGTGTCGATTTCACGCGCCAGATAGTTGGCACCATCGGTGAGTGGGATGACTTGAATCCCTTCAGCAGCGAAAAGTTTTTTCAGATCCGCATTAACCATGCCCCCATCCCATGGCCCCCAGTTGATACTCAGAACGCGACAGTTGGGGCGCAGTGATTTTTGCTGTTGGGCAAGTTTGTTGAGTGTGTCGTTGGCTGCTGCGTAGTCGATCTGCCCCTTGCGGCCGAAGCGTCCGGTGGAGCTTGAGAAGTTGATGATGACTTTCAGTTCATCGCGATCCGCTGCGCGCATGAGGTTGGCAAAGCCTTCGACTTTTGTGCCGAACACCATGTCGAACTGCTCGGTGGTTTTGTCTTCAATGTGCCGATCTGCCAGGACACCGGCACCGTGGACAATCCCCGCCACCGGGCCGCGTGTGCGAGCAGCATCAAGAATTTCTTCGATCATCTTGGCGTTGCGCACGTCGGCTGAAGCATAGGTTGCTTTACCGCCAGCTTGTTCGATGCGTCCGAGTGTTTCGACGATTTGCCGGTTGGCAATGACTTTTTCGTATCGCACTTGAACGTCACGGGGCATTAGACGCGTGGTGGCGTTTGCGATGATCGCTTTTTTGATATCGGCTTCACGACTCACCGGGCGAAGCCATGACGGTTCACTTTCAGGGATCGGACTGCGACCGACCAATAGCAGGCGACACTTGTAAATGCGTGCAATGGCGGTAGCCACTTCCGCGGTCACGCCTCGCGCGCCACCAGTGACGATGACGGTGTCCTCATCTTTGAGGGGCAATTTTTCGGAGAGCTTGTTGTCCAAACTTTCAGCAATGAGTTGGGTTTGGACAGTATTGTCAGCGGTGATGCCCACTTCCAAGGGGCCGGTTTGCAGTAGTTGGTTTGCCAAGCGATCTGCCGTGACGGATTCATCAATGTCGATCACGCGGCAGGTGACTTGTGGCCACTCATGAGATGCGGTCTTGATCATGCCAGCCAGTGATGCGGTGATGGGTGCAGCGACCGCGCGGCCACCAAGTCCCAGTTGCCCATCAAGTCGGGTGATACAGGCAAGCAAGGCCGTCCCGTGCTGGGCGACAGCTTGCTTAAGTGCCGGTCCAAGTTGCTGCATCAAGGTGAAGGCATCAATGACCTGCTGGGTGTCAGCCGAATCGGGTAACGTGAGAATTAAACCACAGACCGTCTCTGCATCGGGCAATTCATCGTGCGGCCCAAGGACGATTGCATTGAGTTGATGACTTGAAAGCGATTGGGCCAATTGCTCTGGCAGATTGGTGCCGTCATCAGCAATGATGAGAGTCTGGCCGTGGGGTAAGGTCAGTGGTGATTGGGACGATTCATCGAGCGGAGTCGTCGCAAGAATGTGACGATCAAGCTCAAAGTCAAAGGGAATGTCTTGGGATTCAACGCTTGAATGAAGCGCCATCACAGAATCAGCATCAATGAGCTGCTGCGACGGCGCGGTCACAAAAGGGCCGTTTTTCTCCAGGAAATCCACGATCTGTTGCAGGGTTTGCAATGACGATAAATCATCGGGTTTGATCGGCGGAGCCTCGGGCATTTTCTCTTGTAGTGATGAGAGAATTTCCACACGCTTGATCGAGTCGATCCCCAGGTCTTCATCAAGGGACATGGAGAGTTCAAGCATCTCGGTGGGATAGCCGGTCTTTTCTGCGATGACCTCCAGAAGCACTTCACTGACACCACTAAGGCAAACTGCTTCGTTGGAAGTTGGTGCTGCCTGCGGAGTCGGTGCTGATGTTGTGGCAGTCGGTGCAAGGTTGGCATCGAGGAAATCGACGATTTGTTGAAGTGTATGCAGCGAGCTTAAATCATCAGGTTTGATGGCGGGGGCTTCGGGCATTTTCTCCTGGAGGGTTGAGAGGATTTCAACTCGCTTGATCGAATCGATCCCCAGGTCTTCATCAAGAGACATGGACAGTTCAAGCATCTCGGTGGGATAGCCGGTCTTTTCAGCGACAACTTCCAAGAGCACATCACTTGCCTTGGAGGCAGCACCTGTTGTTGGTGCAGGTGCAGGAGTCGGGCTGGCGACGGGCGCGGGTGCGACTGCTTGCGGGGCAGGGGCAGGTGCAGGTTGGGGGGCAGCAGGTTGTGGAGCCGGTGGTGCGACGGGCATGGGTTGCTGGGCGACCGGTTGGGGTTGCTGGTACACCGGCTGTTGGGGCATGCTCATTTGGGGCATGGGAACCGGCGCGACGGGTTGATGCTGCTGCACTGGCAAAGGTTGAATGGCTGCGCCCGGTTGAGACATCAATTGCATCTGCTGATTGATGAGCGTTTCAATGGTTCGCTGATTGGCTTCCTGTCCGAGCAGGTACTGATGATGCAGGGCAGCGGTCTGCTGCTGGAGTTGCTGCAAAGCCAGAATACTCTGCTGGGCAAACGCCATGGCCTGCGGATTGGCTTGGCCTGCCTGGCCGTTGGGTTGAGTGGGTTGTGTCACGTTGGATGACCTCGTGGGGGTGAGGGGTTGAGATTGTGCTTGTTTTGCAGGGGTTTGCGAAGTTGTCTGCACGCGCGGTTTGGGCGTGACAGGTTTACGATTCGAGGGCTTGGGACGCGCGTTGGCACCGGAGACCGGCAGCGTGAAACCCTTCTTGCGTTTGGGTTGTGCTGCCACATGATCCAGCCAGTCGCCATCCCAAATCGTGAGATTGACGGCATGTCCACTGCTTGCGATACCTGCAAGGAGTAACGCCAGATCGTATTGCCCGGACTTGCGGCCGGTGGAAGTGTCCAGTGAAAAGAGCGTATGTTCTTTGCCATCAAGGATGCTGCCGACCATACCCGCCAGATGACGATTGGGGCCGACTTCGATGAAGGTGCGACTGCCTGCTTGATGGAGATTTTCAATCTGCTCCACAAAGCGAACCGGTTTGGCAAGTTGATTGGCAAGCAGATCACGACAGGCATCCACATCATCGGGATAACCTTCGGCAGTGGTATTGGCGAAGACCTTGATATCCGTTTTGGCAAAGTTCACTTCAGCGAGCGCTTGAGCAAACGGCTTGGCGGCATCACTCACAAAGCTGCTATGGAACGCCGAGGAGACCGCCAACTTTTTGCAGCGGGACTTTTGAGCTTTAAGCAATTTTTGAGCTTGGTCGATTTGATCTTCCGGACCCGAGAGAACGACCTGTTGGGGACTGTTGTGATTGGCAACGATCAAGCCATCGAGTTTGTTCTCAGACAGGAATGCTTCGACAGTTGGCTTGTCTAACATGACCGCCATCATGCCCCCGGAAGTTCCACTGGTGTCTTGGTCACCACTTTGTGCCATGAGTTGCCCGCGGACGAGCGCGAGTTTCATCAGTTCATCCGCGGTGATGCGACCTGCTGCATGGAGTGCGACGAGTTCGCCAAAGCTGTGGCCTGCGGTGAAGTCCGCGGTGATACCGAAGTGCTGAAGGACTTGCCATGCCCCCAGGGACACAGCACCCAATGCGGGTTGTGTGTTTCGCGTGTCGTTGAGTTGGGCGGTTTGCGCGTCCTTTTGTTCATCGGTAAAAACAGGGATCGGATAGATCAGGTCGCTGAGTCGTTCGTTGGGTTTGCTTTGGCCGAAGGTGCTGTTGCCCAGTTCCAACGCGCTGAGCATCTGCGGGAATTGGCAGGCCAGATCACGAAGCATGCCGGTGTATTGGGCACCTTGTCCGGGGAAGAGGACGGCGAGTTTGCCATCCTGTTTGCCACTACCAAAGAACGCGCCGTCGGGTGTCTGCCAATGGGTTTTACCGCTTGCCAATTGTGTCTTGGCGGAGTTTACCAGTTTGACCAAGTCGGTTTTATTTTTCTGCACGACAAGGAGCAAACGCGCATCGGCATTGGTGTCGAATGCCTTGCGAGATTCGGCAGCGGTGGTTCGCAGCGTGTTCCAATCAGCCTTGGTATCCAACGCGTCAAGTTGCTGGCTAATCGCATCGGCATTGTCACCATTTAATGCAATGATCTGTACATCGCCATCCCAGTCGATGGGTTTGGCGGTCTGCTGATACTCTTCCAACACGGCATGGTAATTACTGCCACCAAAACCAAACGCGGATAGCGCTGCACGACGGGGTGAACCATTCATGCGACTGACCCACGGGCGTTTGACGGTGTTGACGTAGAACGGTGATGAATACGGTTTGAGGATATCCGCAGGCTCATCGACTTTGATCGTCGGGGGCAGAACCTTGTGATGCAATGCCAGGGCAGCTTTGATGAATCCGGCGCTGCCTGCTGCAGCTTTTGTGTGACCGATCATCGACTTGACGGATCCGATGGCGGCCCATGAATCCTCGCTACTGGCATCGGCATAGACTGCGTGAATCGCTTTGATTTCCGTCGCGTCGCCAGCTTTGGTTCCCGTGCCATGTGCTTCGACCAGATCAATCTCGCGCGGGGTGATACCTGCTTGATCGTATGCGTCACGCAAGCATTTCATCTGGCCAGTGTCACTGGGGGCATAGATTGCATTGCCACGTCCATCACTTGATGTGCCGATAGCTTTGAGGACTGCATAAATTTTATCACCATCACGCTGCGCATCATCCAAACGCTTGAGCACGGTGATGCCCAACCCTTCGCCGAGGATCGTGCCATCCGCTGCTTTGGAGAACGGCTTGGCATGTCCCGACGGACTCATCGCGGGGGTTTTGCTAAAGCACATGTACATGAAGATGTCGTTGAAGGTATCCAACCCGCCGGTGATGACCATATCCGCGCGGTTGGTGTACAACTCCATAATGCCCATGTGCATCGCAGACAGTGAACTGGCACACGCAGCATCGACGACACAGTTGGTGCCCCCCAGATCAAAGCGGTTGGCGATGCGACCAGCAGCGACATTGCCCAGTAAGCCGGGGAACGAGTTTTCCTGCCAGGGGACGTAGCCTTCACTCATCCGAGCGACGACATCTTTTGCAGTTTCATTATCGACACCTGCATCAGCGAGAGCTTTTTTCCATAGGGGATGGCTGAGTCGCGCGCCCAGAGGGATGACCAATTCAAGTGTGCCGGTGACACCCATGATGACGCTCGCGCGATCGCGGTCGAAGGCTTTACCATCCTTGCCTGACTTGTCCGTGCAGTAGCCTGCGTCGAGCAATGCCTGCTCGCATGCCATCATGCCCAGCAATTGTGTGGTGTCGGTGGCTTCGATGTTGTTTGGCGAGATGCCATAGTGCAATGGGTCGAAGGCCTGCTTGTTGATAAAACCGCCAGTCTTGGCATAGGTCATGTCCGGCGCGGTTTTGTCATCATCAAAATAGTCCGCCGGATTCCAATGCGTGTCGGTGGGGATTTCGGTGATCGCATCGACACCATCACGGATGTTCGACCAGTAGGCACTGGTGTTATCAGCTTTGGGATACAGACAACCCATACCCACGATAGCCAAAGGGACAGGCGTGACTGTTGCAGCGGAATCTTGCTTTGAAACTTCCGGGGTTTTACTCACTTGCAATACGCCTCCAATGCGTTGCGGGTTTGAGGCTTGATCTGTTTGACGGACTCATCGAGCTTGACGCCCTGACTGCGGAGTATGTTGATCCGTGATGCTACTGCAGCGCCGTAAAGCAGGTTCAAGCCCACAGTCACGGTGTCGCGGTTCTGGTAGTCAGCCAAAAACGTGTCTGCCGTCCACTGGTTAAACGCGCCCATGGCCGGACCGCACCAGATTTGAAAATCCATCTTGCGGGACAAGTCGCCTGCATTTGCCCAGCGACTGCTTAGTCCCAGATACCAGCGGAAAACGAGTGCCATTTTGTGTTTCGGGTCGCGGTCTGCTTTTTGAGCTTGTGCCGGCTCACGCTTAAGGAAGAAGTCGCGCGTCTGCTGCCAGATGTCGTCAATAGGTTGTAAGAAAACGGTCTTCTCAAGATTGGCTCGGACACTAGCGGGGATTTCTTCCAGACTGTTGTAGGTCTTGTACAGGTCATACAACTTGCCTGCTCGCATGGGGAACATCGTGCCACGTTTGAGGACTTGAAGTTTGACACCCATTTCGAACATGTCCGCTGCTGGAGCCATGGTGATGTCTGCCTGCTGAGCCTGAGCAAGTGCTTGACGGACATAATCACATGAGCCCGATTCGACGCAGGCCTGGTTGACCGAGCCGGTGACGAGATAGTCTGCGCCCATGGCCAAAGCTGCTGCTGCGGAAGTCGGCGTGCTGATCCCGCCACCAGCGCCAACGCGCAGTTGTTGGGCGAAATCGTACTTGGCTTGGAGTTGATTTTTAAGGTCGATGATCGTCGGCCAAAGTGCAATGGCAGGGCGGTTATCGGTATGCCCGCCGGAGTCTGCTTCTGCGGTGAGGTCTTGAGTCATGGGAATCTGTCGAGCAAGTTGAGCTTGCTCAATGGTCAGGTGACCTTGGCTGACCAACTCATCGAGCATCTTCTGCGGCGGGGGGCTAAACCAATGAGTCGCCACTTCTGTTCGTGAGGCTTTAGCAATGATGCGATTGGGTGTGACGATCTTGCCATCACTGTCGGTATGAATCCCATGCGTGCGATAGCGAACAGCAGGCAATGCCATCCCCAGATACGCGGATGCTTCCACGCAGGTGACACCGCGTTTGATGTACAGTTCAACGATGTTGATTTCGTGCTGCGGTTCGTTGGGTGAGTGGATGAGATTAAAACAGTAGGGCTTATCGCCAACTGCATTTTGAATCGTGTCGATGGCAGCTTCGACGGCCTGAAGCGATTGACCTGCAGCACCGTAGCTTCCCATCATGCCCGCGTTGGCTGCTGCGATGACCATCGCTTCAGATGCGATACCATTGGCCATCGCGCCGGTCATGTACGCGAACTTGAGTTGGTGATCTTCACAAAAAGACGCATCACCGATCTGACTCATCGCTGTTGCCGGGACAAAGCCGACCAGTGGCAAGCCATCCGCATCGTTGCCAAGGGTGGCGCTGCCTTGCGTGGTTGCTGCAAGTTTGCCATCTTGGGACAGCAGGTAGACCGGTTGATCCAGTTGCCCAAGCAGGTCAGCCATTGCCTTTGGCTCGGTGACCAGTTCGGGCTCTGGGCCGATCCATTTGCCCATGCTGTTACAGGTTGTCATCACATCAGTTTCCAGCGTCACAATTCACCTTTCGCCAACTCCTCATTTCGCGTCCGGCATTCGCATTTCAAAGCTTCCGGGGGCAGGGGAGGGAATAGGATATCTTAAGTGATAAGCTGGTTTTGGGAAAGTTGGTCAAACGGCAAAACAGGCGTAAAACACGGGAAAAACGCTACCAAGGTCAGACGTAAATTCAGAGCCGGTAAGGGTGTAGCGGTTGTAGGGGTTGGATGGTCGCATTATTCGGACGTTGCTACTTTTGAAGCGCATAAAAAAGCGGGAACCGCTCAAACACGATTCCCGCTGGTGTATTTCAAATAGCTGCGACACTGCGTGTCGCTGAAGGCTTCTGATTATTTACTGCGATAAAATTCCCAAGGCTCAACCACCACGTCATGAAGCACGATGCTCTGTGGCAGTGTCGCGACAAAGCCGATCACCAAGGCAACTTCATCGACCTTCAGAAATTTGTCATGAGGCACAGGGCGATCACCCCAGAAGCCAGCGGTACTTGTTGCTCCCGGACTCACGATGGAGACGCGGATGTTGTTGGCTTTAAGTTGCAAAGCAAGACCTGCGGAAAGCATGTTCATCGCAGCCTTGGCGGTGCAATAAATCGGCGCTGCCGGGTTGGCTGTCTTGCCAGCCACGGAACTGATGTTGATGATCTGCCCGCCGACTTCGGGGTCGACTTTGGGCACGTAATGCTTGGCAGTGAGAAACACACTGGTGACATTCACGTCAATCATTTTGCGATAACTATCCAGTTCGGTCTCTGCGATTTTTCCTGGGATACTCATGCCCGGGATGTTGATCAGGCAGTCGACCTTGCCGAATGCCGCAAACGCTTTGTCCATCCCCGCGATGACGGAGTCTTCGTCGGTGACGTCCATGGCAACGGTCTTGATTTGCGTTTGACTTGCTGCGACTTTGGCAATTTTAGTTGCAGCTTCGTCGAGTTTGGCTTGATTGCGTCCACTGAGAATCAGCTTGTTGCCTTGCTTGGCAAGCCATGCTGCCGTGGCTCCGCCGATACCACCTGTCACACCGGTGACCAGATATACTTTGTCTGTAGCATTCATTTTAAAATTCCTTTTCAAACCGCTTGCGGTTTAGCGATACATTAAAAATTACAATTTGGGATCAATTAATATTTTCGCGGTGACCTTGCCGGCAATCATATCGTGAATCGACTCCTGCACCGCCTGCAAGGGTCGGACTTCGGCGATGAGCTTCTCGGTATCAAATCGCTTCTCAGCAAGTAGCCGTCCGAGCATGGGCAAGGTTCGTTTGAAATGCAACGGAGCATATACACGTGAACCGACCAGTGTTTGCTCCCGCAAAATGATTGGCATGAGGTTCAATTCAATGGGCTTGCCAAAGAATCCGACCTGCACGATGCGACCTCTTACACGGCAGGCATTCATCGCAAAGGTCAAACCCGGTGCTGTCCCTGAAACTTCAAAGACCACATCAAAACCATCGCCATCGGTGATTTTATCAGCCTGTGACATGGGATCGTTTTTCGCATCAATGGTCATGAATCCAAAGTCGTTCTCAGCTTGACGCAAGCGTTCGTCACTGACTTCACTGATGGCTACTTCAGCGCCACTCATTGCCGCAACCATCGCAACGATCAAGCCAATCGGCCCCGCGCCAATAATCAATGCACGTTGTCCATTTTTGATCTCGGCTCGCTGGCAGACATGAAACCCAACTGCAAACGGTTCGGTCAAAACGGCCATGCGATCCGGCACATTATCCGGCACGCGGATTACCTTTTTTGTGGGCACTTTGACATATTCCGCAAACCCGCCATGTTCATGAATCCCCAGTAATTTCAGGCTCCGACACACATGGGTATTGCCTGCAATACATGCTTCACAAGTCCCGCAGGAGATGAGAGGTTCAACGACGACGCGATCACCAATGGCTAAGCCCGCGGGCAATTCGCCGCCACAATCCGTGAGGATTCCGACGAACTCATGGCCTTGGATAATGGGCGCTTTGGCGGTGGGGTGATGGCCTTCGAAAATATGCACATCCGATCCGCAGATGCCCGCGAGTTTCAGTTGGATCAGACATTCATCTGAATGGATACTCGGGTGTTGGACTTCCTTGTATTCGGCTTGACGCCACTGGGTGGTTACGACTGCTTTCATGGGTTTTCTCAGGGAATAGTGATTAGGGAATAGTGATTAGAGCAAGACAGTTTTGATGCCAATAGCTGCGCCACTACGTGACGCTGATGTCTTAACTTCCGGGGTTAAAAATACCCGCCGCGTTTGACGACTTCTTCGGGACTCATGCCGTCGTCGATCCATTGTTTGTAGACTTGTTCTTCGCCACGGATTTCTTCGGAGCGTAGCAAGACCTGTACGGCGAGTTTGCGTGGGACGATGATCGCGCCATCAATGTCGGCAAAGACAATATCGCCCGGATAGATCATCACGTGGCCGATGGTGATTGGCTTTTGGAAGTCGGTCATGCGGAAGCGTCCAAGCATGCCGTTGGACGAGCGATAGCGAATGAAGACCGGGAAGTTTTGATCCAGCACCAGATGCGTATCGCGGACACCACCATCCACAATCGCGCCGCGACATCCTGCGAGCATTGCAGCCTTGGTCATCACTTCACCCCAATGAGCCGACTCATCATCACGATGCGTATCCCAGACCACCACGCTGTTGGGATGAATGGATTCGAGCATCTGTGCACGCTGCTCCATTTCACCTTCGGTCTCGGTACTCTTGCGTCCGCGAACCGTGAAGGCAATTCCCGCGACGCACATTTGATCACGCAATGGCATGATGTCGTTGGGCAATGTCTGATGCACGTAGCCCATCTCGCGCAGCGTGTCGTTGACCAGACCGCCATAAAGTTGCTGATACCGCTCAACCAACTCATCATCGGGAATGTCCGGCAGATTTTGCGGGTCGGTGATGCTGGACGATTTGTTTGTGTCGAAAGTGGTCATTTGTACTTTCCTTTAACTGCTGTCAGAATGCGTTTGAGCTGGATAACAATTCTTTTTTTAATTTAGACTTGATATTTAATGTCATCGATGCCATAAATACCATGGCAGGAAACGTCTGAATTTGTACAAATTGACTGTAATTGGTGCGAGAGGTTTAGGAATATGCCCAATCGTCCTGAAGACATGGAAACGCTATACGATGCAGGTGTCGGTCGAGTGGGGTCGGTGATCTGTCGTCAACCTTTAGCCGATTGGCGTATTCGCAGTCTGGCGAATCAACGGTATGAAATCCTCTGCCTGTCGGTGCAGGGCAAATCCCATTACACCTGTGGCAAGAAACGTTTCACCACCGGCCCGGGGAGTCTGCTTTACTTCCCGCGCGGCGTCGAGCATAGTGCTCATAGTGATACCGCTAATCCCTGGTCGTTTTACACGGTTCAGTTTGAATTGCTGCCCACGACTGATGATGCACGCAACGCATTTAATGCCATTGGCCCGCATTTGAAAGTCAGTAATCTTGCGCAGGTTCGCAGCCGATTCAAAGAGCTCGAAAGGTGTTGGGTCGGACGTGAGCCGGGCTTTATGATGCGCGTTCGCGGGATCATTTTAGAACTGCTTCATGAGTTGGTTTTAACACATATCAGGCAGTCTGGCCGCATCCTGCATGCGTCGAAAATCAATGACATTTTATCCATGCTCCAGGAATGCAGTGGCACCACCTACAGTTGCGATGAGTTGGCTCAGATGGCAGAGCTTAGCCCCTCACGATTCCGCGTCCTGTTCCGACAGATGACCGGCTATTCCCCCACGCATTATCAAAACCTCATCCGCATGTACCGGGCACGTGACCTGTTACTCTCGGGCGGTTACACCGTCACCACCGCAGCAGCCGAAACCGGTTTTGAAGATGTCTACTATTTCAGTCGACTGTTCAAAAGATTGATCGGTGTGAGTCCGTCGTATTATCGGAATATTTGATTTGAGGGAGTCGGAGTAGGGAGTAGGGTTTTAACCGTTTGCGGTTTATTGCTCCACGAATCTATTGGACACCCAAAGATATTCGAGTCTCGCCCGCGACGCTAAACCGCAAGCGGTTTTAAAAT
>DLCK01000032.1:0-27411 GCA_002480565.1 Phycisphaerales bacterium UBA7800 | reverse complement strand
CCCAAATCCCAAATCCCAAATCCCGCAGTCGTTTTGTGCAAACGCTCGCGTTGCGATACATGGATTAAAACCAAGTGTGTCTCTACACTTAATCCCATAGTCCATGAAACGTACGGAGTGAAATTCATGACGATCAATTTTTCATTAGCAGGTAAACAGGCTGTGGTCACTGGTGTAAGTACCGGGCTTGGCAGCGGGATGGCAATCGGACTCGCCCAGGCGGGTGCGGATATTGTGGGGGTGTACAACAGTCACATGCCTGACGAGATCGCCAAAACCATTGAAGCCACCGGGCGGAAGTTCGTCGGTATACAAGCCAACCTCGCGGATACTGATGCGACCAAGGCATTAGGTGAAAAGCTTGTGTCGTTGGATCAACCGGTGGATATTCTGGTGAACAATGCGGGGATTATTCGCCGCAACGATTGGCCGGACTTTAGTGAAGCGGATTGGGATGATGTGATGAACGTCAATCTCAAAAGCATCTTTCTGCTTAGCCAGATCGTCAGCAGGCAGATGATTCAACGCAAAAATGGGAAGATCATTCACATCGCATCCATGCTCAGTTATCAAGGCGGTATCCGCGTGCCGTCCTATACGGCAAGTAAACATGGCGTGATGGGCCTTACCCGTATCATGGCCAACGAATTGGCATCGCATGGCATTTGTGTCAATGCCATCGCTCCCGGATATATGGCAACGGATAATACGCAGGCGTTACGGGATGATGAAGAACGCAACACCGCAATTCTCGCGCGCATCCCCGCTGGCCGCTGGGGTGATCCGTCGGATCTTGCAGGTACAGCAGTCTTCCTGGCATCTGATGCAGCCAACTATCTCAATGGCACAATCATTAATGTCGATGGCGGTTGGTTGTCACGCTAAATCTCATTTTAATACTATCTTTTACGAGTCTAATCGATGAATTATCTTAATACTTCCGTCAAACTGTTTGATCATTACAAGTCCACCACCGAAGTCTTTCACTACTATGGCGTGCTGGCGATTTACGCGCTGTGTCGCACGGCGGTGCAGTCGGGCGATGAAGCACTCAAAGCCAAATGCGTAGCTGAACTGCAACGTTTTCCAGATCACATTACCAAGCATTCTGCCTATAACTTTCCAAGCTATCGCATTGGCGGGATTGCACGCTCGTATGCTTTGTATGCAGAGTTGATGACGGATGAGAAGACCAGAAAATATGTCGATCACTACGCAGATGAAATGCTTGTGGCTCAACGTGATGAGCAGGGGATCATGTCTCACCCGTACCTGCCAGAAACTCAGAGAATCTGGATCGATTGTGCGATGGCGATCACGCCTTATCTGCTCTTTGCGGGTCTTGCTTTGAAGAACGAACAATACGTCGATGAAGG
Source organism: Phycisphaerales bacterium UBA7800 (assembly GCA_002480565.1). Taxonomy (GTDB): domain Bacteria; phylum Planctomycetota; class Phycisphaerae; order Phycisphaerales; family Phycisphaeraceae; genus UBA7800. Next base: position 26,035 of record DLCK01000032.1, on the reverse strand, counting down.
TATCAATCAGACTTTGCTGATGTATGATGCCTTTCTCAATAAGTCCACTGGCCTGCTGCATCAAAGTCGCGGATTCTGTGGCCAGATGCAATTCTCAACCGACTACTGGGGGCGTGGGCAGGGTTGGGGCATCATTGCCTTGACGGAATTGATGCAGGATTTACCCAAGGATCACGCACAGTATGAGACATGCAAGAAGTACTTTGTCGATCACTGCAAAGCGATGCTGCCTCACCAATCAGAGCGTGGCTTGTGGCGTCAACATCTGGTCCTCGACGAAGCGCCGGACTCATGGGAAGAAAGCTCAGGGACGGGTTTGATCGCCTATGCCTATGGTGTGGGTTATGAGCTGGGCTTTTTAGGTGACGAATACAAAGCCTCATTCGACAAAGCCCTTGAAGGTTTGATTGCGCACTGTATTAATGAGGATGGTTCGACGGAACTTTGCTGCCCCGGTTGCTTGTCACCTGGTGATGGAACGCCCAAGGCCTATGTGACCGAGAAGCAACCTGTCAAAGACGATCCACATAGCTTTGCACCATTGATGTTGACACTGGTTCAAGCTGAGCGTTTGGCTAGCGTGAAGGTGTGATCGCAATCTCGTCGCACTCTTAAAAAAAGTCAGGTTGGTTTGCGGTTTAACTTCCGGGGGCGGTACTTTGGCGGGTGACGAGTTTGGGTTGGATGATGGTTTTTTGATCTTGATAGGCTGTGAAGGTTTTGTTGCCTGCTTGGATCATCTCTAAAAGTTGCCTGCCTGCGGTTAAGCCGATTTGTGCAAATTGGTGATCGATGGTGGTCAGAGGCGGACTGCAGAATTTTGCACGCGTGTTGTCGAAGCCCACGACGGACATCTGCGTTGGGATTTGAATGTTGTGTTGCTGTAATGCACGGACACATCCCACAGCGGTTGCATCGTTGTAGCAGACAACGGCTGTGTATTGCGGTTTTTCTTTTTTGATTGCTTGACTCATCGCGTCATAAGCACGGGACATGATTTCTTCTTCAGGATCATTGGTCGTGTCAAAGGGTGGATAGTCAAAGCGAATGGATTGGCCATGCATGTTGGCGTCCCATGTCTTTTGCATGAAGATTTGTTCGCGTTGATAGACGCTGCCGTCATGTTGAAGTGATCCTAACCATGCAATGCGTTGATGGCCGAGTTGGCCAAGATGTTCGAGGATCAACTCAATGCCTTTGGCGTCATCGAAATCCACGACGGGTAAACGCGTCGGCACATTGGGCTGCACCACCACCATTGGCAGGTCCGGTGCCTGCGTGAGCAGTTTGGTTTTGTCAGGTGTCAACACTGATGCCAAAAGCACACCACCATCAAAACGCTTTTCGCGAATGCCCTCAGCGACACGTTCGATGGCCAAGTCCTGATCGGTCGGACCCATGAGCGTAGTGGCAAAGCCGACTTTATGTGCAGCGGTTTCAATCCCTGCGATCATGTTCATGAAATAAGGGTTACACGTTAACGCTTCAGGCGTGCGATCTTCCGATGGTCCACTGATCTCCATGGCTACAGCGATGGTCTGCGCCAAGCCCCGCTTCATCACCTGAGCATGATAGTTGGCGGTATAGCCCACCTGTTTGGCAGCAGCGATTACCTTGGCCTTGCAGGCGTCACTAATACGCTCGACATGCTTCCCACGGTTAAGTACGCGGCTGGCGGTGGCCACACTGACTCCGGCAACTTGTGCAACATCGGCTAAACGGGACATACGAAAACTCCAGATCATGCAAACGTTTAAATCCGCTTCATGCAAGTGTAGGACTTACGTCTGGAAATGGCAAATATTGCAGGAAAATTGATTAAAAAACAAAAAAATCACATTGAGATTCTTGACTACTGGAATTATCAAGTATAACGTTTGCACAGACGGCGCGTGACGCCTTAATATGGAGCTTCTATCATGTCATTAATGACTCGATCCAAGACTCAGGCATTTACGCTGATCGAATTGTTGGTTGTCATCAGCATTATTTCGCTGTTGATTTCTGTCTTGCTGCCGGCTTTGGGGAAAGCCCGACGCACAACAACCTTGACGCAGTGTCAGACGAACCTGCGTCAGATGGGATTGGTGATTCACAGTTACTGTGGCGATTACGCCGAGACCTTGCCGATTTACAATGCCGACTATGCCTACTCTGCTCGTGTCGGAGCTACTGGCAAGTCGCGTTTGGATTACATGTGGAGGACCATGGTTCCCTACGGGTTGACTGGTCAGATGTCTCAGTGCCCTTTAGGCAAACGTGAATGGCAGAAATATTGGATGAAGATGTATCAAAGTCGCAGTTCCTATTTCTACATCATGACACGTGGTTCGTATTACAACATCAATACCTACAAGCCGATGACGCTTTATGATGTAGACATTCAGCCTTCAAAGAAGTCGATCGTTACAGACACAGCTACTGATCCAGGCAGTACATCTTCTGCATGGATTAACATGCACAAGCATCCTGACGGTTCGGTCGAATCGCAAAGTCGTCTGTACATGGACGGTCATGTGGTTTTAAGACGCGATCCGGATATTGCCAAACGTTTTGGTCTGGGGTTCTGATTTGGACATGATGTATCCACCTGCCTGACAAGAATGAATTGACTGTCGAGATGTGCTTAGCATGTACAACAGTCTGGACATTCTGCATTGCAACACTAACACTTAAACAAGCGGAGTTTGTTCATGCCGTATCTTCGTATTCGCTGCCGCACGTCAGGGAGTCAACATTCAATGACAAAATATATTGTGTCTCTGTTTAGCATAATTCTGTTGTCTGCCGGTTCACTGTTTGCTCAAACGCAAATCATTGCAGAACCACCCGCTGACACATTACCTGACACCGCTGATCTGGTGACTTGGCCGGTGGGGCGGTATCCAGGCTTTGCCAATGAGTCGGTGATCAACGTTGGTCAATGGCTCTTTGATGCACCTGCTGGTAAACATGGCTACGTCCAACCCACAGCCGATGGTTCACTGCAATTTGCTGACGGTACTCCAGCTCGATTCTGGGGGACGACACTTTGCTATGGCGCGACTTTCCCTGAAAAACCAGCCGAAATCATCAAACTTGCCGACGCCATTGCAGCCATGGGATACAACCTTGTACGTCTGCATCACAACGACCTGCCTTGGAACGGTATCGGTTACCTGCAACAGAAACCGCCGAGCAATTACCTGCTTGAACCAAGTCATATGGAGCGCATGGACAAGCTCGTCGCCGAACTCTTCAAGCGTGGCATCTATGTCTACATGGACTTGATCGATTCACGCAATCTGCTTGAGGAAGATGGACTGGATGTCCCGGACTTTGAAAAGCTCAAGAAGCTCAACGGCGGGGGATGGAAGGGGCTCTTCCCACATCCGGCAATTGTCAAAGCATGGAAACGTTCTGCGACAGAATTACTCAACCATGTCAATCCATACACCAATCGCAAGTGGGCTGATGAACCGGGCATTGTCACCATTGAAATCATCAACGAGAACGGGCTCTTCTGGGATTGGAATTTCAAACTCACCGACTCCATGACCGATTGGCATAATCAGCAATGGAACCAGTGGCTGCTCAAACGCTACGGCAGTCGTGAAAAGCTCGACGCTGCCTGGACGGATGTCAACGGTACGCACGGCTTGTTTGCCAATGAAGACCCCGCGAAAAACACCGTCTTTTCCCCGCGTTTAATGCCGTTTCTGGATTGGGACAGGCCATATCGTTCCAAGACACGCGGTGCTGCACGTGTCAATGATTACTTCGCATATCTCTCGCAGACTGCGGGTGGATTTTACAGGGATGCCACGCAGCATTTGCGATCATTGGGTTACAAGGGTTTGGTCATCGGTTCGCATGAACTTTACGGCCCAGCCAATCAACATGCCGAAGTACAGGATGGTCGCGCACTTGCTGCTCACCTTTATGCCAATGGCAGTACCGTCTTCAATGCACGTCCCGGTGTTACCGGTGCGGAGCTTGAAGGGGTGGATCTGCGTGTGAACAATTGGTTTTCCAATATCCCACGGGTGAAAGTCCAGGGCGTTCCCGCAATCAACGGTGAATGGACCGGCGGGACATTTACCCGTCGTGCAGATGTGAATATGGCGGTGGCGACCATCTCCAGCTACCAGAACATTTCCCAAAGCCTGCAGTTTTCACTGGCGCATCGGTGGCGTGGTGAGCAGATGCCAAACGTTGACTTTCTTTACCGATATATTGGTTACAAGAAAAAAATCGACCGATCCTTCAGCAGTCTCCATGACATCCCCTGGCAATCAGTGAATCGTGTGATTGCTCCCATGTTCATTCGCCAGGACATCAGCCGTCCCCAAGTCCGTGTACATCTTGCATGTTCAGCAGCAGACCGCGCAGAACAGAATCTCCACGCACCCGGTGCCGGACGTGGTACAGGTTCAATTGGTGGCGTTGCATTGTTCCTGCCCATGATCCATGATGTGAATAATTACTTTTTTGATGAAGTCTACGATGGTGATGCAGATGTAGTGTTTACCACCGGGCGCAGCGCATCAGGTGACTACCGTCATGCCAAACATGCCCTGATCCTTGGGGACAATCCTTACAACGATCCCTATCACAAAAAACGTGACTTGGCATTTCAAGCACGTGTGATTCATCCTGATGTAAAAGTCAAAACCATAAACAAACCGGTCACCATGTCGTTCTCTAAAGCCTTTAAAACAGGTAAAAAACTTACTTTTAAATCTCTGGAAGCAGCCATTGCGATTAACAGTATTCCCAAAGCTGCTTCACCCCTGGGTATCAGTGAAGACAAGCAATACACACTGGGTTGGATGGATGATCGCTTTGTGGTCTTCCCCAATGCCGCTGCGTTTGATGCTGTCACTACTGACCGTCAGTGGCTATTACGATTGTATCTGCATGCTGCTAAACGTTGGGGCATTCCAACGGCAGACAATCATGCTGATAACACATGGTACACCTCCGACACAGGTGAACTGACCTTTGACTGGGGGACTGGAACCCTCGTGATCAACACCCCTAAAACTCAAGGCTTCAGTGGCTTGATGGGATGGCGTGAAAACAACAAAACTCACAACCTGGCATGCAATATTGACGTACCCTATGGCAATGTGCTTCTCTCTGCTGCAGACAATAAACCGTTAAACAAATCACAACGCATGCTCCTCGTCGTCACCGGTCGGATGCAGAACACCGACATGCAAGTTGGCGAAAACAGCCAAGGCAAAATGGCGGTACTCAAAACCGGAAAGGCGCCCGTTTTAGTCGAAGCTCTGCGGGGGCAATTAACAATCACATCTGACATCGCATCCCAACTCAATGTCTTTGCACTGGACAGCACAGGTAAACGGCTTGGGAAAGTCGATACCAGGATCACTGGTAAAACGCTGCAATGGGAGCTTTCCACCAAGTGGCAAACTGTTTGGTATGAAGTCGCAACCGATCAATATGATGCGCCGGCCAACGAAACATTCGCAGGTTTCCCAACTCAGATCACGCCCCGTCAGACCAAACCACAGTCTCCCAAACGCATTGATGCCAGTGAAGTCTTGACCCGAACGCAACACCGAGAAACGTCGGTCGCTTCTACCAATGATGTGCCTCAAGGTGATATCCGTTTTCCTGCTGCGGACTTTGCTACCAGTAAATTTCCCTTTGCCTATGTCAATGCCAAAGCAAAAAAACTCAGTGACAGTAATGGCAAATATTCACAGATCACCTTCGGGAAAGTTAATCAGGAGTGGTTTGGAGGATGCTTTGCAGAACTACGCGCACCACAAACCAGTGCGGACAATTGCAAAGGAATCGTGCTGCATTTTAAAGGCGATGGCACGCAACCCCGTGATGCATTTTTGACACTCACGTGTACCGATGGCCTCAAATACAAGTCCAAACAGATCAACTTCATCTTTGAAAATGATCAGTGGCATGATGTCCTGCTCACCGCTGATGACTTCAAACTCAACAAGAAGTCCGCCAAGGATAAAGACAATATTCCCGAGCATATTGACTGGTCCAAGGTCAAACGCATGGACTTTGGTGTCGTCGGACCAATCATGAATCAGGCAGCTGTCGGCGGGTTCAAACGCATTGAATTCCTGCTCAATAAACCGGCTGACAATGCCGTGCTCAAAGCCGAAAAAATTTCGCAGATGCTCCCGGCATGCAAAGTCCCTTCAACAAACGCGATTCAAATTCCATTGATCCAATCAGCAAGCATTGCAATCGACGGCATGCCCGATGACAAACTTTGGGCCAAGTCCATCGGTATCCCAATGGATGAAGACAATGTCCCTGATTGGCATTTCTTTGGATCACATGTGGTTTTTGGAAGCCGTATGCACGGCGAAGGTGCGTTAATCTGGATGCTTGCTACCGGCAAAGGCTTGGCGATACTCACACACATCGACAAGGGGGCTCAACCCATAACCACAGAAAACGTCAATTGGTATGACGGTGATTGTTTTGAAGTTTTTAGCGATGTGCACAATGCAGGTAAAAAACCAACCAAACAAATCTTCCTGGCATACAGTCGGCCCGGAAGTCCGTTCCCCGCAGCAAGTGAATCAGGAGTCGAAATCGCACGCAGTCCAACCGACACCGGCTATCTGCTTGAAGCCCTCATCCCCTGGTATGTCTTGGGTTTCAAAAGCACACCGACAGAAACCTTCGGCATCGAATTTCAAATTGACTTCGCCCGACCCAAAGCAGGTAAAGTTCTGCAAATGACCTATGGGACAGGGACCAACGAAGCATGGAGTAGTGCTGCTCATTATCTCAAAGCGTCCATCAAACCCCAATAATTCCAGTGTGAATGACAGGGATGTGTTGATTTATTCCGCAGTTTTATCTGACTTGATAAACCGAATATTATCAATGAACACTTCGGTATCAGCCTGCACACCTACAGCCAGAACCGTGTTGATTTGATCCTTGGGGGATGGCAGTTTGAGCGTATAGGTTTTGTAAAGCAGACCAATGTCGTCCAGACGATGCAGTCCAAAAGCATCCTTGTCGAAAACCGGATGGCCGATCTTGATCCACACTTCCTTGGCACTACCACATAGATCAAACGCAATTGCATCATAGTCTGAAAGGTCAATGGGTTTGCGACCCTCGCCGTGGTCACTGGTTCCGGCAAAGAGATAGAGCATGCCTTCGCCTTGGGTTCCGGTGAGTTTGATGCTGTGCTTGCCACCGCTGGGATTCTCCGTGCTGAGCATCTCCACGGTGATTGAATCGTCATGTGAAAACCCGCCACCCGCAAAGCTCTCGGTGTACACATTCGGAGGCATGCTTGGCGGAGAGGTAACAAATCGTAACACCAGGGGCTTGCCCAATGTCTGATTATTTTCCGATGCGAATGTCGCAGGCAAGGTCAGTACATAAGTCTGATCCGACACCAGTCCTTGAGCCAGTTTCAATTGCAATGTATTTGCTTGTTGGTTTTTTCCGACGGTCAACGCGATCGCTGTTTTACTCTGAAGTTCCAACGTCCCAGCTGTATCAGTCAAGACCGGTTGGTTAAAGTGAAGCTCAATGGTGTCCAATGAAAGTGGCACACGCTCGCTGGCGTTCTTGGGTGAACTGTCCACGAGTTTTAATGCTGGGTATGGCTGGGTCGTAAAGGACCACTTGGTTTGCGAGAGGACTTGCCCATCCTCAAGCCGGACTCCTTCTGGCAATTCAACGGTGTACATTTTTTGATGAGTCAATGGCTTCTCAAGCAGAATTCCAGCGGTGTTGGGGGCAGGCCATGTAACCGCGAGTACCTGATTGTCCAATTTGATTGAGGAAAATGACGAAATATCTACCCTTTTGGTAAAAACGACGTACAAAGCTTTGGTGTTAACCGGGACATTGCTGCTTTTGTCACCTGGTGAGAATGCAATGATCCCATCGGGTTGGTGGGTTTCTGACAGATTGTTTGCCACGGTTAATTGATTGGGCATCAACAGCATTGATCCCAATTGGTGATCACCTTCATTAACCGATACCACGCGTGGATAAGGTTTGTTGTTGTAGGCGACATATGACCATTGGTCGGTTTTGGCGTTGTGGTAAACCGCAGAGATCGGAGCAGCTATGTGATGGGTTGTCACCCTCTGGCCAAGTTTTCGTTTGCTATGTGTTTGATAGTACGTAATGCCGGCAGTGTAGTTGTCGGTGGCTATGGGATCGTTTGCTGAAAAGAGTTCGTCCATCTGCGCAGCGACCCAATCCGGATTAAACTGTGCAGCATGAGACAGGATGACATTGCCTAAGGCGGTCCCCATGCTGCTGATACCTTCTTTGTTTTCACGGGTCTTGCGGTCGGCAATCATTTGGTCGAAGTTGGTTTTTGCAAAGGTTTGATCTTTAACCAAGTAGTCCAGATAGGGGGATGCCGGTAGCCATTGAATGCCGTGAATCCATGCCGGATCACCGCTGAAGAATGTTGCATAAGCTTGACCGCCATTAAACAAAATTCCAACGACTGGATGCTTGTAATTCGGTGACCAGTTTTCGTGATGTACATCAAACCAATATTCCATGGTGGCAGCAGTTTCCATGGCGTACCCCATCGCACCTGTCGCGGTCATCTTTTTGTCATCAAGCATGACTCCTAAAAGATATAATCCTGCCCATGATTGCACGGCTTCGGAAGTTGATTCCTGATTGTTGCCTGTCGCGGAACTGAAGCCGCCTGCATACGAGTGTCCGGCGAAGGGATCGAATGTTCGCAGAAATGGATAGTCCTTTGCGTCATGCTCCCAATTGGCATAATGCCTTGCGATTTTCCGAACCAATGGGCCATAGTCCTTGAGAAAGGATTGGTCTACCATCCCTAATAATGCAGCGGAAAGCGTGAAGTATCCTGCATGAAAATGATTGTCGGTGAACTGGTAGGACCAGTAGCTTTCGTTAAAGCCGATGAGCGCTCCCCAATTGGGATAGGCTGCAAAGTATCGTTCTTTTTCTCCCGGGTCGTAGGTCAACCAATCGGTCAGTGCTTTAAGCAAGTTTGCTTTAAGCGTTGGGTATGCCGGATGGTCAAGTTGGCGGGCATAGTGCATGTATTTTGCCATGCGGACAAGGTCTTTGCCGCCCCAGTAGGTGTCTGCCCCATATTCAGCCTTGGTGGCGTAACGGGCTAAATAATCATTCATGCGCGAAGGGATGTAGTCGTGTTCAATATTGTTTTTTTGTGGCGAAGGATAAAAAGGGATGAGCCCCGCCATTGGCCATGTGATGGTGAAGCTGTTGCCCGTGGAGCAGTTGAGTTTACCACGGGGTGTGAGATAGCTGAGGTTGTTGCCGCGAATCGATGTGTGGTTTTCACGAAGGTGATGGGGAAGCCAGCCCTGGATTGCCTGAGTCTGTTTTCCATCCAGGGATTGGGTTTGAATCTGCCATTGGGTGGTTACTTGAGCAAGCGTTGAGTCGTAATCCCATGTGAGTGTGGTCTTGCGCGGGATGGCAAAAGCGTGATCGGCAAGCAGTCCAAAGTCTGACTCTTTTGGCAAAGCACTGATGACCAGTACGCCATTGTCTTTGACAAAACGCGTGTCGATGCGATTGCCAGATTGTTTTGTCAGCGTATCGCCAGGCAAGACATGCAACCCATAGCTTCGATTCGCACAGGTAATGCCAAGTTGGTGCGTTGATTCATTAAACGCATTGGTATCGGCTTGCGTTTGTATGGATGGGGTGACATTGTGGCATTCGATCCAGACATAGGGCATGCCACGAACGAGTGTCACGTCTATGTATCGTTCGTCGGACTCTGCCATATGAAAGGTGACCAGCCAGTCTGAATGTGCTTTTAATCGAGTGTCCTTCGGATGAAAGTTTTCCGAACTGATCTGCAATGGATATTCATTGACAAGATCCGTACCCGTTTCGTTAAATCGCGTTGGCAGGAAAACGAGTAGGCCCTTGTCATTTGTCTCGACCTTAAAGGGATAACTCCACAACGCGCCGGAATACTGACTGACCAATAGGTCCGTCCACCAGTCATTGGTTGGCAATGGCCCAGTCACATCCTTTGTTTTATAGACCGGCCAGTTGAGCATTTTGGTAGGCCCATCACCTTCATGAGCTGGCGGGATGCTGGCGTAGGACCCTTGCCCAACGGGTATCACGTCTTGCGCCGAGACGGGCAAGCTTATTGTCCAAAGCCATATTGTGATTAGACAGATTGTGATCTGCAGGTGTCGCATTGTTTGTCTCTTACCGTGTATAAAAGATTGGTTCTGTGTTTATAGTGAAACATAAATGAAACAAAGTGTTTCATGAGTATTCTATTCCAGCCTGTTGGAAAAACACAATAGTGATAAATAAATTTCTTCATTGTAATGCGATTGAGATGTTATTATAAAACAATGTAAATAATTAAATACCAAGAAAATAAAATAAATTAAGTGGTTTGTTAAACAGCCGTCAAAATCTACGAAAAGTAAATAGTCATCAGATTCGATTGACAGTGCAACAAAGCGTGTCTAAAGTTTTCATAACGTTTCTTATCTGTTTCATCAGGAGAGTTCGATGGCATCTGTTCGTGACATCGCCAAACAAGCCGGAGTGTCGATCACAACCGTATCACGGGTGCTCAACAATCATCCGTCGGTCAGTGAACAGGCACGGCAGAAGGTGCTTACCGCCGTCAACACTTCCAAAGAAGCCAGCTCGCCGACTAAACGCAGTTTGGACAACATCGCCTTGGTCTACACCGGTGAGTCCTCGCTGGGGTCGGCGTTTGATGCAGCATTGACTCAGGGCATCAGTTGCCAGCTGGAAGTCTCCGGCTATGACTTGATGGTGATCAATGCCCAGCGCGCTCGACAGGAAGGTGAAACCTTCACGCAGATGTTCCAACGCAAAGGAATCCGCGGGGCGATTATCCGAACGACAACAGCGACGCGTTGGCAATGTGTTGAGATCGCTCGTGAGTCATTCCCAGCAGTTGTTGTTGCGGATCGTTTTGATGAACCCGAAGTAAGTTTCATTCGTTCGGATGCCAGTAATGCATCAAGACGTGCAGTTGAGATGTTGCTGAATCTTGGGCATAAGCAGATTGCAGTGGTGACCAATGTGGTCGATGACCACGATCATGCTGAGCGCCTTGAAGCATACAACCAGGCACTTCGTGAAGCGGGTGTGGCGTTTGATCCACGCTTGGTTGTACGTGTGCCTGCTTACATTGATGGTGGCACGTTGGCCTATCGTCAGATTCAATGTATGAATCCCAAGCCGACTGCTGTGTTCGTGATTGATCCTTATACGTCATTGGGGTTGGTCAATGAAGCGATGCGAAGTGGTATCCGCGTGCCAGAGGATTTGTCGATTGTGGGATTCAATGACGCTCCACAGCATATGGTGACTTTCCCGCAGTTGACCACCGTGGCACAAGATGCTGAGGTGTTGGGGCGTGAAGCTTTTAACATGTTGCAAGCTTTGCTCCGCCAGACTGGTGATGCGCTGGTGGCACGCAAGACACTTGAGTGTTGGTTGGAAGTTCATGAAACCACGGCGTCGCCGGACAATAACACTGCCGCGTCATAACGATAACCCAAGGGGGCGTTCACATCGGTCGATATTTTACTGGGGGAAGAGGAGTTTTGTCATGTCTACATCGCATACTCATGCAACCTGCAAGGCCTTTACGCTAATTGAACTGTTGGTCGTTATTTCCATCATTGCATTGTTGGTCTCGATCTTGTTACCCGCATTATCCGGCGCTCGCAAAGCTGCATTTAATACCAAGTGCATGGTCAATCAGCGTCAGTTAATGCTCTATGCCACGATTTATTCACAAGACAGTGATGGCATGCTCCCATACTCATGGGGGCCATCAGGCGTAGGCAATTGGCGTGAGACACTCGATAAATATGCCCCGCGGACTCATGCTTCTTCAGGCAACACACAGTTGTACTGGTGTCCGTCGATGAAGAAGAAAATCGATCCCGCCAATTTCAAACTCGTCACCTATGCACCGAATCCTGCAGGGTTCAAACGTGCGGATTACAATCCGGCCATCCCTACGATGCGGTTGGAAATGATCCCACGTCCCAGCAAGGTCTTGGCCATCGCTGATGCGATTCAGGCTTTCCCCACCGGTGACGTTTGGTTCTACTTTGATGATTTTCATGCAGAAACCTACAACCCGACCAATGCTGCGAATATCAATCGCTCATTGTTGATCCCCAAGTGGAATCAGACCGACGGTGCATATGGCCCGACTCATGTGCGGTACCGTCACTTTGAAGCAAGCCCCGGCCAGGGACAGGCCAACGTCGTCTTCATGGATGGACACACCCAGACCCGCGCGGTCGATACCATCACCCAGGAAAACATTGCCACCACCTATTGAGTTGGCGACCCGGTGATCTGACCGCAGACACGATTTGTAAACATATTTAAGGATTTTACGATGATTCGATTCGTCACTTCATGTACTGCGCTGATGCTTTTGGCGGTGACTTCACTTCATGCACAAGTGGTCAAAGTCCAGATCAAGCAGACATCGCCGGGACATTATCAGCTCTTACGCGGTGGCCAACCCTACCTGATCAAAGGTGCAGGAGGCGATGGTGACAAGCAGCTAATGGCTGACCTGGGTGGCAATGCTTTTCGCACATGGGGTGTCGGTCGCGGTACGAAGGCATTGCTTGATGAAGCACAACAACTCGGACTCACCGTCACGCTCGGACTTTGGCTTGGCCATGAACGTCATGGCTTTGATTACACCAATCAGGATTCACTTAAAGAACAGACTGCCATGGTGCGAGATGCAGTGATGAAATACAAAAACCATCCAGCCTTATTGGCATGGGGTTTGGGTAACGAGATGGAAGGATATGCTGAAGGTGACAATCCAAATATATGGAACCATATCCAAAAACTCGCTGCCATGGTCAAGCAGATGGACCCCAATCATCCGACCATGACCGTGATCGCAGAGATCGGCGGTAAACGTGTGCAATCCATCAATCAACTCTGCCCGGACATCGATATCATCGGCATCAACACCTACGGGGGCGTAGCTTCCATCCCCGCTCGCTATCGCGCAGCCGGTGGCACCAAGCCTTATGTACTCACCGAGTACGGGCCGCCCGGTATCTGGGAAATTGGCAAGAACAGCTTCGGCACTGTCAATGAACTGACCAGCACCCAAAAAGCAGACCGCTATCGTGAAGCCTATCTCAAAGCCATCAAAGCCGAAGAAGGTAAACTCTGTCTCGGCGGTTACGCATTTACATGGGGATTCAAACAGGAAGCGACCGCAACATGGTTTGGCATGCTCATGCCCGATGGTACCAAGACCCAGGCTGTGGATGTCATGGCGCAAATGTGGGCGGGTAAGTATCCGCCTAACCGCTGCCCGGAAATTGTCTCCTATAAAATAGAGGGTGCAGACCAGGTCAATACCGGCGATCAGGTCATCGCGGTGATCAAAACCACTGATCCTGAAAATGACAGCTGCACCGTTGAATGGCAGTTTCACGAAGAAGCCAAAAAACTCAATACCGGTGGTGATGCTGAGGAAGCCACCAAGCAATATCCAGAAGCGATCATTGCATCAAACAATCAACAAGTCACGCTGAAAATGCCCAATATCCCAGGGATTTATCGCATCTTTGCCATCGTGCGAGATGGTAAAGGTAGTTCCGCGGTCGCCAATATTCCCATCTTGGTCAAGGGTGAACCTGTTGCAACATCGGTAGCAGCAACAGGCAAACCCAGCCCGCTTCCCGTCTGGGTTCACACCGATGGGATGGACAAAGAGCCATGGTATGCCTCGGGTTGGATGGGCGATACCGGCAATATCAAAATGAACGAAAAGTCCACCACCAATCCCTATCACGGCACGCAATGTATCGAAGTCAAATACACCGCAGCCAATGGTTGGGGAGGCGTCGTCTGGCAGAGTCCGGCAAATGACTGGGGCGACCAACCCGGCGGATGGGATCTTACCGGCGCAACCAAACTCAGCTTCTATGCACGTGGTCAAGACGGCAACGAAAAAATCAAAATCGGTTTCGGTGTCCTCGGCAGTGACAAGCCTTTCTTCGACACCGACAAAGGTGAAGCCGAATTTACACTCACAAACGAATGGAAACAGTACAGCATTAACCTTGCAGGCAAGAATCTCAAGCAGATCAAGACCGGCTTTATGTGGGTCGTCGCTGGACAAGGTAAACCCATCACCTTTTATCTGGATGATATTGTGTACGAAGGTGCCAACGGCGCGCCGCGTCAAAGCAATCAACTCGTCTCCGCCAAGAGCAAAGCATCACCCAAGGGTGAAAAGTCCCAACTGCCGATGCCCGTCTTTACCTCTGCAATGGAAGGTGCTGCCTGGATTCCATCTGGATATATGGGTAACGCGGGGGCGATCAAGATGGATGCTCGTTCGACCAACAATCCGCATACCGGTAACACCTGCATGCAAGTCAACTACAACGCTGCTGGGAATTGGGGCGGTGTCGTCTGGCAGCATCCAGCCAACGACTGGGGTGATCAACGTGGCGGGTTTGATCTCACCGGTGCCAAGCAATTAAGCTTCTGGGCAAGGGGTGAAAAGGGCGGCGAGAAAATCAAAATCTCCTTTGGCTTACTCGGACGCGATAAACCCTATCACGACACTGCCACGGGTGATGCCGAAATCACACTCACCAGTGATTGGAAGCAGTACACCATCAACCTTGCAGGCAAGGATATGAGTTGCATCAAGACCGGCTTTTCATGGGTCGTTGCCGGCCAAGGAACGCCGCTGACTTTCTACTTTGATGATGTGGTTTACGAGTAAGTACGAGTCAGACTGTTCAATCCTCAGGTGTCTGACCAAGTCCTAACGGCATGGTGTTGACCACAATCTGATTGATCCAAATGGATTCACGCGGGTAAAGTTCAATGCGATTGGCACCTTTCTCAAGGCGCATCGCATCGGACTTGCCGCTGATCGTCACCCAATGCCAGTAGTCGCCCGGTGAGATACCGATTTGTCTTGCGGGCTCGTTGTTGAGACTTAAAAAAGCGGAGTCATGATGGCCGCCGGGTTCAGGGCATTTGACCTGTAAATGCAGGTAATAGTCGCCCGTTTGTGGGATGTCCAGGTTCAATGTCAGCTTGCGGTCACCTAGTTTTCTGTCTTGCGTAGCAGTAAACCAAATGCCTTGGTCTTGCCCCGTATCAGCTGTGAAATAATCCGCACCATGACAGTCTTTTGCCAACTGTTTGAATGTGTAGGAATGACTCACATGTTTCACCGATACCGTGATCGGTAAGGAGCGGCCATCCTGGAGTTTGATGATAAATGCAGCAGGAATCATGCCCGTCTCTTTAAGCTCAGTCTTGTCGACTTCAACAGTCAATGCCTGTGATTGACCGGGCTTGAGTGTTCCGTTTTGAGGTGTGACTTTTAGCCAACCAAACGCATCATTTTTCTGAATCGTATAACGCATCGGTTCGGTTAGGCCGTTGGTTTGTATGTTGATTTTTTGGACACCTGCATGGCCGACTGTGTCAGTGACTGTGATTAGCAGATGTTGTTGGTCGGTTTGGATGGGTAATTTCCGAGCTGGGAATGATGGTGAATCCGTTGCCGTGAAGCTGCCAATGGTGGGCTTATTGGATTGGTTTTTTACATCCGTTAATCCCGCGATGATTATTCCCGCATGATTGGCTGGACTTGAGGTGGCAGGGCGGTAGTCACCATGTCTTGGATCGCGCAGTTGAGCTTTTGATTTGATCCCATGTTGCTCCATGGGGCGAGCGATGGTGTAGGCACCTGCCGAGTTGTATGGTGTTGCAAACAGGTCATAGTCATAGTCGCATTGCTCTGGTGCATGTGGATCACGGATACCGTTGCCACTGACGACTAAGAGATTGTTTCGACTCACACCATAGAACATGCTTCGGTTGTCATCTTTGCCATAACCTACTGCTCGGATACCACTGCCACGGGTGTAAAATGTGTTGTGGTAGAAGTGGCTGATGCCATGGGTATAGGTTGTTCCGCCGCCATTTTTAACTGCTGAACCTGTTGCGCCGCGTTCGTCACCAAGGTTTGCGACTAGGTTGTTGAAGATGAAGGATGGGCCACGGACGTTAGCTGCGGTGCTGATGCCGCAGAGCGTGTTTTGGATTTGGTTGCCCCAGAATCGCACGTTGCATTGCCCGCCGTCGAGTTCGATCCCATCGTCATTGGCAATGGTCATGTAGTTGCCATAGATGTCTGAATCGCAGTTTGCCCCGCCGTCGATTTTGCCGTTGCCATAGCCTTCGATGACATCGTTCCATCGGTGTTGATTGCTGCCGATGAGGTTGTTGTGTCGGATGACGATCTGGCCCAGTGTCCGCAGGAAGATGGCATTGGGTCCCGCCGGATGCGAGTAGAACCAGGAGTTGGCTGTGGATCGTGGATCGTGAATGAAGTTGTGTTCGATCACGATGCGTTTGGACAGATCGATGTTGATGCCACTGTCCCAGTTGATGGCTTTGTTGTTTGCATCGTAGTACTTGCCATCCCTATCCGGGCGATGGGTTCCGACTCTGCCATAGCCGGAGATATCGCAGTTTCGGATGATGATGTTGCTGGCATGATCCAGATGGATGCCGTGACGTTTACCGCCTTTGAGGATGATGTTTTGGAGAATGATGTAATGTGCGTGATCGACATGAATCGCACTGTTGGATTGATCGCCTGCATCGAAGATGGTTTGCCCATCACCGACGTATCGTATCCAACCTTTTGCAGTACCACTGTCGGTAAGGTGCAATCCAGATTTTTCAAAGTCCGCTGCAGTTAGGAAGACCGTTTTGGCGATGGGTTGATTTTCTGACCACGTGGTGAATGTGTTGCTTGCGATGACTTTGGATTGCTCATCGATTACGCGCACCTGGTAGCTGGTCTCTGGCTTAAGATAAAACAGACTCGTCCGCGGGACCGCATCATTGTCACTGTTGACCAGAGCATGGCCTGCTTGCCAGTGAGTCTGGTCGGCTTGTCGGTATTGAAGGTTCAGTTGCTTAGGCAGCAGGACAGTGTCCTGTACATAGACACTGCAACTCTCAAACGTGGGGACCAGTCGTAATGTTTGGGCATGAGCCTTTTGGCTGAACGCGAAGAGCATGCAGACGATAAGCATGGAGAGACTTGATTTCATGTCAGCGACTTTCAGGTGTTGGATGTTCAAGGCTGGTGATTCAAACTGCAATGTTCCAGATGGACATGTAGTGTCGGGCAAGGCTTGCCAATTCAGCGGTGGTCTTTTCAATACCTCGGTTTTCTCGGAGCATCTGTTGGATGCCAGCAACAAGCGTTTGTGTCAGGTGCGGGTATTGCAGGTTGTATTCTGCGGAAATACGTGAGATGCCCCGAGCGAAAATGGCATCACGTGGGCTTGCAAGGTCAAGGCTTTTAAAAGCAGAACTTTTACGGATGGGGATACCGTATTTTTGCTTGCCGATGAAGTCCTGAATCTGTGGCGAGAGCATCAACTTGATGTATTCGCGCGCAGCTTGTGGGTTGGTGTTGGCTTTGTGAATGCACAATAGATCAGTCGCTTGTGTGGTAATGTCTTCCCCGCCGGGAAACATGGGAAGATTAACGGTCTGCCAATCGTCAAATCCAATATGCATCATTTGATGTACATACTGTCTTTCGCAGATGTACATTGCGGATTTGCCTTGTTTAAAGGTTGTTTTTGTGTCGTGTCTTTCCTGGAAATGCAATGCCTTGCCCAGTTCACCGTAGTAGCCAAGGCCTTGGCGTGTCATGGGTGAGTCAATCTGTACCGGATCAGGAACACCGCAACGGATCAGCCTTCCGCCTGCCCGCATGACGTAGTTCATCCATAAGAAGGGTTCGTAATGCCAGTTGATGATTTGTTCGATTGGCAGTGTTTGTTTGAGTTTGTTGATGGTGGTCAGGAAATCATCCCATGTCCAGTTGTCGGTGGGTAAGGGGCAGTTGGCTTTTTTGAATAACGATGGATTGTAGAACACGACGCGCGGTGAGAAGATAAATGGGATGCCCACGAGCTTGCCACCGATGCGGCCTGCTTCAAAGGGTTGCTCAAAGAAATCATCCATATCCGGGTAGCATTCGGCGAGTATGTCGGTGAGGTCTTGGTATTGCTCCCAATGCGACTGGACGTGGTATGTGGTCTTGAGTTCCATTGCCCCCACGGGAAAAGCATTGGTAAAGCGGACACCTGGCAGGTGTTCATCAATGAGCTGACGGATCCCAGCCAACCAGGGGAATTCGTTTTGCATGCGGAAAATACTGATATTCTCAGGCAAAACGCAATTGGCCCACGTTTTCTGGACATATGTTCCACGGCGATTGACCACCTCAAGTACACCATCTCGGCAGAGTCCTTCAATGGCCTGCTGCACCTTCAGGAAGGAGATATCAAGCTGGATCGCCAACTCACGGGCACCGGGCAAGCGATCGCCTGCCTTGAGTGTACCAGCCTCAAGTTGATCAAGAATGTGGTGTCTGACTTGTGCGGTTTTGTTATTGAACATCTTGCCAACTTAAAATCGAATATATTCAGGGTCATATAAAACAAAGGGATCCAACCACCAGACATTGTGGCCGGCCGGTGCAAAGGGGCCTTTGATACTCTTGACGTGTCCATCACCAAACAGCGCATTACTTTCACTGATATGACGGATTGCGATACGGCCAGGAGGAGAAGCACTGTAAGGATCATTGCCTGCATTACTGTTCTTATGAATTATGTACTGCCCATCCATGACATCCATCACGATTGGTGTTTTAACCAGGCCCTGAGGCGTTGTGTCAATTTCACGGAATTGACGCTGGGGGTATGAAGACGAATTCAAACCACCAATCATTGAATTCATCCCATAGGAAACTGGTGCATATTGTCCTCCGCCATACCAACTTTCCTTTGGATTTTGAGCTTCAGGACACATCAAGCTTTGCGAGCCGTTGACATATCCCGCCCGGGGCAAAGCAATATACCATCTAAAATCGGCAGAAGCATCTGCTTGTGGGAAGTAATCATTAAAGTCCATTGCATACATGGAAATCGCTGAGCCGGCATGTTTGAGATTACTTGCGCATTTGATCTGGCTGGATCGCTTGCGCGCTGCAGATAATGATGGCAACAATATCGATACCAATAAACTGATAATTGAAATCACTACAAGCAGTTCGATAAGCGTGAAAGCAGAAACACGTTGTGTGGACTTGTCTATAATCATGTTCATTCTCCAATAGATTTGTTTATTTCGACGAAAGATACTCAGCCAATTCAGGGCAGACTTTCGGCAAAGTCTGCGCAATGGTGTCGGCCAACAGTGAGGCGCCTTTTTCTGAAAAATGCGAACGATCCGTGTCACTGCAAAACAGTTCGATACATGCGTTTTCACCAAGCTTTTCAAACGTTTGTTTGGTCATCGTATACAGATCAACCAACCCGACATTATGTTCACTGGCAACCAATCTCATCTGGTTGGCGTACGGGTCTAGATGCTTGGCCAATACCCCCTTATTAAACACACGACGATGTGGTGGGGTGACAAAAATCGGAACCACACCCGCAGCACGTGATTCCTCCACGTACTCAATCAAATACTGGCGATAATCACCATCAGCATCGGTTGATTCAGGGCGATCCTTTGCATGAGAGTCGTTATGACCAAACTGAATGAGCACAAAATCGGGTTTGGCTGACAAGACTGCTTCCCAACGTTTTTCTAAACGGAAAGTTTTAGTGCTTCTGCCACCGACTGCGTAATTGGTGACCGACAGAGACTCACTGAAATAAGGTTTGAGCATCTGCCCCCAACCACGTTTTGTAGATTTCAGCGAGTAATCCTGAACCGTTGAGTCGCCGACGATGGCAAGACTTTTGTCTGCGCCTGTCAGAGATAGATCTGCAAAGTCGTATGCCTTGCCAACACTTTTGGCATCAGCTGTCCAACGGCAAAGGATCTGCATTTTATCGGCAACACCGGGGTGAAAAGCGACAGGCAGTTTTTCCCAATCGCCATGCGTCCGTTTGCTGTTGAAACGCTTGAGTTCCTTGCCTTGAGCAAAAATCTTGACTTGAAGCAATGCTTGTCCAGGCTTCTGAGCACGGGCGTAACCAGTGAGAATCATATTCGTTGCCTTGGCAGGATCCAATGTGATGGATTGGAATATGTATCCCAAATATTTCTGCTCTTCCAGAGGTTTAATCCGAAGTCCGGTTTTGACTCCTGCGGGCAAATCGTCATGCAAAGCTACTACATCACATCCTGACTTGGCGCCGGTCCAGCCGCTGGGATAGGTTTGCTCTGGCTGTAGATCAAGTTGGGCGTTGGTGATCTTGATCCCATCAGCGATGAGCAAGCCACTGAAAACAAGTTGGAGGCAAAGAGCAAACAGAAATTTCGTAGACATGTTTTACACCGTTGGATATTGGATTTGATTCACTAGAAAAGCCTAGACCTGTTCTGTGACTAAGTCAATAAAGGTGTGGCATAAAAATATAGCCATCAAACCACAAGGTGTTGATGGCTATATTGATATGTGATTAATTGAATTGTCGGATGCTCAGCTTATGGCAATTCTGTCACTGTCCAATTCCCATCGCCGCTGCCAAAGCTCAGCTTGACGGTGGTGATCAGATTCGAGCCGACGGCTTCGCCAACGTGTCGGAATTCACAGGTGACCGGCAAATCAAATGTCATCTGGACACTGCCGCCAGGGGCATCCCATTGGAAGCGACTGATCGTGGCCGAGTTGCCCTGACTGATCGTCACCAGATTGTTGCTTGCATCATATGCCGTCAGGGTGACTTCGCTGCTGTATGCCAATGGCAGATACACATCGTGCGTATCCCAACTCCCGCCAGTGAGTGTTGCCTGGGATTGAACCTGTCCTGACGAGAAGGTCATGTTTCGCGTGAGTGTCATTGAGCCAGTGAGGTCAACGCTGCTTGTCATGGTTTGCATCGTCTGGTTGAAACTCAGTGAACAACCCAACGTCTTGGCAAGGTGACGAGTGCTTCCGTCGTTTAACGCATCACTGCTGACGAGCATCAGATATTCAGGATCGGGATTACCATCAAGTGGATGGTATCGTTGGGTGTCGCCAAGAATGATCGGGCCGACATCTTCATGCCAGAGTAATGCAAGACCGTTGCCCGGAGGTCCGTGCTGGGGTTGAAGGTTGCCGTTGTAGGTGATGGCGTACCATTGGTTGAATCGGCCGACCTGGAATTCACCTGCGAAGTCCTGTGTGTATGGGGCAGCAAGTTGGCAAGCCATTTGTGGGATGGTGGTCGAGACAGGTGGTGCGAAGAAAGCAAGGTCACCACCAAGTGTACCGCCCGCGCGTCCGGTGCCTTGTCCGTCATTGGGTAGTTTGTTCCACCAGAACGTGACCGTGTTCCGCGCCAGTGTCGGGTCAATACAGTTCCAGTTCACGTAGTAGGGATCGGATGTATCGTAGCGCGTGAGTATCGCTGCAGCTTGAGGCATATCTGCCATGAGTCGGTTGCTTGGGTATCCGCTGACAAGAGAAGCGGACTGGCGATGGTTCCAATTCATGGGTGAATTGAGCTTGCCTTCCTGATTGATAAATAACAGGTGTCGGCGGAGTTCAAAACTTTTTTGCAGGCTATCCCAGATGTCGGGATTGCCGGTCTTGCGATACTGCAATGCCAGCATGTATTCATTCATCGCGTTGTAATTGCCATCAATACCACCTTGTTCGTGGTAGTAACCGGCAGGGCTTTGGCCCATGTTATAGACGTTGCCACTGTTGTGATTCAGACAGGCATTTAAGTGTCGATGGTAGGCTTGTTCAAAGAGTGCATCGTCACCGTAGACCGAAGCAGCTTCGAGGGCGACAAGGATATGCATCCACTGATTGTTCATGTAGCTGTCATAGTGTTGGTAGCGATGGGTAAGAGCGACAATGCCATCAAGGAAAGCTTGTTTGAGGTCTGCAGGCAAGTCGTTTTGAATCAAGCCATACATTTCAATGAGGATCGGCACGTAGGCAAAAGCGTTGCCATCAGGGACGCTGCTGGTAGGTGTGCCACAATGGATGATTTCGGTTTCGCCAATCATCAGCCAGCTTTGAATCGCTGCCGCAATGACGCGGTTTTTTAAACCCGGATCACCCGCATACGGATTGAGTCCGCCTGCGTCGTAGGTGTATAGCCATGCCTGCGAATAGGCACGCCAGCTTTGGTCATGGTCTTGGGCTGCATCGGCATTTGGCGTGATACCTGTCGGATCGGTATCACTGATAATGCCCAACCATGGGGACGTTACATCAAGGATTTGGATCGGTAAATCTTCGACGGATTGATTCATGAATCCGTAAAGGCCGAATGCTGAGACGTTCTTGATCATGGTTGCATCTGCAATGCTGCTCAGGTCGGGCATTGTCGGCGATGACGGTGTTTGGAGGGTAAAGTCACTGGCAACTCGATTGCTTAACCAATCCATCATGGTTGCCTGCCAACCATGTGCAACGCGCCGGGAGTTGATGGTGATATCGTCACTTTGATTGCTTAGTGCGTCTGCTTCACTGGTCCACAGAACACCGGGGATGCCGTAGCAATAGATGCGAAGTGTTTGGCCACCGTCTTGATGAATCCGCCAAACGTTGCCGCCGGTGACATTGGTAAAGTCCATGCTCGTTAAGCTCAATGAGGATTGGACCGCTATGGTTTGGCCAACAAGTGTATTGGTGTGGTCATAGACGCTGACGGTTTGATTGGCCCATGGGGAACTCACGCGAAGGGTCCAATCGGTGACGCCGTTGGGGATGTAGACATAGTGGTCTGCTTGCTGATTGCCATGGACGCCAAGCATGTAGCCACCGTTTAAACCGATGGGGGTGGGGTGATCGGTTGCGACGACAAAGCCGCCATGGATACCACTTGTTACCAGGCGATAACGCCCACTTGCTTGACCGAGCATGTCGATCCAGCCTTCGTACCAACCGGAGTCGGTTTGCTGCAGGTCAACAGAACCGACACAGTGATCCTGCGGGTCAAAAAGTCTTACGCTAAACCATGCGGGTAAACCGTCAGCCTGCACCGCCCCGGTGTGGTATCGGAAGTGAATACGTGAAGTCTGATTGGCCTGATGATTGATATAAAACGTCGCACCGCTGTAATTGACGCGATTAAAGTTCGGCGCATCCCAGACGGCTTGGCCGCTGTTATCCAGTAGTGTTTCGTAGGGATCGGTAATCGAACTATCCAACGGTGTGATGCTGGATAAAAGCACGGTGTCGGTTGCGACTTGCGTGCTTGATCGCAATGCGAGTTTGCGAATGATCAGCGATGTGCCAGGTGTTGGCGTTGCGCCCCAGCCGTCATTGCTGAGCATCGCTTTGGTGATCAGGTTTGTGCCTGTGGGATATCGCACGCCGGAGAATCCACTTGGTAAAGCAAAGCGCAAGAGACGCTGGCCAACCCAGTCGACGTTAAAGGATTTGATGTAGTAATCGCTATCACCATTGGGGCCGGGGCTGGTAAGGACAAGGTTGATTTGCGCGCCGGTTGCTGTGCCGGAGACGAGTAGTAAGTCGACGGTGTCGTATGCCGACCAGTTTTCCCAGTTGGGTTCTTCAGGTTGGATTTTCAACCATTTGTCATAGGATGAACCTGCATCCCAATCCATTGCTGCATGCCCGTCGATCATGACATAGTCGGCAGCGGTCAGGTCGCGATTATTGAATCGCCATTGCGTGCCAAAGTCACGCAGCTCACGGCCTGCGTGTGAATTCTTGAGTACCAGTTGATGAATTCGCAGGACCGTTCCAGCGATGGGAGTGGAACCCCAGCCATCGGAACTGATCATCGCGGACGTGATGGAAGTGATCCCGTCAGGTGATCGGTATTTCACGAAGTCGGTAAACAGGTTGAGTCGAAATATCTTTTGGCCGACCCAGTCTACGGTGAAGGAGTAGAGGTAATAGTCGCCACCATTGTTTGGGCCTGTGCTTCCAAAATTGAGATTGATTTGGGCTCCGGTCGCAGCTTCGGAGTCGATGATCAGTTCGACTGTATCAAAGTCTGAGAAATCGTTACCAACGATGGTGGGGGTGTCGATTTGGACCCATTTTTTTGCGGTGTTGTAGGCCTGCCAAACCAGTACGTCACCGGTAGGGGAGGTTTCAAGTTCTGAAGCAGAGACACTTGATCCGGAGATGGTCCAGTTGCTCCCGTCGGTCCAAAGGTGTTTTTGTCGAACGGTCAGAGGGTCTGCTGCGATGCATTGGACTGTAAGCAGCAAAAGGATCAGGCCTACCCGTTGAAGTGAACGTATGGTCAGCATGTGTTGTCTCCCATGTCTGAATGACCGTGCAGAAAAGTATGTGGAACTAGACGACTGGTGGCTGCACAAAATTGGCAAAGATCGAGTTGGAATCAACTCTCGGAACAGATTTGTAGATGAATTCTCGTGCCAGGAGAATTGACAATAATGATAAACTAACATTTAAAAGCGAAAGGTCAAGATTAATATAGGAGGAGTTGATAAAATAATTTTAAAGGTTGTTTGATCCGTTGGCTGGATTTTATAAGTCAAAACGCTTTTAAATAGGCGTTTTATGGTTTTCAATCCTTTTGTGGAATCTTGTGGGTCTGAGCGGCAGCATTTTTATGCTGTTGGGCTGCACGTGGAGCTAATGGATTGAAACAGATAAAATATCATTAATCGAGCGTTGTTCGATCCACATTTCCACAAGCCTCTGGCTCCAACTGTTCTTGGCAGGATTTGCATGCTTGGTTACACCAGTAATCCAAACCGGCTATCATGTTGTATTCGAACAATTAGTTTGTAATCAGGAAGTACACCTCATGAAAATTCTCCTGGCCAATCCGCGTGGCTTTTGTGCCGGCGTGAACATGGCGATTCAGACCGTCGAAGAAGCGCTCAAAATCGTGGGCACGCCTTTGTATGTCTATCACGAAATCGTGCACAATCGTCACGTTGTTGACCAATTCATCAAAGAAGGCGTTGTCTTTATTGACACCATTGATGAAGCGCCCGCCAAGTCCACTGTGATCTTCAGTGCTCATGGCGTTTCGCCTGCTGTGCGCAATGCTGCTAAGAGTCGCGGTTGCACGCTTATCGATGCGACCTGCCCGTTGGTGACCAAAGTGCATATGGAAGCGATTCGCTACGCCAAGCAGGGTTATAACATCCTGCTCATCGGCCACGCCGGCCACGATGAAGTCGAAGGCACGGTCGGCGAAGCGCCCAATGCCATCACCATTGTGGAATCACCCGAAGATGTGGAAAATCTCCCATTCACCACTGAAGACAAAATCGCATACATCACGCAAACCACGCTCAGTCGTGATGATGCTGAACTGATTATGGGTGCGATCATCAAGAAATACCCCAATGCCAAGGTGCCTCCGACAGAAGACATCTGTTACGCGACAACCAATCGCCAGGACGCTATTCGCAGTGGTGCGTCAGATGCGGACATGGTCCTGGTTGTGGGTTCAAAGAACAGTTCCAACTCTGTTCGCTTGATGGAGATTGCTCATCTTGATGGCACACCCGCCAAGCTCATCGACGATAAGTCTGAGTTGGAGCATGACTGGTTTAACGCGGATCAAACCGTGGTGATCACCGCGGGTGCATCTGCTCCTGAGCATTTGGTTCAGGAAATCGTCTCCGAACTACTCGACAATTATGGGGGGGATGTGGAAGAGTTTTACTTCGTCGAAGAGGATATGCACTTTAACCTGCCGGTGACACTAAGGGTGCTTCGAGGCGACAGCAGTAAGACTGTTGTAGGGTGATTAGGACTGGCTGAGGCAATGTGCTTCGTGTTGGTCTGAGCAAATGATCCTGTTGAATAAATGGGATGGCATTTTCTTGTACCTAAAGCATTTGACAAGTCGGCTGTAGCCTAGACAATATACGACTCAGAACAACACACCGCCGGAGAGATGACAGAGCGGTTGAATGTGCTAGTCTCGAAAACTAGTGTGGACTCCGGTCCACCGTGGGTTCGAATCCCACTCTCTCCGCCATTTTTCAAACAAAG
>DLCK01000057.1 GCA_002480565.1 Phycisphaerales bacterium UBA7800 | reverse complement strand
TAAACCCATCGCCGTGACAATCAAATACTAATGGTAATCATCGAGCAACCCAAGTAAACTGAGTCTTAGTCCAACAGCTGATTCTGTTATCCAATTTCTCAAAGCATGGTCGTTAAATAAACACTATTTAAAATCATAAACTGTCAGTTTCTGGAAGACGATCAGACTGTACTGCGCACCATTTTTTAACAGCTGTTGTCGATGTCTTAGAATTTTAAAGAGACTGCTTTATGCTTTCTATCCTTAAAGTCGCAGGTATCGGAAAAATTCTATGGGACCTGTTCCCCGATGGAGTACATCTTGGCAGAGCCCCGACCAATTTTGCCTGCCACTGCCATCAAGCAGGTACTGATGCTTACTCGGCAAGTTGCGTGCGAGATGACGCTCTTGGCCAATCAAGTTGCTGCTTTTGTGTGTTCTAAGAATGGAGCCTGCCTGCCCCCTTTTACCCGCTGAGCTCCAGTCAATTTAACCCCTTAACAAGCGAAAAACCTCATGGAAAACGAAAAGAATTTTGAACAATTCCAAGGCGTCAGTGATGAGCAACTACCCATTGCCAAACACAAGCTTTGCGGCTGGCCCCATTTTCTGGGGCTCTATGCCGGCGAACATGTCGCCGCTACCGAGTTCGTCATTGGCGCCACGTTTGTCGCTTTAGGTGCTCAAACGCGAGACATTCTCCTTGGTCTATTAATTGGCAACATTTTAGCGATTCTCAGTTGGACGCTCATCACGACCCCCATTGCCATCCAGACGCGCCTGAGCCTCTACACTTATCTGGATAAAATTGCTGGCAATTCAATGACCAAGCTCTACAACTGGGCTAACGTCATCATTTTCACCGTCATCTCGGCTGCAATGATTACCGTATCAAGTACCGCAGTAAGGTTTCTGTTTAACGTTCCAGCACAATTAAACTGGTATCCAACCAATGCATGGTTTGTCCTTGTGGTGCTGGCAGTGGGCGCGATCGTGGTCTTCGTTGCAATGTACGGCTTTCATGCAGTCTCTGAATTTTCCAGCATCTGCGCCCCTTGGCTTTTTGTGATGTTTGCAGCAGGCGCGATGGTTCTGTTACCTGCATTGGCCTACTCGGTCTTAGGGCATACAGTCCTGAATAACTTTGCTGATTTCATCACCATTGGCGACAAGTCCATCTGGACGGGGGTGAATGCTCAAGGTGAGCCGGGGATTGGCCTGCTTGAAGTCGTCGGCTTTGCCTGGGCAGCTAACACCATCACCCATTTCGGACTCATCGACATGGCATTGCTACGTTATGCCAAGAAACCGATCTACGGTTTATGCACCAGTTCCGGGATGCTTTTTGGACATTACATCGCATGGATCGCAGCAGGCATCATGGGCGCAGGAACTGCGGTACTCGTCAAGAAAACAATCATCGACCTGGACCCAGGAGACGTTGCCTTTGAGGCTCTTGGACTCTCGGGTTTTGTCATTGTCATCATTGCAGGCTGGACAACTGCAAACGCAAATCTGTACCGGGCAGGTCTGGCTGCTCAGGCAATTTTCCACACACATTCTCGCAAACAGACCACGCTTGCGGTTGGTGTTGTCACTGTGATCGTCGCCTGCTTCCCGTTTGTTTTCACCAAGATGCTCCCCCTTCTGACCTATGCGGGACTGCTGGTTGTTCCGGTGGGTGGCATTGTCTTTGCGGAGCATTTCATTTTCCCACGCATCGGCTTTAGTCGCTACTGGGTCAGCTACCGGAAATTAACGCACAGCACGCCCGCAGTGGCATCGTGGGGAATCGGCCTGGCTTTCGGATTTGGTTTAAACGCACTGAATGTGATGTCGTTCTACTACCTGTTTCTCCCGACATGGATTGTGACGATGATTGTCTACACGCTTTTGGCCAAGTGCTACGGGGCGGCAAAAGCGTACCCTGTCGAACAGGCAGCCATGGAAGAATACAATCAGACAGTCGACGCTTACCATGAGCATCAGGAAAGTATCGCCAAGCCCGCTGTGAAAGATACCTCGATCATGTCCCGATCTTTGGTGACAATCGCATGGGTGAGTCTAGCCATCACGATGGGGCTGGCCATCACGACCATGTTCGCAAGCCCGGACATGGAAGTCTATCTGCAAAACCGAGACTTGTTCTACCGTTATGGCTTCATCTGTACGATTGTTTATTTTGTAACCGCCTATTGGGCACTTCGTCGAAAAAAAGCCCTCCAGACAAAATGAGAATTTGAGAATCCAAGCATGAAAACCCTTATCCAATTAAATCAGCAAAACCTCTCCCAACTCCCCCAAGCCATCGCACGCCCAACCTATGATCGGAGCAAAATCACCGCAGGCATCATGCATATTGGTGTCGGGGGATTCCATCGCTCCCATGAAGCATGCTACACCGATGAACTCCTGGGCAATTCCAGCCAAACCAATTGGGGTATCTGTGGCATCGGACTCCGCGAAGCAGACCGCAAAATCGCGGACATCTTAAAACGTCAGGACTACCTCTACACACTGATTATCAAACATCCTGATGGCCAAATTGAAAACCGTGTGATCGGTTCACTCGTGGATTTCATGCTCGGTTGTGATGATCCCCAGGCAGTCACAGATCGGATGGCGGACGAGAATACAAAAATCGTCTCCCTGACCATCACCGAAGGCGGGTACAACTTCAACCCTGCAACGGGTGAGTTTGATTTTGAGAACCCGGATGTAATCCATGATCTGGCGAATCCTCAAAAACCAAGACTGCTCTTTGGCTATCTGACCGAAGCATTAAGAAAACGACGTGCAGCGGGTTTACCTGCTTTTACCATTCAATCATGTGACAACATCCAACTCAACGGCGAGATGACCCGTAAAATGCTCCTGGCATTTGCGCTCAAACAAGACCCCGATCTGGCGCATTGGATCGAAGCTCACGTGCAGTTTCCCAATGCCATGGTCGACCGCATTACCCCTGTGACCACGCAAGCTGATATCAAAACTCTTCAAGAGCAATTCGGTATCAAAGACGAATGGCCAGTCACCTGTGAACCCTTCAGGCAATGGGTCATTGAAGATCAATTCCCACTGGGCAGGCCCGCATGGGAAACCGTCGGCGCCCAATTTGTAAACAATGTCACGCCTTACGAAACCATGAAACTTCGACTGCTAAACGCAGGGCATTCCGTGCTCGGACTACTCGGCTCGATACATGGGCATCAGACCATTGACGGTTGCGTGGCAGATCCGCTGTTTGCAACCTACCTGCGTCAGTTCATGGATATCGAAGCGACCCCGGTTCTGGCCCCCGTTGAAGGTATCGATCTCGAAGCCTACAAAGACTCGCTGATTATGCGATTCAGCAATCCCAATATCAAGGACAACCTGGCACGAATCTGTCTGGAAAGTTCGTCCAAACTACCTAAGTTTCTCATCCCAACCCTCAACGAAAACCTCAAACGTGGCAGCAGTATTGACTATGCAACACTGGTCCTTGCAGCATGGTGCTACTATTCCGACAAGGGAACAAGCAAGGATGGTAACAAGCTTGATATCGTCGACGAAATGAAAGAAGAATTGCACAAAGCTGCGTCAGCAACTGCCAACGATCCACTTTCATTCCTTAAACTCAAGCAGGTCTTCGGTGAGCTCATCGGCAATAAAACCTTTACCGACAAGTACAGCCTGATGGTCAATACGCTCTATAAAAATCCCGACATCGCCATGCAGATGCAGAAACTCATTTAAAAGGAGTAAAGATCCGGAAAAGGAGGCCTAGAAAAGGAAGGGGGAAAGAGGGGACATTCTACATTATTGCATTAATTCAGAATGTCCCTTATTCATTCCCTGACACCTTTTCCGCCCCCTGCTTGCTGATGCAGGGTACGATAGCGAGTCGAGTCATATGTATGCGCGTGATGAATATGGCATTGTCACGACCATCCCGCCCAAGCATGGTCGCCCCACAAACAAGCCACCGGGTGGATACTATCGCAGGTTGATGTCCCAACGTATTCACCTTCGACCCTATGGCCAACGTTGGCAGGTTGAAACCGTCTTTAGTATGATCAAACGTAATCAGGGAGCCGTGATCGCTGCCCATTCATACCATGCCCGTAACCGTGAAATGCGTCTGGCTGTGCTGACCCACAACATCGGGATTCTTTTAGTGAAATGGCTTTTCTACAGAGCATTCCTGACACCTTTTCCGTCCCAGTCATAATCCGACACGACGTTGTTCCACTCGGTGACGTGCGTGGCTAAATTGACCACAAGTACTTGAATGCAACCCACAACCGATATTGACTTGCCAAAGAACAATGTGTTTTTGCGCAATCAATACGCGCCATCTGTAAATTTCAGTGCTATGATCAAATGCCAGAGGTTTTGTTCAACGAGCTAAACCCGAACAATTATCAAGTGATATTCTTCTGCGCCGCTACACACCTTTGTCTCTGAGTCAACAATTCAGAATGTCCCCTTTGCTCCCCCGTTACTTCTCAATAACACTTCAAGCTCTTCTCCCCACAATGGAACTCGAGACGACAAGCCATCTGCATCAAGCGTATAAATAAATCCTTGAGTACTCTGTGCCAGCAAGGATGCTAGAGACAACAAAGCAACGTATAAAACAAGGTCATTGTTAAATGATGCCCTAATTGAGTAGCAATAGCCATTTTCAACTATATACAAGGCGCGATCAATACGTCTATCATCCACCCCTCTAGAAATCATATCCGATCTCAAGAATTCCAGATCGCAATGTTTTACACTTTCCAATTCAACATCAATTCCTAGTCTACCGGAACATTGGATCCACAAATATTGGCTTGGAGACCAATTCCATTTATCATCTTTGCCGATCTCATATTGCTTAGCGTTGTCATAAATTGAAAAAATGCTTGCGTTCAATTCCAATGTTTTTGTATTTATATATCCCACCACATCCCGAACAAGATTCTGAACAGATATTAGTATTTCCAAAATTTCCTTAGAACTTTTTTCCTTTGAGTACACACTATACAACCAACTCATCGATTTTCTCCAGTAAATTCAATACCACACCTGTGGAATACTACCGACTGCAAGGAGCAAAAAGGTGTCAGGAATGCTCTGTAGAGAAGCTCTCGTTCAGAATTAATGGATAACTTTGGGTTAATGAAAACCCATTGAAATCAAGAGGAATTTTTAATGCTCTATTCTGCATTGTCCCTCAATCGCAAAGGTTCTCTACAGAGCATGTCAGGAACCGTTTTTCCCTCTGGCAGCTCCCCTCTCCCGCCTTTGCCAGACGCCTTTGTTCTAAGCGGATTTTCCCTACAACCAAACCTAATCCATAAACGAATACTTCATCTTGGATAGCTCTTGAAGCAAGGGGCGATTTTGCTTTGCTCCCGGTGCTAACAGGTATTGATCGCCCTCTTTGATCACGGGCATGCCAGCGCGGATGGGCTCTCTGCCTGGTTCGGAGGGGATTGGGATGTCGATCACGACGACATGAAAACCATCACATTCCAACACCCCAATCAACTGGGCTCCCAAATAAAAGTCCTTGAGATAGGACATATAGGCATCAAAACCATCTATCTCCCATTCGACCAGATTTTCGTGAAGCTTCCTGGCGTCTTGATATGCTGAACTGAAATTGGCCAAATACGCCTGTTCGGTTGATGTCTGTATGATACCTGCAACACTTCGTAATAAAGTATCAGCCGGGGACTGGCTTGTCGTAGCAGTCCATTTAAAGTTGGTATCAATGGGCTTGAAAGTAATCTTCCGAAACTTGATCAGATGTGTGTTGCCTTGGAAGACAATCTCTGTGTCAAACGTCCCGGATGCTGGCGTGTAGTGCAACACGTCATCGGCAGTTGATGCTGATGGCTGAGACCTGGAATTCATCAACCCGATGCCCGCGCCGATCACAATTGCCAAGAGCACAATGCCAATCGCAGCAAGCTGGTACTGACCCCATGTCGCGTGCGTTTTATAGGTGTGTTGTTCCCCGGATTCTATCTTCATAATCCATGCAGTATAACTGATGGTTGATCCATGTAGTAGCCCCTTTTGTGACTGAACAGGACAAACGCCTGTAAGCATTATTCGTCAAAAGGGATTTGTGATGATGGATTTGCAAGAAGCAAAAAATATGACATCAACTAACTTGTGACTAATCCCTAATCACGAATCCCTATTCACTGCTTACATACGTTTGCCCTGGCAGCTGGAAATATGTTGCCTGACTACGCTCAAGGCATTGCAGTCGCTGATGCTGCCATTTGGTCTGGCGTTTGATACACACGGACGTAGTCAAACTGCAGGACCATCGGGTCTTTGGTTTGGGGCATGCCTGGCCACTCACCGCCGATCGCCATGTCCAGGAGAATATGCGCAGGCACAGCTTGGTCACCATCGTTATAGAGCCATTGGAATTGACGGGAGACGATTTTAACACCATCCACCCAGGTGGTTGAATCCGTTGGCGTCCAGTGACAGGTGATCACATGCCACTTGCCATCCGCAAAGCTGTAGCCAGGTTTGTAACTGCCCCACTTGTCCAGAAGCGTGAAGGTTGTTTCGCCTTTGGCTTTCTTGCCATGCGCAAATGAGGTGATGGTGAATGGTCCTTCGCGGCCGTTGTTGACCAGTTCGAAGATGTCGATTTCCGGAGGCCAGTTCAGTCGTGAGAATTTGCCATTGGGATATTGCACACCGGAGTTAAGCCAGAAAGATGGCCATGCCCCGCGATTGGCCGGGAACTTTACCGCCGCTTCAATGTATCCGTATTTGAACGTCCATTTGGATCGACACAAACCTGTGTTCCAAAGCTTGTCTTTACGTGGCGTGGCGGTGATCGTCAGCGCCTGATCCTTGATGGAAAGCGCACTGTCGACGCGTCTGCCAACCTCATCGTTGAGATGATCGAGCCTGGCATTATCGTAAATGTATCGATGGAACCACTTGGTTTTATCGACGACTTTGCCGTTGAATTCGTCGGAAAAAGTCAACTGGTATCCATCGGGCACGCGTTGAGCCATGGGGACGGTGAATGCGATTTGCTGGTGACTGCCTTGCTGGCTGGCCAAGGTTTCAGTTGCCGGGTCAATCCAATTTTTACCTGCACGGTAGTCTTTGATCGGTTGGTTTGCTGACGCTTGAGATTTGGGCTTCGATGCGTTTTGATCAAGCTCCAGTAAGGTGATTTTCTCTTTGAGAAGTTCAGCCCATTTTTCATATCCCTTTGTCGCGATGTGCAATTGGTCCTTGCCAAAGTACTGCGGATCAGGCATGCCATCGGACTTTGCAAAAGCAGCGAAGAGATCAAGTAAAGTGACGTGCTCATTTTCATCTGCAAGTTTCTTGATCCGTGCATTTAAATCTGACACTGCACCTGGTTTTGTCGGCGCCTTGGGGTGATTGCGTGGCGGGATGTTACAGAGAATGATTGGCATCTGAGCTTGATGGTCAGTTGCCTGTTTGATGATCGCAGCAATGTTATCCGCAACACCGCTGGGATTGGCATGAGCGCTTAAATCATTGGTGCCGACGCACAGCACGATTGCTTTGGGATTCAGATCCAGTACATCTTCTTTGAGTCGAAACAATGTACCTCGCGTGACATCCCCGCCGATCCCACGATTGGCAATGCCGCCTTGTGGGAAATAGGTCTTCAGGTGTTTGCGCCATCCTCCAATTAACGAGTCGCCCACGAGCACAATCTTGTTCTGATCCGCTTGCCGTCTTGTCCAGTAGTAATTGCGATTATCCACCATCCATTGAAAGACACGGATCGGCCCGACACCTGGCCATGCTTGCGAATCGTTTTTATCCGGATAAGGCGTCGGCTTTTTCTGTTGGTTTTGAGCTGCCACCGTACTGACAAACATCAAACCCAGCAGCCCCATTAAGACTGTGCATTGCTTCATCAATCCTGCTCCTAACTGAACCACTACCGGCTGAA
>DLCK01000065.1 GCA_002480565.1 Phycisphaerales bacterium UBA7800 | reverse complement strand
TCAGCCGGTAGTGGTTCAGTTTGTATTTAGTTGGATGTGAAACGCGAGTCGTTGTTAAACCTGCCAGTTTGGAGGATTCAACGCAAAATTCGGGAGTCTATTACGCATTGCCTCAGACGGTGATCCAGACCAAGTTCACAGTTAATCGTAAAACAGTCACAGCCAGCAGTTTGCTCCAAATGGTACCAGAAGAACAGCAGGCAGATTTGCGTGCGCTAATTTCAAAGAGCATCGATTTGCCTGAAAAAAAAGTTTTTTTCGGAAAAGTCAAAGAAGTTATAAAGGATGGAAAGACTATAAAAGTTCCCGTGCCGATAGTGACTTGCAAGGTTACGGATGTCGCATTTGAGGCACGTTCTGAGCCTGATCCAGGGCAAGTTTATTATGTTGAATTAAAAGGGGGGCTGTTGGAGAAACGCGATTTTAGCATGGTATGGCAAAACAACTACGCGTTGTCATCCACGACATCTGATATCACTGATCAAACATTGGCAACTGTTTCTGAAACATTAAAGTCTGCTGCACAGATCGTAGGGGCAGTAATTCCAGGCCTAAAATCTATAGGTACCGAAAGATTGTCTGACGTGCAGGATTCAGGTCGTAAACAAATTGAAATAGTGCTAGAAGAAATCAAGTCAATAAGAGAAATACGCAAAACCATTATTGCAGGCAGTAATGTCGGTTGGCGGGGCGCCATGCCTTTGGACACACTCAATCGGATTCTGTCTGAGTTGGATACGAAGGAAGCCAAACTTGTACGTGTTTTTACAGGTGATGTCGTGGTGCAAACATATGAATTGCCAATTGAAATAACACCGGTTCTGAAAATCAATGGAAGTGACAGGGAAATTTTATTCAACAAGCCCCCCTGTTTATTCAAACTTGATCCATCCATGGGCCTGCAGATTCCCAATCAAACCAGTGTTACCCAGCAAAGTCAAGTCGGGATTAATGGCATAAGTTCAAATGCTCAGAACCCTGTTAAAACACAAGTGCAGCAATCCACTACTTGGCCTGCTGGAATCACATTGGGCAGATCATTGCAAGAGGTGATATTGGACGTTTCTTTCGATCCGCAAGTTCAAAATCAGTTGTTCTCCAAAATGGTACCCAGCAAGGCAGCTGCCAGAGATAGGGGGTATCGTTATCGCATACCTGCTTTGGTTAATGTCAAAATAATGATCGATGGTAAAGAAATTAAGAGTCAGAAAATGACTGTTGCGCAATTGGGAAGTGTTGCCTTTTTACCTGCGGGTCTCAATACACCTGGCAGCAAAATCGCTCCTGTTTTCGATCCTGAAACGGGCGCATTAACCAAGCTGAATACGACAGCAACACCTGCAAGCACCAATGCGGCCTCATCATTTATTGATTCGGCTAAAACAATTTATGATGCTCATGCAGCCAAGGAAAAAGCAGAAGCAGAAGCAAGTGATGAATTGACTCAGCTTCAACGGCAAGTCAATATTCTTGATCAGAAGAAAAAGCTGCGTGATCTACAGGACGAGTTGGGGCTTGATGATTAATATCCGTGCATTTTGAATAGCAAATGGATCATACAGCCAAGGCAAGGTGACGTGATAGTCATCCTGTCTTGGCTGTTTTGTGTCTTGATTTGCGACGGATTGTCCAATAGCTCGTTATCAGTCTCCAAACGACGTACCCACATCGCGGGCGGCTTGAAGGATTGGGTTGTCCAATTTCACAATGCGTTGCTTGCCTTCGGCACTGAGCAGGTCCACGTCGGTGACGGTTCTGCCTTGCATGACGATCAGGCGATTTTCCTTGCCTTGCATCAAGGCTTGCAGTGCAGCATGGCCGAATTCGGTCGCTAACACACGGTCGGCTGGGACAGGGGTGCCGCCGCGTTGGACATGGCCCAGCACGGTGGTCCGGGTTTCAATACCTGTACGTTTTTCAATATCCGTTGCGACAACTTTGCCAACACCACCGAGGCGAATAGGGTCCGGGCTGTTGGGATCGATGTGATCGACCACCAATTCGCCGCCTTTGGGTTTGGTGCCTTCGGAGACACAGAGAATGGAGAATCGCTTGCCGTGCTTGGAGCGATTGAGCACGGCCTGGCAGACTTTGTCAATGTCGTAAGGTATTTCAGGTAAAAGGATAATGTCCGAACCTGATGCGACACCACTGTGTAGCGCCAACCAGCCGGCATTGCGTCCCATCACTTCGACGATCATCGCCCGGTGATGTGATGCAGCAGTGGTATGAATGCGGTCCAAGGCTTCGGTAGCCACCATGCAAGCCGTTGAGAAGCCAAAGGTGATATCGCTGCCTTCAAGGTCATTGTCGATGGTTTTGGGGACGCCGATGCAGTTGACACCTTTGCGGACAAAGTTGGCGGCACCGGACATCGTCCCATCGCCACCGATGACGATGATCGCATCGAGTTCATGGTGCTTGATATGGTCCATGCAACGGTCCGAGACATCCTTGAATTCGGTATTGCCATCGCTGTCGGTGACTGGATAGCGGGTGGGGTCACATTTGTTGTGAGTTCCCAGAATCGTGCCACCGAGGGTGAGAATATTGCTCACATCATTGGCGGAGAGCGGATGGATTCGGTTCTGCACTAAACCCATAAAACCGTCTTCAATTCCGAAGACCTCCAGGCCGTATTGGTAGATGGCGGTCTTGGTCACGGCACGGATCACGGCGTTTAGACCGGGACAATCGCCCCCGCCAGTCATGACGCCAATTCTCTTGATTGCTTGTTTTTTCACGGGTTAGCTACTTTCTTGCCGATACATACTGAAGATAAAACTATTAAAATCTCTCTTGGTGTTGTTTTATGGTACAACTTAGTCATAATATCGTCACATTGTTGATTGTGACTTTTTATTGAGTATGGGAAGCGTCAAAAGGATATCCCGCTTTTTTACGCGTACAGGATAGAATCGATGATTTATTCAAATGCATGTGCTTACGCCATCCGCGCTTTAACGCGGTTGACCATGGTTCGCCCCGATGGCTATGTCTTGTTGGACGAACTGTGTGAAGGAACGGACCTGCCGCGTCACTTTGTGGCTAAGATTTTTCAGGATCTGGTTCGTAACGGTCTACTCGTCTCTGCCAAGGGGCGTGGGGGTGGTTTTGCCTTGGCACGTCCGCCGCAGGACATTCCACTGATCGACATCATGTCCATTATCGACTCCAAGGATGACCTTGACAGTTGCGTGGTGGGGATGGCCAAGTGTGATGACGATCAACCATGTCCTCAGCATGAAGAGTGGAAGGGCCTGCGTGGTGAAATCCGCAAGTTCCTCGAACAAACCAATCTTCGCACCATGGCTGATACGCTCAACAACAAAATGCAGATCATTGGCGAACCCTCGCCAGTCTTCAAGAGCAAGTCCAAGCCGGTCAAGTACAACGCGCCCAGCTGAGTATCAGATTTCTGGCCTTCATTTGTGACCGGGGTATTGCCATGCGCTTGCGCGCGGGCATACCATTGAACAGAAGGAGTTTGCCATGAATGAAGTCAATCATCCAGACCCAGTGGTGTTGGTGAGTCTGCCCTCGGAACCCCAGGCTGCGATTCTGATCGCTGCGTTGGAAGGTGAAGGTATACAGGCAGCAATGTGGGGCGAACTCACATCCGGTTTTCGAGCGGACGCTCCAGGTTACGTGAAGGTGTTGGTCAAGCCCCAGGACCTCGAAGCCGCCCAAGCTGTACTCGCTGAGCATGAGAATGTCCCGTGATGTTCACGGATTCAGATGACAGATTTGATACAAAAATAAACCATCCTGGTGTGGGGTGAATATCTGATTTCTAGTTTGTTGTTCCGAGGGGTTTCAAATGAGAGACTATCTGAATTTTCGTAAAATGATCACGCCGTTTGTCTTGCAGGTGTTGTTCTGGGTCTTTGTGGTGATTGTCGAACTCACAGGATTTTCCCAGATCATTGCTGGGTTATTCACCCAAAATGGCAGTATCGAAATGGTCTTGATCGGTATTTTAACAGTTCTTGCTGGACCGTTATTTATTCGTATTTATTGCGAATTGTTGATTGTGATTTTTTCGATTAACAATACGCTCTTGGACATCCGAAGCGAACTTCGAAAAAAACAGTTACCTGCAAACCAAACTGAATTACACGGCGATCTTGCTGCATCCGAATACAACTCAATGCATCAACCGCCATCATCTCTCTGAGTTAACTGCACAAAATAATGATTAAAAGCGATGTCGTTTTGGGCATCGCTTTTTTTATTTATTGCATCCCATTGGGTGCAGTGGACAAATAATCCCACAACAACACATCGCCTCGGTATAATCGGTCTTCATGAGAAAACGCTTGTATCAATGTCTTGTTGTCGCATTACTCTTAACCTGCTCCATGCAGACATTGGCTCAGACTTCGGAGATGGTCTTTGACCTTCGCCCGAAATTTAAAGTCGGTCAGCAGGCACGGTACAGCCTATGGACAAAACGCAATACGGCGACGCAAATCACCCTCATGGGTAAGAACCGTCAGCAGGCGTCAAGCTACATCGTCGAAGGGGATGCAACATGGTCAGTCCTTGCAGTCAATGCCGATGGCTCAGCACAATGTCAGATGGTATTCGACTGGTTTAGTCTGACCCTCACGCTTCCCGATGGTACGACGCAAAACAACGACACACGCGATGGTACCGCAGACAATCCGCAGGTCTATCCTGTTCTGCAGGCAATGGTCGCTAAACCCATCGAGGTTGCCATGGCAGCAGACGGCTCAGTCAAAAGCGTCGCCGGCACCGATGCCATGCGCGCTTCTGTAGCCGAGGAAGTCGATATCCCCGAAGACCTGGACTTTATCGAATCTGCAAGTGATCTGGCCACGCTCCCCTTTGCCCCAACACAAGTATCCGTCGGGCAGAGTTGGGAAACGGCATACCGCTGGTCGCATGAACTGGGACACATGAACCATGCAGTGAATTACACCCTAAGCAGTGTCCGCAACATCGCCGGCATCGACCTGGCCACCGTCACCGGCAACGGTATCCTCACCCTCGACATGAACCAAGACAAAATGCCACCCCAACAGGATGGCGTCCAAATCGACCTGTCGCTCGAAGAGGGGACCGTTCAACACCAAGTCCTCATCGACATGGATCGCCACGAAGCCGTCGGTCGAAATTCACTGATGACTACCCGCATCCGCACAACCATGGACAACGGCCAAAACAGTATCGCCCAAGTCACCACCGAAACCGTCCAAAGCCAAGCCCTGCGTATCAGCGAAACCGATCCCGTGCAGTAATCATCTTGCTGATCAACTGTCGAAATTCAATCTCGTTGGCAGTGCTAAACCGCAAGCGGTTTTAAATCCTGCCCGATTCCCGATTCCCGATTCCCGATCTCATGTTGGTTTGCTGTTGCTGTGGACAAATCAAATATTTTTGATACCATGGCCTTGTATTTTGATTAGTCAAAATTGAAACTTTACATGCTGAAAATAAAATTAGCATCCTACTCCAAGCGGTATAAACCGGAGAAAACGTCATGTTGACCTTCGCGATTTGTAGTCTGCTCATTGCTGTCTGGCTGATGCTGGCGGTCTGGGCACTGCAACGAAAAAAGCGACGAGACACTGAAAGTGCTGACGATGCACTGAAACTCATCGCATCCTTGAAGCTCGAACACCATGTCCCCACGGTCGCTCGACTGGGGGGCATTATGGGGATTACACCTGCCCGGATGATGCACATCATTGATGGCTTGCTCGAACAGCGTTGGGTTCAACTCAATGACGAGGAACTGTCACTGACGGATGATGGACGCCAACGTGCGGTACATTTGCTTCGGGCTCACCGCCTGCTTGAAACACAGATGGTTCACGATGCGGGTATGCCTTTGGATCAGGTTCATCAACGTGCTGATCGGGCTGAACATCGCATCACAGAAGAGCAACTCACCGCGCTTAACGAACACCTGGGCTTTCCTTCCTATGACCCGCATGGTGATCCGATCCCCAGTTCCAATGCGTTGACCGCTGAAGACAAAGCCATCTCCCTGGCCAATTGGGAGGTCGGCCAGCCTGCGACGGTCGTGCATGTGGAAGACGAACCACCGTCAGCTTTACGCAAGGTGTTGGCCAAAGGGATCACGCCCGGCCAGACTTTGACGGTAACTGCGCGTGATGAAAAGCAGTTGACCATGGACATTGATAACACGCAACACCAACTGGCCAACACCTTGGCGCTGGGCGTGCAGGTTCGACCTGTCGCTGAGCAGCCATCATTGATGGTGGTCCAGCCGCTGTCGACGTTGGATGTGGGACAGACAGGTCGGATCGTTGCGATCAGTCCTGCCTGTCAGGGTTTTTCACGTCGGCGGTTACTTGACCTTGGGTTGACCCCCGGGACATTAATCACGGCACAGTTTGGTAACCTCGGCCGATCCGCCACCGCGTACAAAGTCCGTCAGACACTCATCGCGCTTCGGCAGGAACAAGCCAAGCAGATTCTCATTCAAGACACCGCAACCATAGATCAAGAAAGTTCGACATTAAATTATGTCATCTGATCCAACTCAATCCAATACGCATCCCGAGACATGCGGCGGTTGCAATTCATGCGACCCCAATGCCGTCTCGACACAGCGACTGGGCGTGAAGCTCGACGGCTGTGACTATGTCGTCGCGCTGGCTGGTAATCCCAACACCGGCAAGACCACTGTGTTTAACACCCTCACCGGACTCAAACAGCACACCGGTAACTGGCCAGGCAAGACGGTCGCCCGCGCTGAAGGCGCCTTTGCCTGTCGTGGTAAGCGGTACAAACTCGTGGACCTGCCCGGTACCTACTCGCTGCTTTCAGCATCCGTGGATGAAGAAGTCGCCCGTGACTTTGTGCTCTTTGGTAAGCCTGACTGCACCGTCGTGGTGACCGATGCGACGGCGTTACAACGGAATTTAAATCTTGCCTATCAGGTCATGGAGATCACGCCCAAGACGGTGGTCTGCGTGAACTTGATGGATGAAGCAAAACGCAAGGGGATCACCGTGGACATCCCGGCACTTGAAGCCTTACTCGGTGTGCCGGTGGTGGCCACGGCCGCGCGTCGCAATCAAGGTATTGACAAGCTGGTCTTGGCCGTTGCGGGTGTCGTGGATGGATCGCTTAAGTGCAATCCGAAATTGCCCCCGACGCCTGCGAAGTTGCAGAAGACGGTGGATGAAATTGTGCCGATGGTTAAGCGAATGGTGCCGGGGATTCCAAGTCCACGATGGGTGGCATACCGCTTGATTGAAGGGGATCACCGCATCCGTCAGGCACTGTTGTCCGGAGAGCTTGCGAGCTTGTATCCAGTGCATTTGCCGGTGGCAGGTGTGGTTAATCAACCTGCTCAAAGCAGTGGTCAAAGTGAGGTGGCCCATGTCTGAAAAGAATCTGACAGCTGAAAATTATCTGTCACAAATCGACTCTTTACGTCAGGGCATTGATGACCATTTTCGTGATGAGTTGGTCGGTGAAATTTACACTCATGCTACCGCTGTGACGGATGCGACGGTGACTGAATTGGATAAGGGACCTGCATGGGATGAAAAACTCGACTGGTTGCTGACTCATCCGATATGGGGTTGGCCGTTGATGATTTTCATCTTTGCTTCGGTGTTCTGGCTGACGGTTGCGGGCGCGAATGTGCCTTCAGCATTTTTAGCTGGACTGCTCATTGAAGAGGGTGGTCTTGGCGAATGGGTCAGTGAATACCTGGGCATGGTTTTGCCGGCTGGGATGTGTTACAGCCTGTATGAAATGCTCCATAGCTTGATGACGATGATCCATGCGCCGGGTTGGATGTCGAGTTTACTCATTGACGGCATTTACCTGTGTGTTGCATGGGTGGTGTCGGTGATGCTCCCGCCGATGGCGATTTTCTTCCCGCTGTTTACGCTGCTTGAAGACTTGGGTTACCTGCCACGCATCGCGTTTAACATGGACCCGATGTTCAAGAAGACCGGCGCGCATGGCAAGCAGGCGCTCACCATGGCCATGGGCTTTGGCTGCAATGCTGCTGGGATTACGGCATGTCGCATTATCGACTCGCCACGTGAAAAGCTCATTGCGATCATCACCAACAACTTCATGATCTGTAACGGCAGATTCCCGACGGTCATCGCCATCGGTGCGATCATTGCATCGACGCAACTTGGCGGGGGTGTCTGGGCGGGAACCGTTGCTGCATTGACGGTCATCGGTGTGGTTGGTATCGGCGTGGTGTTCATGTTTATGGTCAACTATGCACTTTCGCGGACGGTGCTTCGCGGGCAGAGTTCGACGTTTACATTGGAACTGCCCCCATACCGCAAGCCTGCGATTCTGCGGATTATTTACACGTCACTCATTGACCGGACACTGTTTGTGCTTGCTCGTGCCTGTGCCGTGGCAGCACCAGCGGGGGTCGCGATCTGGTTTGTTGCCAATGTGTCCATTGGTGATCACACCGTTGGTGTTTACATCATGAATTTCCTTCAACCGCTGGGTTGGCTGATGGGGCTTTCAGGCGTTGTGCTTTTGGCGTATATCATCGCCATCCCCGCAAATGAAATCGTGATGCCGACTGTTATCATGTTGATCCTGCTTTTACCCGGTGTCGCGGAAACGAATCTGGCAACCGGCAAGATGGTCGAAGTCGGCAACGACGAGTTGGGGCAAATGCTCATCGCTCAAGGTTGGAACCTGATGACCTGCGTCTGCTTCCTGACATTCGTGCTACTGCATAATCCCTGTGGCACGACCATCTGGACGATCTGGAAGGAAACCAACAGTCTTAAGTGGACGCTGGTCGCAACCTTCCTGCCTGTGGTGATGGGGATTATCGCCTGCATCATCATTGCCAACACATGGCGGTTAATCGCATGACCGCATCGACGGTGGTCTTGTTGGGAATATGCTTAAACGTCTTACGCTGCATCTTTGAAGTCTTCATCATCGTTGAAGCTTTGATGATGTTTGTAGGCTTCGGGATGATTTCGCAACAGGGCGTCGGTCTTGACTTTGCGAAGCCAGACACTCAGGCCCAGCACAACCAATAAGCCTAGTGCGATCAAAAAGATTGTGGTGTCGATACCCGGCAAAGCGCCCCCGCGAAGCAGTGTCCACCAGACGGTCCAACTCTTGGCCATGTCCATTGCAGTTTGCCCGCGACCGTCAGTGATATTGCCGTTAGCGCCTTCATCCAAAAGAAGCTTGACCAAAACCACGTTGTCATGGCGGACAGCCAAGTGAAGCGGCGTGGAACCGAGTTGATCGCGTTGGTTGGGATTGTTGGCTTGCTTGTCGGTCAGCAGTGTTCGCGTTTTGTCCAAATCAGCCTGCAGGACAGCTCGGTGCAACGCTGGGAGTTCTTTTGCAAGAACTTGGCTGCAGCCCAGACCGATAACCAGTATGGCAATGAATTTCGTAACCGACTTCACGATCAATTTCCTTGCAATCTGTGGACCCTGTCACGCTATGGGTATCGGTCAGGTCTGGATGATTTCGATAAAACA
Source organism: Phycisphaerales bacterium UBA7800 (assembly GCA_002480565.1). Lineage (GTDB taxonomy): Bacteria > Planctomycetota > Phycisphaerae > Phycisphaerales > Phycisphaeraceae > UBA7800. The sequence goes on along the minus strand of DLCK01000065.1, from coordinate 909 downwards.
TCTTGAAAATCAACTCAGGTCGCTACGTATCATGGTCTGAACTATCATATCCCGATGCTTATTACCAGTCCTCAAAATCCGCGGATCAAAGCGGTTGCCAAATTGCTCGAATCACGACATCGTCGCAAGACCGGACTCTTCCTTGTTGAACGCGAACGTGAGATCACGCGCGCTTTAGCCGCTGGATTTGTTCTCACCGAACTTTATTGGTATCCCAGACGCTGGCCTCAAGACTGGTCACCGCAGGGGGCTTTTGGTTTAAACGAGCATCAGGTCATCGAAGTGTCAGACAGCGTGTTGGCAAAGATGACCGTCAGCGAGAATCCCCAAGGTGCCGTCGGTGTGTTTGAACATCGTTCTACGACGGTGGATGAACTGTTTTTAAAAACGCCTGAGAAGCCTGGTTTATGGTTGGTGACGGTTGGCATTGAAAAGCCAGGCAACCTCGGTGCCATGGCGCGTACCGCGGAGTCGGCAGGTTGCAGCGGGATGCTCGTTTGCACCAACTCCCAGACACATGGTGCTGACTTGTACAACCCCAACGCGATCCGCTCAAGCACTGGCGCGATTTTCAGCTTGCCGATGGCCGATGTACCCGAGGATCAAGCGATCACATTGCTCAAAGCCGGTGGTATCCAGATCGTCACCACATCCGACCGTGCTCAAATGCGATGGGACAAGGTGGATTTTGCAGCAGATACCGCCATCGTCATCGGGCCTGAGGATACGGGTTTACCCCAGTCATGGTTGACTGCTGGGGAGGGGATTTTGCCGGTGAGTATCCCGATGCAGGGGAGCAATTGCGATTCACTTAACGCTTCGGTGGCTGCCGGTGTTCTGTTGTATGAAGCCGTTCGTCAGCGTCTATTGTCCTGTTGATTCAAACTTTTATTGTCACGGCGATGGGTT